>NZ_JBITIG010000007.1:461541-531360 GCF_044458745.1 Streptomyces sp. NPDC050418
CCCGCCGCCACCCCACCACAGCCCACACCGCCAGCCACAGCACCAGCGCCGTGCCCAGCCCGATGGCCACCGCCGCCACGACCTGCATCCCGCCGTCGCGTGCCGTGCCGTCCCCCGTACCGCCCGCCTGGCCGTCCGCAGCGTCGACCTGGAAGATCCCGGGGTCGCCGGCGTACGCGGGCCCGTCCTGGGCCTCACCGTCCACGCCCACCCGCAGCGTCACGTCGAGCGGCCCGTCCCCGTACTGCTCGGCCAGTTCGGGGCTGAGCGTCAGCTGCAGGTAGTACGCGCCGGGGAACCGCATCCCCGTCACCTCGGACGCCGACGCCTGCCGGTTCCCGTACGCCACCGCCGGTGTCGCGTCGAGCACCGCGGAGACCCGCGATCCGCTCAACTGCGGCTGCTCCGCGGCCACTTCGGTCCGCGCGGGGTTGTGCAGCCCGAGCCGCAGCGCCGCCCGCACGACCCCCTTGCCGCCGGCCCCCGAGAACTCCGCACCGGCCACGAGCCGCTGTCCCCAGTCGACGGGCACCTTGTAGAAGAGCGTCCGCCCGGGCGCGACCCGCCCCTTCCACACTCCGGCCCCGACGGCGGCCGCGTCATGGAAGCTCGTCCCGCCCGCCCGCTCCTCACCCGCACCGTCCGGCAGACCACCGGCCCCAGCGCCGCCGCCCGCCTCACCGGCCCCGGGCGTCTCACTGGGCGCGGCCCCCTTCAGCGCGGGTTCGTTGACGAAGTCCAGCTCCAGGTCCCAGGGCGCACGCGAGGCGGTCCTGCCGCCCTCCGCCCGCTCCACGACCACGGTGTACGTCCCCGCCGCCCGGCACCGCGCGGGTCCGTCGTCCGCGAGCCGCTCCACGGAGGCAACCAGCGGCCGCGGATAGTCGGCGCTGCCGAACCCGCTGCTGTCCGACGCGCACCGCCCGCCGTCGGCGCTCTGCAGACGCACGTCGATCCCGTCCCCGAACGCCACCCGGTCATCGAGCGCGGGCAGCGCCACCACGGAGACGTACGCGGACGAGGCGCCGTCGAGCTCGACGCGGTAGTGCAGCTTCTGCCCGGGCCGGATCGTGCTGCGGTACGTGGTGTCGACGGCGAGCTCGGACGCCCCGCCCGGCCCGCTCGCGCCCTCCACCTCGCTCGTCCCGTCGGGGAACCCGTACGGATAGGGCTCGGCGGCCGCCACCGGGGTCTGCAGGACGACGGCGGCGATCACGGCCACCCCGGTCATCGCCGTACGCCCTCTGCCGCGCCGCATCGTCACAGTGCTCCTCGCCTTCGCCCGGGCCGCTCTCATCCTGCCGCGACGGCCGAGGCACTGTCAGCGCATCGGCACAGCACCGCCCCACTTCACATCCGCAACCCCGGGATTCCCGGAAGCGAACAAAACGGACGGTCCGTGACGAGAAAGGAACGGCTCGTAGTCACACTGGGCACACAAGTGCACCCCACGCAACACAAAGCCCCGGTCGCCAGCTGCGACCGGGGCAAGTGCAAAGAGACGCAATCGGACTCACGAACCGCTGGGCACGGAGTCAGTCGCCTCCGTCCACAGATCCTGCTCGGCGCGATCCGCCTGGATCTGGCGGTACACGAGGAGCCCGCCGATGGCGGCCAGTGCGACCAGGAGAAGCTTCTTCACCGCGCTACCTCGTCTTTCCTTGACGTAGAGGGACCTCTGGCGCCCGACTATACACACCGTCGATGGCCGCCCGGCGCCCTCGTGATGCACCCAACTCCCGCCCCGCGCACCGCAGTCGACCTGCACGGCAGCGCTTTCCGGGGCACTCGCGCGTCACCTCTACGGCCCTGTGATGTTCGACGCTTTCACCCCTCGTACGGGCAAAACGGGGCCCTCCAGGGCGAAAAGGGGCGACTCCGGGGCCGAACGGGTGGTGTTCATCTGAAGATCGGCGAATCACGGCGGCAGCTCCCCCACTTCAAGACCTGCGTACACATCATGAGGAAAGTACGCAAATCGTCCGACCCAAATGGGGCGGACGAACACTGGAACGACCGATCCGAAAGGGAGAGATCATGGCTGCCACCAAGGCCACGCGTCTGTGGTCCGCGCTCGTCAGCGCGCTTCTCGCGTTCTTCGCCTCACTGGGGCTCATCACCCCCCAGGCCGCCGCTGCCGTACCGCAGCAGACCGACGCCGGCAACCCGGCGACGACCGCACCGGCCACGCACACCGTGCCGGCGCCGCGCTCCGCGCGACCCTACGACCAGTCGAGACCGCCGACGATGAAGCAGCGCATCCGCGCCGAGGCGCACAACAGCTCGCCGTCGTCCCGCAGCCCGAAGATCCCGCGTGCCGAGGCCCGCTACCGCGCCGACGCCCGTGAGCACCACAGCGATGAGAAAAGCCCGGCAACTCTGTGAGCTACCGGGCTTCTTGACCCAAAGGGTCGGGCTGTGGGGCTAACAGGATTTGAACCTGTGGCCTCATCCTTATCAGGGATGCGCTCTAACCAACTGAGCTATAGCCCCGCCGCGCTTTACCGGGTGTGTCCCGCGCGCTGACCTCTGAAGATTAGCGCACGACGTGCCCAGTCCCAAAATCGATAGAACCGGCCACATCAGATGCGGCTACTCATCCTCCGCGAGCGTGAGCTCGATACCGCCCACGAAACCGGCGGAGAGGTTGTAGATGAACGCACCGAGCGTGGCAAGTGCCGTGGCGAGGACCACATCGATCACCGCAATGATCGAGGTGAACATCAGGACCCGCGGCAGCGAAAGAAACGACTGAAGATCAAAACCATTCGACTCGTTGGACCCCGTGGCCTCCGAGATCGTCCCGCCGACCGTGGAGAAGACGCCCATGGCGTCCATGACCATCCACAGGACGGCCGCAGCGACGATCGTGCAGATGCCCAGGGCGATGGAGAGCAGGAAGCTGACCTTCATGACCGACCACGGATCGGCCTTCGCGACCCGCAGCCGCGCCTTGCGCGTGCGCGGGGTCGTACGTGCGCCGGTCCGCGCACGACGTACAGCGCCCTCGGGAGGTGCGGGGTAGGCCTGCGGCGGGTGATAGGGACCGGTCTGCTGGCTCGGCTGACGTTCACCGGGCAGGGGCCCGGCAGCGTAATCGGCCTGAGCCGCGCCCTCGGAGGCGTACGCCTGAGGCCCTCGGGTGTCCGTCACTGTTCCCCCCTGCGCTGCATGTACAGACTCGGCGGGGCCACGGCCGCCTTCCGGTCCGGGTCCGTTCGTTCCGGCGCCCGTGGCTCCACTCACGTCCTGTACTCCTTGCGCTACTCGGTCTCGGGCGCCGTGCCCTCGTCCGTGCCTGCGGTCGTCTGACCCTCGGCCGGCTCGTCGACGTCTGCGTCGACTTCCTCGGCCTCGCGTCCTGCCTCGGCGTTGCGCGCGATACCGACCACGGCGTCGCGCTTGCCCAGGTTGATCAGCTGGACGCCCATGGTGTCACGGCCCGTCTCCCTGACCTCGTTGACTCGCGTACGAATCACACCGCCGCCCAGCGTGATGGCGAGGATCTCGTCGGTGTCCTCGACCACCAGCGCACCGACGAGCGAACCACGGTCCTCGACGATCTTGGCGGCCTTGATTCCGAGGCCGCCACGGCCCTGGACGCGGTACTCGTCGACGGCGGTCCGCTTCGCGTACCCACCGTCGGTTGCGGTGAACACGAACGTACCGGGCCTGACGACATTCATCGAGAGGAGTTCATCGCCTTCGCGGAAGCTCATGCCCTTGACGCCCGAGGTCGCACGGCCCATCGGGCGCAGCGCATCGTCCGTTGCGGTGAACCTGATCGACTGGGCCTTCTTGCTGATGAGCAGCAGATCGTCCTCGGCGGAGATCAGCTCGGCGCCGATCAGTTCGTCGTCCGAACCGTCCTGCGTCTCGCGCAAGTTGATGGCGATGACACCGCCCGAGCGGGGCGAGTCGTAGTCCTTCAGCGCGGTCTTCTTGACCAGGCCCGACTTGGTCGCGAGGACCAGGTAGGGGGCCACCTCATAGTCGCGGATCGCCAGGATCTCGGCGATCTGCTCGTCCGGCTGGAAGGCCAGAAGATTTGCCACATGCTGACCGCGGGCGTCGCGTCCGGCATCGGGCAGTTCGTACGCCTTCGCCCGGTACACCCGGCCCTTGTTCGTGAAGAACAGCAGCCAGTGGTGCGTGGTGGAGACGAAGAAGTGGTCGACGATGTCGTCTTCCTTGAGCTTCGCTCCGCGGACGCCCTTGCCGCCGCGCTTCTGCGAGCGGTAGTCCTCGGTCTTGGTGCGCTTGACGTAGCCGCCGCGGGTGACCGTGACGACGATGTCCTCCTCGGCGATCAGGTCCTCGATGGACATGTCGCCGTCGAAGGGCACGAGCGCGGAGCGGCGGTCGTCGCCGAACTTCTCGACGATCGCAGCCAGTTCCTCGCTGATGATCTGGCGCTGGCGCTCGGGCGAGGCGAGGATCGCGTTGTACTCGTTGATCTTCGCCTGGAGCTCGTCGTGCTCCTGCACGATCTTCTGGCGCTCGAGAGCGGCCAGGCGGCGCAGCTGCATCTCGAGGATGGCGTTGGCCTGGATCTCGTCGATCGAGAGCAGGTCCATCAGGCCGGTGCGGGCGACGTCGACCGTCTCGCTGCGCCGGATGAGCGCGATGACCTCGTCGATGGCGTCCAGGGCCTTGAGCAGACCGCGCAGGATGTGGGCGCGCTCCTCGGCCTTGCGCAGCCGGAACCTGGTGCGCCGGACGATGACCTCGACCTGGTGGTTCACCCAGTGCCGGATGAACGCGTCGAGGGAGAGCGTGCGCGGGACGCCGTCGACCAGGGCCAGCATGTTGGCGCCGAAGTTGGTCTGCAGGTCCGTGTGCTTGTACAGGTTGTTGAGGACGACCTTGGCGACCGCGTCGCGCTTGAGCACGATCACGAGGCGCTGGCCCGTCCGCGACGAGGTCTCGTCGCGGACGTCGGCGATGCCGCCGACCTTGCCGTCCTTCACGAGGTCGGCGATCTTCTGCGCAAGGTTGTCCGGGTTGACCTGGTACGGAAGCTCCGTGACGACCAGGCACTGGCGGCCCTGGATCTCCTCGACCGCGACGACCGCGCGCATCGTGATGGAGCCACGGCCCGTGCGGTACGCCTCCTCGATGCCCTTGCGGCCGACGACGAGCGCGCCGCTGGGGAAGTCGGGGCCCTTGATGCGCTCGATCAGCGCGTCCAGGAGCTCCTCGTGGGAGGCCTCCGGGTTCTCCAGGTACCACTGGGCCCCGGCCGCGACCTCGCGCAGGTTGTGCGGCGGGATGTTGGTGGCCATGCCGACCGCGATACCGGCGGAGCCGTTGATCAGCAGGTTCGGGAAGCGCGCCGGCAGGACCGTCGGCTCCTGGTTGCGGCCGTCGTAGTTGTCCGTGAAGTCGACGGTCTCCTCGTCGATGTCACGGACCATCTCCATGGACAGCGGCTTCATCCGGCACTCGGTGTACCGCATGGCGGCGGCCGGGTCGTTGCCCGGGGAGCCGAAGTTGCCGTTGGAGTCCACGAGCGGCATCCGCATCGACCACGGCTGGGCCAGGCGGACCAGGGCGTCGTAGATGGAGGAGTCGCCGTGCGGGTGGTACGTACCCATGACGTCACCGACGACGCGGGCGCACTTGTAGAAGCCCTTCTCGGGCCGGTAGCCGCCGTCGTACATCGCGTACAGGACGCGGCGGTGCACGGGCTTGAGGCCGTCCCGTACGTCGGGCAGCGCACGCGACACGATGACGGACATCGCGTAGTCGAGATACGAGCGCTGCATCTCGGTCTCGAGCCCGACGGGCTCGATGCGCAGGGTCTGGCCCGCGTCGCCCTCAGGGGTCACGGCGGGAGTGTTCTCGTCGGCCATTGCTGGTCAAAGTCCTTTCGGTGCGGTCAGCTGAGACCGACTCAGATGTCGAGGAACCGGACGTCCTTGGCGTTGCGCTGGATGAACGAGCGCCGGGCCTCGACGTCCTCGCCCATCAGCACCGAGAACAGGTCGTCCGCCTGCGCGGCGTCGTCCAGGGTGACCAGTCCGAGCACGCGGTGCTCGACGTCCATCGTGGTGACGCGCAGCTCCTCGGCGTTCATCTCGCCGAGGCCCTTGAAGCGCTGGATGGTGTCGTCGCGGAACCGCTTGCCGGCCTGCTTGCCGAGCTCGACCAGGGCATCGCGCTCACGGTCCGAGTACGCGTACTCGAAGTCGTCGCGCGACCACTTGATCTTGAACAGCGGCGGGCGCGACAGATACACGTGCCCGGCCTCGACCAGCGGCCGCATGAAGCGGAACAGGAAGGTCAGGAGCAGCGTGTTGATGTGCTGGCCGTCGACGTCGGCGTCCGCCATCAGGATGATCTTGTGATAGCGGAGCTTCTCGATGTCGAAGTCCTCGTGGACCCCGGTACCGAAGGCCGAGATCAGCGCCTGGATCTCCTGGTTCTGCAGGATCTTGTCGACGCGGGCCTTCTCGACGTTCAGGATCTTGCCGCGGATCGGCAGGATGGCCTGGTACTGCGGGTTGCGGCCCGACTTGGCGGAGCCACCGGCGGAGTCACCCTCGACGATGAAGATCTCGCACTTGGTGGGGTCGTTCGACTGGCAGTCGGAGAGCTTGCCCGGCAGCGAGGCGGACTCCAGGAGCCCCTTGCGGCGGGTGAGGTCGCGCGCCTTGCGGGCCGCCACGCGCGCGGTGGCCGCGGCGATGGACTTGCGGACGATGTCCGCGGCCTCGTTGGGGTTGCGGTCCAGCCAGTCGGCCAGGTGCTCGTAGACCGCCTTCTGCACGAAGGTCTTGGCCTCGGTGTTGCCCAGCTTGGTCTTGGTCTGGCCCTCGAACTGCGGCTCGGACAGCTTGACCGAGATGATCGCGGTCAGACCCTCGCGGATGTCGTCACCCGTGAGGTTGTCGTCCTTCTCGCGGAGCAGCTTCTTGTCGCGCGCGTACTTGTTGACCAGCGAGGTCAGCGCGGCGCGGAAGCCCTCCTCGTGCGTACCGCCCTCATGGGTGTGGATGATGTTGGCGAACGAGTAGACACCTTCGCTGTACTGCGAGTTCCACTGCATCGCCACTTCGAGCGAGAGCGCCTTGTCGGTGTCCTCGGCCTCAAGATCGATCACCGTGGGGTGAATGACCTCGCCCTTGCGGGAGTTGAGGTACTTCACGAAGTCGACGATGCCGCCTTCGTAGTGGTACGTGACCGACATGGCCTTGTCGTCGTCCGCGGAGTCCGCGGTGTCCGCACCGACCACGGCCTTCGCCGACTCACGCTCGTCCGTGAGCCTGATCGTCAGGCCCTTGTTGAGGAAGGCCATCTCCTGGAAGCGCCGCGAGAGCGTCTCGAAGGAGTACTCGGTGGTCTCGAAGATGTCCGGGTCGGCCCAGAACGTGACCGTGGTGCCGGTCTCGGTGGTGGCCTCGTGCCGCTCCAGGGGAGCGGTGGGGGCGCCC
This sequence comes from Streptomyces sp. NPDC050418, assembly GCF_044458745.1. Taxonomy (NCBI): domain Bacteria; kingdom Bacillati; phylum Actinomycetota; class Actinomycetes; order Kitasatosporales; family Streptomycetaceae; genus Streptomyces; species Streptomyces sp. NPDC050418. The sequence goes on from NZ_JBITIG010000007.1 coordinate 468,978, forward strand.
GACTTGTACTCCTGCGTCCAGCGGTAGCCGTCGGTGCGGATGTCGACCGCGAGCTTGTACGACAGGGCGTTCACCACGGAGACGCCGACGCCGTGCAGACCACCGGAGACGGCATAGCCGCCGCCGCCGAACTTGCCGCCCGCGTGCAGCACGGTGAGCACGACCTCGACGGCCGGCTTCTTCTCCACGGGGTGGATGCCCACCGGGATGCCACGGCCGTTGTCGATCACGCGCACGCCGCCGTCGGCGAGGATCGTGACGTCGATCGTGTCCGCGTGCCCGGCCAGCGCCTCGTCGACCGCGTTGTCCACGACCTCGTACACGAGGTGGTGCAGACCGCGCTCACCGGTCGAGCCGATGTACATGCCCGGTCGCTTGCGGACCGCGTCCAGACCCTCGAGGACGGTGATGGCGCTGGCGTCGTAGACGTTCGCGCCGGCGTCGGTGGACGGATTGTTCTCGTTGGGGTTGCCGGAATCGGCCACGAAGCGCCCTTTCTGGCACAGCACAAGCCAAGCTCCCGGCTTTCGTCGGGAGCGGCTGCGTCGTTCGTATATGACGGCGGTCTCCCGCGGGCCGCGTGAGGTACACGGGACGCGTGGAGACGTGGTGCAGCGTTCTGGCCCCGACCCCCCGATGGGGCGGGATTGTCTCCCAGTCTACCGGTAGCGCCGACAGTAATGGGGGCTTGCCGGGCCTTGAGTCCGCATGTGCCGTCCTGAACCGGTCTCGTACGACTCCCCATATGTGGAACGGGGCTCCAAGAGGCTCACACAGGCGCTCAGCGCTTCGGGCTGTCAACCCACCACTACGGTGAGGGACGGACCGCCGCCACGACGCGGATACGGCTACCCGTACGTATCGCCGGGACCCGTGCTTCCGGGGGCGCGCAGGGGTCCGTAGCGCCGGGCGGGACCGCCGGGGCCGAGCACCTTGATGAGGCGCACGGTGCCCTGGCCGAGGTCCTGGTTGAGGCGCGCGACCAGCTGCGGGGCGAGCAGCCGCAGCTGCGTGGCCCAGGCCGTCGAGTCGCACTGGACGGTCAGGACCCGGTCGTCCTCGTCGTACTTCTGCGGGACGCAGTGCTTGGCCAGGTCGTCGCCGACGATCTGCGGCCAGCGGCCCATCACGCCGCCGACGGCGGCCGGGGTCTCCCAGCCGCGCTCGCTGATCAGCCGGTTGATGGCCGCGCCGAGCGGCAGCGGGTCGCGGCCGTCGGCGCGCGCCCCGGACCTGAGGCCGCCGCGCCGGGCCTGCTTCTTCTGCTGTGCCTCGGCGCCGCGCGCCCGCGCCTGCTCCTTGGCGGCGCGCAGGGCGACCCGGGCGAGGTCGACACCGCTGGGTTCGGCGGGCTTGGGCTTGTCCTGGTTCTCCTCGGAGGAGGTCATACGCGGGTCACCTCGCCTTGCGCCACGGAGTACCGCACACCGGTCAGGATCCCGGGTACGTCGTCCTCGACCGCGGCCGTCACCAGGACCTGCTCACCGGGCGCGACCATCTCCGCGAGCCGCTCGCGGCGCCGCGTGTCCAGCTCGGCGAAGACATCGTCGAGGACGAGCACCGGCTCATTGCCCTCGGCCCGCAGCAGGTCGTACGAGGCAAGGCGCAGCGCCAGCGCGTACGACCAGGACTCGCCGTGCGACGCGTACCCCTTCGCGGGCAGGTCGCCGAGCTTGAGCTGCAGATCGTCACGGTGCGGACCGGCGAGCGTCACACCGCGCTCGATCTCCGACTTGCGCACGCCGGCGAGCGCGGCGAGCAGCTGCTCGTACAGCTCCTCACGGCTGGTCCCCGGACCCTCGGCGGACGGCTTGTACTCCAACGCCAGCGGGCCGCCGCCGGGCGCCAGCTGCTCGTAGGCCTTGTCGGCCAGCGGCTGCAGCGCGGCGATCAGATCGAGCCGCTGCGCGAGCAGCTCGGCGCCCGCGCGGGCCAGATGCTGGTCCCAGACGTCGAGGGTGGACAGGTCCATGGAGCGGCCGCCGTGCCTGCGGGCCATCGCGGCGGACTTGAGGAGTGTGTTGCGCTGCTTCAGCACGCGGTCGTAGTCGGAGCGCACTCCGGCCATCCGCGGGGAACGCGCCGTGACCAGCTCGTCGAGGAACTTCCGGCGCTCGCCCGGATCGCCCTTCACCAGGGCGAGATCCTCGGGCGCGAACAGGACGGTGCGCACTATCCCCAGCACATCACGCGGTCTGACCTGCGACGACCTGTTGATACGGGCCCGGTTCGCCTTGCCCGGGTTCAGCTCCAGCTCGACGAGCTGCTGCCGCTCGCCCTGGCGGACCTGGGCGCGGATGACGGCGCGGTCCGCCCCCATCCGTACGAGCGGGGCGTCCGAGGAGACGCGGTGGCTGCCGAGCGTGGCGAGATAGCCGACGGCCTCGACCAGGTTCGTCTTGCCCTGCCCGTTCGGGCCCACGAACGCGGTGACGCCCGGGTCGAGAGGCACCTCGACCCGGGCGTACGAGCGGAAGTCGGCCAGCGACAGATGCGTGACGTGCATGGTGGGCGCCGACCTCCCCCGGCTGCTGTGCACTGCTCGTGCACAGCTGTGGATTACTTCTTCTCGACCGCGTGGCCGCCGAACTGGTTGCGCAGCGCCGCGATCATCTTCATCTGCGGCGAATCGTCCTGCCGGGAGGCGAAGCGCGCGAAGAGGGACGCGGTGATGGCGGGCAGCGGGACGGCGTTGTCGATCGCGGCTTCCACAGTCCACCGGCCTTCGCCCGAGTCCTGTGCATAACCCTTGAGCTGGTCCAGGTGCTGGTCCTCGTCGAGCGCGTTGACCGCGAGGTCGAGGAGCCACGAGCGGATGACCGTGCCCTCCTGCCAGCTGCGGAAGACCTCGCGGACGTTGTCCACGGAGTCGACCTTCTCCAGGAGCTCCCAGCCCTCGGCGTAGGCCTGCATCATCGCGTACTCGATGCCGTTGTGGACCATCTTCGCGAAGTGGCCCGCGCCGACCTTTCCGGCGTGCACGGAGCCGAACTCGCCCTCGGGCTTGAGGGCGTCGAACACCGGCTGCACCTTGGCGACGTCCTCGGCGGAGCCGCCGTACATCAGGGCGTAGCCGTTCTCCAGGCCCCAGACGCCGCCGGAGACACCGCAGTCGACGAAGCCGATGCCCTTGGCCGCGAGCTCCTCGGCGTGCTTCTCGTCGTCCGTCCAGCGGGAGTTGCCGCCGTCCACGACGACATCGCCGGGCTCCAGCATCGAGGCGAGCTGGTCGACGGTCTCCTGGGTCGGGCCGCCCGCGGGGACCATGACCCAGACGACACGCGGGCCCTTCAGCTTGCCCACAAGCTCCTGCAGGCTGTGGACATCCGCGAGGTCCGGATTGCGGTCGTATCCGATGACGGTGTGGCCTGCGCGGCGGATGCGCTCGCGCATGTTGCCGCCCATCTTGCCGAGACCGACGAGACCGAGCTCCATCAGGTGTTCCTTTTGTGTCGCGTGGTGGGCTTTCGTGCTTTCGTACCTGCGTCCGAGCTTAATCCCGGACGCAGGTACCCACCTGCGGGGCCCCTGGGCCCATATGAGCGCTGCCGTGGACGGGTCAGCCGCTGAGGCGGACCGGCATGATCAGGTACTTGTACGCGTCGTCCGCCTCGGCGTCCACGGCCGGCTTGCCGCTGAGCAGCGCGGGCTTGGTGGACGTGGTGAAGGACAGCTGCGCGGCCGGCGAGTCGATCGCGCTGAGACCGTCGAGCAGGAACGTCGGGTTGAACGCGATGGAGATGTCGTCGCCGTCGAGCTGGGCGTCCACCCTTTCCACAGCCTGTGCGTCGTCGGACGAACCGGCCTCCAGGATCAGCACGCCCTGCTCGAAGCTCAGGCGCACCGGCGTGTTCCGCTCGGCGACCAGGGCCACGCGCTTGACTGCCTCGACGAACGGGGCGGTCTCGATGATCGCGACCGAGTTGAACTCCGTCGGGAACAGCGTCTTGTACTTCGGCAGATCGCCTTCGAGCAGACGCGTGGTCGTACGGCGGCCCGCGCCCTCGAAACCGATCAGGCCCTCGCCCGCACCCGAGCCGGACAGCGAGATGGTGACGCTGTCGCCGCTCGTGAGCGCCTTGGCGGTGTCCAGGAGCGTCTTGGCGGGCACCAGGGCGACCGCGGAGGCGTCCGGCACCTCGGGCTTCCACAGGAACTCGCGGACCGCGAAGCGGTAGCGGTCGGTGGAGGCGAGCGTGACCGTGTCGCCCTCGATCTCGATGCGCACACCCGTCAGGACGGGGAGCGTGTCGTCGCGCCCGGCGGCGATGGCCACCTGGGCTGCGGCCGAGGCGAAGACCTCACCGGGGACGACACCGGTCGCCGACGGCATCTGCGGCAGCGCCGGGTACTCCTCCACCGGGAGCGTGTGCAGCGTGAACCGCGAGGATCCACAGACCACCGTCGCCCGTACACCGTCTGTGGAAATCTCCACCGGACGGTTGGGCAGTGCCCTCGTGATGTCGGCGAGCAGGCGGCCGGAGACGAGCACCGTGCCCTCCTCGTCGACCTCCGCGTCCACCGAGACGCGGGCCGAGACCTCGTAGTCGAAGCCGGAGAGGCTGAGAGCGCCTTCCTCCGCCTTGAGGAGAAGGCCGGCCAGGACAGGCGCCGGCGGGCGGGCAGGGAGGCTGCGAGCCGCCCAGGCCACCGCCTCCGCCAGTACGTCGCGCTCTACCCGGATCTTCACCGTAAGCCGCCTCCTGCTGATGCCTGGCTGCTCGCCCTGCTGGTCTGTCGTCGCTGTCTTGGTGGTTGGCCCGTCCCCAAGGTGGGGAGAACGCCGGGGACCAGTCTGACGCACCGCACTGACAGCTGGTGCCTGTCGGGGTCAAGTCGTGACGAGCGGGCAGAGGTCGACGAGCCTCGAGTTGTGCACAGCCCCCACTTCAAATCGATTCCCAGCCTCTCTCTACTTGGTCGTAGTAGTAGGGCCTGTGGAAACCGTGGATAACCTCGTTTGCGCAGGTCAGCGCCCAAATTTTATCCACCGTGCCTGTGGGCGGAGCCCGTGGATAACTCCGGTGAACTGTGGAGAACAGAAAGTTCTGCACAGCCCATGCACAGGACAGGGCTACTTCTCCCCAGGTTCGTCCCCAGCTTTTGCCCGGTTGCCCACAGGCCCCCTCGGCAGCTTTGTGTGACGCCTTTCACTCGACCCGGTGAGAGGGTGCGTTGCGTTGCCGAACAGTGGACAGACTTGTGGAGAAGCTGCGAGATCCTGGGGACAAGCACCGGTTTCCTGTGGGCGAGCGGTGGACAACTTCATCCACAGTCTGTGGGCGGCGCGATCATCCACAGCCTGTGGAGATCCGTTGTCCACGAATCCACAGGCTGCTGACCTGGGTTGATGCCCTGTCAGCGAGCGCGCCTGTGGACATGATCTGGATAACTCGACAGTCCCCAGGGTGTGGATGCCCGATTCCGTGCACTTCTGTGGAGAAACAGTCCTGCAGATGGGCTATTCGAACAGCCGCGATGGACGATGCGATGGGCGGGAAGCGCCTTCGCTGCGGCCGCAAACGCCGAAGGGCGCCCCGGGAGGTGCTCCCGGGGCGCCCTTCGGGCCGTAACTCCGCTGCTGTCAGCCGTTCTTGATGCGGTTGGTGAGCTCGGTGACCTGGTTGTAGATCGAGCGCCGCTCGGCCATCAGAGCGCGGATCTTGCGGTCCGCGTGCATCACCGTCGTGTGGTCGCGGCCGCCGAACTGCGCGCCGATCTTCGGCAGGGAGAGGTCCGTGAGCTCGCGGCACAGATACATGGCGATCTGGCGGGCCGTCACCAGGACGCGGCTGCGCGAGGATCCGCACAGGTCGTCCACCGTGAGCCCGAAGTAGTCGGCGGTGGCGGCCATGATGGCGGTCGCCGTGATCTCGGGCGCGGAGTCCTCGCCGCCGGGGATCAGGTCCTTGAGGACGATCTCCGTGAGGCCGAGGTCGACGGGCTGCCGGTTCAGCGACGCGAAGGCGGTGACGCGGATCAGTGCGCCTTCGAGCTCACGGATGTTGCGCGAGATCCGCGAGGCGATGAACTCCAGGACCTCCGGCGGGGCGTTGAGCTGCTCCTGCACCGCCTTCTTGCGGAGGATCGCGATACGGGTCTCCAGCTCGGGCGGCTGGACGTCCGTGATCAGGCCCCACTCGAAGCGGTTGCGCAGCCGGTCCTCCAGGGTGACCAGCTGCTTGGGCGGCCGGTCACTGCTCAGCACGATCTGCTTGTTCGCGTTGTGCAGCGTGTTGAAGGTGTGGAAGAACTCCTCCTGCGTCGACTCCTTGTCCGCGAGGAACTGGATGTCGTCGACGAGCAGGATGTCCATCTCGCGGTACCGCTTGCGGAAGCTGTCGCCCTTGCCGTCGCGGATCGAGTTGATGAACTCGTTGGTGAACTCCTCGGAGCTCACGTACCGCACACGCGTGCCGGGATAGAGGCTGCGCGCGTAGTGCCCGATCGCGTGCAGCAGGTGCGTCTTGCCGAGGCCCGACTCCCCATAGATGAAGAGGGGGTTGTACGCCTTGGCCGGTGCCTCCGCGACGGCGACCGCGGCCGCGTGCGCGAAACGGTTCGAGGCGCCGATGACGAAGGTGTCGAAGAGGTACTTCGGGTTCAGGCGCGCGGTCGGCTCACCGGGTCCGGGGGCCGGCGCGGGCTTCGCGCCGAGCGGACCGGGTGCGCCGCCGGTACCGCCGGGGGTGCGCCCGGTGCCCGGCCCCTCCGGCAGAGCGGGCCGCTGCTGCTCGTACCTCTGCTGCCGCTGCTTCTCGTACGGGCTGCGCTCGCTCTCGTACGAGGGCCGCTCGGTGTCGTACGGGGAACGGCCGTCGTCGTACGGCGGGCGCTCGGAGCGGTAGTCGTGCGAGGACTGGGGTGAGGCGTACGGGTCGCGCTCCGGGTAGCCGTCGCGGCTGTCGCGCCCGTCGCGCCCGTCGCGGTCGGGGGACTTGTAGGTCTCCCGGTCCGGGGACTGGTACGCGTCGCGGTCCGGGGCGGTGTAGTTGTCGCGCTCCGGCGCGCCGCCGTACGTGTCCCGCTCGGGGAAGCCGAGGCGGGGCTGCTGCCAGCCGTAGTCGTCCTGCTGACCCGGGCGCGGCCAGGCGCCGGGCTCGCGGCGCTGGTAGTCGGGGTAGGTCGGGCGGACCGTGGGCAGCGGGTCGTTCTCGTCGCGGCGCTCATCCCGCCGGTCGTCGCGGCGCTCGTCGTGCCGGTCCTCACGACGGTCCTCACGCCGTTCGTCGCGCCGGTCCTCACGGCGGCCGTAGTTCTCGTACGCCTGGCCGGTCTGGCCCATGCCGGGGAGCGCGCCCGGGAGCTCGGGCTCCTCGAAGCGCTGGGGGGTGTGGGCGGCCGGGGGTGCCTGCGGGGCGGGGGCCGGGGCCGGCGGGAGCTCGCCCATCGACTCGTCCACGGTGATCGCGATACGGATCGGACGGCCGCACTCGCGGCTCAGGGTCTCGCTGACGACCGGGGCGAGGCGGCCCTCCAGCCGGTTCTTGGCCATCTCGTTCGGCACGGCGAGCAGGGCCGTGTCCGCGACCAGCGCGAGCGGCTGGCAGCGCCGGATCCACTGCGCGTCCTTGGCGTCCACACCCTGCCCGTGGCCGTCGCGCCCCTCGCCCAGCAGCTGTTCCAGGACTCGTGGCCAGACTGCGGCAAGATCGGCAGGTACGTCAGCCACAGGGCACGCTCTCTCACGAGGGTCACGAGTCACGATGTCCCACGAAGGTGTGGTTCGTGGGAGGGTTTGGGTCAATCCGAGTCCAGCCACGGTAGTCAGGGCGACGGCTGCGGTTCAAGTTGTTGTCCACAGGCTGTGCACAGTGTCGGTTCCCGCCGGGCTGTCGCCGGTCGAAGGTCCGCTGGTTTGACCGGATGGCGTAGCCCCGCGTACCGTAACCAGGTCGAGTTGTCGATGGCTGCTGCCGCCTGCCTCCGATGGGCGTAGATCACCAACAGTGATCACTAGCGGTGCACTCGGGCGTGATCGCGAGCTACTCGTGGGCGCACGGTGACAGCCAGACGACATCGTCCACCGATTGACTTTTCTGGAGCCCCCGAGTGAGCAAGCGCACCTTCCAGCCGAACAACCGCCGCCGCGCGAAGACCCACGGCTTCCGTCTGCGGATGCGTACCCGTGCCGGCCGCGCCGTCCTGGCGTCCCGCCGCAGCAAGGGCCGCGCCCGCCTGTCGGCCTGATTCCGCAGGTCATGTCGTCGTGCTGCCTACCGAGCATCGGCTGAGGCGGCGCGAGGACTTCGCGACCGCGGTACGACGGGGTCGTCGGGCAGGCCGCCCGACGCTCGTCGTCCATCTACGCAGCGGAGCTGACCTTCTTAACGAAGGGGACCCGCACGTACCGGGGGAGAGTACTCCCCCGCCGCGTGCGGGTTTCGTCGTGAGCAAAGCCGTGGGCGTGGCGGTCGTACGCAACAAAGTGAAGCGCCGCCTGAGGCACCTGGTGCGCGAACGGCTGAGCGAGCTGCCCCCCGGTAGCCTGGTAGTCGTACGAGCGCTGCCCGGAGCGGGCGACGCCGACCATGCACAGCTGGCCCGGGACCTGGACGCCGCGTTCACGCGGCTTCTGTCAGGGGGCGCGCGATGAAATACCCACTGCTGGCTCTGATCAAGCTCTACCAGTGGACCATCAGCCCACTCCTGGGGCCGGTGTGCAAGTACTACCCGTCGTGCTCCCACTACGGCTTCACGGCCATCGACCGGCACGGCGCGATCAAGGGCACAGGGCTCACCGCCTGGCGCATCCTGCGCTGCAACCCGTGGTCGCACGGTGGTGTTGATCATGTACCACCGCGCAAGCGGCCGCGATGGCACGAAATGCTGCGCAACGCCTGGCGCAACCGGGGCGGGAAGGCCCCCACCGAGACTCCGTCCCACGCTCAAGGAGCCTGATTAGTGGACACGATTGCCAGCCTCTTCAGCTTTATCACCGTTCCTGTCTCGTACGTCATCGTCTTTTTCCACACCCTGTACGGGAAGGTCTTCGGCCCGGATTCGGGCTGGGCCTGGGGACTGTCCATCGTCTCCCTGGTGATCGTGATTCGTATCGCCCTGATCCCGCTCTTCGTGAAGCAGATCAAGGCGACTCGTGGCATGCAGACGCTGCAGCCCGAGATGAAGAAGATCCAGGAGCGCTACAAGAACGACAAGCAGCGCCAGTCCGAAGAGATGATGAAGCTGTACAAGGAGACGGGTACCAACCCGCTCTCCTCGTGCCTTCCCATCCTTCTGCAGTCGCCGTTCTTCTTCGCGCTGTACCACGTGCTCAACGGCATCGCCACGGGCAAGACCGTCGGTGCGATCGACGACCGTCTCCTTGAGAGCGCCCGTCAGGCGCACATCTTCGGCGCGCCGCTGGCCGCCAAGTTCACGGACAGCGCCGCGAAGCTCGAATCCCTGGGCGCGACCACCACGAACGTCAAGATCGTGACCGCGGTCATGATCGTCCTGATGTCGGCCTCGCAGTTCTTCACGCAGCGCCAGCTGATGACGAAGAACGTCGACATGAGCGTGAAGACGCCGTTCATGCAGCAGCAGAAGATGCTGATGTACGTCTTCCCCGTCATGTTCGCCGTCTTCGGCATCAACTTCCCCGTCGGTGTCCTCGTCTACTGGCTGACCACCAACGTGTGGACCATGGGCCAGCAGATGTACGTCATCCGGCAGAACCCGACGCCGGGCTCGAAGGCGCAGGCCGCCTTCCTGGAGCGTCTGACGACCAAGCTCGTGAAGAACGGCGGCGAGAAGGTACGCCGCGGTGAGCGCAACATCATCAAGGCGATCGTCGCCAAGGGCCGCGACCGCAACGACAACGAGCGCAAGTTCATCAACGGTCTGAGCAAGGCCGGCCTGGCCGCCAGCGCCGAAGGCCTCGTATCGAAGAGCGACAGCGCCGTGGCCGTCCTCGACGGTGATGAGTCGACCGGCACCGGTGGCGGGACGGCGCGGCGTCAGCAGCCCAAGCGGCAGTCGAAGTCGCAGCGTCAGTCCGGCGCCGGCGCCGGCGGCGGCCAGGCGGTCTCGAAGAGCGACGAGACCAAGACCTCGCTGACGAAGTCCGACGACACCGCGGACGCCAAGCCCAAGACCCCGGCCAAGCCGGCCGGCGCCAAGCAGCAGCCCGGTACGGGTGCGCGCAGCAAAGCCAAGTCCGGACAGCGCAAGGGCCAGCAGCGGCCCAAGCACCCGTCCAAGAAGTAAGAAGGAGTACCTCCGTGACGGACGGCACCACCACCGAGGCCGCTGCCGAAGCAGGCGACACCCTCACCCGCCTTGAGCAGGAAGGTGAGATCGCGGCGGACTACCTCGAAGGTCTGCTCGACATCGCCGATCTCGACGGCGACATCGACATGGACGTCGAGGCCGACCGCGCCGCGGTGTCGATCATCAGCGACTCCGGCTCGCGCGACCTGCAGAAGCTGGTCGGGCGGGACGGCGAGGTCCTGGAGGCGCTCCAGGAGCTGACCCGCCTCGCAGTCCACCGCGAGACCGGCGACCGCAGCCGCCTCATGCTGGACATCGCGGGCTACCGGGCGCAGAAGCGTGCCGAGCTCACCGAGATCGGCGCCAAGGCCGCGGCCGAGGCGAAGAGCTCCGGCGAGCCGGTCAAGCTGCAGCCGATGACGCCCTTCGAGCGCAAGGTCGTGCACGACGCGGTCAAGGACGCCGGTCTGAGCAGCGAGTCCGAGGGCGAGGAGCCGCAGCGCTTCGTCGTCGTCCTGCCTGCCTGACCGTTCTACGGTTTTCCCGGCCCCGTCTGTTCGCAGACGGGGCCGGTCTTTGTCAGCCTTGATACTGAGCCCCTGGGCGCGGTCAGCGCGCACGGTACAGCGGTACGGAAGGACGGTTCCCGTGACGGAGACGTCAGAGCTCCCCCCGTCGGAGCTTCCCCCGGCGCCCGAGCAGGCCCGCGCGGTGTTCGGCGAGCGCTTCGACGACGCCGTCCGGTACGCGGAGCTGCTCGCCGACGCGGGCGTCAAGCGTGGTCTGATCGGCCCGCGTGAGGTGCCCCGGCTGTGGGAGCGCCACCTGCTGAACTGTGCCGTGCTCTCCGAGGTGGTGCCCGAGGGCGTCACCGTCTGCGATGTCGGCTCCGGTGCAGGGCTGCCCGGTATCCCCCTCGCGCTCGTCCGCGAGGACCTCAAGATCACGCTCCTCGAACCGCTGCTGCGCCGTACGAACTTCCTCACCGAGGTCGTCGAGCTGCTCGGCCTCGATCATGTGACGGTCGTCCGCGGCCGCGCCGAGGAGGTCATGGGCAAGATGCCGCCCGTGCATGTCGTCACCGCACGCGCCGTGGCCCCCCTCGACCGCCTCGCCACGTGGGGCATCCCGCTGCTGCGGCCGTACGGCGAGATGCTGGCGCTCAAGGGCGACACCGCCGAGGAGGAGCTGGGCGGGGCGAAGGCCGCGCTGGCCAAGCTCGGTGCCGAGTCCACCTCGGTGCTGCAGGTCGGCGAGGGCGTCGTGGACCCGCTGTCCACGGTCGTACGGGTCGAGGTGGGCGAGAGCCCGGGCGGTGTGCGGTTCGCGGCGAAGCGGGCCAAGGCCGCGCGGGTGGGACGGTCGCGGCGGCGTCGCTGACGTAGACGGGATGTCGTTCACGTACGCGCGGGCGTCGCTGACGTACGCAAGGTTGACGTTTTGGCGCGCTGATCCGTCCTGATGACGAGCCATAGGCCACACAAGCTGCCAAACGTACGCACGTCGGAGTGTCGGCACCTGACGTCTGCGGCTGCTCGGCATCGTGTTTCACGTGAAACGTCGCTCACTGCTGCAGGGGATCATCAGCCGTAGCCGAAGTGCTGCGCCTCGTGACCGCAAACCCCCCGTGAGGGGGACGGAGTTCTCCACAACGGAGGATTCATCCACAGAAGACCGGGCCTCGCTGGTTCACGACCCCGATGGCATGGGAGGCTCTGTTCATTGCGAGCCTGAAGTCGAGGAGAGTGAATCCTTGCGGTCCGACGCCAACATCGCGGGACCGATGACCGATCCGGTCCCCGGTCCCCGTACCGAGTCAGCGGGGGAGGACGTTTCACGTGATGTTTCACGTGAAACACCGCCCCCGATGGACGACACCCCGATTGGTCGTGCTGCCCAACTGGCGGTCGAGGCCCTGGGCCGAGCCGGCGAAGGGCTGCCACGCCCTGACCAGACCCGTGTCATGGTCGTCGCCAACCAGAAGGGCGGCGTCGGCAAGACCACGACCACGGTCAACATGGCCGCGTCGCTGGCCCTGCACGGCGCCCGCGTGCTGGTGATCGACCTGGACCCGCAGGGCAATGCCTCCACGGCGCTCGGGATCGACCACCACGCCGAGGTCCCCTCCATCTACGACGTACTGGTGGAGAGCAAGCCGCTCTCCGAAGTCGTCCAGCCCGTCCCGGATGTCGAAGGGCTCTTCTGCGCCCCGGCCACCATCGATCTCGCCGGTGCGGAGATCGAGCTGGTGTCCCTCGTGGCGCGCGAGAGCCGGCTGCAGCGGGCCATCCAGGCCTACGAGCAGCCGCTGGACTACATCCTCATCGACTGCCCGCCGTCGCTGGGTCTGCTCACGGTCAACGCGATGGTGGCGGGCAACGAGGTGCTCATCCCGATCCAGTGCGAGTACTACGCGCTGGAGGGCCTGGGGCAGCTCCTGCGCAACGTCGATCTCGTCCGAGGGCACCTCAACCCTGCCCTGCACGTCTCGACGATCCTCCTCACGATGTACGACGGCCGGACCCGCCTTGCCTCCCAGGTGGCGGACGAGGTGCGCAACCACTTCGGCAATGAGGTGCTGCGGACGAGCATTCCCCGGTCGGTGCGTATCTCGGAGGCCCCGAGCTACGGCCAGACGGTGCTGACTTACGATCCGGGTTCCAGCGGTGCGCTCTCGTACCTCGAAGCCGCCAGGGAAATGGCCCTGCGGGGCGCTGGTGCGGGCGCACAGAATGATCAGCAGAGCATGGCGGAGGGAATCCAGTGAGCGAGCGACGTAGAGGACTGGGGCGCGGGCTTGGCGCGCTGATTCCTGCGGCTCCGACTCCGGAGAGCTCTCCGGCCGCCGGGGGTGCGTCGGCGGCTCCGTCCGGTGGGCCGGTGCTCACCGCGGAGCGCGGGGTGGCCGCCGCGAAGGTGGCGACGCTGCCGCCGGGCAATGTTTCACGTGAAACGGAGCCCCTCGTCGAGGCCGAGCCGGTGGCTCCCGAGGCGCGTCCGGCCGGGGCGCACTTCGCCGAGGTGCCCTTGGACTCCATCTCCCCGAACCCGCGCCAGCCCCGTGAGATCTTCGACGAGGACGCGCTGGCCGAGCTGGTGACCTCCATCAAGGAGGTCGGGCTCCTCCAGCCGGTCGTCGTACGGCAGTTGGGCGCCGAGCGCTATGAGCTCATCATGGGTGAGCGCCGCTGGCGTGCGTCCCGTGAGGCCGGTCTGGAGAGGATTCCCGCGATCGTGCGGGAGACGGAGGACGAGAAGCTTCTTCTCGACGCCCTCCTGGAGAACCTCCACCGGGCGCAGCTGAACCCGATCGAAGAGGCCAACGCCTACGAGCAGTTGCTGAAGGACTTCAACTGCACGCACGACCAGCTGGCCGACCGGATCGGACGCTCGCGTCCGCAGGTCTCCAACACGCTGCGTCTGCTGCGGCTCTCGCCGGCCGTACAGAAGCGGGTGGCCGCCGGGGTGCTCTCCGCGGGGCATGCGCGTGCGCTGCTCGCCGTGGAGGACACCGAGGAGCAGGAGCGCCTCGCGTACCGGATCGTCGCCGAGGGTCTCTCGGTGCGTTCGGTCGAGGAGATCGTGCAGCTGATGAGCACGGACCCGAAGAAGGCGCCGAAGGCCAAGGGGCCGCGGGCCGGGACCCGGGTCTCGCCCGCGCTCACCGCACTGGGGTCGCGGCTGTCTGACCGCTTCGAGACCCGGGTGAAGGTCGACCTGGGCCAGAAGAAGGGCAAGATCGTCGTCGAGTTCGCCTCGATGGAGGATCTGCAGCGGATCCTCGGCACGCTCGCCCCGGACGAAGGGCCCGTGCTGGAGGGTGCTCTGCCGGACGGCGACGACGCCGAGAGCTGAGCGTTCCGACCGCGCGGGGAGCGGGTCGTGTCCGGAGTGTCCGGAACACGGCCCGCTCTTTGGTTTGTTGGCGTTTCGCCGCAATCGCTGGGTGGATACGATGCGTTCGGGTAGGGCGCATCCACCCCAGACAGGACCTGGCAGTACCTCTAGGGAGAGGGAGGCGGGGGCCATGCGTACGGTGAGCCGCACCGGGTTGGTGACTGCGGGGCTCGGCCTGGGAGCGGTCGGCGGATTCGTCGGCAGCCTCCTCAGGGAACGGAGCGCGCTGACCGCCGCCCGCGCGGCGGGCGAAGGAAGTGAGGAACTGCCGTCATGGGGCGTCGGCTCGTACCGCTCACGCTGGACAATCTCCCGGACCTCCCCAAGCGCTGCCGAGGGTGTGTCTTCTGGGAGCTGGATCCGGTCAGCGGCCAAGCCGCGGTAAGAGCGGGAACTCCCGAGCTGGAGAAGGAAGCCTGGATCTCCGCGGTGCTTCTGGAGTGGGGATCGTGCGGCCGTGTGGTCTACGTGGACGAGGTCCCGGTCGGCTTCGTGCTCTATGCGCCACCCGCCTACGTACCGCGCTCGACCGCGTTTCCCACGAGCCCTGTATCGCCCGATGCCGTCCAGCTGATGACGGGCTGGATCACTCCGGGGTACCAGGGGCAGGGGCTCGGTCGCGTCATGGTGCAGACGGTCGCCAAGGATCTGCTGCGGCGGGGCTTCAAGGCGATCGAGGCCTTCGGGGATGCCCGCTGGAAGGAACCGGCGTGTGTGCTGCCCGCTGACCATCTGCTCGCGGTGGGCTTCAAGACCGTACGGCCGCATCCAGTGCATCCACGGCTGCGCCTTGAGCTGCGGACGACGCTCTCCTGGAAGGAAGACGTGGAGCTGGCACTCGACCGGCTCCTGGGCGCCGTGCAGACGGGGCGTAAGGAACCGGTGCTGCGGCCGCTGTGAGCGTGTTTCACGTGAAACATCGAGGGGCGGGGAGAGCGCGAGGAGCCCGGAGACGAGTGAGGGGCGGGAGACCGATCGGTCTCCCGCCCCTCAGTGCGTGTGCTGACGCGTCAGGCCTTGGTGGCCTCATCGCCGATGAAGTCCTCCAGGTCGCGCACGATCGCGGCCTTCGGCTTGGCGCCGACGATCGTCTTGGCGACCTCGCCGCCCTGGTAGACGTTGAGCGTCGGGATCGACATGACGCCGTACTTCGCCGCCGTCTGCGGGTTCTCGTCGATGTTCAGCTTGACGATCTCGATCTTGTCGCCGTGCTCGGCGGCGATGGCCTCGAGGGACGGCGCGATCTGGCGGCACGGACCGCACCAGGCGGCCCAGAAGTCCACCAGGACGGGCTTGTCGCTCTTGAGCACGTCCTGCTCGAAGGAATCGTCGGTCACGTTCTTGAGGGTGCCGGCCACGCTGGGCTCCTTAACTCGGTACTGCTGTGGGGGAAGTGGTGAGGACGTTTCAGACGGCTGCCGCGGCGGCGGTCTCGTTGTCCGCGAGGGCAGCGAGGAAGCGCTCGGCGTCCAGGGCGGCGGAGCAGCCGGTGCCGGCCGCCGTGATCGCCTGACGGTAGGTGTGGTCGACGACATCGCCCGCCGCGAAGACACCGGTGAGGTTGGTGCGCGTGGAGGGGGCGTCCACCTTCAGGTAGCCCTCCTCGTCCAGGTCCAGCTGGCCCTTGAACAGCTCGGTGCGCGGGTCGTGGCCGACGGCGATGAACAGCCCCGTGACGGGCAGCTCGGAGGTCTCGCCGGTCTTGGTGTTGCGCAGGGTCAGACCGGAGAGCTTCTGCTCGCCGTGGACCCCGGCGACCTCGCTGTCCCAGGCAAACTTGATCTTCGGGTCGGCGAAGGCGCGCTCCTGCATCGCCTTCGAGGCGCGCAGGCTGTCGCGGCGGTGCACGATCGTCACGGACTTGGCGAAGCGCGAGAGGAAGGTGGCCTCCTCCATCGCGGTGTCGCCACCGCCGACCACGGCGATGTCCTGGTCCTTGAAGAAGAAGCCGTCGCAGGTGGCGCACCAGGAGACACCGCGGCCCGACAGCGCGTCCTCGTTCGGCAGGCCGAGCTTGCGGTGCTGCGATCCGGTCGTGACGATGACGGCCTTGGCGCGGTGCACGGTGCCGGCCGTGTCCGTGACGGTCTTGATGTCACCCGTGAGGTCGACGGCCACGACATCGTCCGGGATCAGCTCGGCGCCGAAGCGCTCGGCCTGGCCGCGCATGTTGTCCATGAGCTCCGGGCCCATGATGCCGTCCTGGAAGCCCGGGAAGTTCTCCACCTCGGTGGTGTTCATCAGCGCACCGCCGGCGGTGACGGCGCCCTCGAACACGAGCGGCTTCAGCGACGCGCGCGCGGTGTAGAGCGCCGCCGTGTAACCGGCGGGCCCGGAGCCGATGATGATCACGTTACGGACGTCGCTCACGGGTTGATTCCTCGTCTCTGCGGACTGACTGCCTACTGCCTCAGGGGAGTCCTGTCGGGACTCTCACCCCACCCAACGGATCCTACGGGGCTTGCATTCCCGTCCGGACCGCGTCCGTGGTGTGTTCCTGGGCAGGCAGCCCGTCAGTTGCGAGGGTAGGCGGTTTCGAGGAGCACCTTGCCGCGCGCGGTGGACTGGTCCTGCTTGAGGCAGGAGGCGTCCACGACATAGGCGGAGACCTGGCCCGGCTCCGAGGCATGCGGCATCACCACGAGGAAGGCCTGCGTCCCCTTGTAGGTGCCGTTCTCACCGGCGAGCGGCGGTTCATCGCGGTCGATGCCTCGCGCGATGCACTCCGGAATCGACGGAACGTCCTTGATCCGGGGTGACGTGGAGTTCGATTCCACCGAGGGCGAGCCGTCCTCCGGCGGGATCTGGCCCGGCGGGGACTCGCCGCCGCTGGAGGTCCGCGCGTGCAGCAGTGTGGCGACCCGCTCCTCCAGCGGGTCGCCGGAGAACTTCTCGGCGGCCTGCGTCGTCGGCCCCTCACCGTTCTCCGGGAGCAGGACGAGCGTCCCCAGGCCGACGACCGCAACCGCCGCGAGGGCGCCGAGCGTCACGGCGGCCACCCGACGGCGCCTGCGCGGAGCACCACCCCGGCCTGGCCCGGTGGCCCCGCGCGGGTGCCCCGCGGGCCGCTGGATTCCTACGATGGCCGCCTCGCCCGCCGATGTTTCACGTGAAACATCGGCCTGTGAAACCGCGCCCTGTGAAACCGCGCCCTGTGAAACGTCGGGCCGTGAAGCGTCCCCCTGTGAAACCGCACTCACCGTTTCACGTGAAACATCGAGCGGAGGCACCTCGGCTGCGAGCGCCGCATCGATCCGCGCCGCCACCTCGTCCGGCATCCGCGCCTCGACGGGAAGCGAGCCGAGCAGTCCCTGGAGCTCCTCCAGCGAGGCCTGGACGTCGGCGCACTCGGCGCAGCCGTCCAGATGCCGCCGTACGGCAGCTGTGCGCGAGGGCGTGAGGAGCCCTTCCGCGAGATCGGAGAGCTCCGAGACTTCCGGGTGCTCGGCTGTGTCCGCCGTGCCGGTCGTGGATGTCACGCTCGCCCACCTCCGCCCTTCACGGCTGCCGAATCGTCCGTTCCCGTATCCCGTGCTTCTGCTGCCGGTGGGACGGATGTCCCCTCGGTCCGGTTCCGTCCGGACCCCGGCCTCTCCGTGATTCTTTCGCCGCTGTCTCTCGCCGCACCGGCGTTCTTGCCGCCCGCGTCTTTGCTGCCGTTCGCCCGGAGATGGCCGAGGAGCGGCAGCAGACGGGCGCGGCCACGGGCGCAGCGGCTCTTCACCGTGCCGGTGGGGACGTCGAGGATGCGCGCGGCCTCCGCGACGGGGTAGCCCTGCATATCCACCAGGACGAGCGCCGCACGCTGTTCGGCGGGCAGGGTGCCGAGGGCAGCGACCAGCTCACGGTGCAGATCCTGGCGCTCGGCGGGCGCCTCGGCCGACTCGTGGGGTTCGAGGAGCTGCTCGAACCGCTCGGTGTCGTCCATGGGCGAGGTCTTGCGGGACGCGGCCTTACGGGCGCGGTCCAGGCAGGCGTTCACGGTGATGCGGTGCAGCCAGGTGGTGACCGCCGACTGGCCGCGGAAGGTGTGGGCGGCGCGGTAGGCGGAGACGAGCGCGTCCTGGACGGCGTCCGCGGCCTCCTCGCGGTCCCCCAGCGTGCGCAGGGCCACGGCCCACAGCCGGTCCCGGTGCCGCGCGACGATCTCACCGAACGCCTCGGTGTCGCCGGCGACATGGCGGGCCAGGAGGTCCTGGTCGCTCATCTCGCCGTGCACGTGGCCGTTGTCGCCCACGTGGAACCCCCTCCCCCCGGAGTGCCTCAGCCGCTGAACTTCACGTCCGTGATGCCCTGCTTGTAGCCCGCCGTGCTGTATCCGTCCCCGCCGGCGTGCGGCAGCGCGGTCAGCCAGACGACCACGTACCGCGTCTTCACCGGCTCCTTCGCCGTCACCTTCGCCGAGGTCTCGTGCGTCCGGGTCTCGGAGCCGATCCGTTTCAGACCGTTCACCGTGCCCGGAGTGAGCGAGTCGGCCGCGTACAGCGAGAGCGTGGTGTGGTCACCGCCGTAGCGGAGCTTTATCGAGGCGGTCGAGACGGACTGCTCAGAGCCGAGGTCGTACACGATCCCGACCCCCGGCTTTATCTTCATCTCCGGTCCGTCGATGAAGGACTTGGTCCGCCAGTACGAGGAGCCGTCGCCGTCGTACGTCTTGCCGACCTCGCCGGGCGCCTGCGGGGTACCCGAGACGGAGAGCTCCGCGGCGTCCTTGATGCTCAGCGGCTTCGGCGCACCCTGCTTGCCCTCGCCGCGCTGCTCGGTCTGCTCGCTCGTGCCCGGGTCGCCCGAGCCGCCGCGCTCCATCAGGGCGTCCGCGAGCTGCCAGCTGCCGAGGCCCAGGGCCGCGATGAGGAGCGCGGAGACGCCCCACTTCAGGGCCTTGCCCGTACGGCTCTGCAGCGGCGCGGGCGGAGTCGGCACCGGCTGGGTGACGCCGGGCTGAGCGGTGCGGCCGTAGGTGCCCTTCTGGTACGTCGTGCGCTGGTACTCGGGCGCGGCGGTGAACGCGGGCTCCGGCGGCTTGATCCGCGGCAGCTCGGTGACCGCCTTGGCCAGCTCCTCCGGCGTCGTGCACGGCTGCTCCAGACGCGATGCCGTGGCGCCGTCGTTCACCAGCGCGCGCATCGCGAGGTCCGACAGACCGCGGTGGACGCCCGCACGGACCTGGTCCGGGGAAATCCTCCCCGCGCCCTTCGGCAGCCCGCTCAGCCCGTACGCGTCGACCTCGTAGGGCCAGCGCTGCGTCAGGGAGGCGTAGAGGAGCGCGCCGATCGCCTCGGTGTCGTCGCGCTGGGGGGTGTCGGACTTGATGCCGCGCAGGGCGGCGTTCACCGCGAGGCCGCGGATCCGGTACTGGCCCGTGGAGCTGCGCAGCACCGCGCTCGGCGTCAGCCGCAGATGCGCGAGCCCTTCGCGGTGCGCGGCCGCCATGGCCTGGGAGAGCTGGCTGACGAGCTGGTAGGCGTCATGCGGCTCCAGCGGCCCGGAGGCCAGCAGGGAGGTCAGCTCGGTGGCGTCGGGGAGCCACTCGTGGACCACGTACACCAGGTCGTTCTCCTCGACGGCGTCGAGGACCTGGACGAAGCGCGGGTCGCCGAGCAGCGCCGAGGACCGTGCCGCGGAGAGCACGGAGCGGGCGCGGGGATGGTCGGCCGGGAGGAGATGGACGCCGACCGCCCGGCGCAGCTTCTCGTCGACGGCGCGCCAACTGCTGAATCCGTCCAGACGAGTGACACATTCCTCGAGCCGATAGCGTCTGGCGAGCTTGTGTCCGCTGTGCAGTTCGGGGGTGCGGACCTGCGGCGGTGCCGCCTCGTCCGTCTCGGTGGCCCCCTCGTCGGCAGCCGTCTGCTGGTTGTTCTCCGCCTCGTCGGCCGTGGCCTGCTCCGTCTGTGCGGTCAGCGGCTCTTCCCCGCCGCCTGCTGCCACGTCGACGGCAGCCGTGCTCCGTTCCGCCACCGTCGTTCCTGCCTCCCCATCCGTTGCACGCTGTCCGACGTCAAGCCCAATTGTGCCCACACTCCGGTGCTATGCACGACACGCGGGCACCGCCGAGGGTTGCCCTTCAGCGATCAGGTTCACCGAGTGTTCAGCGACCGAGACGGCCACGGACCATTCCGACCATCGCGTTCATCTCCTCGATCCGCATCCGGCGCGCGGCGACGAAGAACACTCCGAGCAGTACGGCGAAGCCGACGACCAGTGCGGTGAGCGAGCCGAGGGCGCCATTGCCCAGGGCCTGCATGATCGCGTACCCAGCCGCGCCGCCGAGAATCGCGGCGGGTACGGATGCGATGCCGAGCCGGGCGTACGTGCGCAGCACATGCGCTCCGTCGAGGTCCCCGCCGAGCTTCACCCGCAGCCGCTTCCAGGCCACGCCCACGCCGATCGCGTACGCGATGCCGTACGAGGCTGCCATACCGGTGACCGCCCAGCGGTCGGGCAGCAGGAAGTAGCAGGCGGTCGAGGCCACCGCGTTGACGGCGGCCACGATCACGGTGTTGTAGAAGGGCGTCCGGGTGTCCTCGTACGCGTAGAAGGCGCGCAGGACGACGTACTGCACCGAGTACGGGATGAGGCCGAGGCCGAAGGCCATCAGCATGTAGCCCATGGAGGTCGCGGCGCCGCCGCCCGCCGAGCCGAACATCAGGGTGCACATGGGCACGCCGAGCGCGACGAAGGCGAAGGAGATCGGCACGATCGCGACGGCCGTGGTGCGCAGGCCCTGCGAGATGTCGTCGCGGACCGCGCCCGCGTCGTTCTCGTGGGCCGAGCGGGAGATCCGCGGCAGCAGCGCGGCCATCAGGGAGACCGTGATGATCGCCTGCGGCAGGCCCCAGATCAGCTGGGCGTTGGCGTACGCGGCGAAACCGGTGCCGTCCTTGACGCTGCCGGAGGCGGTGGCGAGCTGCGTGACGACGATCGCGCCGGCCTGGTTGGCGAGCACGAACAGGAGCGTCCACTTCGCGAGCTTGGCGGCCTTGCCGAGCCCGTGGCCCTTCCAGTCGAAGCGCGGCCGTACCTTGAAGCCGGCCTCGCGCAGATACGGGATCATCGCGAGCGCCTGGACGACGAGGCCCAGGAGCACACCGACGCCGAGGAGGCGTACGGCCTCCGGCGGGATCGTGTCGACCGTCATCTCGCTGAACTCGGCGGTCCCGTAGACCCACAGGAACATGCCGAGCATGGCGATGATGATCACGTTGTTGAGGACCGGGGTCCACATCATCGCGCCGAAGCGGCCGCGCGCGTTGAGGATCTGGCCCATCACCACGTGGATGCCCATGAAGAAGATCGAGGGCAGGAAGAAGCGGAGCAGCGTGACGGCGACGTCGTTCGCGGCCGGGTTGTTCGCGACTTCCACCGACAGCGCGCGGATCAGCAGCGGCGCGGCGAACATGCCCGCCACGGTGAGGGCGGCGAGCGCGGCCATCACCAGGGTCAGGAGGCGGTTGGCGTACGCCTGGCCGCCGTCCTCGTCGTCCTTCATGGCCCGGACGAGCTGCGGTACGAAGACGGAGTTGAGGCCGCCGCCGACGGTGAGGATGTAGATCATCGTGGGCAGCTGGTACGCGACCTGGAAGGTGTCCGCGAGCAGACCGAGGCCGAGGGCCGAGGCGATCAGGATCGAGCGGACGAAGCCGGTGAGGCGCGAGACCAGGGTGCCCGCGGCCATCACCGCGCTGGACTTCAGCAGGCTGGAGGCCCGGCCGCCCTTGGCCGCCGCGGGGGCGGGCGCGGCGGGTGGCGGGGGTGAGGCCGGGGCGGGGATCAGCGGATCGGGGCCGGGGCGGCCGGGGACGCCGTGTACGTCGGGCTGCGGGGTGGCGTAGCCGTTCGGCTGCTCGCCGCCGGGGGCGCCTCCGTAGCCCTGGGGGCCCTGGCGGTGCGTGCCGTGGCCCGGGGTGCCGTACGCGCCATGCTGCTCGCCGTTCGGCCCGCTCGGCTGCTCCTGGTCGCGGTAGAGCCCGCCGCTCCCCTGCTGGTCCCGGTACAGGTGCGCGAAGGCGTCGGGCGCCGGTCGCTCCTCGCCCGCCTGCGTCACCAGATCGTCGACGCCCACGAACTGCGTCGTGCGCGCATCGTCCCCGTACGGGAACTGGCGGGACAGACCGTCCGGCTCGGGCGCCGGGGTCTGAGCCCAGTAGCGCGGGTCGGGCGCGTGCTGCGCGGCGGGCGGCTGGGCGTAGAGCTGCTGCGGGTCGGGGTACGTGCCGGGGGGCGGTGGCGGGTGTGCGGCGCGGTCGTAGAGCGCCTCGGTCACCGGGTCCTGCGCCGCGAGGTCCTGCGCGCGGTACGGGTCCTGGTCATAGGCGTCCTGGACGTACAGGTCCGGGGCCGGCTGCTGGAGGTCCGGGGTGGGCTGCCCGGGCGGGAGCTGCTGCCCGCCGGTCGGATCGCCGCCGCCCGCGCCCTGGCCGCGGTCACCGTCGTACGGCGCGTTCATGCTTACCCCACCTCATCGGTCCCACGGCCCACCGGCCACATCATCGCTCAACGGTCCACTCTCTCACCCGTCCCGGACGGGTCCGTGCTTTCCGCGGAGGTGTCCGGTGTCGGGTCACTCGGCTGCTCGGGTTCCGGGGCGGCCTCGGCGTCGGAGTCGCCGGAGTCGTCGGCGTCGGGATCATCGGTGTCCGGGCCGCCGCCGTCCGCCGGGCCGTCGGTGGGTCCGGCGGTGGGGCCGTCGGCCGGGCCGTCCCCGGTGCTGCCGCCGCCCTCCGCCGTACCGCCGTTCTGCTCCTCGGCCTTACGGGCGGCGATCTTCTTGCGGCGCTGGTACATGCGGAAGCCCGCCAGGACCAGGAGCAGGAAGCCACCGGCGATCACCGCGAGCACGGTCGGCGGCACCTCGGTGACCTTCACGCTGAACGGGATCGAGTCGCCGTACTGCCGTCCGTCCTGCGTCACGAGCCGGGCGACCACGTCGACCGGGCCGCTCGCGTTCGCCGAGGTGGAGAACTTGAAGGACTGCGCATGGCCGCCGGCGACCTCCACCTCCACCTCTGCGACCTTGCCTCCCTCGATCTGCAGACGCTTGGGCTGCGTCGAGATCAGCTGGAGCCGGAGGTTCTTCACGCCCTGGGCCAGGTTGTTCTGGACCGTCACGGGGATCGTCGCGCTGCGCCCGGAGAGCTTGGCCTCCGACTTGTCGATGAGGACGACCTGCTCGGTGAGCTCCTTGAGATAGTCGCCCACCCCGACGCGGTATTCGAGGGCCTCCTTGGGCATCCCGCGCCACGACGTCGACAGCGCGCGGTCGATGGACCGGCCGAAGGGGACGACGACGCGCTCGGGGCGGGTCAGGATGACCTTGAACTCGTCGAGGCGCTCCTGGATCTCCTTGATCTCCTTGAAGCCCGACTGCGGCATCTCCTGCTTGCGCAGCGACGCCGGGTACGCGCTCGCGGCGGGCACCTCGGTGGTGGCGCCGGCGTCCGGCTTCTCCTTCGCCGCGGTGATCAGGTTCGCGGCGCCGGACCAGGTGTCGGACTGCAGCGCCCGGATCGCCCTGGCCATCGTGCTGACCTGGGCGGCGGTGGGCATCCGCTGCGGGGCGACCACGAGGCTGCGCTGCTTCTCCGGGTCCTGCAGATTCACCATCAGGCTCTGCGCCAGGAACTCCTGGACGGCGAGCGTGGACCGCTCCGCGCTCGTCATGTCGCCCTGGAACGCCTTGGACAGCCGCGAGTCCGCGACCACCGCCGTCGTACCGTCCCCGATGGGGCGCGCGGCCGTGGGCGTGTACGGCAGATTGCCGGTCTCGCGGAAGCTGTCGCTGCGCGCGATCACATTGCTCGCGCCCGCCGACGTGGCGACATTGACGATCGACGGGTCCACGGCGCCCTCGGCCGGCCACGCGAAGTCGGTGTTCGGCGTGATGTGGAGGACCGTCTCGAGCGTCGCCACCGCCGCTTCGGTGGCGTCCTTGAGGTGACTGAGCGATCCCTGCGGGCCCTTCACGGCCGCGCCGCCATGCGCCATCGAGGCCAGATCTGGGTCGCCGAACGGCAGGACGACGACCTTCTCGTCCTTGACCGCCTTGGACAGCGAGTTCAGCCAGCTCCGGGCGATCTTCTGGTTGTCCTCGTCGCCCGCGACGACCTTCCCGTCCGGGCCCTCGACGTTGTACGGACGCGTCATCAGGTCCGCCGACGCCACGAGGTCCGGGTCGATCACCCACGTCACGGGCAGCGTGGTGCCCTCCGAGACCATCCGCTCCAGGCGGCCGCCCGGCGAGATCTCCTTGAGGAGGTCCTCGTCCTTGAATACGGGCGTCTGGTTCTCGTCCGAGTCGGAGCGGGCCGTCAGATGCGTACGGGCGATCAGCGGCCACATGTAGCTGTACTCGGTCCGCGTGTCCGCGGCCTCCGGCTGCCACGGCAGGAACGTGCGCTCGATGCCCAGGATCTGGTCGAACTGCTGGGTCTCGGTGCGGCCGGTCAGCGTCACGGCCAGCTGGTAGACACCGTCGCCGCCGAGCTCCAGATCCTTGACCGGGATGCTCAGCCGGAAGTCCTCGGTGACGCCGGGCGCGACCTTCTTGAACTCCTGCAGATACTCGTCGCCGCCGGCCGGTACGCCCTCGGTGCCCGTCACGGTGGCGCCCGCGTCGGCCGCCGCGTCGATCTGGGAGCGGCCGTTCAACGTGGGGCCCACCCGCAGCGCCATGGAGGCGTCGGTGACCGCCCGGGAGCTCTCGTTCCTGATCCGGCCCGAGATCGTCAGGGTGTCGCTCTCGGTGGGGATCTCCGGCAGGAAGGAGTTGATCGACACGGAGACGGTGCGAGGGCCCGTCGGCTCGGCCTTCGTACCTGCCTGACGCTCGGGCTGCGCGGACACGGCCGCACCCGCCGCCGGGGCGGCGAGCAGTCCGGCCAGCAAGGGAAGTCCCACCAGGGAGGCCGCTGTGCGCCGCAGCCACCGGCGGGCAGGTGAGGGACTCATCCCCTGGAAGTCTGCCGCCTCGGCCACGCGCTCGCCCGTCCCTCGTCGTCGTCAGTGGTAGTCAGTGGTCGTCCTACAGAGTCCTTTACGCCTCCGCATGGTAACGATGCGGACTGTGGCCGAGTGCCGGGGAGTGCGCCACATGATCGCCGTGCAGGTCACAGCGGCGCGGGCGGCGATGTTCCACGTGAAACATCGACGCCGGGCCGTCCGGCGCGGAAACAGGGAAGCCCGGGCCGTCGCGGCCACGTACCCTTTTCTGTTGTGCCGAACGCCAATGAAGACAACCTCAATGCCCTGAGCCAGGTGCAGCGCCGCGCGGTGAGTGAACTGCTGCGGGTGTCCCCTGTCGCCGACGATCTCGCCCGCCGCTTCCAGGAGGCCGGGTTCACCCTCGCCCTGGTCGGTGGCTCGGTGCGCGACGCGTTGCTCGGGCGGCTCGGCAACGACCTGGACTTCACGACCGACGCCCGCCCCCATGACGTACTCAAGATCGTCCGTCCCTGGGCCGACGCCGTCTGGGAGGTCGGGATCGCCTTCGGCACCGTCGGCTGCCAGAAGAAGGGGAAGGCCGGCGATGTCGAGCAGGACTTCCTGATCGAGATCACCACCTACCGCTCCGAGGCGTACGACCGGACCTCGCGCAAGCCCGAGGTCTCCTACGGCGACTCGATCGAGCAGGATCTCGTACGCCGCGACTTCACCGTCAACGCGATGGCGGTGGAGCTCCCCGCGAAGGAGTTCGTCGATCCGCACGGAGGGCTCGAAGACCTCGCCGCGCGTGTTCTGCGCACGCCCAGCACGCCTGAGGAGTCCTTCTCGGACGACCCGCTGCGGATGATGCGCGCCGCGCGCTTCGCCGCGCAGCTGGACTTCGAGGTGGCGCCCGAGGTCGTGGCCGCGATGACGGCGATGGCGGAGCGCATCGAGATCGTCTCGGCCGAGCGGGTACGGGACGAGCTGAACAAGCTGCTGCTGTCCGCGCACCCCCGCAAGGGCCTCACGCTGCTCGTCGAGACGGGCCTGGCCGCGCACGTGCTGCCGGAGCTGCCGGCGCTGCAGCTGGAGCGCGATGAGCACCACCGGCACAAGGACGTCTACGAGCACTCGTTGACGGTCCTCGAGCAGGCGATCGATCTCGAAGAGGACGGCCCCGACCTCACGCTGCGCCTTGCGGCGCTGCTGCATGACATCGGCAAGCCGAAGACGCGGCGCTTCGAGAGCGACGGCCGGGTCTCGTTCCACCACCACGAGGTGGTCGGCGCGAAGATGACGAAGAAGCGGATGCTCGCGTTGAAGTACTCCAACGAGCTGGTGAAGGACGTCACCCGGCTCGTGGAGCTGCATCTGCGCTTCCACGGCTACGGCACGGGCGAGTGGACGGATTCGGCGGTACGCCGCTACGTACGCGACGCCGGACCGCAGCTCTCGCGCCTGCACAAGCTGACCCGCTCGGACTGCACGACGCGCAACAAGCGGAAGGCCACGGCGCTCTCGCGGGCGTACGACGGTCTGGAGGAGCGGATCGCGCGGCTGCAGGAGCAGGAGGAGCTGGACTCGATCCGGCCGGACCTGGACGGCAACGAGATCCAGGACGTGCTTGGTGTCGGTCCGGGCCCGGTGATCGGGCAGGCGTACAAGTTCCTGCTGGAGCTGCGTCTGGAGAACGGGCCGATGGAGCGGGATGCGGCTGTGGCGGCGCTCAAGGAGTGGTGGGCCGCGCAGGACGCGTAAGGCGCAGGCTGACGGGAACGGGGTCATGTTTCACGTGAAACATGACCCCGTACCGCATGCCGAAGGGGCGATGTTTCACGTGAAACATCGCCCCTTCGTTGTACGTACGCCCAGTTGCTACTTCGTGATGGGCGTGAGGCAGAGCGAGAAGGAGTCGCCGTCACCGGACTCCGTGTACTGCGCCTGGCCCGGCTTGCAGGTACCGCCGGCGCCGTCATTCTTCTCGACGACCTTGTACTTGGCCTTGGAGTCGCCGCAGTCGACGACCTCGAGGTCCACGTTCGTCTTGCTGTCCTCGTTGGCGATGCTCATGCAGTCACCGACGGCCGCCGTGTTGGCGTCGTCGCGGCTGGCTATCCAGCCGCCGATGATGACCGCGGCACCGACGACGACGATCGCGATGTTCTTGTACTTCTTCCAGTTCGACCGCGCGGGCGCCGGCGGCGGAACCGGGGCGCCGCCCTGGTTCATGTACGGCGACTGCTGCTGGGGATCCCCCTGCGGAGCCTGGCCGTAAGGGTTCTGGCCCTGGGCGAACGGGTTCTGGCCCTGCGGCGGCGGAGTGGTCACGGGAGGGTCCCCCTCGAACGAATGCCTTGTGGCGTGGAATTGACTCCGGTGACGCTATCCGGAACCTGTGATGTCTCTGTAGTCCAGAGAGACTTCGTGGCACTGATGTGACACTTACTGCATCTCAGACCGGTACATAGCGGCAGTAGTCGCCCCGTAGAGCAACGCCACTGTGATGACCAAGGGGACGGACTTGCCGTCCGGCGGCAGCACCAGCGCCGCGACGCCCGCCGCGCCGACGAACGCGACATTGAACAGCACGTCGTACACCGAGAAGATCCGGCCACGGTAGGCGTCCGCCACCTCGGCCTGGACCGTCGTGTCCGTGGCGATCTTCGCGCCCTGAGTGACGAGACCGAGGACGAAGGCGGCGATCAGTATCGGCACGGGCGCGAAGGGCAGCCCAAGTGCCGGTTCCAGCACGGCCGCCGCCCCCGCGCACACTGCGATCCAGCCGGCCGCACCGAACCGCCCCACCGCCCACGGCGTCACCACCGCCGCGGCGAAGAACCCCGCCCCGGACACGAGGACGGCGACCCCGAGCAGCGCGAGCCCTTCGGACTCGCTGGACGTCCACGCGTACCGGCAGAGCATCAGGACCATCACCGAGAGCGCCCCGTAGCAGAAGCGCATCGCCGTCATCGCCGCCAACGCCCGTGCCGCGGGCCGTCGTTCGGGCGCGAGGAGGTGGCGTACGCCGTCCCGGAGGCCGCGCGCGGTGGAGGCGACGGCGGCTCCGAGGCGGGGCTGTACGAGCGCGGGGTCGGGGCCGAGGAGGTCGCGGGTGAACCGTACGGCCACGAGTGCGGAGCAGAGATAGAGGAGCGCGCCGAGCAGCACCACCGCCGCATCCGAGTCCGCGACGAGCAGCCGGACCACGAAGGCAAGGCCGCCGCCCGCCGTGGCCGCGAGCGTCCCTGCCGTAGGAGAAAGGGAGTTGGCAACGACGAGGCGCTCGCCGTCGACGACGCGCGGCAGGGCGGCCGAGAGACCGGCCAGGACGAAGCGGTTGACGGCGGTGACGCAGAGGGCCGAGGCGTAGAAGAGCCAGTCGGGGACGCTCAGCAGGATCAGCACGCCCGTCACACAGGCGAGGACGGCCCGCAGCAGGTTCCCGTAGACGAAGACCTGCCGGCGCGGCCAGCGGTCGAGCAGGACGCCGGCGAACGGGCCGATGAAGGAGTACGGCAGCAGCAGCACCGCCATCGCGGAGGCGATGGCCGCGGCCGAGGTCTGCTTCTCCGGCGAGAAGACCACGTACGTGGCGAGCGCGACCTGGTAGACGCCGTCGGCGCCCTGGGAGAGCAGTCGTACGGCGAGCAGGCGGCGGAAGTCCCGGAAGCGGAGCAACATGCGCAGGTCACGTACGACAGGCATGAGGCAAAGCCTCACACAACGCGAAGGCCCCCGGGGGGATTTCCCGGGGGCCAGGCGATCAAGCGGGTGGACGTTTCACGTGAAACGTCCGGGGAGGCGCGGTGATCAGCGCTCGACCTCGCCCTTGATGAACTTCTCGACGTTCGCGAAGGCCTCGTCGTCGAAGTACTGCACCGGCGGGGACTTCATGAAGTACGAGGAGGCCGAGAGGATCGGGCCACCGATGCCCCGGTCCTTGGCGATCT
Organism: Streptomyces sp. NPDC050418; assembly: GCF_044458745.1. Lineage (NCBI taxonomy): Bacteria > Bacillati > Actinomycetota > Actinomycetes > Kitasatosporales > Streptomycetaceae > Streptomyces > Streptomyces sp. NPDC050418. Next base: position 497,963 of record NZ_JBITIG010000007.1, read on the forward strand.
TCGCGGCGCGCAGGGCGTCGATGATGACACCGGCCGAGTTCGGGGAGTCCCAGACCTCGAGCTTGTACTCCAGGTTCAGCGGGACGTCGCCGAACGCGCGGCCCTCGAGGCGGACGTACGCCCACTTGCGGTCGTCGAGCCACGCGACGTAGTCCGACGGGCCGATGTGCACGTTCTTCTCGCCGAGCTCACGGTCGGGGATCTGCGAGGTGACGGCCTGGGTCTTCGAGATCTTCTTCGACTCGAGGCGGTCGCGCTCGAGCATGTTCTTGAAGTCCATGTTGCCGCCGACGTTGAGCTGCATGGTGCGCTCAAGACGGACACCGCGGTCCTCGAAGAGCTTCGCCATCACACGGTGCGTGATGGTGGCGCCCACCTGGGACTTGATGTCGTCACCGACGATCGGCACGCCGGCCTCGGTGAACTTGTCCGCCCACTCCTTCGTACCGGCGATGAAGACCGGCAGCGCGTTGACGAAGGCGACCTTGGCGTCGATGGCGCACTGCGCGTAGAACTTCGCCGCGTCCTCGGAGCCGACGGGCAGGTAGCAGACGAGAACGTCGACCTGGCGGTCCTTGAGGATCTGGACGACGTCGACCGGGGCCTCGGCGGACTCCTCGATGGTCTGGCGGTAGTACTTGCCGAGACCGTCGTACGTGTGGCCACGCTGGACCTGGACGCCGCTGTTCGGGACGTCGCAGATCTTGATGGTGTTGTTCTCGCTCGCGCCGATGGCGTCCGAGAGGTCGAGGCCGACCTTCTTGGCGTCCACGTCGAACGCCGCGACGAACTCCACGTCACCGACGTGGTAGTCGCCGAACTGCACGTGCATCAGACCGGGGACCTTGCTGTCCTTGTCGGCGTCCTTGTAGTACTCGACGCCCTGGACCAGCGAGGCGGCGCAGTTGCCCACGCCGACGATGGCTACGCGAACCGAACCCATTCCGGTTGCTCCCTGTGTAGTACGAGGTGTGGCCCACTCTCGGGCCTCACTTGGTGGTGTCGTCGGACGGATCCGGCCGGGTACTGCCCCCGTGCCGGGGCAGGCCGCCCGTTTCTCCTGATGTGTCCTGCTGAGCGTCGCTCCCGGGCCCGGACCTGCGGTCCCGCCCCGCTCGCTCGCTCTCGATGAGCTCGTTCAGCCAGCGCACTTCGCGCTCCACGGACTCCATGCCGTGCCGCTGCAGCTCAAGGGTGTAGTCGTCCAGGCGCTCGCGGGTGCGGGCGAACGAGGCGCGCATCTTCTCCAGGCGCTCCTCGAGCCGGCTGCGGCGCCCTTCCAGGACGCGCATGCGTACGTCCCGTTCCGTCTGTCCGAAGAAGGCGAAGCGGGCGGCGAAGGTCTCGTCTTCGTACGCGTCCGGGCCGGTCTGCGAGAGCAGTTCCTCGAAGCGCTCCTTGCCGTCCGCCGTGAGCCGGTAAACGATCTTGGCTCGGCGGCCGGTCAGGGACGCCGCGAGAGCATCCTCCGGCGTATTGCCCGGTTCCTCGATCAACCAGCCGTTGGCGACCAGCGTCTTGAGGCAGGGGTAGAGCGTCCCGTAGCTGAAAGCGCGGAAAACCCCGAGTGAAGTGTTGAGTCGCTTGCGCAGCTCATAGCCGTGCATCGGGGATTCACGGAGCAGTCCGAGGATGGCGAACTCGAGGATGCCGGAGCGCCTGCTCATACCTCGCCACCTCCGTACATTCCGGGTCCCCACGGACTCTTTATGCCGTGCTGATGTATCGACTCGATACATCAGCACGATAGAACGGCCCCTCGGATGCGACAAGAGGGGGGTGGGTGAACGGCGTCACATCAGAGGACCGTTCACCGATTCACAGCAGGCAAGTTGCCTGATTTGGGGTGAACTTCAGTGCCTGGTGGGTTTTGACGGTGCGTAGTCTGTGCGCCATGCATTTCACCGAGAGCCACGAGACCTCTGGGGGTCGGGGGACGCCTGGGGGCGTCGTGGCACCGGTTGATGCTGTGCGGATGAGCCCGGGGAGGGGCGCGTCCGTACTTCGGGGGGACTGGAACTCACCTGCCGCCTTCAGGCGTGGCTCACCACGCCTGCCCGAGGAGTAGTCGTTCGATGAGCGAGCACCGTCGCAAGCCTCCGCAGTCGCACGGTGGTGGACGTGCTGCGGCACGGCGTGGCATGACAGGTTCGTCAGGCCGTCGAGCAGCGCCGCGGGGATCCTCCGGGTCCCCTTCCTCGTACGGGGCTTCGGCTTCGTCGGGTATGTCGGATACATCCGGTGCGGATGAACGCCCTTGGGGCGGACGCGCCGAGGCGCGACGTGCCGCACAGCGTTCCGTGGGCAGCGGTGGCGGCGGAAGCCGGCGCAGGCCGCCCGAGGGCGGTGGCCGGGGCGGTCACGGCGGCGGCGGAGGGGGCCGTCGCGGCATGTCCGGTGACTCCGGCGGCCCGGGGCGCGGCCGCGGCCGCTACGAGCCCCGCAAGAAGCGGTTGATCGACTATCCACGCTCGGACCGGGACGGCCTGCAGCGGTTCATCCCGTCCTGGAAACAGGTCACGGGCTGCTTCATCGCGTTCTTCGGGATGCTGGTCGCGGTGGCGGGGATCGCCTACGCGATGGTGGAGATCCCGTCGGTCGACAAGATCAAGGGCAACGAGAGCAACGTCTTCTACTGGGCCGACGGCAAGACGCAGATGGCGTCCACCGGCGGCAAGGAGAACCGCCAGATCGTCGGCATCGACAAGATTCCCGGGCACATGCAGGACGCCGTGATCGCGGCAGAGAACGCCAGCTTTGAAGAAGACAGCGGTGTGGATCCGGCGGGTATCGCGCGTGCGGCGTTCAACATGGCCACCGGTGGTGAGACCCAGGGCGGTTCGACCATCACCCAGCAGTACGTGAAGAACACCTACCTGGACCAGAGCCAGACGCTCTCACGCAAGGCCAAGGAGCTCTTCATCTCCATAAAGGTCGGCTCGAAGATGTCCAAGGACGACATCCTGGCCGGCTATCTCAACGCGGCGTGCTACGGGCGCAACGCCTGCGGCATCCAGGCCGCCTCGCAGGCCTACTTCGGCGTGAACGCCCTCGATCTGAACCTTGCGCAGAGCGCGTTCCTCTCCTCGGTCCTCAAGGGCCCGAACCTGTACAACCCCGACGGCGGCGTGGGGGCGAATGCGGCCCCGAACCTCAACCGCGATCGGGTGGAGAAGCGCTGGAACTGGACCCTCGACCGGATGGTGGAAGTCGGGAGGCTGAGCCAGAAGGACAGGGACGCCGTCGACGAGTTCCCGAAGCTCATCGACCGGACCTCGACCTTCGCAGGCCAGACCGGCTATCTCGTCGACATCGCGAAGGCGGAAGCCGCGAAGAAGATGGACATCTCGCCCGAGGAGCTCGACAAGGGCGGCTACAAGATCTACACGACCTTCGACCAGAAGAACGTCAAGGCCCTGGAGAAGGCGGTCGCCAAGACCCGCAAGGAACAGGGCAAGCGGATGGACAAGCTGGTCCAGTTCGGCGGCTCGTCCATCGACCCGCGGAGCGGGCAGATCAAGGCCGTGTACGGCGGTGCCGGATACGACAAGGGCTACTACGTCAACAACGCGCGCACCACGGGTGTGCCGGTGGGGTCGACGTGGAAGCCGTTCGTGCTGGCGTCGGCCATGCAGGAGGGGACGTACAAGACCAACGGCGAGGGCATCTCGCCGATGAGTCTGTACAACGGCGATGACAACAGCGTCATCTACGACCAGGCCGGCGACCCGATCAAGGACGCCAAGGGCAGGCCGTTCCGCCAGCAGAACGAAGAAGACAACGTGAAGTACGGCGACATCACGTTGAAGTTCGCGATGGAGAAATCCATCAATGTGCCGTTCGCGCAGCTCGGCTGGGACGTCGGGCTCAAGCAGACCCAGGAGACGGCCAAGGACCTCGGCATCCCGGAGAGCAGCTTCGACAAGGGCAACCTGACCAACGTGTCGTTCTCACTGGGAACGTCCACGCCGGACGCCGTCGCCCTGTCGAGCGCGTACGCGACCTTCGCCGCCGCGGGTCAGCACTACGAGCCGTACTCCGTCACCAAGGTCGAGAAGGAGGGCAGGCTGCAGTCCGGGTTCAAGAAGCCCACACCGTCCCAGGCCCTCGAGCCGGACGTGGCCAACGGCATCAACGACGTCCTCAAGAACGTGGTCCAGAAGGGCACGGCCAAGCGCATCGCCGACATCGGCTTCCCGGCCGCGGGAAAGACCGGTACCACCGACGACAACCTCTCGGCCTGGTACGCCGGTTACACGCCCGAACTGTCCACGGCCATCGGTGTGTTCCGCTCCGACCCGGAGAAGGGCAAGCTCCTGCGCATCACCGGCGACGCCGGTGACTCGATCCATGGTGGTGAGGTCCCCGCGCAGGTCTGGAAGGACTACATGCTCGCGGCCACGAAGGGCGAGGAGCACAGCGACTTCGAGCCCGCCACCGACATCGGTGAGATCGTCGGCAAGCCCAGTCCCTCCCCGACCCCGACGCCCAGCGACGACGTCGACCCCGACCCGAAGCCGTCACACGGCAGGCCCGAGCCGACCGATCCGGTCGAGCCGTCCCCGTCCTGTGCCGACTGGGACCTGATCTGCCAGTCCGGCGGGAACAACAACGGCGGTACGGACACGGGCGGTGCCGACACCGGTGGTACCGACAGTGGAGGGACCACCGGCGGCGAATCCTCACCACCGCCCACCGACACCACCACCGGTGGTAACGGCAACGGTGGCGGTAATGGCAACGGCTGGTTCGGAGGAACCGGGTAGGACACGCAGGCCGGTGTGTTTCACGTGAAACACACCAAGGCTGCCCGTTTCACGTGAAACATCGGGCCGCCGCACCTCAGGGTGCGGCGGCCCTCGCCGTATCCACGGCGCCGTACGGCAGGATGAACTCCATGACTTTCCCGCGCACCAGCACGCGTCCGGACCCCCGTGAGGAGCCCGTGGCGCCGACGCGGCAGGACGAGGTCGCCGCAGCCGGCAGCGAGCTGATCGGCGGTCCGCTGGGCCGCAAAGCGCTGCTCGGGGCCCACTGGTGGACCCCCGTGCGCGTCATCGCGCTGATCGCGGTCGGGATGTTCGCGCTCGGCATGGTGCAGAAGCTGCCCTGCTACAGCGGCGGTTGGTTCTTCGGCGCGGGCGCGCAGTACACGCACGCCTGCTACTCGGACATCCCGCATCTTTTCCAGGGGCGCGGGTTCGCCGTGGATCTGGTGCCGTACTTCGACAAGATCCCGAGCGGTATCTCCGGCGGTATGGAGTACCTCGAATACCCCGTTCTCACGGGCGTGTTCATGGAGGTCGCCTCCTGGATCACCGGGATCCCCACCGGCGCCGAGGACTCCCTGCAGTACCGCGAGCAGGTCTACTGGCTCGTCAACGCCGGCATGCTGATGGTCTGCGCGGTCGTCATCGCCGTCTGTGTCGCCCGTACGCACCGCCGCAGGCCCTGGGACGGCCTCCTTGTCGCGCTGGCTCCCGCGGGCATGCTGACCGCGACCATCAACTGGGACCTGCTCGCCATCGCCCTGACCGCCGCCGCGATGCTGATGTGGTCGCGTTCGCGGCCGCTGGCGTTCGGCGTCCTGATCGGTCTGGCGACGGCCGCCAAGCTCTACCCCGTCTTCCTCCTCGGACCGCTGTTCCTGCTGTGCTGGCGGGCGGGCCGCTGGCGGGAGTTCGGCGTCGCGTTCACGGGCGCCGCGGGCGCCTGGCTGGCGGTGAACCTGCCGGTGATGATCGGCGCGTTCGACGGCTGGGCGAAGTTCTACACGTTCAGCCAGGAGCGCGGTACGGACTTCGGTTCGTTCTGGCTGATCCAGCAGCAGCGGATGACGACCCCGCTCAGCACCGAGACCGTCAACACCCTGGCCACGCTGCTGATGCTGGCCTCGTGCGGTCTGATCGCCGCGCTCACGATGACCGCGCCGCGCAGGCCGCGCTTCGCGCAGCTGGCGTTCCTCGTCGTGGCGGCGTTCATCCTCACCAACAAGGTCTACTCGCCGCAGTACGTGCTGTGGCTGATCCCGCTCGCCGCACTGGCCCGGCCCCGCTGGCGGGACTTCCTGATCTGGCAGGCCTGCGAGGTCATGTACTTCTTCGGGATCTGGATGTACCTCGCGTACACGACCAGCGGCGACAAGCACCAGGGGCTGCCGGAGGAGGGCTACCAGCTGGCCATCCTGCTGCACCTCCTCGGCACGCTCTACCTGTGCGCCGTGATCGTCCGCGACATCCTGATGCCCGAGCGCGATCCCGTCCGCAGGGACGGCTCGGACGATCCGTCGGGCGGCATCCTGGACCGGGCCATGGACGTCTTCACGTTCGGCCGCGCCGCCCACCCGCCGAAGCACGCCTCACATGGAGCCGACGGCACGTACGTGCGGTGGGGCGCGGCGGAGGAGAAGCGGCCGCTCGGCGGCCCGGCCCCCGAGAGTTCGCCCTGAGCGAACGGGAGTTGCTGCGCGTACGCCGAAGGGGCGGCCCCAACCGAGGTTGCGGGCCGCCCCTTCGCCGTACGGGAGGAATCAGCGGTCGACGATGCGGTCGAACTGCGTCGTGGTGTGCCGCAGATGGGCCACCAGCTCCTCGCCCACCTTGGGCTCCGCGGAGTCGCTCGGCACGAACAGGATCGAGACCTGCATGTGCGGGGGCTCGGCGAACCAGCGCTGCTTGCCGGACCAGACGAACGGCGACAGGTTCCGGTTGACGGTCGCGAGGCCCGCGCGGGCCACGCCCTTGGCGCGCGGCATGACGCCATGCAGCGCCTTGGGCGCCTCCAGGCCCACACCGTGCGACGTACCGCCGGCGACGACCACGAGCCAGCCGTCGGAGGCGGCCTTCTGCTGGCGGTAGCCGAAGCGGTCGCCCTTGGCGACGGGCGTGACGTCCAGGACCGCGCCGCGGTACTCGGTGGAGTCGTGGTCGCCCAGCCACAGCCGCGTGCCGATGCGGGCGCGGAAGCGGGTCTGCGGGAACTGCTGCTGCAGCCGCGCCAGTTCCTGCGCGGAGAGGTGGCTCACGAACATCGTGTGCAGCGGGAGACGGGCCGCGCGCAGCCGGTCCATCCAGCCGATGACCTCCTCGACGGCGTCCGAGCCGTCGGTGCGGTCGAGCGGCAGATGGATGCCGAAACCTTCCAGCCGGACATCCTCTATGGCCGCGTGCAGCTGCCCGAGCTCCTGCTCGCTGACACCGTGCCGCTTCATCGAGCTCATCACCTCGATGACGACGCGCGCGCCGACGAGGCCGTGCACGCCCTCCACGGAGGAGACGGAGCGGATGACGCGGTCCGGCAGCGGCACCGGCTCCTCGCCCCGGCGGAACGGGGTCAGGACGAGCAGGTCACCGCTGAACCAGTCCTTGATCCGGGCGGCTTCGTACGTGGTGCCGACGGCCAGCATGTCGGAGCCGAGCCGGGTCGCCTCCTCGGCGAGCCGCTCATGGCCGAAGCCGTAACCGTTGCCCTTGCAGACGGGGATGAGACCCGGGAACTGTTCGAGCACCTGCTTGTGGTGTGCACGCCAGCGCGCGGTGTCGACGTAAAGCGTGAGCGCCATGGCCGGACCCGGAACCTTTCTCGTGTCTGCGGTGTATCAAAGGTATGAAACGCAATTGCTCTCGGTCGGCCATGTTGCCGACTCGATACGTGAAGTCAGCGGCGCGACATGTAGATGTCGAGCGCCTTGTGCAGCAGCTTGTTCAGCGGGAAGTCCCACTCACCGACGTACTCGACGGCCTCGCCGCCCGTGCCCACCTTGAACTGGATGAGGCCGAAGAGGTGGTCGGTCTCGTCGAGCGAGTCGGAGATGCCGCGCAGGTCGTAGACGCTGGCGCCGAGCGCGTAGGCGTCGCGGAGCATCCGCCACTGCATCGCGTTCGAGGGCCGGACCTCACGGCCGATGTTGTCGGAGGCGCCGTAGGAGTACCAGACGTGCCCGCCGACCACGAGCATCGTCGCGGCCGCGAGGTTCACCCCGTTGTGCCGGGCGAAGTACAGCCGCATCCGGTTGGGGTCTTCAGAGTTGAGCGCCCGGAACTGCTGCTGGAAGTAACTGAGCGGACGGGGGCGGAACTTGTCGCGGACCGCCGTGATCTCGTACAGCCGCTGCCACTCGGCGAGGTCCTCGTAGCCGCCCTGGACGACCTCGACACCGGCCTTGTCGGCCTTCTTGATGTTGCGGCGCCACAGCTGGTTGAAGCCCTTCTGGACCTCGTCGAGCGAGCGGCCGGCGAGCGGCACCTGGAAGACGTAGCGGGGCTGCACGTCACCGAAGCCGGCGCCACCGTCCTCGCCCTGCTGCCAGCCCATGCGGCGGAGCTTGTCGGAGACCTCGAAGGCACGCGGCTCGATGTGCGTCGGCTCGATGTCGCGCAGGCGCTTGACGTCAGGGTTCTGGATGCCGGCCTTGATCGCGGGGGCGTCCCACTTCCGGATCACGACGGGCGGGCCCATCTTCACGGAGAAGGCGCCCTGCTGCTTGAGGTGGGCGAGCATCGGCTTGAGCCACTCGTCCAGGTTCGGGGCGTACCAGTTGATGACCGGGCCCTCGGGGAGGTACGCGAGATAGCGCTTGACCTTGGGGAGCTGGCGGTAGAGGACGAGCCCCGCACCGACGAGCTCACCCGTCCTGTCGTCGAACCAGCCGAGGTTCTCGGAGCGCCATTCGCTCTTCACATCAGCCCACGCCGGGACCTGGCAGTGGCTCGCCGAGGGCAGGCTCTGGATGTACGCCAGATGCTGCTCGCGGCTGATGGTCCTCAGGGTCAGGCTCATGCGGGGCGCTCCTCGGTCGGTGTGTCCCCAAGGGTTAGGGGTTCCGGCTCTCGCGCCGAAGCCTACTGCGCCGGTGTCGCGCCCCGAATGGGCGCATGCGGGCTCGGCCCGTCCGGTGTGCTGTCCGGAGGGCCGAGCCCAGGTCCATGGGGAGCGGCGGTACGCCGGGGCGTACGAGGAGTGCGGCCGCGCGTACGCGGTGTGCGGCGGGGTCAGCCGCCGATCACGCCGCCGAACAGGCCGCCGTGAGCCATGCCGAGGAAGAAGCCGACGGCCGAGGCGCCGAGCCCGATGATCAGCAGGGTCCGCTCGCGGGTCGTCGCGGAGATGAACTGCCCGTAGCCGCCCGTCAGGATCCCGATGAGACCCGTCCAGGAGCTGAGCAGATGGAGGTTGTGGAACTGCGCCGAGACGAAGGCCGTGAGGCCGAGCACCAGGGTCACCGCGAGCAGTGTGTCCTGGAGCGGGTGGGGTTTGCCGTCGGTCGCGAAGAGAGAGGTCGCGGTATTGGGTCGCATTGCCTGTGCCATGGGAGGCACCTCCTGGCATGAGCGGCGCATCGTAGCGCTGTGGACACCCGATGTGTACAGATTGCGGCTCTTTACCACCGGATTTCAACCGGAACGCATGAGGCAGGTACTCTGTAACGTCTGCAGCGGTGTCTGCCCAGGTCTCCTGGGCTTCCACGGCCGGTGCTCCGCCTCCGCGGGGCCCGATTGTCAGTGGCGACCGATACCGTTGCGAGCGCATCACAACCCTCCTGCCACGGAACGACCGTGGCCGCTGAGTCCAAAGGAGGTGGGTTACACATGCGTCACTACGAAGTGATGGTCATCCTCGACCCCGATCTCGAAGAGCGTGCCGTTTCGCCGCTGATCGAGAACTTCCTCTCCGTTGTCCGTGAGGCCAACGGGAAGGTGGAGAAGGTCGACACCTGGGGCCGTCGTCGTCTCGCGTACGAGATCAAGAAGAAGCCCGAGGGCATCTACTCGGTCATCGACCTGCAGGCCGAGCCTGCGGTCGTCAAGGAGCTCGACCGCCAGATGAACCTGAACGAGTCGGTCCTCCGGACCAAGGTCCTCCGCCCCGAGACCCACTGAACCTCCGGTTCAGCGGTATCGGGATCTGAGTAGCAGCAAGCAGCCAGCAGCAACCCGCCGAGAGGTATCTCCCATGGCAGGCGAGACCGTCATCACGGTCATCGGCAATCTCGTCGATGACCCCGAGCTGCGCTTCACCCCCTCCGGTGCGGCGGTCGCGAAGTTCCGTGTCGCGTCCACTCCCCGCACCTTCGACCGGCAGACCAATGAGTGGAAGGACGGCGAAAGCCTGTTCCTGACCTGCTCGGTCTGGCGTCAGGCGGCGGAGAACGTCGCGGAGTCGCTCCAGCGAGGCATGCGCGTCATCGTGCAGGGCCGGCTGAAGCAGCGGTCCTACGAGGACCGTGAGGGCGTCAAGCGCACGGTCTACGAGCTGGATGTCGACGAAGTCGGCGCCAGCCTGCGCAGTGCCACCGCCAAGGTCACCAAGACCAGTGGTGGCGGCGGCGCCCGTCAGGGCGGTGGCGGATACGGCGGCGGTGGCGGCCAGCAGGGCGGCGGCAACTGGGGCGGTGGCTCCGGTGGTGGTCAGCAGCAGGGCGGCGGAGCTCCCTCCGACGACCCCTGGGCGACCAGCGCGCCGGCCGGTGGCGGCCAGCAGCAGGGCGGCGGCGGTGGCGGCTGGGGCGGAAGCTCCGGCGGCAACGGCGGCGGCTACTCGGACGAGCCCCCCTTCTAGGCCTTCGGGCCGGGGTTGGGCTTACCCAAACTTCTTGATCACACAGGAGAAACACCATGGCGAAGCCGCCTGTGCGCAAGCCGAAGAAAAAGGTCTGCGCTTTCTGCAAGGACAAGGTCCAGTACGTGGACTACAAGGACACGAACATGCTGCGGAAGTTCATTTCCGACCGCGGCAAGATCCGTGCCCGCCGCGTGACCGGCAACTGCACGCAGCACCAGCGTGACGTCGCCACGGCCGTCAAGAACAGCCGTGAGATGGCGCTGCTGCCCTACACGTCCACCGCGCGATAAGGGAAGGGTGACCGAAAAATGAAGATCATCCTCACCCACGAGGTCTCCGGCCTCGGCGCTGCCGGCGACGTCGTCGACGTCAAGGACGGCTATGCCCGCAACTACCTGATCCCGCGGAAGTTCGCTATCCGCTGGACCAAGGGTGGCGAGCAGGACGTGGCGCAGATCCGCCGCGCTCGCAAGATCCACGAGATCCAGACCATCGAGCAGGCCAACCAGATCAAGGGCCAGCTCGAGGCCGTCAAGGTTCGCCTTGCCACCCGCTCCGGCGACGCCGGTCGTCTCTTCGGTGCCGTGACCGCGGCCGACATCGCCACGGCGATCGAGGCTGCCGGTGGCCCGAAGGTCGACAAGCGTCGTGTCGAGCTGGGCGCGCCGATCAAGGTGCTCGGTGCCCACGAGGCGTCCGTGCGTCTGCACCCCGAGGTTGCCGCCAAGGTGACCATCGAGGTTGTCGCCGCGTAAGCGCTGCGCTGGCTTTCAGCGTGTGAGGGGCCGTATCCGTTTCGGATGCGGCCCCTCTCGCTGTGTGCGGCCTATCCCGCCGGGGTGTTTCACGTGAAACGTGCCGCACCCGGGGGTGCTGTTTGGGGCTTCGCCCCTTGCCCCCTGTCGCGCCTTAAGGGCGCTCGTCCTCAAACGCCGGACGGGCTGGGAGTGCCCGTCAGCCGGGAACTCAGCGCGTTGCCCCCGTCACGATCCAGCGGCCCGAGCGGGTGCGGTGCCAGAGGGTCAGGAGGCGGACCGTCATCATCAGGGTCATCGCCAGCCAGAGGGTCATCAGGCCGCCGCCGATCGTGGGGACGAGCAGGGCGACCGGGGTGAAGACCGCCAGGGTGACGAGCATGGCGCCGGCGAGGTAGGGGCCGTCACCGGCGCCCATCAGGACGCCGTCGAGGACGAAGACGACTCCGGAGATCGGGACCGAGAGGGCCACCACGATCAGGGCGGGCAGCGCGGTGTCCTGGACGGCCGTGTCGCCGGTGAACAGGGGCAGGAAGAGCGGGCTGGTCACGACCACGAGCAGGCCGAGGACCACTCCCGAGACGATGCCCCACTGCACCATCCGACGGCAGGCGCCCCGGGCGCCCTCCTCGTCACCGGCGCCCAGGTAGCGGCCGATGATGGCCTGGCCCGCGATGGCGATGGCGTCCAGGGCGAAGGCCAGCAGGTTCCACAGGGAGATGATGATCTGGTGCGCGGCGATGTCCGTGTCGCCGAGCCGTGCCGCGACCGCGGTGGCGATCATCAGGATCGCGCGCAGCGAGAGCGTACGGACCAGGAGCGGTGCGCCGGCCTGGGCGCAGGCGCGGATTCCGGCGGCGTCCGGGCGCAGGGAGGCGTGATGCTTTCGGGCGCCGCGGACCACGACCACGAGATATGCGGCCGCCATCCCGTACTGGGCGATCACGGTGCCCCAGGCGGAGCCCGCGATGCCGAGGCCGGCGCCGTAGACGAGTCCCGCGTTGAGGGCGGCGTTGGCCGTGAAGCCCGCGATGGCCACGTACAGCGGGGTCTTCGTGTCCTGCAGGCCGCGGAGCACGCCCGTGGCGGCGAGCACGATGAGCATCGCGGGGATGCCGATCGCGGAGATCCGCAGATAGGTGACCGCGTAGGGAGCGGCGGTGTCGGAGGCGCCGAGGAGGTCGACGACCGAGGGGGCCGTGGGCAGGATGACGGCGAGGGTGGCGGCGCCGAGCAGTATCGCGAGCCAGATGCCGTCCATGCCCTGGCGGATCGCGGACTGCAGATCGCCCGCGCCGACCCTGCGGGCGACGGCCGCGGTGGTCGCGTACGCGAGGAAGACGAAGATGCTGACGGCGGTGAGCAGCAGGCTGGAGGCCACCGCGAGACCGGCGAGCTGAGCGGTGCCGAGGTGCCCCACGACGGCGCTGTCGACCATCACGAAGAGCGGTTCGGCGACGAGTGCGCCGAAGGCCGGGAGCGCGAGCGCGATGATCTCGCGGTCGTGGGCCCGGCGGGCCGCTTTGGAGGTCGAGGGAGCCTGTGTCATGGCCACCAATCTAATCTTCCACAGGTAATGGATGCAAGGGTATTGTGACTATTACGAACCGGCGGCGGGGGCCGATCTCGGCGCGTCGTCAGCCGGGATCTTGGGCCGACTGGGGAAGTTTTTCCCATGCACAGCGGGTGGACAAGGAAGTTGCAGGTCAGAGGGTGTTTGTGGAGAAGCCTGAGGGCTTGTTCACAGCACTGTCCACCGGGCCGTGCACAGGATTGGCGGGGTTCTCCACAGCATCCGGCCCGTTATCCACAGAGCCTGTGGATAACCAGATTGGCTGACGGTGCCCGGGGCCCTACCGTGGTCCGGCGCCCGCGTCTTTCTCCCGCCCGCGGACCCGGTGGATTCCGGTACCGGAAACCCCTCGGATCCGTCGCGTCGGAAGCGGAGTCGGGCCGTCGATTTGTCAGTGTCGTGCCGTAGGAATGAAGGGCACGGCGAGGTCCGCTCGGCGGACGGGAGGAGGTGGCCCGGTGAGTATTTCCGAGCCCTTGGACGACCCGTGGGCCGACAGCGGTCCGGGTGATCGTCTCCCTGCATCCCGCCGGCGCGGCGAGGGCGGCCGGGGCCGTGACGAGCAGCATGAGCGCGGCCGCGACGGCGGTTCGTGGGACGGCGGCTCGGCCTTCGAGCGCGTACCGCCGCAGGATCTCGACGCGGAGCAGTCGGTGCTCGGCGGCATGCTCCTGTCCAAGGACGCGATCGCCGATGTCGTCGAGGTCATCAAGGGCCATGACTTCTACCGGCCGGCCCACGAGACGATCTTCACCGCGATCCTCGACCTCTACGCGAAGGGCGAGCCGGCCGACCCGATCACCGTCGCGGCCGAGCTGGTCAAGCGCGGCGAGATCACCAAGGTCGGCGGCGCCCCGTATCTCCACACCCTCGTGCAGACGGTGCCCACCGCGGCCAATGCCGAGTACTACGCGGAGATCGTCCACGAGCGCGCCGTCCTGCGCCGCCTCGTCGAGGCCGGCACGAAGATCACGCAGATGGGATACGCGGCCGACGGCGATGTCGACGAGATCGTCAACAGCGCGCAGGCCGAGATCTACGCGGTCACCGAGCAGCGCACCAGCGAGGACTACCTGCCGCTCGGCGACATCATGGAGGGCGCGCTCGACGAGATCGAGGCGATCGGCTCCCGTAGCGGCGAGATGACCGGTGTGCCCACCGGCTTCAGCGACTTCGACTCGCTCACCAACGGTCTGCACCCGGGCCAGATGATCGTCATCGCGGCCCGACCCGCCATGGGTAAGTCCACGCTGGCCCTGGACTTCGCCCGCGCGGCCTCGATCAAGAACAACCTGCCCAGCGTCATCTTCTCCCTCGAAATGGGGCGCAACGAGATCGCGATGCGTCTGCTTTCGGCGGAGGCGCGGGTGGCGCTGCATCACATGCGGTCCGGCACGATGACCGACGAGGACTGGACGCGCCTGGCGCGCCGTATGCCCGAGGTATCCGCGGCCCCGCTCTACATCGACGACTCGCCGAACCTGTCGATGATGGAGATCCGCGCCAAGTGCCGCCGCCTCAAGCAGCGCAATGACATCCGGCTCGTGATCATCGACTATCTGCAGCTGATGCAGTCCGGTGGCTCGAAGCGTTCCGAGTCCCGTCAGCAGGAAGTCTCGGACATGTCCCGTAACTTGAAGCTTCTGGCCAAGGAGCTGGAAGTCCCGGTGATCGCGCTCTCACAGCTGAACCGTGGCCCGGAGCAGCGTACGGACAAGAAGCCGATGGTCTCCGACCTGCGTGAATCCGGCTCGATCGAGCAGGACGCGGACATGGTCATCCTGCTGCACCGCGAGGACGCGTACGAGAAGGAGTCCCCGCGCGCGGGCGAGGCGGACATCATCGTGGGCAAGCACCGTAACGGCCCGACCGCGACGATCACCGTGGCCTTCCAGGGCCATTACTCGCGGTTCGTGGACATGGCGCAGACCTGATCCGGGTCCGCGGCCCCGGATCAGGTCAGCCCGGTGCGTTCTCGGTTCAGGCCGGCTCGTTCAGGCCAGCTCGGCGACCAGGATCACGATGCCCGGGGCGGCCTGGCTCAAGGCCCCGCGCCAGAGCTTGGGTTCGGAGAGGGCGAGGATGATGCCGCCGCCGGTCATGAACGCGGCGACGTAGAGGATCAGCGAGCGGGCGACCGTCTCGTGGCCCAGGTGCAGTGCCACGAAGCCGGCGATCATGCCACCGGCCAGGAAGAGGTTGTAGAACCCCACGTTGAAGCGCCACAGCCGGACCTCGGGCGCGTCCGCGGTGCTCCCGGTGAGGAACTCGCGGACCCAGGCCTGCCGGCTGTAGAGGAAGCTCTCCAGCGGCCAGACGAAGATATGGACCGCCGCGGCGATCAGCGCGAACACCTGACTGACGATGTGCATGCCCGCATGGTCGTACGGGGGCGAAAGCCGCGGAAGCCCTCGCGCACCGAAACCGGTCCACATCCATCCGGTCGGCCGAGCGCGCGGAAACGCCCGGCGCGCTCGTGGCGAAATCGCCTCGACCCAGGCCCCGTTCACGCGATGGACTGTCCCGTATGACGTCATCCGGAAGCAGTTCAGCCACTCCCGCAGCCAGTTCGGACACCTCCGCAACGAGGTCGGGGAGCCCCGCCGCCTGGCAGGCGCTTCTCCCCTCGACCCGCCGCGCGCTCGACCACCGCGTGGCCGTCGCGCAGGCGGAGGGCCGGGCGCCCTCGGTCGTCGCCGCGGTCGCGCGCGACGGCGAGATCGTGTGGGAGGGCTCCGCGACCTCCGTCGACGGGCACGGGCCCGACGGCGATGTGCAGTACCGGATCGGGTCGATCACCAAGACCTTCACCGCCGTCCTGGTGCTGCGGCTGCGCGACGAAGGGCTGCTCGATCTCGGGGACCCGATCGGCAAGCATCTGCCGGACACGGGTGTCGACGAGGTGACCGTCGGTCAACTGCTCGCGCACACCGCCGGGTTGGCGGCCGAGACGCCAGGCGGCTGGTGGGAGCGGACGCCCGCGTCCGAGCGGCCGGAGCTCGCGGATGTGCTGGGCGAGGACCCGTACCGGCATCCGGTCGGCCGGCGGCACCACTACTCCAACCCCGGCTACACGCTGCTCGGCTCACTCGTCGCGAAGCTGCGCGGTGCGCCGTGGGAGGACGTGCTGCGGCGCGAGATCCTCGAACCGCTGGGTCTCACGCGCACCTCGCCGCAGCCCGAGGCCCCGTACGCGGGCGGCTGGGCGGTGCACCCGTGGGCGGACGCGCTGCTGCCCGAGCAGGTCGAGGACCTGGGGCTGATGGCGCCCGCCGGACAGCTCTGGTCCACGACGCGCGACCTGGCGCGCTTCGCGCTCTTCCTCGCGCAGGGCGACGAGCGGGTGCTGAGCGCCGAGACCGTACAGGAGATGCGCACCCCCGCGGCACCCCTGGAGGAGGGGGACTGGGACGCCTCGTACGGGCTCGGGGTGCAGGTCTTCCGGCGGGAGGGCGGTTCGCTGGCCGGGCACGGGGGCTCGCTGCCCGGATACCTCGCCTGCCTTCTGTTCAGCGCCGACGACGGGCTGGCCGCCGTGGCGCTCACCAACTGCACCTCCGGTCCGCTGATGGGTGCGCTCGCCGGTGAGCTTCTCCACCTGGTGGCGGAGGCGGAGCCGCGCTTCCCGGAGCCGTGGCGCCCGCTGCCCGAAGTCGACCCGCGGGTACTGGAGTTGGCGGGTCCCTGGTACTGGGGTACCCACGCCTTCGGGCTCCGGGTGCTCGCCGACGGGATCGAGCTGGGTCCGCTGGAGGGCCGCGGGCGCTCGGCGCGGTTCCGTGCGGAGGAGGACGGGACCTGGACCGGGCTCAACGGGTACTACGCGGGTGAGTCGCTGCGGCCGGTACGGCGGGCGGACGGCGCGCTGAGCCACCTCGACCTCGGCTCGTTCGTCTTCACACGGGAGCCGTACGAGGCGGGGGCGCCGGTGCCGGGCGGGGTGGATCCCGAGGGGTGGCGGGGGCTGAAGCCGCAGGGGGAGTGAGCGGGCTCGCGTGTCGAGCCTGAACCGGGCCGGGGGTCGTGTTTCACGTGAAACACGACCCCCGGCCTCGTACATCTCGCTGCTCAGAGCGTCAGTTTGAAGCCCACGTGGGAGGGCTCGAAGCCGAGCCGCTCGTAGAAGCGGTGCGCGTCGGTACGGGTCGCGTCCGAGGTCAGCTGCACCAACTGGCAGCCCTGGCGCCGGGATTCGTCCACCGCCCACTCGATGAACCGCGTCCCGAGCCCGCTGCCGCGCTCGCCGGAGTGGACCCGTACGCCTTCGATGACCGAGCGGGTGGCGCCGCGGCGGGAGAGACCGGGGATCACCGTCAGCTGCAACGTGCCGACGACCTCGTCCCCGCGGACCGCGACCATCACGTGCTGATGCGGGTCGCCGGCCAGTCGCTCGAAGGCCGTGCGGTACGGGGTGAGGTCGTCGGGGGACTCGCGCCGGGCGCCCAGCGGGTCGTCGGCGAGCAGGGCCACGATGGCGGGGATGTCCTGGGCGGACGCGGGGCGGATCTCGAGATCACTCATGGGGCGACCCTACGCACGGCCGCGACGGCCTACGCGGGCACCTTGAGCTCTTCGACCGCGCGCACCAGCGGCGCCAGCTCCGGCTGCCCGGCGGCCTCGTCGAGGGCCTCGCGCAGGGCCGCCTCGTTGGTGGGGCGGGCGGCGGTCAGGAGGGTGCGGCCCTCCTCGGTGACATCGGTGTAGATGCCGCGGCGGTCGGTGTCGCAGATGTAGCGCATCAGCAGCCCGCGGTCCTCCAGGCGGGCCACGAGGCGCGTGGTCGCGCTCTGGCTCAGCACCACCGCGTCGGCGACCTGCTTCATCTGCAGATGGCCGCCGGGGCCGCTGTGCTGCCGGCTCAGGACGTCGAGCAGCGAGTACTCGCGGACGCTCAGGTCATGGGCGCTCTGCAGGGCCTTCTCGATACGGGCCTCGATCTGGCCGTGGAGCAGCGAGAGCGCGCACCAGCTCTGCGCGAGGGCGGTCATCGCGGGGTCGGTGGCGGTCATGGCTCTCTCCTCCTCGTCGAGGTCTTCTCACCCAGGATAGGGCACGAGTGCAATAGCCCGCGCTTGCAATTAGTCAGCGTCTGCAATTATTGTGGACGCTCGTAAGGCGCTGGAGCAATCGTACGGCGCATCCAGCCGACCTGGCCTCCGGCCCGTTCCGGCGCACACCATGGAAGGTGAACCCCCATGCCTCTCGCACTCCTGGCCCTCGCGATCGGGGCCTTCGGGATCGGGACCACCGAATTCGTGATCATGGGGCTGCTCCCCGAGGTCGCCGCCGATTTCGATGTCTCCATCCCCCTCGCCGGCTATCTCGTCACCGGCTATGCCCTCGGCGTCGTCCTCGGTGCCCCGCTGATGACCGCGCTCGGCACCAAGGTCTCGCGCAAGCGGATGCTGATGCTGCTCATGGGCCTGTTCATCGTGGGCAATGTGCTCTCCGCCCTCGCTCCCGCCTTCGGCGTCATGCTGATCGGCCGGGTCGTGGCCTCGCTCGCCCACGGTGCGTTCTTCGGCATCGGCTCCGTCGTCGCGGCCGAGCTGGTCGCGCCCGAAAAGAAGGCCGGCGCCATCGCGATGATGTTCACCGGTCTGACCGTGGCCAACGTGGTCGGAGTCCCGCTCGGCACGCTCGTCGGACAGAGCGTCGGCTGGCGCGTCACCTTCGGGATCGTCGCCGCGCTCGGAGTCGTCGGACTGCTCGGTGTGGCCAAGCTGGTCCCGGACCTGCCCAAGCCCGAAGGCGTACGGCTGCGCCATGAGCTCGCCGCGTTCCGCAACGTCCAGGTGCTGCTCGCCATGGCGATGACCGTGCTCGGCTTCGGCGGTGTCTTCGCGGCGATCACCTACATCACACCGATGATGACCGAGGTCGCCGGCTACGCCGACTCCTCCGTGACCTGGCTGCTCGTCCTGTTCGGCCTGGGCATGGTGGGCGGCAACCTCATCGGCGGCAAGTTCGCCGACCGCGCGCTGATGCCGATGCTGTACGTGTCCCTCGGCGCCCTCGCCGTGGTCCTCGGCCTCTTCACGCTCACCGCGCACAACAAGGTCGCGGCCGCGGTCTCCATAGTGCTGGTCGGCGCGCTCGGCTTCGCCACGGTGCCGCCGCTGCAGAAGCGGGTGCTCGACCAGGCCGCCGGGGCCCCGACGCTCGCCTCCGCCGTCAACATCGGCGCCTTCAACCTCGGCAACGCGCTGGCCGCCTGGCTCGGCGGCGTGGTCATTGCGGCCGGCCTCGGCTACACGGCCCCGAACTGGGTCGGCGCGCTCCTTGCCGCCTCCGCGCTGGTCCTCGCCTTCGTCTCGGCCGCCCTGGAACGCCGCCGGCCGGCGGGCACCCGGGTCGTCGCGAGCGGCGCGCCCGCCGCTCAGGCCGCTGACCCCGCCGCTCAGGCCGCGGCTGCGGTCCCTGCCGGTCGCAGCTGAGCCCTTCCCCGTACTCCCGAACCAGAAGCCCCTCCCCGTACCCCCCGATTCACCAGAGCACCACCCCACACAGGAGAACCCATCATGAGCACCCCCCTCGCCCCCGCCCCGCTCTCCACCGCCGACGCGCAGTTCCTCGTGGACGCCGCGCATGAGGCCGCAGCGGGCGCCGGGGTCCCGGTGAGCGTCACCGTTCTCGACGCGGGCGGCCATCTGCTGGCCTTCCGCCGTGACGACCGTGCCGTTCTGATCGCCGGCGAGACCAGCACACGCAAGGCGTACACCGCGCTGCAGCTGAACGCCCCCACGGCCGACCTGGTCGAGGCCGTCCAGCCGGGCGCCCCCTTCCACACCCTTCCGACGGCCCTCGACCGTCCGCTGCTCTTCATCGCGGGCGGCATCCCGGTCCACCGCGACGGCCGGCTGATCGGCGCGATCGGCGTCGGCGGCGGCGCTCCCGAGCAGGACCACGGCTTCGCGACCGAGGCGCTGGCCAAGTCGGCGTGAACGCGTCCCCGCACGCGGGCTGAGAACGCTCGGGCGCGTCTCAGCCCGCGGCCACCGTCAGCGGTGCGAACCGCCGCTTCCAGTCGCCCGGCAGCTCGGGGATCCCGCGGGTCATCACCGCGTTGAAGGTGATCGGCGCCACGCCCTGGGACTTGATCCAGGTGAGGAGTTCCTCGTGGCGTACGTCGATGTCGGTGCGCAGGTCACGGTCGGTGCCCGCGGCGAGCGAGGCCACCAGGGACTTGGCCGTCTCCGTGTCCTGGGCGACCAGCGGGCCGATGACATGGGTGTCCATGTTGGGCCAGGCCGCCGCGTAGCCGATGAGCTCGCCGGACGGGGACTCCGCGACCCTCAACTGGTCGGCGAACGCGGGCAGTCGCGTCAGCATGTGGGTGCGGTCGGGGCCGAAGACCTCCGCGTCAAGACGCAGCAGCGCCGGGAGGTCCTCGGCGGTCGCCGCGCGGGTGGGGACGGAAGGGGCCGGTCCCGACGCACGGAACGGACCGCGCACCATCTCGGCGCGGCCGACGGTCTTGAAGCCGAGCTCCTCGTAGAGCGGCTGCCCGTTCGGCGTCGCGTGCAGCGCGATGGGGGAGGCCTCCAGGAGCGCGAGGATCTCCTGCATCAGGCGGCGGCCCACGCCCTGGCGGGCGTGCCGCCCGGCTACGAGGACCATGCCGATCGCCGCCAGCTCGGGCCGCTCCGAGGTGCCGTACGACGTGACCGTGCAGGCGGCCACCAGGCCGCCTGCGGGGTCATCGATGCCGTAGCCCTGTCCGGCGGAGAGGAGCAGGCCCCATTTGTGCTCTTCGCGGGGCCAGCCGCGGTCCTCGGAGAGGTCCGCGCAGAGCTTCACATCGCGCGGGGTGAGACGGCGTACGGGCAGGTCAGCAAGGGAAGGTGTCGACACGGAGGTCAGGCTGGCTGACGGACGGTCTTCGCGTCCAGTGTTTTCCGGCTGCCGGGGCGGTGCTTTCGGCCACTGTCCCTGTCCCTGTCCCTGTCCCTGTCCCTGTCACCGCCCTGCGCCCTGAGCCGGCGCCCGCGCTTCGTCAGGCCCCACGGCTTGAGCACCGAGATCACCGTCATGAAGACATACGCGGTGAGCGAGACGACCGGACCCATGATCAGGTCGGTGGGGTCGGGCAGCGCGCCGCCCGCGGCGACGATCTCGGCGTTATGCGTCACGCCGGGCCGCAGGGCGAAGACGGAGGCCAGGGTCGTGGCCAGGGTCAGCCAGAACTTGACGTAGACCCAGCGGTGCCGGGCCAGTCCCCATTTGGTGCCGAAGGACAGCAGGAGACCGCTCAGCAGGGTGAGCAGTGCCAGCGGGAGGACCAGCCAGTCCGCGAAGATCCGCATCGAGCGGACCGCGGCCTCCGTGGTGGCGGCGGAATCGGTGGTGATCGCCGCGGCGGCCAGCGCGAGCAGCCCGAGCGTGAGCCCGAGCCAGCCGGCGGCGGCGGTGACATGGACGACGAGGGTGGCCCGGCGAGCGGGGCGGCTGAGTTTCACGTGAAACACGGTGCCCGCCCGCGCGGGGCCAGGTCGTCTGACAGCGGGAGTAACCCTGCGTACTAGCGTCGGCGTACACCCCGTAGCGTCGGCGCACATGGCACGCCTTCACCTCTTCGACCTCGACGGCACCCTGCTCATGGGCACCGCCGCACCCATCGAGATCTCGCTGCAGCTCGGGCTGGGTGACGAGATCGCCGTGATCGAGCAGGAATTCGTGAACGGCAGGCTGCGCCCCGCGGAGTACGCGCAGCGCGTGCGCGAGCTCTGGGCCGATCTGACGCCCGCGGATGTCACGGCGGCTTTCGAGGGCGCGCCGTGGATGTCCGGGATCCGGGAGGCGTGGGCGCAGATCAGGGCCCGCGGCGAATACGTCGCGGTGGTCTCGCTCTCCCCGTCGTTCTTCGTGGAGCGGCTCCTCGGCTGGGGCGCGCACGCGGCGCACGGCTCGGTCTTCCCGAGCGTGCCGTTCACCGCTCCCGTCGATCCCACGGGCGTTCTCGACGCAGCGGGCAAGCTGCGGATCGCGGATTCCCTGTGCGCCGCGTTCGGGCTGACCCGCAGCGATTGCGTGGCGTACGGAGACTCACTGACGGATGCCGAACTCTTCGCCGCCATCGGTGAATCCGTGGCCGTGAACGCGGATCACCTCCTGGCGGAACGCGCCCGCTACACCTATACGGGCCACGATCTGCGCGAAGCCTGCGAACTCGTGGTGCCCCGGCATGGGGTCACCGGAGCCTAATGGCAGGGAGAGATTGTTTACCGGAGCTTTCCGTAATTTGTCCGGTGGTGCGAAGCGCGGTGCGATGCTGCGCTGGCGGGACTGCGGCCCGCACCCCCCGCTCGAAGCGCACCTTTCGAGGCACCCATGGACGCTCCGACCACGTCGTCGGCCGAGTACGAAAGGGCCGGTGACGCCGCCCTCATACGGCGCACGATGGCCGAGATCCACCCCATCGCCGACCAGGTCACCTCGTACTTCTACGCGCTGCTCTTCGTGCACCACCCGCAGCTGCGGAACCTGTTCCCCGCCTCGATGGACACCCAGCGCGACCGCCTCCTCAAGGCGCTGCTCACCGCCGCCGAGCACATCGACAACAAGAAGATCCTCGTCGCGTACCTGGAGCATCTGGGCCGCGGCCACCGCAAATACGGTACGCAGCACAAGCACTACCCGGCCGTCGGCGAGGCACTGCTCGGGGCCCTGAGCCACTACGCGACCCACACCTGGAACCCGGAGACCGAGGCCGCCTGGGTGCGCGCGTACACCGAGATCTCCCAGGTGATGATCGACGCCGCGGCCGACGACGAGCGGCAGGCGCCGCCCTGGTGGTACGCGGAGGTCGTCTCGCACGATCAGCGCACCCCCGACATCGCGGTGGTCACCGTCCGCCCCGACCAGCCGTACCCCTTTCTCGCCGGGCAGTACACGACCCTGGAGACGCCGTGGTGGCCGCGGGTCTGGCGGCACTACTCCTTCGCCTCGGCGCCGCGCCCCGACGGACTGCTCTCCTTCCATGTGAAGGCCGTCCCGGCCGGCTGGGTCTCCGGTTCCCTGGTGCACCGCGCCCGCCCCGGCGACACCCTGCGGCTCGGCCCGCCCGCGGGCACGATGACCGTCGACCACTCCACCGACGACGGGCTGCTCTGCCTCGGCGGCGGAACCGGCATAGCGCCCATCAAGGCGCTGATCGAGGACGTGGCCGAGCACGGCGAACGCCGCCCCGTCGAGGTGTTCTACGGGGCGCGCACCGACTACGACCTCTACGACATCGACACCATGCTGCGGCTGCAGCAGTCCCACCCCTGGCTCGCCGTCCGCGCCGTGATCGACGCCCCGGGCCGCCGCGAGGAGCAGCTCCAACTGCCGGACGCGGTACGCGAGTACGGGCCGTGGAACGAGTACGACGCGTACTTGTCCGGCCCGCCCGGCATGATCCGCAAGGGCATCGACGCGCTGCTCGGCGCCGGGGTGCCCTCCGCGCGCATCCGGCACGACGAGTTCGAGGAACTCATCGCGGCCGCGGGCCGCTGAGCCCCCGGACGGGCCGGTCGCCGCGCCCCTCCCCGAACGGACCGGCTGTCAGCCCAGATCGGGCGCGTGCATCGCTCGTACCCCCTCGATATTGCCGTCCAGGTAGTGCCGCAGCGACAGCGGTACGAGATGGACGGAGGCGATCCCGACCCGGGTGAACGGGATCCTGACGATCTCGTACTCGCCGATCCCCTCCTCCATCTCCGGGCCGTGCCGCAGCGAGGGGTCCATGGACTCCAGGCGGCAGACGAAGAAGTGCTGCACCTTGACGCCGGTCGCCCCGCCGTCGGCCCCGATGTGCTCGACGGTGTCGACGAAGCAGGGCACGACATCGGTGACCTTCGCGCCGAGCTCCTCGTACACCTCGCGGTGCAGGGCGTCGACGACGGTCGCGTCCTCGGCCTCGACTCCCCCGCCGGGGGTGACCCAGTAGGGATCGATGCCGGGCTTGGTGCGTTTGATCAGAATCAGGTTCTCGCCGTCGAGCAGGACGGCACGTGCGGTGCGCTTGACCACGGGTCGGACGGTCATGGTGGAAATGTGGCCCGTTACGTTTCACGTGAAACACGGCGGCAGTCCTGAGCCGTCGTGAGCCGGAGCGCGGAGCCGGTTTCCGCACCGGGCTCTCAGGTCCAGTCGGTCCCCGCGCCGAGGAGCCATTCGTGCGCCCGCGCGATGTGCGGCATGGCGAGCGTGCCGGTCCGTACGACAAGGAAGTACGTACGCAGCGGCGGTACGGCCGGTTCGAGCAGGGCGACCACGTCACGGCGGGCCAGCGCCGCCTCGCACAGATAGCGAGGCAGCACCGCGAAGCCCGCGCCCGCGGTCGCGCAGGCGAGGACGGCCCGCAGATCCGGGACGACGACGGTGCCCGCGGTGGAGGGCCGGGAGTCGAAGACGGCGGCCCAGTAGCGGGAGACCAGCGGCAGCGATTCATGCACCTCGACGACCGGCAGGCCCTCCAGGGCGAGCGCTCCATGGCGGCGCACCGCCGTGGCGCCGATCTTCTGCTGCCAGGACGGGGCGGCGACCAGGACATGCTCCTCGTCGCAGAGCGCGGTCGCGGTGAGCAGTCCGCCGCGTGGCCGGGCCGCGGAGATCGCGAGGTCGTGATGGCCGGCCGCCAGGCCCTCCAGAGTCTCCTCGGCGGTGCCGAACGTCGCGCGGAGCGTGAAGCCCTGGCCGTCCGCACCGGTCAGTTCGGTGAGCGCGGGCAGCGCGCGCTCCGCGGTGAACTCGGGCGGTCCGGCCAGATGCAGGGTCCGCGCCGAGGACTCCTCGGCGATCCCGCTCTCCGCTATCTCGACCAGCGCGTCCAGATGCGGCGCGGCCTTGTGCGCCAGCTCGTCACCGATCGTCGTGGGCGTCACACCCCGCGCCTGCCGCAGGAACAGCGGCCGGCCCAACTGCCGCTCCAGGGTCCGGATCTGGGAGGTCACGGCCGGCTGGGAGAGGCCCAGGAGCGCGGCGGCGCGCGTGAAGGAGCCGGCCCGGTGCACCGTGACGAACGTCCGCAGCAGGGCCAGATCCATCCGTCCCCTCCCCTCCCGGGATGCCGTCCGGGGCGCCGCCCGTGCAGCGCTGCCTCACCGTGCTCGCCCGAACCCGCCCAACTATAAATAAGTCGATAGGTCTCTGTCGCTACCGTGATTGGACACTGACACAGAGTCAACTAGCCTTGTTTGCACGGTTCTTCGCGCGCAGAACCGGGACGGTCCGAGCCACGAGGGGGGAGGCTCGGGCCGTTCTTTGTACGTAGGCGGCGTAGTGCGAAGCAGTGAGCCGTGCAGGACGTGGCGGGCATTACGTACGGGACGCGTCCAGCGCGCGCAGCACATCCGTCACCAAGTCCTGGGGGTCCTCCGCGCCCACCGAGAAACGGATGAAACCTTCCGGGACCGCGTCCCCGCCCCACCGCCCACGCCGCTCGGCCGTGGACCGTACCCCGCCGAAACTCGTCGCCTCGTCGACGAGCCGCAGCTCCGCGAGGAAGCGCTCGGCGCGGGCGCGGGAGTCCAGCGTGAAGGAGACGATGCTGCCGAAGCGCCGCAGCTGGCGGGACGCGACGGCGTACGAGGGGTCGCCGGGCAGGCCGGGATAGCGCAGGCCGCTCACGTCGGCGTGGCTGCTCAGCTCCTCGGCCAGGAGGTGGGCGCCGGCACACTGCCGCGCGTGCCGCAGATCCAGGGTGGCCAGGGAGCGGTGCGCGAGCCAGGCCTCCATCGGTCCCGCGATGGCACCGACAAGCTTGCGCCAGCGCCGTACGGGCTCCATGAGCGCCGGATCGCGGGTGGTCACACAGCCGAGCAGCAGATCGCCGTGCCCGGTCAGGCCCTTGGTCGCGGCGGCCACGGAGAAGTCCGCTCCGAGGTCGAGCGGGCGCTGGCCGAGCGGGGTGGCCAGCGTGTTGTCCACGGCGACCAGCACCCCGCGCGCGTGCGCGGCCGCGGCCAGGGCGCGGATGTCGCAGACGTCGAGCCCGGGGTTCGACGGGGTCTCCAGCCACAGCAGCCGCGCGCCGTCGAGCAGCTCGCCCTGCGCGTCGCCGCCGGTGGGGGCGGTGCGGGTCTCGATGCCGTACGCCGTCAGCTGCTCCCGTACGAGCGGCAGCGCCTGGTAGCCGTCGGACGGCAGGACCACGGCGTCACCCGCGCGCAACTGCGAGAAGAGGACCGCGGAGATCGCGGCCATCCCGGACGCGAGGACCAGCGCCTCGGCCGGAGCGCCGGGGGATTCGAGCGTGGCGACGGCCCGCTCCAGAAGGCTCCACGTGGGGTTCTCGTCGCGGCCGTACGTGAAGGGGCCGGACGGGTCGCCCGCGAGGTGGTAGTGCGAGGTGAACACCGGCCCGGGGAAGGGCGGTTCGAACTGGACGGGCTCGGGGAGGCCGGCGCGCAGGGCGCGGGTGCTCTCGCCGAGAGGGAGGTCGTCGGCGGTTCCGGAGCCGTCGGCGGTCCCGGCGCCGTCCGCGCTCCCGGCCCCGACCGCCGCCCCGCCCGCCTCGTGCGGATTCACGCCGCCCCCCTCTCCCCGAGCCCGTCCCGTACGGCCGTCAGCAGGCCGGGGGCGGCCGACTCGACAAGTTCCAGGCACTCCTCGAAGCCCTCGCGCCCGCCGTAGTACGGATCGGGCACGTCCAGGTCGCCGGTGGCGTCCGGGTCGTACGAGCGGAGGAGGCGGACCTTGTCGGCGTCCGCCGGGGTCGGGGCGAGGTGGCGCAGGGCGCGCAGATGGCCCTCGTCCAGCGCGATCACCAGGTCGAGCCGCCCGAACCAGCCCGCCCGGAACTGGCGCGCGGCGTGCTCGCTGCCGTAACCGTGCTCCTCGAGGACGGCGACGGTGCGCGGATCCGCACCGTCGCCCTCGTGCCAGCCGCCCGTGCCCGCGCTGTCGACCTCGACCAGTCCGTCGAGGCCGGCCTCCGCCACGTACGCGCGGAAGACGTGCTCGGCCATCGGTGAGCGGCAGATGTTGCCGGTGCAGACGAAGCAGACCCGATAGGGCCCCCGTCGATCCGCCGTCCGTCGATCCGCCATCCGTCAGTCCTTGTCCGGCAGGACCATGTGCATCGCCCACGACACGATGCTGATGATCAGGCCGCCGACCAGGGCCGACCAGAAGTTCTCGACATGGAAGCTGAGCTCCAGCTTGCCCGCGAGCCAGGACGTGAGCATCAGCATCAGCGCGTTGACCACCAGGGTGATCAGTCCGAGCGTCAGGATGAACAGCGGCAGCGTCAGCAGCTTCACGATCGGCTTGACCAGGAAGTTCACCAGGCCGAAGACCAGCGCGACCAGGATCAGCGACAGCACCTTGCGCGGTGTGGAGTGGCCCTGGAGCGTGATGCCCTCGACGATCCAGATCGCCACGGCGAGCGCGGCCGAGTTGGCGATCGTCTTGACTACGAAATTCTTCATGTGTCTGATCGTGGCAGACGTGATCGCCGCCGGGCACCGGCGTGCGGCAGCAGGTGAGGGAGCGGCAGCGAATGAAGGCCTTCCGGCTGGACGAGCTCGACGTGGAGCGGGCCGCCAACGACGGGGCGTATCTGCAGTTTCTGCGCGAGCGGAACATGTCGGTCGGCCTCTACGCCCTGGACGCCGGGCAGACCGACCCCCAGCAGCCGCACCAGCAGGACGAGGTCTACATGGTGGTCAGCGGGCGGGCCTCGCTCACGGTCGGGATGGAGACGACGACCGTGGGGCGCGGGAGTGTCGTGTACGTGCCGGCCGGGGTGCCGCACAAGTTCCACCACATCAGCGAGGACCTGCGGGTCCTGGTGGTGTTCTCGCCGCCCGAGGGCTGAGCCGCCGCGCGCGGCCCGCCGGGGTCGCGCCCCGGGGATCCCTAGGGGTTCGGTCAGGGAAGGAACAGGGCTGCGAGGCCCCCACGGGGCACCCCTGTCCGCCTAGCATCGAGGGCAGGAGCTCACAGGGAGGTCCAGGAGACCGCAGGCCGGGGACCGGCCCGACGAAAGGCAGGACGCCATGAAGGACATACTCGCGGGGATGCCGTGGTGGGTGAAGTGGATCGCGATTCCGGTCCTGGCCCTCGTGGTGTTCGGCAGTCTGCTCTGGTCGCTCATCGGCTTCGTCGTCGGGCTGCTCTTCAAGGTCCTGGTCTTCGCGGCGCTCGTCGGCGGACTGATCTACCTCGTACGCAAGTTCAAGGAAGGCAGCGGCTCCGGCTCGCGCAGCGAGTGGTGAGCAACGGCTCGCGCAGCGAGTGGTGAGCAACGGCTCGCGCAGCGAGTGGTGAGCACAATGCCGGGCGAACGCACCCCATAGCACGTTCCGTTCGCTCGGCCGAGGGAAGTTTCCGGCCATGGCCTGCGCGGCAGGTCCGCTGCCGTTACAGTCCGGATTCCGACGCGGGGCGCGCGCCCCGCGCGATCGGACCGCCCACCCCCGCACCCCCCACAAGGGCGGGGGTTCCCTCGCGCCTGGGGAGTGCACCGTGGCCACGGCAGATTCCGTCACCGCCCCGTCCCCCACCGCCTCGGCCGGCCCGTCCGCGCCGACCCTGATCGGGTCCGTGCAGCGGGCGTTGCGGCTGCTCGAGGCGGTTTCCGCGCATGCCGGCGGCGCCCCGGCGAAGCAGCTGGCCCGCGAGGCGGGCATGCCGCTGCCGACCGCGTACCACCTGCTGCGGACCCTCGCCCACGAGGGCTATCTGCTGCGCGACAAGGGCCTCTATGTCCTCGGTGACGCGGCGGAGCGCCTCGCGAGCAGCGGGGCCAAGGAAAAACGTCGCACCATGATCGGCGAGGTCATGGAGCACTGGCGCGATGTGATCGGCGTTCCCACGTACTTCGCGCTCTACCGCGACGGCGAGGTCGCGGTCGAGGCCGTCGCCGACAGCCAGGGCGCCCGGGCCGTCGAGGAGTGGGCCGACTTCCGGCAGACCGCCCACGCCCACGCGATCGGCCAGTGCCTGCTCTCGCAGCTCGACACGGAGTCCCAGCGGGACCATCTCTCGCGGCACCGCGTGCAGTCGATCACCCCGTACACCGTCCGCGACGAGAAGACGCTGCTGCGCCGCTTCGCCGCCCTGGGCCGGATGCAGCCGGTGATCGAGCGGCAGGAGTACGCGCTCGGCCAGGTCTGCGCGGCCATCCCCATCACCGCCGGCAGCACCGCCGCCACCATGGCGATCTCGCTGCCCGCGCACCAGGCGGCCCGGCTGCTGCCCGCCGCACGGAGGCTGCAGACGGAGGTGGGACGGAAGCTGGGCACCCTGGCGTTCTCGATCAGTCTGTGAGCACTGCACCGATTCCGGTTTGTGAGCACTGCACCGATTCGTGAGCGTCACCACCTCCCCCGGTCACCCTCCGAAGTGCCGTGGCGAGTGCTTGTACGGGTGTGGCGCATGGTCTATCAGTATCTGAAAACTCACTCCTTGTGATCCGATGAGCACGTTCAGCAAACTGCCAGGAGTATCGGGAACATGATTCCTGATCACCTTTTGCAGGGGCCTGGCCCTCTCAAACTCAACACGCGGCAGACGACGGAACGACGGGGTAGGCGATGCGCGAGTCCGTACACGCAGAGGTCATGATGAGTTTTCTCGTCTCGGAGGAGCTCTCCTTCCGGATTCCGGTGGAGCTCCGGTACGAGACAGGTGACCCCTATGCCGTGCGCCTGACTTTCCATCTGCCGGGAGACGCCCCGGTGACCTGGGCATTCAGCCGCGAGCTCCTGGTCGACGGCGTCAACCGGCCCTGCGGCGACGGCGATGTGCACATCGCGCCGCACGGCAGCGACCCGCTGAGCGATGCGCTGATCCGGCTCCAAGTGGGCACCGACCAGGCCCTGTTCAAGGTCTCCATCGCGCCCCTGATCGCCTTCCTCGACCGTACGGACCGGCTGGTCCCGCTCGGCCAGGAGCGCGCCCTCGCGGACTTCGACACGCACCTCGACGATGCGCTCGGGCGCATCCTGGCGGACAGCACGGGCTGAGGGCCGTACACGGCAAGGGCAGCCGAAGCCCCGTACGGGCCTCAGCGCTTGCGCCGCCGCCCGCGGCCCCGGCCCGCACGCGCCGCACCCGCCCCGGCGGGCGCCGCGTCCCCCTTGTCCCGCGCCACCACCAGCGCCGCGAGCGCCGTCGTCACCGGGACCGAGGCCACCAGGCCGATCGAGCCCACCAGGGTCCGTACGATCTCCTCCGCGACCAGCTCGCTGTTGGCCACCGTCCCCACGCTCGACTGCGCGATCGAGAAGAGCAGCAGCAGGGGCAGAGCCGCGCCCGCGTACGCGAGGACCAGGGTGTTGACCACGGACGCGATGTGGTCGCGGCCGATCCGGATGCCCGCGCGGTACAACTGCCGCGCGGACATGGACGGGTCGGCCTGGTGCAGCTCCCAGACCGCCGAGGTCTGGGTGACCGTCACGTCGTCGAGCACACCGAGCGAACCGATGATGACGCCCGCGAGCAGCAGACCGCTCATGTCGATCTCCGGGTAGAGCCCGTGGATCAGACCGGTGTTGTCGTCCGTGTTGCCGCTCAGCGCGGCCCAGCCGATGAACAGCGAGCCGAGCAGCCCGATCAGGAGCAGCGAGATCAGGGTGCCGAGCACCGCCACGGACGTACGGGCCGTCAGACCATGGCACATGTACAGCGCGAGCAGCATGATCGCGCTCGCCCCGACCACCGCCACCACCAGCGGATTCGAGCCCTGGATGATCGCCGGCAGGATGAACAGGGTGAGCACCGCGAAGCTCACCGCCAGCGCCACCAGCGCCATCACGCCGCGCATACGGCCCACCACGACCACGGCCAGCGCGAAGATCCCGGCCAGCAGCCACATCGGGGTGGAACGGTTCACGTCGACCACCGAGTACTGCAGTTCCTCCGGCGCCTTGGGGGCGTAGGCGACGACGACCTCCTGCCCCTCGTGCAGCTTCCGTGACGAGTCCGGCTGGACGATCTCGGTGAACTTCCGTCCCTTGCCCGGGCCTTCGGTGACCTCGACCGTCGCCTTCGCGCACTCGCCGCCCTTCGCGCCCGGCTCCGCCGGCGCCGTGTCACCGGCTCCCGGCTGCTGCTCCGGCGTCTGCCCCGCGTTGACGTCCGCGCAGTCGACCTCCTGGACGTCGACGACCTTCGCCGCGTACATCTGCCGGTCGAAGCCGACACCGGTGCGCTCGTGCTCCGGGGCGCCGTCCGGCCAGAGCACCACAAGGCCCGCGAGGACCGCCACCGCGAAGGGGATCAGCACGGCGGCGATCACCTTGCGCAGGTGGCGCGAGACGGGGGCGGCGGGGCCGTGGCTGTGGGAGTGGCCGTGGCCGTGATGCTCCGGAGGCCGAGGGGGACGGGGAGGCTGTGGGGGTGGCTCAGGCGCGGTGGTCATGGACCGATCATCGCAACAAGACGGGGGCCCTCTGTTCAGCGCGCCCGGCATGACGCTAGCGTGGGGGCACCTTTGCACACGCGGGAGCTCGGAGCACCGGGCTGAGAGGGCGCTGACCTCCGTACGAGATGTACGGACACGGCTGCGTCGACCGCCGAACCTGTTACCGGGTAATGCCGGCGTAGGGAGTAGGTCTCATGACCACACAGGACACACGCACGCCTGCCTCCAGCAGCTCCACCGATGCTGAGGCCGGGAAGTCCATCGGCTGGCACAAGGCATACGTCCAGGGCTCGCGCCCGGACCTGCAGGTGCCGGTGCGCCAGGTGCATCTCACCAACGGCCAGTCGGTCACGCTGTACGACACCTCCGGGCCGTACACCGATCCGCACGCCGAGACCGACGTCCGCCGCGGCCTCGCGCCCCTGCGCGAGAACTGGATCATCGCGCGCGGCGACACCGAGGAGTACGCGGGCCGCCCCGTCCGCCCCGAGGACGACGGCATCAAGCACACCTCGCCGCGCGGCGGGAACCTCCGCAACCTCGACGCGGTCTTCCCGGGCCGCCCGCGGCTGCCCCGCCGGGGCCGCGCCGGACAGGCCGTGACGCAGCTCGCGTACGCCCGCCGCGGCGAGATCACCCCCGAGATGGAATACGTCGCGATCCGCGAGAACGTCGCCCCCGAAGTCGTACGGGACGAGATCGCCGCAGGCCGCGCCGTACTCCCGGCGAACGTGAACCACCCGGAGATCGAGCCGATGATCATCGGCAAGCGGTTCCTGGTGAAGGTCAACGCCAACATCGGCAACTCCGCCGTCACCTCCTCCATCGAGGAGGAGGTGGACAAGATGACCTGGGCCACCAAGTGGGGCGCCGACACGGTCATGGACCTCTCCACCGGCCGCAACATCCACACCACGCGTGAGTGGGTCCTTCGCAACTCCCCGGTCCCGATCGGCACCGTCCCGCTCTACCAGGCCCTGGAGAAGGTCGACGGCCGCGCCGAGGAGCTGACCTGGGAGATCTACAAGGACACGGTCATCGAACAGGCCGAGCAGGGCGTGGACTACATGACCGTCCACGCGGGCGTCCGCCTCCCGTACGTACCGCTCACGGCCAACCGCAAGACCGGCATCGTCTCCCGCGGCGGCTCGATCATGGCCGCGTGGTGCCTCGCGCACCACAAGGAGTCCTTCCTGTACGAGCACTTCGAGGAGCTCTGCGAGATCCTCGCCGCGTACGACGTCACGTACTCCCTCGGCGACGGCCTGCGCCCCGGCTCGATCGCGGACGCCAACGACCGCGCGCAGTTCGCGGAGCTGGAGACGCTTGGCGAACTGAACAAGATCGCCAAGGCGCATGACGTCCAGACCATGATCGAGGGCCCGGGCCATGTCCCGATGCACAAGATCAAGGAGAACATCGACCTCCAGCAGGAGATCTGCGAGGAGGCCCCGTTCTACACGCTCGGCCCGCTGACCACGGACATCGCGCCCGCCTACGACCACATCACGTCGGGCATCGGGGCCGCGATGATCGGCTGGTGGGGCACGGCGATGCTCTGCTACGTCACGCCCAAGGAGCACCTGGGCCTGCCGAACAAGGACGACGTCAAGACGGGCGTGATCACCTACAAGATCGCCGCCCACGCCGCCGACCTCGCCAAGGGCCACCCCGGCGCCCAGGACTGGGACGACGCCCTCTCGGACGCCCGCTTCGAGTTCCGCTGGGAGGACCAGTTCAACCTGGCCCTGGACCCGGACACGGCCCGCGAGTTCCACGACGAGACGCTGCCGGCGGAGCCGGCGAAGACGGCGCACTTCTGCTCGATGTGCGGGCCGAAGTTCTGCTCGATGAAGATCTCCCAGGACATCCGCCGCGAACACGGCGGTACGCAGGCGGAGGTCGAGGCGGGTATGGCGGAGAAGTCGAAGGAGTTCGCGGCGGCGGGGAATCGGGTCTATCTGCCGATCGCGGACTGATTCGGCTCCGCACCGCCGCGCCGGGCCCGCGACCCACGGGGGTGGGGGGGGGCCCCGCCCCCCCCCCCGCCGGGGGGGGGCCCGGGCGCCGAAACCCAGGTCGAAGTAGGGATTACCCCCGTGATAATCCACCCGGTTGGGAGCAATATCATTTGCAAGTGAACAAACAAAAACTG
>NZ_JBITIG010000008.1:0-460694 GCF_044458745.1 Streptomyces sp. NPDC050418
CCCGGTTACATTCCGAACCCGGAAGCTAAGCCTCACAGCGCCGATGGTACTGCAGGGGGGACCCTGTGGGAGAGTAGGACGCCGCCGAACTAATTGTAGAGAAAACCCCCGAGTCATCAGACTCGGGGGTTTCTGCGTTTCAGGGGCAATGCCCTGACGCGCATGACGCCTAAAGTCGGCCGGCGGCCTTCAGCGCGAGATATGCGTCAGCAAGTGCCGGTGCGAGGTCATCCGGAGCCGCATCGACGACCGTCACGCCGCTGCGAGTGAGCTTTTCCGCTGTGCGACGACGCTCGGCCTGGGCCTGAGCCGCAGCTGCGGCCTCGTAGATACCGTCCACGGTGCCGCGGCTTGTTGCCATCTTCTGGATACGAGGGTCTGCCACCGATGCGACGAGCACAGTGTGTCGTTTGGTGAGGCGAGGCAGGACCGGGAGGAGGCCTTCTTCGACTGGGGCCGCGTCGAGGCTTGTCAGGAGGACGACCAATGAACGGCGCGGGGCGGTCTGCAAAGTGGTGGATGCCAGGCCGCGGGCGTCCGTCTCGATGAGTTCGGGCTCGAGTGCCGCCATGGCGTTCACGAAAGACGGCAGAACGTCGCCGGCCGATTTGCCCTGGACGAGTGCGCGAACCCTCCGGTCGTACGCAAGGAGGTCGACGCGGTCGCCCGCTCTGGCGGCAAGCGCCGCAAGGAGGAGTGCCGCGTCCAGGGAAGCGTCGAGGCGGGGTGCGTCACCGACTCGGCCGGCGGAGGTGCGGCCGGTGTCCAGGACCAGGAGGATGCGGCGGTCCCGTTCAGGACGCCACGTACGCACTGCGACAGAGGACTGGCGGGCGGTGGCGCGCCAGTCGATGGAGCGGGTGTCGTCGCCGGGCACGTACTCCCTGAGACTGTCGAACTCGGTTCCCTCGCCGCGGGTCAACAGGCTGGTGCGGCCGTCGAGTTCACGCAGGCGCGCGAGCTTGGACGGCAGGTGCTTCCGGCTGTGGAAGGGAGGCAGGACGCGGACGGTCCAGGGAACTTGATGGCCGCCTTGTCGAGTTAGAAGTCCAAGAGGGCCGTATGAGCGGACGGTGATCCGTGCGGCTTCGCGGTCGCCGCGTCGGGTCGGGGTCAGGCGGGTGGTGATGCGGCGGCGTTCGCTCGGGGGAACGTCGACGCGATGGCGTGATGCGTCGGTCTCGGTGCCGGGGATCCAGCTGCTCGGAGGCCAGGCGTCGCGAAGATGGGCGCGCAGTGGCCGGCGCGATGGGTTTTCAATGGTGAGCGTGATGTCCGCAGCGTCACCGAGTCGAACTGATGTATCACCGGATCGGGTGAAGCGGAGCGATCTCACTGGCGCCGCGAGGGCGTAGTCGCACATCATTGCGAGTGCGAGGGGTGAATTGACCGCGAGCATGCCGGTCCAGCTGGGTGCGAGCAGACCTACGGGGATGGAGCCAAGAGCCGCGAGCAGGGCGGCTCGACCGGTGAGTGCCATGGGTCCTCGACTCAGCGGGGTACGGGGACGTTGGCGAGGATCGCGGTGATGACGGAGTCGGCAGTGATGCCTTCCATTTCTGCCTCCGGGCGGAGTTGGACGCGGTGCCGAAGGGTGGGCAGGGCAAGGGCTTTGACGTCGTCGGGTGTGACGTAGTCACGGCCGGTGAGCCAGGCCCAGGCGCGTGCGGTGGAGAGCAGGGCCGTCGCGCCTCGCGGGGAGACGCCGAGAGTGAGCGAGGGGGATTCGCGGGTGGCGCGGCAGATGTCCACGACGTAGCCGGTGATTTCGGGGGAGACAGCCGTCTTGGCCACGGCGGCGCGTGCTGCCTCGAGGTCGGCCGGAGTTGCAACGGGGCGTAGGCCGGCGGAGTTGAGGTCGCGGGGGTTGAAGCCCTCTGCGTGCCGGGTGAGGACGGCGATCTCGTCCTGGCGGGACGGAAGGGGGACGTTCAGTTTGAGCAGGAAGCGGTCCAACTGGGCTTCCGGAAGGGGGTAAGTGCCCTCGTACTCCACGGGGTTCTGGGTGGCGGCGACCAAGAAGGGTTCGGGGAGTGCGCGGGGCGTGCCGTCCACGGTGACCTGGCGTTCCTCCATGGCTTCGAGCAGGGAGGACTGGGTCTTCGGTGGGGTGCGGTTGATCTCGTCCGCGAGCAAGAGGTTGGTGAAGACGGGACCGGGCTGGAAGGAGAACTCCGCGGTGCGCGCGTCGTAGACGAGCGAACCGGTGACGTCGCTGGGCATCAGATCGGGGGTGAACTGGACGCGCTTGGTGTCGAGTTCGAGAGAGGCCGCCAGCGCGCGGACGAGGAGGGTCTTGGCTACGCCCGGTACGCCTTCGAGGAGGACGTGGCCGCGGCACAGCAGGGCGACCACCAGGCCGGTGACCGCCGGGTCCTGGCCGACCACAGCCTTGGCGATCTCGGCGCGCAGGGCCTCCAGGGAGGCGCGGGCGCGGTCCGCGTTCCCGGGGGTGTCGGAGATCGGGGCGCTCATGAGGTGCGTACCTCTCTTTCGAGGGCGTCGAGTTGGTCGGCGAGGGCGATCAGGGCCGTGTCGTCGCCGGGCGGTGGGCCGAAGAGGAGGGATTGCAGGTCCCTGGCTCCGTCGGGGAGTTGGGTGGACAGCGCGGGGAGCATTTCCTCCGGGCTGTGGGCGCGGGAGGGAGGAACGCCGACGAGGGGGGCCAGGCGGTTGAGTGCTGCCGTACGGAGGGCTGTTGCGGCGCGGTCGCGGGCGTTCGCCTTGCGGTAGAGGCGTGCCCTGCCTTCCGCGGCTTCGGAGGCGCGGATGGCGACGGGCAGCTGCTCCGGGACCAGTGGGCCAAGGCGGCGTGCGCGCCAGAGTGCGGCCAGGGCTGCGGCCAGCGTGAGTTGGAGCGTGCCCCAGAGCCAGCCGGAAGGGATCAGGTCAGTGAAGCTGCGGTCGCCGCCGTCGGTGGCCGCTGTGTCGCCCAAGGACGGGAGGTACCAGACCAGATGCGGGCGAGAACCGAGGAGTTGAAGAGCGAGCGAGGCGTTGCCCCGGTCGTCGAGCAGGTCGTTGTAGAGGAGGCCGGGGCCGCCGAGCACCACGGTCTCGCCGTCCTGGCCCGGCAGGTGTACCAGCGTGGGCTCGCCGTCCTCCGGGTAGCAGCCCGTCGCTTCTTCGGCCGTCACCACGTAGCGGATGCCGCCGGTGTCGGCGTCGCCGGCGCGGTCGGCTTCGGGGAGGCTGCAGTCGGGCTGGAGCGCGGACTCGAAGCCTGGACCCGAGGCCATGACGCCGGGCGCGAGACGGTCCACGGAGACAGGGCCGGGCGAGATCAGGATGGTGCGGCCGCCGGAATTCTGCGTCGCCTCGTACAGCGCTGTCTGCTGTTTCTCCGTGAGGAGGTCGGGCGAGGCGATCAGGAGCGTGGTGTCGGATCCGGCGGCGCGGGCTGCGTCGGTGGAGGTGGTGACGACGCGGATGTCGACGCCGCGGTCCTTCAGCAGTTCGGCGACCGCACGGCTGCCGGAAGGGTCGGAGGAGCGCGGGTCGAGGCGGCCGTGCTGGTCACCGGAGCGGACCGCGGCGATGACGACACCGGCGACCAGCAGCAGGGTGAGGGCGAGCAGCAGGCCGCGGGAGCGGGTCCACACTTGGCGGGCTGTGGGGGAGGCCGACGTGGTGGTGGGGGCCTCGGTCATTCGGCGGCTCCCTGGGCGGCCGCGCCGAGGGCGGGCCGGGTGCGCTCGAGGTCACGGTCCAGGTCGGCCAGCCGTGCGTACGCGGACTCGTCGGCCGTGCGGCCGCCGTATGTCACGTCGTCGAACGAGCGGGCCGCGTCGACCAGTTGGGGCGCGTGGTCGGGCAGTGTGCGGCCCGCGTCCGCGGCGGCTTCGTCGGCGGTGCGGCCCGGGCGTTCGTCCAGCAAGGCTCGTTCTTCGAGGGAGCGGACGATGGCGCGCATCTGTTCCTGGACCGCCTGGTTCCAGCGCTGTGCCGCAGCGTGTGCTTCGGCGGAGGCGCGGTGTTCGGCGGCACTGCGAGGGCGGTCGTCGAACAGGTGGGGCGATGTCGTCGGGGAGCGGCGGGGGGCGCCGAGCCGCCACCACAGGGCGGCCACGAGCAGCAGTACGACGATGACGATGACCACCAGGCCGAGTGCGCCGCCAGGGGCGGCCCCTGAGGCCGCGGAGAAGAGATCGCCGATCCATTCCCAGAGGCGGTCGAGGGCGCGTTCGAGCAGGTTCGGGTCGTTCTGGTGGTATCGCGGATCGGACAGTTCGCGCTCGGCGGCTTCGCGTGCGGGATCGCGTGGGATCGTCACCGGCGGTTCGTCGTCGGTGAACGGACGCAGCAATACCGTGTGTGTGGCTCCCCCCGGCCGGATCACCGCATCAGCTCCCCGGGCGTCGGCCGGTGGTGCCGGGGCCGGACTGCTGGATCCCGGCCGCGCGGGTGAGCTCCAAGTCGAGGGCCTCGCGGCGGATGCGCAGGTCGATGTAGAGCAGCACGCTGACGCCCGCGGTGATCGGGAAGGCGAGCATCGAACCGACCACGGAACCGATGCCCGTGATGATCAGGAAGGTCCAGCCTGCGTTCCCGCTCGCTTCGAGGAAGCCGCTCATGCCGTCGCCGCTCACGGCTCCGGCCAGGATGGAGAACGGGATGACGATGATCGACACCACGATGTTCACCAGGATCGCGGCGAGCAACTGGATACCGAAGACGCGCCACCACGAGCCGCGCACCAGCTTGGCCGAGCGGGCGAGGGATTTGCGGACCGTCTGCTTCTCCAGCATCAGCGCCGGAGAGGACAGAGAGAAGCGGACGAGCAGCCAGATCGCCACGACCAGCGCGGCGAGGCCGCCGAGGATGGCCAGCGTCGCGCCGCCCTCGGACGCACCGGCGAGGGCCACGAGGACACCCGGCAGGGTGCCGACCGCGACGATGCCCGCTGCAAGCAGCGGCAGCAGGAAGGTGAGTCCGAGCAGGCGGGGCACCTGAGGCCGGGCGTCGCGCCAGGCCTCGCCGATCGTCACCGGCTTACCGAGCACCGCTCGGCTCGTGACCATGGTCAGGAGTGCGGTGACCACGAAGGTGGCCAGGAGGGAGAGGAGCAGGAGGATGCCGGTGTCGCGCATGACGTCGGCCAGGGCGCCGGAGAGCTCGCTGAGCGTGGCGTCGGGGTCTTCGAGGACCGCCGTGCTGGCGTCGCTGTTCAGGACAAGGCCCTGCAGCAGGATCGCCACGATCTCAGTGATCACGGCGACGGTCAGGGAGAAGCCGAGGACGGTGCGCCAGTGCGCGCGCATCGTGGACACCGCGCCGTCGAGGATCTCGCCGACGCCCAGGGGGCGAAGCGGGATGACTCCGGGCTTGGCCGCCGCGGGCGGCGCGTTCCAGCCGCCTCCCCAGCCGGGGCCCCGGCCGGGCGGGACGGCGGGGCCGCCCCACTGTTGAGGGCCACCGGCGGGCTGCTGCCCGGGTACGCCCGGAGTGCCCGGGGCGGACCACTGGCCGGCCGGTGGTTGCTGCTTGGACCACTTGTCCGGGCCTGCGGGGTTGTCCGCGGACTGCTGGTCGGACTGTTGGTCGGACGGTTCGCTGGGGCGGGGCACGGCGTGATCCGGTCCGGAGGGCTGCCCGTCGGGCTGTCCTTCGGAGGGGGCAGATCCGGGCGAGGCCCAGCCCGGAGTGTCGTTCATCGTCGCTCCTTCACGGTGCCCTTCCGCGTTCGCGGCGGCGGGTTGGCAGCCATCGTGCCACGGTGTACCCGTTCGTGGGCCGGGCAGGCAGGGCACTCCAATGGCTGCGCACCTTCAATTGTCCGTCCGGTACGGGGCAGACTGGGCGGATGGCTGATCAGTACGCACCATCCCTCAAGGACGGCGGCCCCGAGTTCCTCCCCGCGATCCGCTGGGAAGAGCCGCCGGAGGGCCCCGTGGTCGTGCTTCTCGACCAGACACGGCTGCCGGCCGAGGAAGTCGAGTGGGTGTGTACGGACGCGCCTGCCCTTGTGCAGGCGATCCGGACGCTCGCCGTGCGGGGAGCGCCCGTGCTGGGGATCGCCGGGGCCTACGGGGTGGCGCTGGCCGCGGCGCGTGGCTTCGACGTCGAGGAGGCGGCGCAGGCCCTGGCGACCGCGCGGCCCACCGCGGTCAACCTTGCGCGAGGTGTGGTGCGGGCGCGGGATGCGTACCGGGCGGCCGTACAGGCGGGCGCGGCGCAGGAGGAGGCTGCCGCGGCGGCGCTGGCCGAGGCGCGGGCCCTGCACGAGGAGGACGCGGACGCCTCGCGGCGGATGGCGCGGCATGGGCTGACGCTGCTCGACGAGCTCTTGTCCGGGGGCGCCCATCGGATCCTCACGCACTGCAATACGGGTGCGCTGGTCTCCGGTGGGGAGGGCACGGCGTTCGCCGTGGCGCTCGAGGCGCACCGGGACGGCCGGCTGCGGCGGCTCTGGGTGGACGAGACCCGCCCGCTGCTGCAGGGGGCCCGGCTCACCGCGTACGAGGCGGCTCGCAATGACATGCCGTACACGCTGCTGAGCGATAACGCGGCGGGTTCGCTGTTCGCGGCGGGCGAGGTCGATGCCGTGCTGATCGGTGCGGACCGGATCGCGGCGGACGGGGCTGTGGCGAACAAGGTGGGGAGCTATCCGCTGGCGGTGCTCGCCCGGTATCACCATGTGCCGTTCATCGTGGTCGCGCCGCTGAGCACCATCGACGAGGACACCCCGGACGGGGGCTCGATCGAGGTGGAGCAGCGGGCAGGGCACGAGGTGACCGAGTTCGCGGCGGCGCAGCTGCCGACAGCGGACGGTGAGGCCGGGGGTGGGATCCCGGTGGCGCCGTTGGGTACGCAGGCGTACAACCCGGCGTTCGATGTGACGCCGCCCGAGCTCGTGACGGCGATCGTTACCGAGCACGGTGTGGTGTCGCCGGTCACAGCCGATGCGCTGGCCGACCTGTGCGCCAGGGGTGCCGGGAGCGCCGAGGGCTGAGTGCGGCGCGGGGAGGTGGGATCTTCCGGCCAACTTCTTTGGTACGACTGCCGGTTCGGTTTGTCGGCGCCAGTTGGTGTCGGCGTGTATGCATGGGGGCAGACAGTGACTGCTCCGGGCGACTAGCGTCACGAGCCCGTGACCTACCTCACCAGGGCCTACTCCACCGTTACGAGAATGGGATGATGTCGACATGAAGGGACGAGTCCTTGTCGTTGACGACGACACCGCGCTGGCCGAGATGCTCGGCATTGTGCTGCGTGGAGAAGGTTTTGAGCCGTCGTTCGTAGCGGACGGTGACAAGGCGCTGGCTGCCTTCAGGGAGGCCAAGCCGGATCTGGTGCTGCTCGACCTGATGCTGCCCGGACGGGACGGCATCGAGGTGTGCCGGCTGATCCGGGCCGAGTCGGGTGTGCCGATCGTGATGCTCACCGCCAAGAGCGACACCGTCGATGTGGTGGTCGGGCTCGAGTCGGGCGCGGACGACTACATCGTGAAGCCGTTCAAGCCGAAGGAGCTCGTCGCCCGGATCCGGGCGCGGCTGCGGAGGTCCGAGGAGCCCGCGCCGGAGCAGCTGACCATTGGTGACCTGGTCATCGATGTGGCCGGTCACTCGGTGAAGCGGGACGGTGAGTCGATCGCGCTGACCCCGCTGGAGTTCGACCTGCTGGTCGCGCTGGCCCGTAAGCCGTGGCAGGTGTTCACGCGAGAGGTGCTGCTCGAGCAGGTGTGGGGCTACCGCCACGCCGCCGACACGCGCCTGGTCAATGTGCATGTGCAGCGGTTGCGTTCGAAGGTCGAGAAGGACCCGGAGCGCCCCGAGATCGTGGTGACCGTACGTGGCGTCGGCTACAAGGCCGGACCGAGCTGACGTGCCGGGGGACCGTGCCGCTTCGGCGCCCGGGCAGGCGGGGCACCGGCCGGAGCGGCCGCTGCGCCCGGGTCGGCGCACGTCCCTGATCGGACGGTTCCGCAGCGGTGGACAGCTGCTTCAGGACGGGGTGCAGAGCAGCCTCGTCCTGCGGCTCTTCACGCGCTGGGTGCGACGCCCGCTGCTGCCGGTGATGCGGCTGTGGCGGCGCAATATTCAGCTGCGCGTCGTGGTGAGCACTCTGCTGATGTCCGTCATCGTCGTGCTTGTCCTCGGCTTCGTGGTCATCAGCCAGGTGAGCAACGGGCTCCTCGAGGCGAAGAAGAACGCCGCGCAGATCCAGGCCACGGGCGGGTTCAGCGCGGCCGCGGACCTGGCACGGACCGGGAGTGCGGCCGGGGCGGACAGCGCGTCACGCCGTGGCGAGGGCAGGAGCTCGAACGCGACTCCGTGGCTGGACCAGCTGGCCAGCGGTGGGCAGGACGCGTTCGACGTGCTGGCCATCGGGTCGAGCGCGGACGGAGGCCTGGGCCGCAACAGGGCGGCGCGCTCCTCCGGTGTACTGCCGGAGACCGTTCCCGATGATCTGCGGCGCAAGGTCGACGAGGAGTCCGGGGCGTTCCGGAGTTACTCCCAGGCCGTCTATCGTCCCGAGGCCGGACGGGAGCCGGGGCCCGCGCTCGTCATCGGTACGCGGCTCGACGATGACAACGGGGACCCGTATCAGCTCTATTACGTCTTCCCACTGACGCAGGAGGAGGAGTCCCTCAACCTGGTCAAGACCACGCTGGCGACCGCGGGGCTGTTCGTCGTGGTGCTGCTCGGCGCCATCGCGTGGCTCGTCGTGCGCCAGGTCGTGACGCCG
The DNA here is from genome assembly GCF_044458745.1 of Streptomyces sp. NPDC050418. Lineage (NCBI taxonomy): Bacteria > Bacillati > Actinomycetota > Actinomycetes > Kitasatosporales > Streptomycetaceae > Streptomyces > Streptomyces sp. NPDC050418. The sequence goes on from NZ_JBITIG010000008.1 coordinate 8,689, forward strand.
GTGCGGATGGCCGCCGGGATCGCCGAGCGGCTCTCGGCCGGGCGGCTGCAGGAGCGGATGAAGGTCACCGGCGAGGACGACATCGCGCGGCTCGGCGAGGCCTTCAACAAGATGGCGCAGAACCTCCAGTTGAAGATCCAGCAGCTCGAGGATCTCTCGCGGATGCAGCGCAGGTTCGTCTCCGATGTCTCGCACGAGCTGCGCACTCCGCTGACCACGGTCCGTATGGCCGCCGATGTCATTCACGAGGCCCGGGTCGACTTCGACCCGGTCACCGCGCGTTCCGCCGAACTGCTCACCGATCAGCTCGACCGTTTCGAGTCGCTGCTCGCGGATCTCCTCGAGATCAGCCGGTTCGACGCGGGTGCGGCCGCGCTCGACGCCGAGCCGATAGATCTGCGGGATGTCGTCCGCCGGGTCGTCGGGGGCGCCGAGCCGCTGGCCGAGCGCAAGGGGAGCCGGATCCGGATCCTCGGCGACAGCCAGCCGGTGGTTGCGGAGGCGGATGCCCGCCGTGTCGAGCGCGTGCTGCGCAACCTCGTGGTCAATGCCGTGGAGCACGGGGACGGCAAGGACGTGGTCGTGCGGCTCGGTGCGGCCGGTGGGGCCGTCGCCGTCGCCGTACGGGACTTCGGAGTCGGGCTGAAGCCGGGTGAGGCGACCCGCGTGTTCAACCGTTTCTGGCGGGCGGATCCGGCGCGTGCCCGGACCACGGGCGGTACCGGTCTCGGGCTGTCGATCGCGCTCGAGGACGCGCGGCTGCACGGAGGCTGGCTGCAGGCGTGGGGTGAGCCGGGTGGCGGGTCGCAGTTCCGGCTGACGCTGCCGCGGACCGCGGACGAGCCGCTGCGCGGTTCGCCGATACCGCTGGAGCCGGAGGATTCGCGCCGTAACCGCGGGCTCAGCGAGGCCGGGCTGCCGTCCGGCGGGCAGAGCAAGCGGGCGACGGTGCCGGCGCAGGCCGCGCAGGAGCGCGTGCCGGGGCCGATATCCGGCGCCGCCCTCTCCGCGCCCACGCCCAGCACCGTCGACCCGACGGCGCTGCCCGGCAACGGGGCACGCGTGGTGCCGCGCCCAGTGCGCAGCCCGGAGGAGGCGGCTTCCGCGGCGAAGGTTCCGGCACAGGAAGTCCCCGTACCGGAGAACGCCGGCGAAGCGGACGTACGGGAAGAAGGAGAGGGCGGCCGTGGGCGCTGAACGTGCGGGGCGCAGGCGGCGGTCGGTCCGGAACGCGGCGGTGTTCGGCTGCGGCGGACTCCTGCTCGCCGGCTGTGCGTCGATGCCGAGCAGCGGTGAGCCCGAGCCGGTGGACGCATCGCCCAACAAGCCCGCCGTACGGGTGTTCGCAACACCACCCAAGCCAAACGCCGCGCCGGGAGAGATCGTCGACGGGTTTCTGGAGACGCTCACCGGTGACGACCCGGACTTCTCGATCGCGCGCAAATACCTGACCGCGGACGCGGCGAAGACCTGGGACCCGAACGTGTCCACGACGATTCTGGCGGCCGGTCCGAAGACGACGTCGTCGAAGCCGGAACAGGAGCGGGAGCAGGATCAGGGCGCGCAGAGCGACAGTTACGAGCTGGAGGGCAGCCGCGTCGCGACGCTGGACGCCGACTCCGCGTACCGGCCGGAGCTGGAGGCGCAGCCCTACACGGAGTCCATCCAGCTCGTGAAGGAAGGCAAGAAGGGCGAGAAGCAGTGGCGGATCGACGAGCTGCCCCCCGGTGTCGTCCTCGGTGAGCCGGACTTCCGACGGCTCTACAAGCCGGTCGACAAGTACTACTACGCGGACTTCAAGGGCGACGGCCGTCATCCTCAGGACCAGCCGCTCGTCGCCGACCCCGTGTATGTGCGCGGCGAACCGGACCCGGAGCTGACCGATGTGGTCAAGGCGCTGCTCGCCGGGCCCACGCGGTGGCTCGACCCGGTGGTGGGTTCGCGTTTCCCCAGCGGTACGCAGTTGCGCGAGGGCACCAGGGTGCTGGCGCCGGACGAGCAGAAGCGACTGCAGATTCCGCTGAACAACAAGGTGGACAACCTCAAGCAGGACCGCTGCAAGCAGATGGCCGCGCAGATCTACTTCACGCTGAAGTACCTGGCCACGCCCTCCGGGATCAAGGAAGTGGAGCTGCTGCGGTCCGACGGCGAGTCGCCGCTGTGCGTGCTCGATTCCGGGCAGGCGCAGGCTGTCGCGGCGGATCCGCTGGACCGGCCCGAGTTCCAGTACTTCCTCGACGAGAAGCACCAGTTGGTGCAGCTGGCGAAGAACCAGAGCAGCGCGTCCGCCGTGCCGGGTGAGCTCGGCGAGGGGAAGCAGGAGCTGCGTTCGGCGGCCGTCTCGCGCGACGAGGACTGGGCGGCGGGGGTGTCCGGGGACGGGCGCTCGCTGATCGTCGGTGAGTTGCGCGACGGGGCCGCCGCCGAGAAGACGAAGGTGCTCAGCCGTGCGGACAAGGAGAAGGACCGTCTGACGGCGCCCAGTTGGGACGGCCGGGGCGACCTGTGGGTCGCCGATCAGAATCCCGGGCATCCGAAGCTGCTGTGGCTCGAGAAGGGGTCGGCCGCGCCGGTGGAGGTCGGATTCGACCAGCCGCTGGGCGAGGACGGTCTGGGCCGGGTCAAGGCGGTACGGGTCGCGGCGGACGGCGTGCGGATCGCGCTGCTCGTCGAGAAGGACGGCAGGACCGAGCTGAGCGTCGGGCGGATCGAGCGGACGACGGGCAAGGACGGCGATCCCGAGCTCACCGTGGCCGAACTGCGGCCCGCCGCGCCGAAGATGGAAGAGGTCACGGCGATGTCCTGGGGCGGTGGCAGCCGGCTGCTCGTGGTGGGCAAGGCGGTCGACGGCGTCCAGCAGATGCGGTTCGTGCAGAGCGACGGCTCGCTGCCCTCGGACGAGCGGACGCTGCCGGGCCTGACAGGCGTGACCGCGGTCGCGGCTGCCGAGAACCCCGAACTACCGCTGCTGGCAGGCTCCCAGGAGGACGGCATCGTCCGGCTCGGCGAGGGCGAAGGCTGGAAGCCGGTGGACAAGGAAGGGTCGGCGCCGGTCTATCCGGGGTGACGTCGCCCCGGGGTGAGGTCGCCCGCGGTGACGCCGCCCCATCCGGGCAACGAGCCCCTTCCCGGCCGGAGTTGTCCACAGCCTCGTGAGCCTCCTTCGTGACCCTCCGTGGAGTTATCCACAGGGGTGGCCGGACCCGAGCCGCCTTGGCACAGTGGAGACATGCGGGGGTGGTGGCAGGACTTCACCGACCTGGTGCTGCCGGCCGACTGCGGTGGCTGCGGTCGTGCCCGTACGGCGCTGTGCGAGCCCTGTCGCAAGGCGCTGTACGGAGCCGTTCCGCGCCGGGTGCGTCCGCTGACCGTGCCGCCCGGGCTGCCCGTCGTCCACGCGGCGGCGCCGTATGCGGACGCGGCGCGTGCCGTGCTGCTCGCGCACAAGGAGCGCGGTGCCCTGGTCCTGGCCGGAGCGCTGGGCGAGGCGTTGGCACGGGCGGTGCGTGTGGGTGTGCACACGGGGGTGCGTACAGGAACGGGTGCCGGAGCGGGTGCGCGGGCCGGTGAGCCGCTGCTGCTCGTCCCCGTGCCCTCGGCACGGGGTGCCACGGCCGCGCGCGGCCATGACCCGGTGCGCCGGATCGCCCTGGTCGCGTCGCGTGCCCTGCGCCGCGACGGGGTGCGGGCCCGGATGCTGCCGGTGCTGCGGCAGCGGCGTGCGGTGGTGGACCAGGCCGGGCTGGACGCCCGCGCACGGCTGGTGAACATGGAGGGGGCGCTGGACGTAGTTCCGGGTGGCGAGAGGCTGTTGGCGACAGGACGGGCGGTGCTGGTGGACGACCTCATGACGACCGGAGCCTCGCTCGCCGAGGCGGCCCGCGCTTTGCGCGCCGTCGAGCCGGCGCAAAGCGCGGCCCGGGCGACGGGCGCGGAAAGGCGGGGCGGCCCGGGAAGCAGCGCGCCGGGGTGTGCGGGAACGGGTGCGGGAAGCGGGGCATTCCATCGAACACTGGCGGCGGTCGTTGCCGCTTCACCGGATTCTTTCGAAATAAACCGGAACTGACTGAGAACTTGCATCGTTGCAGGTAGTGAGAGTGCGTTAGCACCTGAACGGAGGTACGCGGCAGTAGAGGGTGACGACATCCGTCCGGGCGAGATATGTTCGGTTGTGAGGCCTCGGAGAAGCTTCGAAGAACCTTTCCGGGAAGCACGCCTCGTATATCCGAATGCCCCGTGAGTGGTTAGCCGTGGGTTTCGGCAATCACCCTCATGGGGTGGGGTGGAGATCTTGTCCACGGGGGAGGAGGAGGTGGAAGTCACCGAGTCCGAGGCTCCGGGGCTCACCGGAGTCTGGTGCAAGAGGGAGATGCTCCGCCTGTAGGAGCGGAGCTATCCGGGAACGGAGTTCTGCGTGGACATCGTCGTCAAGGGCCGCAAGACCGAGGTGCCCGAGCGGTTCCGCAAGCACGTGGCCGAGAAGCTGAAGCTGGAGAAGATCCAGAAGCTCGACGGCAAGGTGATCAGCCTCGACGTCGAGGTGTCCAAGGAGCCCAACCCCCGTCAGGCCGACCGCAGCGACCGGGTGGAGATCACCCTGCGTTCGCGCGGGCCGGTGATCCGGGCCGAGGCATCCGCGAGCGACCCCTATGCGGCGCTGGACCTGGCCCAGGAGAAGCTGGAGGCGCGGCTGCGCAAGCAGCACAGCAAGCGCTCCACGCGGCGCGGCAACGGCCGTCTGTCGGCGGCCGAGGTGGCCGACCGCGTCCCGGGTGCCGCGACACTCAACGGTGACGGCGCACCCGCACCCGAGGAGAACGAGGCGGTGCCCACCAAGCGCATCGGCTCGCTCGAGATCCAGGGCGAAGGTCCCCTGGTGGTCCGTGAGAAGACGCACGTGGCCGCCCCGATGTCGCTCGACCAGGCGCTCTACGAGATGGAGCTGGTCGGGCACGACTTCTATCTGTTCGTCGACTCCGAGACGAAGGAACCCAGCGTCGTCTACCGGCGGCACGCCTACGACTACGGCGTCATCCACCTGAACACCGACCCGATGGTCGCGAAGGCCGAATCGCCCGGTGCGGGCGGTGCGCTCGGCGGCTGATGCCCGCGGAGCGATTCCGTAGTCGGTGCCCCTGGGACGCCTGCGCGCCCCCAGGGGCACCGGTGTGCGACCCCTTCGGGCACTGCACGGACGGCGCGGCATGAAATCATGGCCCCGCAGACCAACCCGCGTACTGCCGACGCGGGTTGGCGGACCACACCAGGCCTCGGCCTTCAGGGGGAGGAACGATGGCGGACAGCTTCGGACCGATGCGTGACGAGGGTGCCGATGACGGTGCCCGCGTGCGGTCAGGCATCGGCGAGGACGCCGACGCGGAGGCCGCACGCAAGGAGCCGATCCGGGTGCTCGTCGTGGACGACCACGCCCTGTTCCGCCGCGGCCTGGAGATCGTCCTCGCGCAGGAGGAGGACATCCAGGTGGTGGGTGAGGCGGGGGACGGCGCGGAGGCCGTCGACAAGGCCGCAGACCTGCTGCCCGACATCGTCCTGATGGACGTGCGGATGCCCAAGCGCGGCGGGATCGAGGCATGTACCTCGATCAAGGAAGTGGCTCCGAGCGCGAAGATCATCATGCTGACGATCAGCGACGAGGAAGCCGATCTCTACGACGCGATCAAGGCCGGGGCCACCGGTTATCTGCTCAAGGAGATCTCCACCGACGAGGTCGCCACGGCCATTCGCGCGGTGGCCGACGGGCAGTCGCAGATCAGCCCGTCGATGGCGTCGAAGCTGCTCACCGAATTCAAGTCGATGATCCAGCGCACCGACGAGCGCCGACTGGTGCCCGCGCCGCGGCTGACCGACCGCGAGCTGGAAGTCCTGAAGCTGGTGGCGACCGGGATGAACAACCGGGATATCGCCAAGGAGCTCTTCATCTCCGAGAACACCGTGAAGAACCACGTGCGCAACATCCTGGAGAAGCTGCAGCTGCATTCCCGGATGGAGGCCGTGATCTACGCGATGCGGGAGAAGATCCTCGAGATCAGGTGAGCCGCCGCCCTAGGCGGTGAGGGCGGCGACCGCCGCCGTCAGCGGAGCCTTCAGCTCCGCGGGCGTGACCCGCTCCACCCGCACCTGCGTGCACCCCACCCAACCCGCCGCCTCCACCAGCGCCTTGGCCATCGGCTCCACCGCCTTCACGGTGTCGAGCGAGGCGTGCCGGGCCACCAGGGTGCTGCCCTCGCGCGCCGGGTCCACCCGGCCGAGCAGCCGCCCGCCGGAGAGCAGCGGCATCGCGAAGTAGCCGTACACCCGCTTCGGCTTCGGAACGTAGGCCTCCAGGCGGTGGGTGAAGCCGAAGATGCGCTCCGTGCGCGCGCGCTCCCAGATCAGCGAGTCGAAGGGGGAGAGCAGCGTGGTGCGGTGGCGGCCGCGCGGCGGTGTGGCCAGCGCCGCCGGGTCGGCCCAGGCCGGCTTGGACCAGCCCTCGACCTCCACCGGGACCAGGCCCGAGTCCTCGACGACCGCGTCGAACTGCTCGCTCTTGAGGCGGTGGTAGTCGGCGATGTCCGCGCGCGTGCCCACACCGAGTGCCTCCCCGGACTGCCGGACCAGGCGCCGCAGGCACTCGGCGTCCGTCAGGTCGTCATGCAGCAGCCGGTCAGGGACGGCCCGCTCCGCCAGGTCGTACACCCGCTTCCAGCTGCGGCGCTCGGTGCAGACCACCTCGCCGTACATCAGCGCGCGTTCCACGGCGATCTTCGAGTCCGACCAGTCCCACCACTCGCCCTTGTTCTTCGCGCCGCCCAGCTCCGTGGCCGTGAGCGGGCCCTCGGCGCGGAGCTGCTTGATGACCTGCTCGTACGCCCCGTCGGCCAGCTCGTGCCCCCAGTGCGGCCGGTCCCGGTACGCGCGGCGGCGGAACGCGAAGAGCGGCCACTCCTCGACGGGCAGGATGCAGGCCGCGTGCGACCAGTACTCGAAGGCGTGACCCTCCGTCCAGTACGCGTCCTCGACCGTCCCCCTGCCGACGGCGCCCAGCCGCGCGTACGGAATCAGCTCGTGGGAGCGGGCGAGCACCGAGATGGTGTCGAGCTGGACCGAGCCGAGATGCCGCAGCACGCCGCGCACCCCCGCGCGCCGGTCGGGCGCGCCGAGGAAGCCCTGGGCGCGCAGGGCGATACGGCGGGCGTCGTCGGCGGAGAGTGAGAGCGGCGCGGACGTGGAGGTCATGCACGTAACGGTACGAGGCGGCACTGACAATCCGCGCGCAGGAGCAGCGAGTTCAGCTCTCCGCGGGCAGATACGGGTCCTGCGAGGGCAGTCCGAGGTCGCTCGGCAGCAGCGAGGCGACCCAGCAGTCACGCCGCGCCCCCTTGTTGAGGAGCGCCGAGCGCAGGGTGCCCTCCAAGGCGAAGCCCGCCTTCACGGCGACCGCGCGCGAGGGGTGGTTGCCGACCTCGGCCTTCCACTCGATGCGGTCGATCCGCAGCTCCTCGAAGCCCCAGCGCGTGACGGCCCGTACGGCCTCGGTCATATAGCCCTGGCCGCGGTGCTCCTTGACCGCCCAGAAACCGATCTCGCGGGCGTTGCCGATGCGCTCCATCAGACCGGTCACGGCGACGAGGCGCTGCTCGCGGTCGAGGACGGCGAAGCAGTACTCCTTGCCGCTGATCCAGGCCTGCGGGGCTATCGTCCCGGCGAAGGTCTCCGCGTCCTCGCGGCGGTACGGGGTGGGGGTGGTCGTCCAGCGGCCGACCTCGGGGTCCTGGCAGGCGGCGTACACCGCGTCGATGTCCTGGGGGCCGAGGGGGCGCAGGGTGAGGCGGTCGGTGGTCAGTGTCACGGGGTCCATTGCGGGATTGTCCTAGTAAGACGGGTGTCGTGGCCAGGGAATTCCGGCCCGGTGTGACGGTGCGGGCACCCCGTCCGAAGGCGGCGGGGCTGAGTTTCCGGCACCTTCCGGGCCTCCCGTCCGTTGGACCTGAAGGTGGACCTCCCGGGGCCGTGTCCTCCTCGCATACGATGGCCGTTGCGGTGGGGGACACCTGCCGTGACCGCACACCAAGAGTCATCGCAAGAAGTCACCACAAATCGACCGCCAGGCCGCCCGAACGGCAAGGAGACCAGCCCTCGTGTCCGTCCTCACCAAGCTCATGCGTGCAGGCGAAGGCAAGATCCTGCGCAAGCTGCACCGCATTGCGGACCAGGTCAACTCCATCGAAGAGGACTTCGAAGGCCTCTCCGACGCCGAGCTCCGTGCGCTCACGGAGGAGTACAAGGAGCGCTACCAGGAATACGTCGACAGCGACGGCAAGTCCGGTGACAGCCTCGACGACCTGCTGCCGGAGGCCTTCGCCACCGTCCGCGAGGCCGCCAAGCGCGTCCTGGGCCAGCGTCACTACGACGTGCAGATCATGGGTGGCGCCGCCCTCCACATGGGATACGTGGCGGAGATGAAGACCGGTGAGGGCAAGACCCTCGTCGGCACGCTGCCCACGTATCTCAATGCCCTGTCGGGCCGGGGCGTCCACCTGATCACGGTGAACGACTACCTGGCCGAGCGCGACTCCGAGATGATGGGCCGTGTCCACAAGTTCCTGGGCCTGGAGGTCGGCTGCATCCTGGCCAACATGACCCCGGCCCAGCGCCGTGAGCAGTACAACTGCGACATCACGTACGGCACGAACAACGAGTTCGGCTTCGACTACCTGCGCGACAACATGGCGTGGAGCCAGGACGAGCTCGTCCAGCGCGGCCACAACTTCGCCGTGGTCGACGAGGTCGACTCCATCCTTGTCGACGAGGCCCGTACGCCGCTGATCATCTCCGGCCCCGCCGACCAGGCCACCAAGTGGTACGGCGACTTCGCCAAGCTCGTCACGCGCCTGAAAAAGGGCGAGCCGGCCCAGCCCATGAAGGGCATCGAGGAGACCGGCGACTACGACGTCGACGAGAAGAAGCGCACCGTCGGCATCCACGAGTCCGGTGTCGCCAAGGTCGAGGACTGGCTGGGCATCGACAACCTCTACGAGTCGGTCAACACCCCGCTCGTCGGCTACTTGAACAACGCCATCAAGGCCAAGGAGCTGTTCAAGAAGGACAAGGACTACGTCGTCATCGACGGCGAGGTCATGATCGTCGACGAGCACACCGGCCGTATCCTCGCCGGCCGCCGCTACAACGAGGGCATGCACCAGGCGATCGAGGCGAAGGAAGGGGTGGACATCAAGGACGAGAACCAGACGCTCGCCACGATCACCCTGCAGAACTTCTTCCGCCTCTACAAGCGCCCCGACTACGACAGCGGCCTGTCCGGCATGACCGGTACGGCGATGACCGAGGCCGCCGAGTTCCAGCAGATCTACAAGCTGGGCGTCGTGCCGATCCCGACCAACCGCCCCATGGTGCGCAAGGACCAGTCGGACCTGATCTACCGCACGGAGAAGGCCAAGTTCGACGCGGTCGTCGACGACATCGCCGAGAAGCACGAGCACGGCCAGCCGATCCTGGTCGGTACCGTCTCCGTCGAGAAGTCCGAGTACCTCTCGCAGCAGCTCTCCAAGCGCGGCATCCCGCACGAGGTGCTCAACGCGAAGCAGCACGACCGTGAGGCGATCATCGTCGCCCAGGCCGGCCGCAAGGGCGCCGTCACCGTCGCGACCAACATGGCCGGCCGCGGTACGGACATCAAGCTCGGCGGCAACCCCGAGGACCTCGCCGAGGCCGAGCTGCGCCAGCAGGGCCTCGACCCCGAGGAGCACATCGAGGAGTGGGCGGCCGCGCTGCCCGCCGCCCTCGAGCGCGCCGAGGACGCGGTCAAGGCCGAGCACGACGAGGTCAAGGACCTCGGCGGTCTCTACGTCCTCGGCACGGAGCGGCACGAGTCGCGCCGTATCGACAACCAGCTGCGCGGTCGCTCCGGCCGTCAGGGCGACCCGGGCGAGTCCCGCTTCTACCTGTCGCTCGGTGACGACCTGATGCGTCTGTTCAAGGCCGCGATGGTCGAGCGCGTCATGGCCATGGCCAACGTGCCGGACGATGTGCCGATCGAGAACAAGATGGTCACCCGCGCCATCGCCTCCGCACAGTCGCAGGTCGAGCAGCAGAACTTCGAGACGCGTAAGAACGTTCTGAAGTACGACGAGGTGCTCAACCGCCAGCGCGAGGTCATCTACGGCGAGCGCCGCCGCGTCCTGGAGGGCGAGGACCTCCACGAGCAGATCCGCCACTTCATGGACGACACGATCGACGCGTACATCGCGGCCGAGACCGCCGAGGGCTTCGCCGAGGACTGGGACCTGGACCGTCTGTGGGGCGCGTTCAAGCAGCTCTACCCGGTCAAGGTCACCGTCGAGGAGCTGGAGGACGAGGCCGGTGACCGTGCCGGTCTGACCGCCGAGTTCATCTCCGACGCGATCAAGGACGACATCCACGCGCAGTACGACGCGCGCGAGGAGCAGCTCGGCTCGGAGATCATGCGTGAGCTGGAGCGCCGCGTGGTCCTCTCCGTGCTCGACCGCAAGTGGCGCGAGCACCTCTACGAGATGGACTACCTCCAGGAGGGCATCGGCCTGCGCGCGATGGCGCAGAAGGACCCCCTGGTCGAGTACCAGCGCGAGGGCTTCGACATGTTCACCGCCATGATGGACGGCATCAAGGAGGAGTCCGTCGGCTATCTGTTCAACCTGGAGGTCCAGGTGGAGCAGCAGGTCGAGGAGGTCCCGGTCGAGGACGCGAAGCCGTCCCTCGAGAAGGAGGATGCCGTCCCCGCGGCCGCCTCCCGTCCGGAGATCCGCGCGAAGGGCCTGGAGGCCCCGCAGCGCCGTGGCGGTCTGCACTTCTCGGCGCCGTCGGTGGACGGCGAGGGCGGTGTGGTCGAGGGCGACCTCGTCGACGACGCACCGTCCGGTCCGGTGCGCTCCGCCGCGGACGGGATGACCCGGGCAGAGCGGCGCAAGGCGCAGAAGGGCGGCGGCCGGCGCCGCAAGAAGTAAGGCTGTTCGGCAGTACGTGGCCGGGGTCCCGCACGCGATGTGCGGGGCCCCGGTGTGCGTTGCGCCCATCGCCTCGCCGGCGCCCATCGCCTCGCCGGTCACGCAGGCGTGCCCACCTCGATGGCCGTGCACTTCCAGCGCAGGTCCGTGCCCTGTTCCAGGCGGAAGGCCATGGCCCGCAGCCGGCCGCCGGCCGCGATCCGGGCGAAGGCCTCGATCACCCCGTCCTCGGGGCGGTGCTCGCCGCAGTCGCGGATGACGGGGCGGGTCCCGCGCCCGCTCAGCGGGGTGCGCGGGGCGAGCAGCGAGAGCTGGTCGTAGGCCTCGCCGAGGGTGTGGTTCAGCATCCAGTGCACGGGGCGGTGGCCGCTGAGGACGGCGAGGAGACGCTCGGCGAACCAGTAGCGGGGGAGCGTGGGGCGCTGCTGGACGGGTACGCGGCGGGATTCGCCCGGGCGCCGGGGATCGCGGCGGGAGGCCGGACCGCGGGACGCGGTGGTGCGGCGGGAGGGCGGGCGCGTGGTGCTCGTACTCATCTCGGATCCCCGTTCTGCCTGGTCGGGTGTGGTTACCCGGCGGTAGGTCTGGCTTTCTTGTACGGGGAACGCGGGGGTCGGGGCAATGCGGGCCGCCACCGTGCCGAGGTGCGGACGGGGTTCACCTATCAGGGTGTCCGGAGGCTGCCGTGACGGGCTCCACGGCCCTGGTGAGGGGCGTCGGGTTGACGTCGTACGGTGCCCTGGCAGCAACTCGAAAGGGGACGCCCGCACGTATCCTGAGAGCCTTCCCGTACGACGTGGGAATCCCATTCCGATGACGAAAGCGGCGGCTTCATGCGTGTCTACGTCCCCCTGACACTGGCCGGTCTCGCACAGGCCCACAAGGCCGCCGAGCTGGGGCCCGGGCCGCTGACGGCGTACGCGGTGACGCCCGCGCTGCGGGAGTGGTACGTGTCCGACGACCTGGAGGAGCTGGAGTACGCGGCGCTCAACCGGGCCGCCGCGGCCTCGCTGCGGCTGATCGCCGGTGACCCGGCGGCGGTGCCGCGGCGTGTGGTCGTGGCCGTCGACGTACCGGACGCGGACACGGCCGTCGACCCCGACCGCGGGCTCGACCCCGGGGCGCTGGGCGAGGTGCGGCTGGCGAAGGCGGTGACGCTGAAGAAGGTGGCGGCCGTGCACGTGGACGCGGACGACGCGGTGGCGGATGTCGCCGCGGCCGCCTCCGCGCTGGGCGCCGCCGATCTCGGGGACGATGACGCCCAGTTCACGGTGGACGGGGCCGAGGACCACGAGCTGCTGTGGTTCGCGACGCAGGAGATCCCGAATCTGATCGCGTGAGCGAGTGTACGGATCCGGGGCCGGAGCCTCGGATCCGTACGCGTCAACTCCCCTGCAGGAACTAGTCGCTGGGGCGCAGCGCCGCCAGTCGCTCCGCGAACGGGGTGACCTCGAAGCCGCCGTCCGGGTCGACCGAGGTGATCGCGCCGTGCAGCGAGCGCGGTGCGATGGCTGCCGTCGTGTCGACGTCCGGCCCGGAAACGGGCGCGGATCCCGACGCAGGCACGGACGCAGTCCCAGCCCCAGCCCCAGACGCAGTCCCAGCCCCAGACGCGTCCGCCGCCATGAAACGCGCCAACTCCCGCCCCGCGCGGGCGATCCGCTGTGCGAGGCCCTCCTCGCCCCAGTCCTCGGACGCCGCGTAGACGGCGGTCGGCAGGACGACGGCGCGCAGGTACGTGAAGAGCGGGCGCATCGCGTGTTCGGTGACCAGGGAGTGGCGTGCGGTGCCGCCTGTTGCCGCCGCGAGCACCGGCTTGCCGGTCAGGGCGTCCTTGTCGATGACGTCGAAGAACGACTTGAACAGGCCGCTGTACGACGCGGCGAAGACCGGTGTGACCGCGATCAGTCCGTCGGCCGCCGCCACCGCGTCGAGCGCGGCGGCGAGACGGGCCGGCGGGAAGCCGGTGACGAAGTGCTGGGCGATCTCCGTGGCGAGATCGCGCAGTTCGACCACTTCGACCTCGACCTCGGCCGTCGCGTCCACCTGGGCCACCGTCGCCGCCGCGAGGCGGTCGGCGAGCAGGCGGGTGGACGACGGGGAGCTCAGCCCCGCGGAGACGACGACGACCTTCATACCTGCTCCACCTCTTCCTGCTTCTTCGCCGCCACGCGTGCGGCGTGGGTCGGCGCGTCCGGCACGTTCGCCGGCTTGAGGCTCGCGAACTCCTTGCGCAGGACCGGGACGACCTCCTCGCCCAGCAGGTCGAGCTGCTCGAGGACCGTCTTGAGGGGCAGGCCCGCGTGGTCCATCAGGAACAGCTGGCGCTGGTAGTCGCCGACATGCTCGCGGAAGGACAGGGTCCGCTCGATGACCTCCTGCGGGGAGCCGACGGTCAGCGGGGTCTGCGAGGTGAACTCCTCCAGGGACGGGCCGTGGCCGTACACCGGCGCGTTGTCGAAGTACGGGCGGAACTCGCGCACCGCGTCCTGGGAGTTCTTGCGCATGAAGACCTGTCCGCCCAGGCCGACGACGGCCTGCTCCGGGGTGCCGTGCCCGTAGTGGGCGAAGCGCCGGCGGTACAGCTGCACCATCTGCTTGGTGTGGCTCGCGGGCCAGAAGATGTTGTTGTGGAAGAAGCCGTCCCCGTAGTACGCGGCCTGCTCGGCGATCTCGGGGGAGCGGATGGAGCCGTGCCAGACGAACGGGGCGACGCCGTCGAGCGGGCGCGGCGTGGACGTGAAGGACTGCAGCGGCGTACGGAACTTGCCCTTCCAGGTCACCACGTCCTCGTCCCACAGGCGGCGCAGCAGGGCGTAGTTCTCGACGGCGAGGTCGATGCCGTCGCGGATGTCCTTGCCGAACCACGGGTAGACGGGGCCGGTGTTGCCGCGGCCGAGCATGAGGTCCATGCGGCCGTCCGCGACGTGCTGGAGCATCGCGTAGTCCTCGGCGATCTTCACCGGGTCGTTCGTGGTGATGAGGGTCGTGGAGGTGGACAGGATGAGGTTCTCGGTGCGGGCCGCGATGTAGCCGAGCATCGTGGTCGGCGAGGACGGGACGAACGGCGGGTTGTGGTGCTCGCCGGTCGCGAAGACGTCGAGACCGACCTCCTCCGCCTTCTGCGCGATGGCGAGCATCGCCTTGATCCGCTCGTGCTCGCCGGGGGCGCGGCCGGTGGTCGGGTCGACCGTGACGTCGCCGACGGTGAAGATCCCGAACTGCATGCTGCTCACCTTCACTAGTTGTTGACTATTCAACTATACCGGAGAACAGCGGCCTCCGCCGGGCTATTCCGGACGGGTACCTTCGAGGGATGGGGAAGCAAGCGCACATCGTGTGGGACTGGAACGGGACGCTGTTCCACGACATCGACGCCGTCATACAGGCCACGAACGCCTCGTTCGCGGAGATCGGTCTGGAGCCGATCACGCTGGAGCGGTACCGGGAGCTCTACTGCGTGCCGGTGCCCAAGTTCTACGAGCGGCTCATGGGGCGGCTGCCGACGGATGCCGAGTGGGCCGTCATGGACGAGGCCTTCCACCGGCACTACTGGGCCTTCGCGGAATCGGCCGGGCTGGCCGAGGGGGCGCCCCGGCTGCTCGCCGAGTGGCAGGAGGCCGGGCTCACCCAGTCGATGTGCTCGCTCGCGCCGCACGACCGGCTGCTGCCGATCGTGCGCACACATGGCATCGAGGAGCGCTTCGTCCGGGTCGACGGACGGGTCGGGGACTCCACGGACGGCAAGGCCCAGCAGATGGCGCGCCACCTGGCGGCCCTGGACGGCGTCCAGGCCTCGCGGGCCGTGGTGATCGGCGACGCGGTCGACGACGCGGTGGCGGCGGCCCACGTGGGCGCGCGGGCCGTGCTGTACACCGGCGGCTCGCACAGCCGGGCCAGCCTGGCCGCGGCGGGCGTACCGGTGGTGGACTCCCTGGCGGAGGCCGTGGCCGAGGCGGAGCGCCTCGTGGGCTGAGGCCGCGCCCCCTGGCCGGAGGGCTACGTCACCGCCCGGGCCACGTCAGCGCCCTGGCTACGTCACAGGAGCTTTCGCCCGCAGCACCGTAAGGAACTCACGCATCCAGCGCGAGTGGTCCGGCCAGGCGCGGGACGAGACGAGGGTGCCGTCGACCACCGCCTCCGCGTCCTGGAAGGTCGCGCCCGCGGCCTGCATGTCCAGCTCCAGGGCCGGATAGGCCGTGACCCGGCGGCCGGTCAGGCTGCCGATGGCCGCGGTGAGGAGCGGGCCGTGGCAGATCTGGGCGACCGGCTTGTCCGTGTCGAAGAAGGTCTTGACGATCTTGCGGAGCTCCGGGTCGTTGCGGAGGTACTCCGGGGCCCGGCCGCCGGGGATCACCAGGGCCACGTACTGGCCGGGATCGACCTCGGAGAAGGCGAGGTCCGCGGGCCAGGTGTAGCCCGGCTTCTCCGTGTACGTGTCGAAGCCGGGCTCGAAGTCGTGCACCACGAACCGGAGCCTCTTGCGGGCCGGGGCCGCGATGTGCACGTCGTAGCCCTCTTCGCGCAGTCGCTGGTACGGGTAGAGGACCTCGAGGGACTCCGCCGCGTCACCGGTCACGATCAGGATCTTGCTGCTCATCGCCGCTCCTCCTGCCAACGTGCATCGGCCGGCGCCGCGCCGCCCTCCCGCCAACGTGCATCGCCCGGCCGTCCTTGCCAAGGGGGTGCGGCGCGGGAGCGGGTCCCGTTACGCCCCGTATGGCCCCCGCGTCTCTGTCCGGACTGTCAAACTTCGGGCCCGGCTTTTGTGCCAATACGGACCATGCCGGTCACCCCGTCAAGGGCGATAGCCTGTACGGCGTGATCAGTGCGATAAGCCACGGGGGCACCGGAGCCCCCCGCCTGCGCCCGGCCGACCGCCGTGCGTGGAAGGCCGCCGAGATCCTCCGGGGCAGGCCCGCCGTGGGAGCCGTGACGACCGTCGCGAGGCCCACCGCAGTGGCTGATTCCGCCCTCCTTTGTTGCGATGACGGCCTACCGTCGAGTTCGGCTCATCACCCCGAGTCGCGGCGCGATGCCATGAATGTCGTAAATGTCATAAGTGACGCCACTTCCTTCTACGTTGCGCAACGGCGCGCGACAGGAGCCAGAGGACATGCAGACCAAGCTGGACGAAGCCAAGGCCGAGCTGCTCGCACGGGCTGCCCGGGTCGCTGAGCACAGCCCGGTCGGAGGACAACTTCCGACCGGTGCCGCGAGTGAGGACCGCCCGGACGGCGACACCGTCCTCACGTATCTCCAGCGCTACTACCTGCACACCGCCCCCGAGGACCTGACCGACCGCGACCCGGTCGACGTCTTCGGCGCCGCGCTCTCGCACTACCGCCTCGCCGAGAACCGGCCGCAGGGCACCGCCAACGTCCGGGTGCACACCCCGACCGTCGAGGAGAACGGCTGGACCTCCAGCCACTCCGTGGTCGAGGTCGTCACCGACGACATGCCGTTCCTCGTGGACTCGGTGACCAATGAGCTGTCGCGCCAGGGGCGTGGCATCCACGTGGTCATTCACCCTCAGGTGGTCGTGCGCCGCGATGTCACCGGCAAGCTGATCGAGGTCATCGCGGACAACGCCGCGGCCGAGAAGGCCGCCGAGGCCGCGCACGAGACCCTCGTCGAGTCCTGGATCCACGTCGAGATCGACCGCGAGACCGACCGCGCCGACCTCAAGCAGATCACCGCCGACCTGCTGCGCGTCCTGTCCGACGTCCGCGAGGCCGTCGAGGACTGGGAGAAGATGCGCGAGGCGGCGATGCGGATCGCCGAGGAGCTGCCGCAGGAGCCCACCGCCGACGATCTGCGCGAGCAGGACGTCGAGGAGGCCCGTGAGCTGCTGCGCTGGCTGGCCGCCGACCACTTCACGTTCCTCGGCTACCGCGAGTACGACCTCACCGAGGACGACTCCCTGACCGCCGTCCCCGGCACCGGCCTCGGCATCCTGCGCTCCGACCCGCAGCACGCGGGCGGCGAGGAGGCGCACCCGGTCAGCCCGTCCTTCAGCCGGCTGCCCGCGGACGCCCGCGCGAAGGCCCGTGAGCACAAGCTCCTGGTGCTCACCAAGGCCAACAGCCGCGCCACCGTGCACCGCCCCAGCTACCTCGACTACGTCGGCGTGAAGAAGTTCGACGCCGACGGCAACGTCATCGGCGAGCGCCGCTTCCTCGGCCTGTTCTCCTCGGCCGCCTACACCGAGTCCGTGCGCCGCGTCCCGGTCATCCGCCGCAAGGTCGACGAGGTGCTCCGGGCCGCCGGGTTCTCGCCCAACAGCCACGACGGGCGCGACCTGCTGCAGATCCTGGAGACGTACCCGCGCGACGAGCTCTTCCAGACCCCGGCCGACGAGCTGCGCGAGATCGCCACCTCCGTCCTGTATCTGCAGGAGCGGCGCAGGCTGCGTCTGTACCTGCGCAAGGACGAGTACGGGCGCTACTACTCGGCCCTCGTCTACCTGCCCCGTGACCGCTACACGACGGGTGTACGGCTGCGGATCATCGACATCCTCAAGGAGGAGCTCGGCGGCGCCAGCGTCGACTTCACCGCCTGGAACACCGAGTCGATCCTGTCCCGGCTGCACTTCGTCGTCCGGGTCGCCCCGGGCACCGAGCTGCCGCAGCTCTCCGACGCCGACAAGGAGCGCATCGAGGCGCGCCTCGTCGACGCCGCCCGCTCCTGGGCCGACGGCTTCGCCGAGGCGCTGAACGCGGAGTGCGGCGAGGAGCGCGCGGCCGAGCTGCTCCGCAAGTACGGGGGCTCGTTCCCCGAGGGCTACAAGGCCGACCACTCGCCGCGTGCCGCGGTCGCCGACCTCGTCCACCTGGAGGCGCTCGGCCAGTCCGAGCAGGACTTCGCGCTCTCGCTGTACGAGCCCGTGGGCGCGGGCCCGGGCGAGCGCCGCTTCAAGATCTACCGGTCCGGCGCCCAGGTCTCGCTGTCCGCGGTGCTGCCCGTGCTGCAGCGGCTCGGCTGCGAAGTCGTCGACGAGCGTCCGTACGAGCTGCGCTCCAGCGACCGCAAGATCGCCTGGATCTACGACTTCGGGCTGCGGATGCCGGCCGCGAACGGCAACGGCGGCTACCTCGCCGACGACGCCCGCGACCGCTTCCAGCAGGCCTTCTCCGCCGTGTGGAGGGGCGAGGCCGAGAACGACGGCTTCAACTCGCTCGTGCTGCGCGCCGGTCTGGACTGGCGCCAGGCGATGGTGCTGCGCGCGTACGCGAAGTACCTGCGTCAGGCGGGCGCGAAGTTCAGCCAGGACTACATGGAGGACACCCTCCGCAACAACGTCCACACCACGCGCCTCCTTGTGAACCTCTTCGAGGCGCGGATGTCGCCGGACCGCCAGCGGGCCGGCTCCGAGCTGACCGACGGGCTGCTCGAAGAGCTCGACGGCGCGCTCGACCAGGTGGCGTCGCTGGACGAGGACCGGATCCTGCGGTCCTTCCTCACCGTCATCAAGGCCACCCTGCGCACGAACTTCTTCCAGGAGGCCACGGGCGGCAGGCCGCACTCGTACGTCTCGATGAAGCTCGACCCGCAGGCCATCCCGGACCTGCCCGAGCCCCGTCCCGCATACGAGATCTGGGTGTACTCGCCCCGCGTCGAGGGCGTGCACCTGCGCTTCGGCAAGGTCGCGCGCGGCGGTCTGCGCTGGTCCGACCGGCGTGAGGACTTCCGTACGGAGATCCTCGGCCTGGTGAAGGCACAGATGGTGAAGAACACCGTCATCGTGCCGGTCGGCGCCAAGGGCGGCTTCGTCGCCAAGCAGCTGCCGGATCCCGCGAAGGACCGTGACGCGTGGCTCGCCGAGGGCGTGGCCAGCTACCGGACCTTCATCTCGGCGCTGCTCGACATCACCGACAACCTGGTGGCCGGCGAGGTCGTGCCCCCGGCGGACGTCGTACGGCACGACGAGGACGACACGTACCTCGTGGTCGCGGCCGACAAGGGCACGGCGACGTTCTCGGACATCGCCAACCAGGTCGCCGAGTCGTACAACTTCTGGCTCGGTGACGCCTTCGCCTCCGGCGGGTCCGCGGGCTACGACCACAAGGGCATGGGCATCACCGCTCGCGGCGCGTGGGAGTCCGTGAAGCGGCACTTCCGCGAGCTCGGGGTCGATACCCAGACCGAGGACTTCACGGTCGTCGGCGTCGGCGACATGAGCGGTGACGTGTTCGGCAACGGCATGCTGCTCTCCGAGCACATCCGCCTGGTCGCCGCCTTCGACCACCGGCACATCTTCATCGACCCGAACCCGGACGCGGCCGTCTCCTACGCCGAGCGCCGCCGGCTCTTCGAGCTGCCGCGCAGCTCGTGGGCGGACTACAACACCGAGCTGATCTCCGCGGGCGGCGGGATCTTCCCGCGCACGGCCAAGGCGATCCAGCTCAACGCGCACATCCGCGAGGCGCTCGGCATCGAGTCCGGCGTCGCGAAGATCACCCCGGCCGAGCTGATGCAGGCGATCCTCAAGGCGCCGGTCGATCTGCTGTGGAACGGCGGCATCGGCACGTACGTGAAGGCGGCCGCCGAGTCGAACGCCGACGTCGGCGACAAGGCCAACGACGCGATCCGTGTCGACGGCGCCGAGCTGCGGGTCAAGGTCGTCGGCGAGGGCGGCAACCTCGGGGCGACCCAGCTGGGCCGGATCGAGTTCGCGCACCACGGCGGCCGGATCAACACCGACGCGATCGACAACAGCGCCGGTGTGGACACCTCCGACCACGAGGTGAACATCAAGATCCTGCTCAACGCGGTGGTGGCCGACGGCGACATGACCGTCAAGCAGCGCAACAAGCTGCTCGCCACGATGACCGACGAGGTCGGCCGGCTCGTCCTGCGCAACAACTACGCGCAGAACACCGCCCTGGCCAACGCGCTCGCGCAGTCCTCCAGCATGGTCCACGCCCAGCAGCGCTTCCTGCGCACGCTGGTGCGCGAGGGCCGGCTCGACCGGGCCCTGGAGTTCCTGCCGACCGACCGCCAGATCCGCGAGCGGCTCGGCAACGGACAGGGGCTCACCCAGCCGGAGACGGCGGTGCTGCTCGCGTACACGAAGATCACGGTGGCCGAGGAGCTGATCTCGACCTCGCTGCCCGACGACCCGTATCTGCAGAGCCTGCTGCACGCGTACTTCCCGTCGGCGCTGCGCGAGAAGTTCACCGACCAGATCGAGGCGCACGCGCTGCGCCGCGAGATCGTCACCACGGTCCTCGTGAACGACACGGTCAACGCGGGCGGTACGAGCTTCCTGCACCGGATGCGCGAGGAGACCGGTGCCTCGCTCGAAGAGGTCGTACGGGCGCACACCGCGGCCCGCGCGATCTTCGGGCTCGGCGAGGTCTGGGACGCGGTCGAGGCCCTGGACAACACGGTCGCGGCCGATGTGCAGACCCGGATCCGGCTGCACTCGCGCCGCCTCGTCGAGCGCGGCACGCGCTGGCTGCTCAACAACCGGCCGCAGCCGCTCGAACTGGCGGGCACCATCGGCTTCTTCGGCGAGGGCGTGCACCAGGTGTGGGCGGAGCTGCCGAAGCTCCTTCGCGGCGCGGATCTGGAGTGGTACCAGCAGATCTTCGAGGAGCTCACCGAGGCGTCCGTGCCGGAGGAGCTGGCGCAGCGCGTGGCCGGGTTCTCTTCGGTGTTCCCGACGCTCGACATCGTGCTGATCGCCGACCGGGCGGGCAAGGACCCGCTCGCGGTGGCCGAGGTCTACTACGACCTCGGGGACCGGCTCACCATCACGCAGCTGATGGACCGGATCAGCGCGCTGCCGCGTACCGACCGCTGGTCGTCCATGGCCCGCGCGGCGATCCGCGAGGACCTGTACGCGGCGCACGCGGCGCTCACCTCGGATGTCCTGACGGTGGGCAACGGGGGCTCGACGCCCGAGCAGCGCTTCAAGTCCTGGCAGGAGAAGAACGCGGCGATCCTGGGCCGTGCGAAGACGACTCTGGACGAGATCCAGAGCTCGGACTCGTTCGATCTGGCGAACCTCTCCGTGGCGATGCGGACGATGCGCACGCTGTTGCGCTCGCACTCGTAGCGGGGTAGCGCCGTACCGGAGCGCCTGGGGCCCTTGGCTCCAGGCGCTCCGGCGTTTTCCGGGGCCGGTGTCCGTGGGGTTCCTGGGCGCCGACGCCGCCACGTCTGTCCTTTATGCGATCAATTCGGTCATTTGGGTTAAGGTGGGCCAGATTGTGTACGAGCACGGAGGACCCACCGATGCCGACGAAGACAGCCGAGTCACCGGCGCCGCTGCCCACCGCCTGGGCCGACACGGCGCTGACCGTGGTGATGCCCACGTACAACGAGGCCGGGAACCTGCCGCGGATGACCGAGACCGTCATGGCGCTCACCGAGCAGCTGCCCGGTCTGAACCTGCTGGTCGTGGACGACTCCAGCCCCGACGGAACCGGTGAGATCGCCGAATCCCTCAGCGAGCGCTACAACGACGGACGCGTCCGGATGCGGGTCCTGCACCGCACCGGGAAGGACGGCCTCGGCCGTGCGTACGCGGCCGGAATGGGACAGGCCGTCGAGAACGGCGCGCAATACGTGCTGCAGATGGACGCCGACGGCAGCCACCCCGCCGGGAAGGTCTCCGAGATGCTCGGAGTCGCGCTGTCCACGGGCGCCGGAGTCGTCGTCGGCAGCCGCTACGTGCCCGGCGGATCCCTCTCCGACGCGTGGGGCGTCCACCGCAGGCTGCTCTCGCGCTGGGCCAACGCCTACGTGAGCACCATCCTCGGCACCCGCGTCCGCGACCTCACCGGCGGCTTCAACCTGTGGCGCGCGGAGACCCTGCGAGCCATCGATCTCGCCTCCGTGGGCAGCGCGGGCTACTCCTTCCAGGTCGAGATGAAGTACGCGGCGCTGCGCCGCGGCTTCGGAGTGCGCGAAGTCCCGATCCACTTCGAGGACCGCACGGTCGGCGAGTCGAAGATGGACTTCGCCGTGCAGCTGGAGTCCCTGACGATGCCGTGGAAGCTCCGCGCCGCCGCCTGTGCCAAGCGCTGAACCGCCGGGCCGAGACGAGTTGGTGAGCACACGCGTATGACCACGCTGCAGGACACCCCCGCCGTGGCGCTGCCGGAGGCGGCACCGGGACTCCGGGCGGGCCGTATGGTCCGCTACGGCAAGGAGCTGGCGAAGTTCGCGGTCGTGGGCGGCAGTGGCGTCGGCGTGAACTTCGTCGTCTTCAACCTGCTCCTGCACGGCCTCGGACGGGGCGCGATGACCTCGACCGTCCTGGCCAGCTGTATCGCCATGGGCACCAACTACCTGGGCTTCCGCTTCTTCGCCTACCGCGACCGCGCCAGGCGCACCGGCCGCCAGATCCTGCTCTTCTTCGTCTTCAGCGGGATCGGGGTCGCGGTCGAGAGCGGCCTGTTCTATGTGGCGTACCACGGCATCGCGATGAACGGACCGCTCGGCTCGAACCTCGCGAAGGCGGGCTCGATCATCCTGGCGTCCGCGTTCCGCTTCCTCGTCTACCGGACGTGGGTCTTCCAGCATGACGCGCAGCGCGCCTGAGGCGGTGCGCCGGCAGCGGCTGGTGCGAGCGCTGCCGCTGCTCGCCGTCGTCGCCCTTGTGGTCCTGCACGTCTTCGCCTATCCGGCGACGCGGTTCTCCAACGACTCGTACCGCTATGCGCGGGCCGCCTACGAGTTCCTCGGCGACTCCCCGAAGACCGCGCGGGACAAGGCGGTCACCGCGTACTGCACCGACACCGCCCACCTCGTGCAGCGCAACCGCATGCTCGACCAGCTGGCCTTCCGCGAGCCGGGTCAGCAGGCCGAGTACCTCGCGAAGTGCGAGAAGACGTACGCGAACGGCCTCGAACCCACCGACCCGCGCTACGAGAAGATCTTCCACACCCGGCCCGCCTACCCGCTGATGGCCGCGCCCTTCGTGGCCCTGCTCGGGGCCAAGGCGGGCCTGACCGCGGTCGCGCTCGGCTTCACCGCGCTGGCCGGGCTGCTGGTGTACATGCTGCTGCGCGCCCTTCGGGCACCGCCTCTCCTCGCCGTCCTCGGACAGGTCCTCTACTACGTGACCCCGCTGACCGCGTGGGGCGGACGGCCGCTCACGGAAGGCCCGATGCTGGCGCTGATGACGGCGCTGCTGCTTGCCTCCGTATGGCTGCTGCAGGGCCGGGTCGCCGCCGGTGCCTCGCTGTTCGCGGGCGCGTTCGCGCTCGGACTCGGCGTGAAGTACTCCAGCTTCCTGATGGTCGCGCCGTTCCTCGCGTCCGCCGCCGCGGTCTGTCTGCTCTTCGTGCCACGGACCCGGCACCGCGGCACCTGGTGGCTCGCCGGCCTCTCGGCGGGCGCCACCGCCGCGGCGCTCGCCCTGAGCAAGGCGCTCGGCCTGCCCGGCATGGGCGACTCGCTGCAGGACACCTTCACGCTGCACTGGGACCGCCCCGAGATCGCCGACCCCTGGCGGGCGCTGGCCCGCCTGAACCTCAACTACTGGTGGCAGTGGCTGCAGAAGGAGGCGCTCGCGCCCCTGCTGCTCCTGCTCCTGGCCGTCGGCCTGTGGGGCGCGTGGAAACGGTCCGTGCCGGTCGCGCTGTGCCTGGCGGCGGTGGGCCTCGTCGGCTTCGCGACGATGGCCGCGCATCCGCTGCGCGTCGAGCAGGACCGGCTGTACGTCCAGGTGTGGCTGGTCGTGGTGGTCGGCGTGCCGCTGTCCCTGGACCGGATGTGGCGGACCGCGCTCGCACGGGGCGCGGCCTCCGGGGCGCCGGAGGCGGCGGAGACGGCGCACCGGCAGGGGGACGTCCTCAGGGCGTAGGGCCGGACCGGCCCTGTCGTAACCCCTGCCCTCAGCGCCCCAGCAGCCCCTTCACCCGCCGCTTCAGCGGCCGCAGCGCCTTCACCACCGCGCCCACCGGCTCCCACCGCACCTGCAGCCGCCCGGAGTTGCGCCCCTCCGGCTCGACGGTCACGCGGTGGGCGACGCCGAAGCGGGGACGGATCACCGTGGTCAGGGGGGTGAAGTCCAGCGGGGCGAGGAGCAGGCCCGTGGTGCGCTGTCGGTCCTGTTCCAGTTCCAGGACCGGGTGGCGGGTGCCCGTGAAGCCCTGCGCGGGGAGGTCCGCCGCCGCGAGGTCGAGGCGGACCGTGCCCTCGTAGACACCGGGGCGTACGACGTCGAGGCGGAAGCGCCGCGTATGGCGCCGGCCGCCGGGCGCGATGTGCAGGGCCGCCACATGCGGGCCGACCGCCAGCTGACGGCCCGGGTCGTAGGTGCGCACGGCCAGGTCGAGCGTGCCGGGCGCGCCCGGTGTGACCGAGGTGATCTCGTGGCGGAAGTGCGCGGTGGCGAAGGGGCGGGTGGTCAACTCCAGGTCGGACAGGTCGAGTTCGGCCTTCGTCCGGTCCGTGACCGGGATCCGCGCGCCCCAGTAGACCCGCCCGTCCTCGTCGGTGACCGTCTCGCGCGGCGCCACCCCGTGGCCCATGCCGCGCGCCGCCACCTGGGCGTCCGCGTACCGTCCGTCGCGCAGCAGCTGGATCACCACGCGTTCGGCGCGCGGCAGCCGGGCGAGCGCGGCGGGGGAGACGGCTTCGAGATAGGGGACCACCGCGCCGGCGAAGGAGCGCACCCAGTCCTCGTCGCGGAACGGCAGATCGCCCGCGTACATCCGGAAGTCGTGCTTGAGGAACTTGTAGTCCTTGTCCTCGCGCAGCCCGCCGTGACCGCTCTCCACGAGGAAGGCGTCGATGAGGGTCTGGACGTGGATACGGTCCCGTACGTTGCTGATCTTGTGGCGCTGGTTGGAGATCGAGGCGGCGCCCGCGTCCGCGAACGGCTCGATGTACCAGCGGTACACCGGCTCGGGCACGATCGTGAACGCCTTGGCCAGGCAGTACGCCTGTGCCGAGAACAGCTGGTCCTCGTAGTGGATGCCCTCGGGGAAGCGCAGTTCGTGCCGGTCCAGGAAGTCCTTCGTGTACATCTTCGAGGTCGACAGATGCTCGAAGAGCAACCGGGGCTCGGCCTCGATGCCCTCGACCGTACGGCGCTCCGCGACAAGCTCCGGCATCCACAGACTGCGCCGGCCGGTGTCCACGCGCACCCGCTCGACCTGCCCCATCGCGAAGTCGACAGCGCGTTCGCGATGCGCGGCGAGCAGCGACTCGACGGCGTGCGGCGGCAGTTCGTCGTCGCTGTCGAGGAACATCAGATACGGGGCGCGCGCGAGCTCCATGGCCCGGTTGCGCGGGGCGCTGCAGCCGCCGCTGTTCACCGGGAGCCGCAGATAGCGCACCCGCCGGTCCTCGGCCGCCAACTGCCGTGCCACCTCGGGGGTGTCGTCGGTGGAGCAGTCGTCGCTGATGATGATCTCGATGTTCGCGTGCGTCTGCGCGCGCAGCGAGGCCACCGCGCGCGGCAGCCGCTCGGCGTCGTTGTAGACGATGACGGTGATCGTGACGTCGGGGTTCATCGGGCGCACGCCTCCTCGGGGCTCGGTGCGGGCGTGCGGTCCTCGACCGGGATGATCCGGGGCAGCGCCTCGGGCCGTTCGCCGAGGAAGACCCGGCGCACCACGCGCTCGGCGGCCGCCCCGTCGTCGAACTCGCAGAAGCGCCGGCGGAACGCGGCCCGCAGCTTGGCCGACGCGGGATCGTTCCAGGCGTCGGAGCGCAGGATCCCGGTCAGTTCGGCCTGGGTGCGGGCGACGTGGCCCGGCGGTTCGGCGAGCAGGTCGAAGTAGATGCCGCGGGTGCGGGCGTACATCTCCCAGTCGTCGGCGTAGATGACGAGCGGCCGGTCGAGGTTGGCGTAGTCGAACATGATCGACGAGTAGTCCGCGATCAGCGCGTCCGCCGCGAGGCAGACGTCCTCGACCGGGTCGTACGCGGAGACGTCGACGACCCGGCCCGTGCCGCGCAGCTTGGCGAGCGGCGAGGCGGAGCCGCCGTAGAAGTAGTGCCCGCGCACCAGGAGCACGGTGTCCTCGCCGAGCGACTCGGCGAGCGCGGCGAGGTCGAGGCGCGGGGTCCAGCCCGCCTCGTAGTCGCGGTGGGTGGGCGCGTAGAGCAGGGCCCGCTTGCCGGGCGCGATGCCGAGTTTCTCGCGGACGGCCCGTACGTCGGCGGCCGTGGCCCGGTAGAAGACGTCGTTGCGCGGATAGCCGTAGTCGAGCGGCGTGTAGTGCGACGGGTAGGCGTGCGCCCACATGCGCGTGGAGTGGCTGTTGGAGGAGAGGCTGTAGTCCCAGCGGTCCACGCGGGCGAGCAGCGCACGGAAGTTGAGGCCCTTGGAGGCCGTGGGGAAGTCCAGCTGGTCCAGGCCCATGCGCTTGAGCGGGGTGCCGTGGTGGGTCTGGACGTAGGTCTGCTCGGGGCGTTTGACCAGCATGTTGGGGAAGTTGACGTTGTTGACGAGGAAGCCCGCGCGGCCGATGACGTCCAGGTAGCGCTTGGTGCCCGGCACCACGTGATCCGTGCCGGGCGGCAGCAGCGGCACCTTGTCGGCGCTCACCACCCACACCGGGTGGATCTCCGGGGCGAGTTCGGCGAGCTTCGCGGCGATGGCGCCCGGGTTGCAGGCCACCCCGCGGTCCCAGTACGCGGAGAACAGCGCGAGCTCCCGGTCCACGGGCAGCGAACGGGCCTTCTCGTAGCGCCGCTTGCGCACGCCCGCGCCCAGCTTGCGCTTGCGCGCCCGGAGCGTGGCGCTGAGCTCGCGCTGCTTGCGGTTCGCCTTCTGCAGCGTGCGGTACGCGGTGAACTGGCCCTTGAGCAGCAGGTTCTGCCGCACTCCGGCGAGCCCGTCGGGCGCGCTGTGGCCCTCGGGGCGGTAGCGGACCGCGTGCTCGGAGGCGCGCCGGAAGTACTCGGGCGCGAGGCTCTCGGGGAGCAGCCCGGGGCGGGCGATGGTGCGCAGATACTCGGCGGTCATGCGGTCGTAGAGCGCTCCGCGCACGGTGGCGGGGGCGTTCTCGGCGAGGGCCCAGACGGCGTCGTACTCACGGAAGGACGCCTCGTGCTGCTCGGCGGTGAGCGGCGGGAGGCTCGCGCGGCGCAGCCGGCGCTCGGCGAGCAGCGCGGTGTCGAGGCAGGCGATGCGGTCGGCGCGGAGCAGCGAGGCGTAGGCGAGGGTGAGTTCACCGTCGTGGTCGTCGAGCCGGTCGCGGTAGAAGGCGGCGCGCAGGGCGCGGTTGCCGAGCAGCGGGGTCACGTCGAGCAGCGCGGGTGCGGCGGCGAGCGGGCGCGGCTCGGGGCCCGCCGCGGTGAGGAGCCGGGTGTCGGTGCTGGGGCGCGAAGGGTCCCACCAGTAGGCGCGGACGTGGTCGAAGAGCAGCACGTCGGCCGGGGTCTCCGCGTGCTCGGTGAGCGTGCGGACCGCGTCCGGGAGCAGCAGGTCCTTGCTGTCGAGGAACAGCAGCCATGGTCCGCGCGCCGCCGCGGCGCCCGCGCGCCGGGCCGCGGCCCGGTCCGGCTCGACGGGCAGCACCCGCGCGCTCAGCCCGTCGTACCCGTCGCACTCGGCCCGGGCCGACTCGTCCGCGGGCACCACGACAAGCTCGGCCTCGGGCACATCGGCGCCGGTGCCCAGTTGCCCGGCCACACTGTCCAGGCACTCCTGCAGACGGCCCTGCACATCGGGCCCGGTCACGATCACACTCAGCTTCACCGGTCGTTCCTTAGGGGGTGTTCGGCGGAGCGCACGTCGCTGTGCGCGGGCTCGTCTCTGTGCACGGGCTTGTCGAGATGGGTGCCGAGCCACGTCAGGGCGGCCGGGACCTCGCGTTTCCACGTGCTGAAGTTGTGGCCGCCCTCGTCGAGGATGATCCGCGCCATCCGCATCGGCCCCTCCTTCAGCTTCGCCAGGAAGTCGAGGGTGTTGTGGTAGTCGTACTCGCCCTCGGCGCTGCTGGTGACGAGCAGGGAGACCGGCGGCTGCGGGAGCTTCTCCATGCGCCACATCAGGTCGTTCTGCTGTTCCAGCTTCTTGTCGCCGTGGAACAGGTCGCCCGTGGTGTCGTCGGTCTTCGCCGCGAAGTACGGGGAGAGCGCGGCGCCCGCGGTGAAGGACTGCGGGTAGGTCATCGGGAGCTTGAGCGCGCAGTAGCCGCCCGTCGAATAGCCGGTCACGCCCCATTGCCGCGTGGCCGTACCGACCCGGTAATGCCCGCTGACCGCCTTCGGGAGGTCCTTCGCGAAGTACGTGAGCACCTTCGGGCCGCCGGGTACGTCCACGCATTCGGTGTCCCGCGGCGGGGTCACCGCCGAGCGGATGAAGATCATCACCGTGGGCGGCATCTTGCCCCGGCGCGCCTGGTCGCGCGCGGTGTCCACGAAGCCCAGCTCGTCGATCATCCCGTCGACCGTGCCGGGGTAGCCGGTGATGGCGAGGATCGCCGGGAACTCCTTGTCCCGGTTGGCCTTCTGGAAGTACTGCGGCGGCAGATACACCTTGGCGTCCGCGGCGATCCGGGTGCTCGCCCCGGTGATCTTCACCGTCTCCAGACGGCCGCCCCCGTGCACGGCCTGCTCCGACTGGAGGGAGACGAGCTTGCCGCCCGGACCGACCTCCTGGACGACGCCTTCGCCCTGCTCGGTGCCGAAGAGGTCGTCCCAGGACGCGTAGAACTCGAACTTGTCGTTGACGTACAGGAGCACCACCGAGAGCACGGCGAGCTGTGTGCAGACGAGCAGCAGGAACCGTCCGGCCAGGGCACGGACACTGGTCCGCGCCAGCCGTGGCCACAGCCACATGGTGAGCGCGAACAGCGCGATCGCCACGAGGACCGTGAGCAGCAGCAGGGTGGTGCTGGTGAGTCCCATCGGGTGCGTTCCTTGCTGGGGGCGAGAGGCCGTCCCCGACAAGAAGAGGCTAAATGTCCGGTTTGGGTTCTACGAGTCGTGGGTGACGCCGGTCACCGGGCCGGGCACGGTCACGGAGCCCCGTCACGGAGCCCCGTCCGCTCCAGGGCCCGGACGGCTCACTTGCCCGTGAACCGCTCGTACTCCTCCAGGACCTGAGCCGTCGGCCCGTCCATCACGAGCTCGCCCTTCTCCAGCCAGAGCACCCGGTCGCAGGTGTCGCGGATCGACTTGTTGCTGTGGCTGACCAGGAAGACCGTGCCCGCCTTCTCGCGCAGCTCCCGGATCCGCTGCTCGGAGCGCTTCTGGAAGCGCCGGTCGCCGGTCGCGAGCGCCTCGTCGATGAGCAGGACGTCATGGTCCTTGGCCGCGCCGATCGAGAACCGCAGCCGGGCCTTCATGCCCGAGGAGTACGTCCGCATGGGCAGCGAGATGAAGTCACCCTTCTCGTTGATCCCGCTGAAGCCGACGATCCCGTCGTAGTGCTCCCGTACCTGCTCGCGGTCCATCCCCATGGCCAGACAGCCGAGCGTCACATTGCGCTCGCCGGTCAGATCGTCCATCAGCGCCGCGTTCACCCCCATCAGGGAGGGCTGGCCATCGGTGTAGATCCGCCCGTTCTCGCAGGGCAGCAGCCCGGCGACAGCGCGCAGGAGCGTCGACTTCCCGGAGCCGTTCGTGCCGATCAGGCCGATCGCCTCGCCGCGGTACGCGGTGAACGAGACGCCGCGCACGGCGTGCACCTCACGGACCTTGGGCCGCCCGCGGCGGCCGAGGATCCGGCTGAGCGCGGAGGTGGCGGAGCCGCGGCCCGCGCCGCCGCCGGTGACGCGGTAGACGATGTCCACGCTGTCGGCGATGACGGTCGGGACGCGTTCCTCGGTCCGCTGGGCCGGGACGGGAGCGGGGGTCGTGAGGGTCTTGGTGGGGCTTGAGGTGAGGGTGTCAGCCACGGCCGTAGGTCTCCTCTGCCTTCCAGAAGTAGATGAAGCCGCCCACGCCGGCGAGCAGTGCCCAGCCGAGGGCCAGGGCCCAGACGTGGGGCGGAAGCTGACCGGCGGTGAAACTGTCGATCAGCGCGAAGCGCATCAGGTCGATGTAGACGGCTGCGGGGTTGCACATCAGGGCGGAGTGCACCCAGTGCGGTACGTCGGTGACGACCTTGTCGAGCGCGAACATCACGCCGGACAGGTACATCCAGGTCCGCAGGACGAACGGCATCAGCTGGCTGATGTCCGGGGTCCGGGCGGCGATGCGCGCCATGATCAGGGCGAGGCCCGTGTTGAACAGGAACTGCAGGGTCAGGGCGGGCAGCACCAGGAGCCAGGACGCCGTCACCGGCAGCCCGAAGCCGAGGACGATCGCGATCAGGGCGAGCATCGAGAAGAGCAGCTGCTGGAGCTGCTGCAGACAGAACGAGACCGGCAGCGCGGCCCGCGGGAAGTGCAGGGCGCGCACCAGGCCGAGGTTCCCTGTGACCGCGCGCGTGCCCGCCATCACCGAGGCCTGCGTGAACGTGAACACGAACACGCCGGTGACAAGGAACGGGACGTAGTCCGGGATGCCGCGCTTGGCGCCGAGCAGGATCCCGAAGATGAGGTAGTAGACGCCCGCGTTGAGCAGCGGGGTCATGATCTGCCACAGCTGGCCGAGCCGCGCCTGGCTGTACTGCGCGGTCAGCCGCGCCGTCGCGAACGCGGTGATGAAGTGCCGTCTGCGCCACAGCTGGACGGTGTAACTCCCCAGCGAGGGGCGGGCGTTGGAGACGCTCAGGCCGTGCCGCTCGGCCAGCTCGCGGGCGGAGGGCGCCGGCCCGGCGGCCGGGAGCGCCGGTGGGGCTTCCAGGACCTGACTCACGTATGACCTCGCATTGCCGTGCTTCATTGCCGTGCTTTACGTCGGGACGGACCCGTATCGTCGCGTCGTGAGCGTAGGGCGGATCGACGTCGGAACGCAACCGTTTCGTCGTCACGGACGTATGCTGTGCCGATGACGTCCTCGCCCGCACCCGCCGCCCCCGACCCCGCCGCGCCCGGTGACGGCAAGGCGAAGGCCGCGCGGCGCCGGGCGCCCGCGGGCGCCGCGGTGCTCCGCGAGGATGTGACCGAGGCCATCCGCACGGCGGTCTTCGCGGAGCTCGCCGCCGTGGGCTACGGGCGGATGTCGATCGAGGGCGTCGCGCGCCGCGCGGGCGTCGGCAAGACCGCCGTCTACCGGCGCTGGCGCTCCAAGCTGCACCTGGTGCTCGACCTCGTCTCGGCCGTCGCCGTGCAGGGTCTGCCCGCGCCCGACACCGGCACCCTCGAAGGCGATCTGCGGCTGCTCTACGAGGTCAGCTCGCGCGCCCTGCGGCACCCCGTGGCCGGCCAGATCCTGCCGGATCTGCAGGCCGAGGCGGCCCGCAACCCCGAGATCCGCGAAGCCCTCGACAAGGCCCTGCGCGAGGGCCAGCACTCGGTGGCCAGCGGCATCGTCCAGGCGGCCGTCGCACGCGGTGAGCTGGGCGGTGCGGTGGACGAGGACCTGGCGCTCGACCTGATCTCCGGCCCGCTGTACTGGCGCTCTGTCGTCATGCGCACCCCGCTGCCGAAGGGCTATCTGGACCGTCTGACCGCGGCGACGGCGGCGGGACTGCGGGCGATGGCGCCCGCGCAGGAGAACTGACCGACCATGCACACTGTGCGGAAGAACGAACGTGCACAGGGTGCTGAAGAAGACGGAAACAGGGTGACCATGACCTGGTTGATCACCGGCGGCGCCGGATACATCGGGGCGCATGTCGTCCGCGCCATGCTCGCGGCCGGCGAGCGGACGGTCGTGCTCGACGACCTGTCGACGGGCATCGCCGCGCGGCTGCCCGAGGGCGTGCCGTTCGTCGAGGGCAATGTGCTCGACCGGGCCGTGCTCGACAAGGTGATCGCCGAGCACGAGGTCACCGGGGTCGTGCACCTCGCGGCCAAGAAGCAGGTCGGCGAGTCCGTCGAACTGCCGCTGCACTACTACCACGAGAACGTCGAGGGCCTGCGGGTCCTGCTCGCCGCAGCCGCGGCCGGCGGGGTGCGCTCCTTCGTCTTCTCGTCCTCGGCCGCCGTGTACGGCATGCCGGACGTGGACCTCGTCACCGAGGACACCCCGTGTCTGCCGATGAGCCCGTACGGCGAGACGAAGCTGGCCGGCGAGTGGCTGGTCCGCGCGACCGGCCGCGCCCACGGTCTGGCGACCGCGTCGCTGCGGTACTTCAACGTGGCGGGCGCGGCGAGCCCCGAACTCGCCGACACCGGGGTCTTCAACGTCGTCCCGATGGTCTTCGAGCGGCTCACCGGGGGCGGGGCGCCGAAGATCTTCGGCGCCGACTACCCGACGCCGGACGGCACTTGTGTGCGCGACTACATCCACGTCGCCGATCTCGCCGACGCCCATGTCGCCGCCGCCCGCACCCTCGCCGCCGCGCCCGGCCGCGACCTGACGGTCAACATCGGCCGCGGCGAAGGCGTTTCGGTCCGCGAGCTCGTCGATCTGATCGGCGAGGTCACCGGCTACGACACCACGCCCGAGGTCACCGACCGCCGCGCCGGCGACCCGGCCCGCGTCGTCGCCTCGGCCGACCGGATCACCGCCGAGCTGGGCTGGAGCTCCCGGCACGATGTCCGCGACATGATCACCTCGGCCTGGGAGGGCTGGCAGCACCACCACCCGGAGGCGGCACGCGTCTGACGCGTT
Organism: Streptomyces sp. NPDC050418; assembly: GCF_044458745.1. Classification (NCBI taxonomy): domain Bacteria; kingdom Bacillati; phylum Actinomycetota; class Actinomycetes; order Kitasatosporales; family Streptomycetaceae; genus Streptomyces; species Streptomyces sp. NPDC050418. Next base: position 41,274 of record NZ_JBITIG010000008.1, read on the forward strand.
CCGCTCGGGTCACCCGACAGCGGACCGGCGGCTCACGACAGTGCCCGGACCACCCGGTGGGCGCGGCGGCGCAGCACCTGCGCCACGCCGCGCACACCGGGGGCCACCCGGACGGCGAGGTTGCCGCCGCTGGTCGCGTACGGCTGGACGAGCCGGATGCCGCGCCGCAGATCGCGTACCGCCGTGCGCCGCAGCACCCCGGGCCCCGCCACCGCGCGCCCCGTGGTCTCCCGGTGCGTGCCGTCCGCGAAGCGCACCCGCAGCCGCAGGTCCCACACGGCCGCCGAGGGGTCGAGCGCGCCGAGGTCGATCAGCACCTCCGCGGTCCACTTCCCGCCGCCCGGGCCGGGGCCGGCGCGCCACGCCGCCGTCCGCCGCACCGTCCGCGCGACCCCGGCCCGGTCCCGCAGCTCGACGTCCACGATGGTGGGTCCGGCCGCGGCGACGCGTCCGTACAGCTCGTGCAGCGTCAGCGTGAGCACCGAGGTGCGCACCCGCGGCAGCAGGCTCGCGTCGACCGCGAGCGGCAGCAGCCGCATCGGCCGTACGAGCAGATGCCCGAGCCCCACCCGCGCCAGCTCCGCCGACCACACCGGTCTGCCGTCCCCGTCCGTCGCGTACGGCGGGACGAGCCGGGCGGGGCGGGCCGCCACCTGCTGCAGCCGCGGCAGGTCGACGGGGTGCGGCGAGGCGAGCAGGACGCGGGCGATGACCCGGCCGGGGGCGGGCGCGCGCTCGAAGTCCGCGTCGTCGAACGTGGCGAGATAGGTGCGCGTCAGGCGCCACCACTCCTCGCGGTACTCCGGTGTGCGCTGGTCGAGTTCGCGCGTGTACATCCGCAGGCCGTGCTCGAGGAACTTGGCGCGCGCCGCCCTGGCCAGCTGCTTCTCGCCCGCGTCGGCGAGGATCCCGACCACCTCGCGGTGCGCGTCCATCCGCGCCTGCCAGTTGGCGATCCCCGCGCGGTCCAGCGAGATGGAGAGCCGGGCGGCGGAGCGGCGCACATGCCATACGTAGACGGGGTTGGAGATCAGCGCGTACCGCGGACCCGCCGCCAGCACCTTCGCGCCGAACACGAAGTCCTCGTAGACCACCGCGCCGTCGGGGAAACGGATGCCGTGCTCGCGCAGGAAGTCCGTGCGGTAGAGCTTGTTGACGCACAGGGTGTCGTGCACGAGCCGCGGGCGCCGGCGCGGGTGCGCCACGATCGACGGGGTGTCGTACAGCTCGGGCTCCCACGGCACCTCACGGCCCGAGGGCAGCTCCTTGCGGACGCAGAGTCCGGCCGTGACCTGGGCGTCGTGCTCGCGCGCCGCCGTGAGCAGCGCGTCGACGGCGCCCGGCGGCAGTACGTCGTCGCTGTCGAGGAACATCACGTACGGGGACGTACAGGCGTCGATGCCGTCGTTGCGCGGGGTGCCGCAGCCGCCGCTGTTGGTGCTCCGCGCGATCACCTTGAGCCGCGGCTCGTCGGCGGCGAGGCCGTGCAGCACGCCGAGGCTGCCGTCCGTCGAGCGGTCGTCGACCGCGATGACCTCGCGGACGGCCGTGCCCTGCGCGAGGGCGGAGCGCACCGCGTCGGCCACGTGCTCCGCGTCGTCGTAGCCGATGACGACGACGCAGACCTGAGGCTCGTGGGGCTTGTGGGCTGCGGTGGGCTCGAGGGACGGCGGGCTTTCCATAGTCGGAAATAGTAGTTGTGGGCCGTAATTGTCCAGTTAAGGGAAGGTCAAGACCGGATCTCCGTCACCCATCGAACAGATCACGCTCGGGTCTTCCCCTTTGATGGCACTCGGTGCCACGGTAGGGAGGTGACTTCTCGCAAGGATTCAGGGACGGAACAGGCATGGGCGGCACTGGGTGCCGATGCTTCGCTGCTCGACCGGGTGTCCTTCGGCGGCCCGTCGGGAGGGCTTCCCGCGCGGCTGCCCGTCATGGAACTGGCGCGGGCGACCGTCGCGGCGTGCTCGCTCGCGGCCGCCGAGCTCGCTTCCGTACGCACAGGGCGTCCCGTGCCCCGGGTGCGGGTCGATGACGAGGCGGTCGCGACGGCGTTCCTCAGCGACCGGCTGGTGCGGGCCGACGGGCAGGCGTGGTCGGCCTTCGCGCCGCTGTCCCGGTTCTGGCGGGCGGCCGACGGGTGGGTGCGGACGCACGCCAACTACCCGCACCACCGGGCCCGGTTGCTCGCCGCTCTCGGAGTGGAGGGGCGCGCCGGCGGGGACCCCGTGGACGCGGTGGCTCAGGCAATCGCGGGGCTTGCCGCGCTGGAAGTGGAGCAGGCCGTGTACGCGGCGGGCGGCCTGGCCGTCGCGGCGCGCGGCCCCGAGGCGTGGGCCAGGAGCGAGCAGGGGCGCATGGTCGCGGAGCAGCCGCTCCTGACGACGGCACGCATCGGCGACGCCCCGGTGCGGGTGCCCGGTGGTGTCCCCGGTCGAGTGCCCGGCGGTGCCGAGCTGCCGTGCGCGGGGCTGCGCGTCCTGGACCTGACCCGTGTCCTGGCCGGACCGGTCGCCACCCGAACGCTCGCGCTGCTCGGCGCCGACGTGCTGCGGATCGACGCCCCGCAGCTGCCGGAGAGCCAGGAGGCCCACAACGACACGGGGATGGGGAAGCGCTCGACCACCCTGGACCTGCGCCGGCGCACCGACCGCGGGACCTTCGAGGAGCTGCTCGAAACGGCGGACGTGGTGGTCACCGGCTACCGGCCGGGCGCGCTGGACCGGTTCGCGCTGACGCCCGAGGCGCTCGCCGTGCGCCGTCCAGGTCTCGTCGTCGCCCAGCTCTCCGCGTGGGGCCGTTACGGACCGTGGGGCGAGCGGCGCGGTTTCGACAGCCTGGTCCAGGTGGCCACCGGTATCGCCGAACTGGAGGGCTCGCCGGACGCGCTCGGCGCGCTGCCTGCCCAGGCGCTCGATCACGGCACCGGCTACCTGATGGCGGCCGGTGTCCTGCGCGCGCTCACCGAGCAGCACCGCACCGGCGGCACCCGGCTGGTCCGCCTGGCGCTCACGCAGACCGCGCACTGGCTGGTCCACGACCTGGCGCCCGCACCGGGCGCGGACCAGGGCTTCGACGCCGAGAACCGGCTGACCGAGACCGACAGCCCGATGGGCCGGCTGCGGCACGCGCTGCCGCCGGTGGCGTACGACGGTGGCCCGGTGAACTGGGCGCGCCCGCCGGGTCTGTGGGGGACGGACGCCCCGGCCTGGAGCGGCGCCTGACGAACGTCTTCGGCGTGCGGCAGGGGCGTGTGCCTGCCCGCGCAGAAACCCGGGCGTCAATCCACAGGAATCGGCAGTTAATAGCACAAACTCGACCCATGTACCGCTCGCAGGCCTCCGCGTACCCCGGCTCCCCGACCGTCTCGGCGCACCGCACGCACCCGCGCGCGGCCACCGCACCGGCCGAAGGCCCGTCCGGCCATCTGCGCACCCTCGCCCGGGTGCTGCTCGTCCGTCCGGCGGTCACGGCCGTGACCGTGCCGGTCCTGGCGGCTCTCGCGATCGGCGCGTGGGGGCTCGACCGCGGGTCGATGAGCCGCGAGGAGAGCGTCACCTACGAGATCGCGCGGCGCTCGCTGCCCGAGATCTGGCAGCTGATCGGCTCGGCCGACGCGGTGCACGGCGTCTACTACGTCCTGATGCACTACGTGCTCCGGCTCCACCCCGGCGAGGTGCTGCTGCGGCTGCCGTCGGTGCTCGCCGTCGCCCTGGCCGCCGGACTCGTCGCCGCACTCGGCACCCGGCTCGCCCGCGCGCGGGTCGGTCTGTGGGCCGGTCTCCTGTACGCGGTCACTCCGGCCACCGGGTACTTCGCGACGGACGGCCGCCCGTACGCCCTGGTCTGCGCCGGGGCCGCCGCCGCGACCCTGCTCTTCGTACACGCGGCAGAACTCGGCCGCGGCCGCGACTGGTGCCGTTACGGGGCGGTCGTCGGCTGCACCGCGTACCTGCACGAATCCGCCGCCCTCCTGCTCGCGGCCCACGCGGTCACGCTGCTCGTCTCGTGGCGAAGGGTCTCCGGCGGCCGGTGGCGCGGCTGGGCGGTCGCCGCCGCGGCCGCGCTCACCGCGCTGATGCCGCTGATCAGCCTCACGTACGGGCAGCTCGGCGCGGGCGCCGAAGGCGGACAGCCCGGCCGGACCGAGGCGCCCGGGATGTCCGGGGCCGACGAGATCCTGCGGACGTTCGCGGGCCCCACGCCCCTGGTCATCACCGCCGTGCTGCTGCTGATCTGCATCGCCCTGAACGCGCCGCTGCCGCGCACGGGCCGGCTCTCCCTCAACTCCCTGGCCCTGCCGCTGGTCCTGGTGCCGCCCGCGCTGCTGCTCCTGCTCGCGCAGAGCGCCCCGCTCTTCCACCCCGCGTACGTGCTGTGCGCGCTGGCCGGGGTGCCGCTGCTCGCGGCGGCGGGCGGCGAGCGCTGCGCCGCGGTGGTCCGGCGCTCGCTGCCCGGGCGCAGGCCGCACCGCGCGGCGGCCGCGCTGACCGGAGTCGTGGCGGTGGCGGCGGCCTGCCTGTGGCAGCTGCCGGAGCACCGCAGTCAGGCCGCGGCAGGTGGGCGGCCGGAGGACATGGCGGCGGTCGCGCGGCTCGCGGCGGCCGAACTGCGGCCCGGCGACCCGGTGTTGTACCTGCCGTCGCAGGCCCGCCGGCACGCGCTCACGTATCCCGACGGCTTCAAGGGCACGAAGGACCTCGCGCTCAAGGCCGGGCCGGAGGCCTCGGGCACGCTCTACGGCACCGAGACCGACGCGCTCGACCTGCGCCGCAGGCTCGCCGGGGTGGATCGCGTGTGGGTGCTCGCGGAGCCGCGCGCGACGGACGCGGCATGGAAGGCGGGCTCGGCCACGGACGAGGCGAAGATCTCCGTGGTCAGCGAACAGTTCGTGCTGCGCGGCGAGTTCCCCGAGCGCACCGGCGTCCTGCGGCTGTACGTCCGCCGGGTCCCGGAGCGCCCGATCGACTGGCCGGCGGGCAAGCCGGTGCCGGTGGTGGACCCGGTCCTCGAGGCGCACGAGAAGGAGCAGGCCCGGAGGAGTGGGCAGGGCGCGGGGGCCGGAGCGGCCGGTCCCGAGGCCGCGGCCGGTTCGGACGCCTCGTCTCCCGAGGTGCCTGTGGCTCCGCAGCCGGGGCCGGAACAGGCGCTTGATCCGGCCGAGGGCCTGGCTCCGGACTCGGTCCCGGTGGAGCAGGCCCCGGACTCGGCCCCGGTGGAGCAGGCCCCGGACTCGACCCCGGTGGAGCAGGCCCCTGAACAGGATCCCGCCGCCGACGGCCGCGTAGAACTGCCGCCGCTGCAGCAGCACTGAGCCGGACACGGAGACGCCCCCGGGGCGGGCCCCTGAAGGGAGCCGCACCGGGGGCGTCTTTGCCCGCTCACCCCACCCGGGCCAGAACCTCCCCGGTCCGCGGGCCCCACGCCACGACCACGGCTTCCCGAGGCACCCGCCGGCCGGGGTCGAGCAGGAGCCAGCGCACGTGGAACTCCCGGACGACCTGGGCCCGTTCGGCCACGGAGGACGCCGGGTCCAGATAGCGCCGTACGGCGCCGGAGCGGCGGGCGCGTTCCGTCTCGCGCATCGCGGGGTCGGGCCAAGCGGGCGCCACCAGGTTCGGGCCGAAGCCCGGCAGCGAGCGGGTGGCGCGGTAGCCGTTGGTCAGGACCACCTCGCCCGGTGCGATGTGCCGCGCGGCCCAGGCGTACGACGGCCAGCGCGGCGGCTGGTCGAAGCCGACCGGGTCCCAGGCGCGCGGCAGGACGGCGCCCGCCTGCACGGTGAGGAAGCCCAGCACGAGCCCCGCACCGCACAGCGCGGCCAGGGCGCGCCGCCCCCAGGTCCAGGGGCGCGGCCCGGTGAGCTCGATGGCCAGGGCGAACTGGAGCGGGATCAGGGTCAGGCCCATGATCCGCCCGTAGGTGTAATGCCCGGAGATCCAGCCGTATGCGATGGTCAGCGCGCCGAGCGCGAACATCAGGACCAGCGGGTCGCGCCGGTCGCGCCGCCACCGCGCGACCAGCGCGGGCAGCCCGAGGAAGGCCAGCCAGAAGCGCTCCGGCATCGCGTCGTACAGCGCCCGGTGCATGCCGTCGATGCTGCCGTCGCCGAGCAGGTCGAACAGCGAGTAGTACGGCCAGCTCAGCACGACGACCACGGCCGCGACCGAGGCGACAGCCCACCCGGCGACCGGTCGCAGCCTGGGACCCGCCACAGTCCTCGTCCCGCCCCGCACCCCCCACCCCGGCACGAACGCCACCACCCCGATCATCGCCCCCACCGACGAGATCGGGTGGATCAGCAGGATCAGACCGCCGAGGGCGCCGAGGCCCGCGTACGAGACGGTGCGGCCGCCATCGCGGGTCAGACGGGCCGTCCAGGACCAGGCCCAGAACGTGAGGCCGATCGCGAGCGTGGAGGGGAAGGGGAGGTGTCCGGCGAGGGACATCAGGCCCAAGTAGCCGCTCCACCAGGCCATTTGCGTGCCCCAGAGCAGCACCATGCACGCGAGTGCGAGCAGCGGCGCCCAGCGGTTCGGGGTGAGGGCCTTCACGAAACGGTTGAGGCCGGTGAGCAGCACGAGCAGGTTCACCGGCCCGGACAGCTTCACGACCTGCCAGCCTGCGAGCCCGCTCACCTGCGCGAACAGTCCCTGCAGCACGGCGTACGGGGAGTAGTACGGGCTGCCGTCGCCGGGCGCGGCGGCCATCGGGTGCGCGGGGTCGGTGAGCGAGGCCTTGAGGCGCTCGACGACCGCCGCGTGCTGCCCGAAGTCGCAGCAGACCGGGATCCGCCAGGCGGCGGCCGTGACCAGCACCCAGAAGAGCGTCCCGTAGACGAGATACGGGCTGGGGCGCAGCGAGCGCAGGCCGCCCATGACGGCGGTGGCGCCGGGCGGCCGGCGGACGCGCGCGACAGGATCCGCGGGGAAGGCGGTGCGACGGGTCACGCGAGGATCCAGTCCGCGACCCGGCCCGCCGCCTTCCCGTCGTCCAGGTCCCCGTACGCCTGCCGGAACGCCGCGTACGCGTCCGCGTGCCGCGCCGCGAGCGCGTCAAGGTCGCGCAGCGCCTCGGCCACCTCGCCCGTCGAGGCGAGCAGCGGTCCCGGTGCGGCGGCCTCGAAGTCGAGCGTGAAGCCGCGCACCGTGTCGCGGTAGTGCTCCAGGTCGTGCGTGTGGAAGAGCATCGGGCGGCCGGTGTGTGCGAAGTCGAACATCAGGGACGAGTAGTCCGTGATCAGGACGTCGGCGACCAGAAGGAGTTCGGTCACGTTCGGGTAGGTCGTCACGTCCCGGACGAACGGCGCGTGCGCGCCCAGGAGACGGCCCGCCGAGAGCGGATGGCGGCGCACCAGGAGGACGTGGTCCTCGCCGAGCTCGCGCTCCAGGGCCGCGAAGTCCAGCGGCTCCTCGTAGCGGAAGCGGCCGGCCTTGTGGATCAGATGGTCGCGGTACGTCGGCGCGTGCAGCACGATCCGGCGGCCGTCGTCGGGCGCGAGCCCCAGTTCGGCACGGACCCGGTCCGCGACCTTCTCGCGGTCCTCCGCGAACAGCACGTCATTGCGCGGCGATCCGGCCGCGAGCACCTCGCCCTCGTACGCGAGCGCGCGCGGCAGGACGGCGGCGGCGTGGCGGCTGGGCGAGGCCAGGACGCTCCACTGCGCGGAGAGCGCGGGCAGCGCGTCGAGGCGGGAGTGGTCCGCGTACAGGCTGTCGGTGAGGTCGATGCCCACGCGCTTGAGCGGGGTGCCGTGCCAGGTCTGCACGACCCGCTGACCGGCGCGCCGCTCGAACCAGTCGGGCAGCTGCCCGGCGGTGACGATGACACGGCTGCGCGCCAGCGCCTCGTACCAGGCACGGCTGCCCTCGGCGACCCCGACGGCCGCGGGCGGTACCCGCGTCTGCTGGTCCCGCGTCACCCACAGGTGCTCCGACTCGCAGCCGCGTGCCAGGAGTTGTTCGTGGACCGCCCGCGGCGATTCGCCGTCGAGGTAGAGGACGGCGTCGCGCAGGGGCAGGGAGCGCTGCACCGGGTAGTGCGCGGTGCGCAGCCGGGCCTGGCGGTACGCGCCGCGTTCCTGCGGTGCGAGCGCCGAGCCGGAGTCGATCAGGAGCCGGTCGCCGAAGCGCCGCGCGAGCGCGAACTCCCGCCCTTCAGCGGCCTGTACGGAGGGAAGTCCGGCCCCGAGCGAGGCGAGGACGCGCACCGGAACGCCCTCGCCCCCCTCGTGCTTCTCGCGCAGGAAGAGGTACCAGCGGCCCTCGGGCAGCGGCAGTCCGCCGTGCGCGGTGGCGGGGACGAGCGTGGCGCGGAACCGTCCGGCCGACCGCTCCAGCGGTACGGCGACCTCGGTGAGGTCGCTGCTGTGCCGCAGGATCAGCTCGGCCGGACCCCAGCTGTCCTGGGCGGCGGTGCCCTCGACGACCAGGAGACCGTCGTCCTGCCACCGCGCCACGTCCGCGACGGGCTGCCGGGTCAGCTCGATCACCAGCTGCCCGTTGTCGCCGGCGGTGGCGCACACCTCGCGGCCCACCGCGTACCGGGCCTGACCGGTGGCGTAGCGGCCGGGGGCCAGGGCCGCGCTCGCGGCCAGGGACTTGAGCGTGCCGCCCGCGAGCACCAGGTTCGCGCTCCAGCGGTCGCCGTGCTGCGGTTCGACCTCCTTCGGCGCGCGGTGCGGCGTCGGCGGCACCTGCTCCAGGCCGGCGAGCGGCACCCGCACGGTGAACTCCTCGCCGGTGCGCTCCAGCGGACAGTCGAAGCTGTGCTCACGGAGCGCGAGCCGCAGCGCCTCGGCCCGCGTGCCGTGGTGCAGCCGCCCGCGCAGCACCAGGTCGTCCCCGTCGCGCTCGTGCGTCTCCACGCGGGCCGCGTACTCCTGGATCCGCAGGACGAGCCGCCCCTGCGAGTAGCCGAGCACGAGCCGCATGCCGTCGCCGAGTTCCCGTACGACGGACTGCGCGGCCGAGCCGTCCATGGCCCGCACCGCGGCCCGGCGTACGACCCCGTGCCCGGCGACGACCACGCCGAGCAGCCAGTTGCCGGGCTGCCAGCGGCCGCCTGACTTCAGCTGCCGGGGGTCGACGGTCATCTCGAAGCCCGCGTAGTCGTAGCAGTGCAGCTGCTGGCCGGAGTCGACGGTGGCGTCAGGACGCTGGACCGTACGGGTCGGGACGTGCTTGAACCGGGCGCGGTGGTGCGCCGACTTCAGGAGTCCGGCCTTGACGGAGTGGCCGGGGCGGGTGGCGTCGAGGTTGCGGATGTAGGCGTAGCCGCTGATCCGCAGCAGCCCGTCGTCGTCCCAGCGGGCCTCGGACAGCCGCGCCACGACGGGCAGTTCGCCCCGCTTGAGCGTGGCCAGACGGCGCGGTACGCCCTTGACGCCGGGGTAGTCCGCGCGCTTGCGCAGCCCGCCGCGCACCGCGAACGCCGCCTTGTTGCGCTGTTCGTACGCGAGCAGTTCGATCAGCTCGGCCGAGCGCCCCTGCCGCAGCAGCTGCCACTTGATGCGCAGATCGACCGGCAGCTCGTGGATCAGCGAGGCGTCGGCGCGCGCGAGGAACGCGGCGGTGCCGGTGAGGAACGCGGCGCGGTACTCGGGGCCGCCGAGCGGCAGCCCTTCGAGGAAGTAGATGAAGTCGTCGCGCAGACACGACAGGTCGTACATCCGCTTGTGCTGCGGGAAGCGCTCGCCGAGGAAGCGGCTCACGCTGTCGCACGCGGCGATCCTGTCGCGTACGCCGCGGACCTCGGTGCGCCGCCGGGTGATCGACCCTTCGCGCACCCGCCAGTAGTAGACGTGCTCTTCGAGGACGTCCACGCTCTTCGCGAGGAAGTGCGCCGGGATCATCACCGGGGTGTCCTCGTACAGCCGGCCCTCGGGGAAGGTGAACGCGTGCGCGTCCCAGAACGCGCGGCGGAACACCTTGTTCCACGCCACGCGGTCCGCGAGCAGCTGCGGATCGCGGGTGATGTGGGTGCGGGTGCGGTCGCCCTTCAGCCACTTGTACTGCCAGGCCTGCTGCCGCCCGCGCTCGTTGAGCCGCCACACGTTCCCACTGGCGAAGTCCGAGCCGGAGGCGTCCAGGCTCGCGATCATCCGCTCGTACGCGTCGTGCGGCACGATGTCGTCGCTGTCGACGAACGTCAGGAACTCGACCTGCGGATCCGCCTCGCGCACCCCGGTGTTGCGGGCCGCGCTGAGCCCCGCGTTCTCCTGCCGGACGTACCGGAAGCGCGGGTCGCGGGCCGCGAAGGCGCGGGCGATCCGCGGGCTCGCGTCGCTCGATCCGTCGTCGACGAGCACGACGTGGAGGTTCCTGAAGGTCTGGCCGGCGATCGAGCGCAGGCATTCCTCGAGATAGTCCTCGACGTTGTAGATCGGTACGACGACGGTGAGACGGGGAAGAGAGGCGGACGGGGCGGGGGCGGTGCTGTGCTGCACGGAGGCGGGCCTTTCTGCGCAGAGCGAGACCGGTGGTGCCGTGTCAGCCCTGTTTGCCCGTTCTTCTCCTGTTCGCGTCAACTCGCCACTGTCGCCTCACCGTAACGAGTGATCGTCGGGACTTCGGTTGTCGTATTAGGCACACCGCAGCGGCGCCACAGCCCAGTGATCTTCAAGCGGAACCTTTCCGCAACGACTTGACGGTCTTCGACAGGGCCCGCGCCGGTGACTACGGTCGTGGGGCATGGCCCGCTTCTCCGTTGTCGTACCCGCCCATCGAGTCCAGGGCTACCTGCGGGAATGCCTGGAATCCGTCCTCGCGCAGTCCTTCGCCGATCTCGAACTGATCGTCGTGGACGACGCGTCACCGGATGCGTCGGCCGCCATTGCCGCGGAATATGCGGAACGTGACCCGCGCGTTCGTCCGATCCGGCTCGACCGTCACGGCGGCACGGGCGTGGCCCGCAACACGGGTGCCTCGCACGCGAGCGGCGAGTTCCTGCTCTTCCTCGACGGCGACGATCTGCTGCTGCCCGGCGCCCTCCACTCGATCGACGACGCCCTCGACGCCGAGGCCGACGTGGTCCTGTTCGGACACGACAAGGTCGACTGGTGGGAGACGGTCCGGCCCGGCGGCGACCAACTCGCCCCCGGCGCCGACCCGCTCGCCGTCACCCCGGCCGCATGGAACCGTGTCATCCGCCGCTCGTTCTGGGTGACCCACGCGCTGCGCTTCGACGACGGGCCGTACGAGGACGTCGTGCCCGTCCACCGCGCCACCTTGCTCGCCGCCGAACGCCTGCGCCTGCTCGACCGTGTGTGCGTGCGCTGGCGCCGCCGCCGCGGCGGCAGCCATTCCACGACACCGGGCCGCGCCCACTTCGCGATCACCGACCGCTACGAACACCTCCTCGGCTCCCCTTCAGGGCCCCGCCTCTTCCCGTACGCCGTCGCGCACTTGCTCACCGTCCTCGCCGACCCGGGACGCATCCGCCCGGCCGACCGCGCCGACTTCTTCCGCGCGGTCGCCCGCCTGCACCGCACCTACCGCCCGGCCGGACACGAACCCGCCGGTGACGCCCAGCGCGCGCTCGCCGCCGGCTCGTACACCGCCTTCGAGACCCTGCGCACCGCCAACGGCCGTGTCCGCGCGGCCCGGTCCGCCCTGACCCGGCACAAGAAGCGGCTGCGCGCCTCGCTGATGAAGCTGGCCTACCGCACCGACCGACGCCGCGCCCTCGACCCGCAGCTGGCCGTCTTCAGCGCCTACTGGAACCGCGGCCCCGCCTGCAACCCGCTCGCGATCTACCACAAGGCCCGCGAACTCGCCCCGCACATCAAGGGCGTCTGGGTGGTCAGCAGCCGCCACCGCGACAAGGTCCCGGCCGGAATGCCGTACGTCATCGAGGGCTCGCGCCGCTACTGGCAGGCCATGGCCCGCGCCACGTACCTGGTCAACAACGCCTCGTTCCCCGGCGGCTTCGTCAAACGCCCCGGCCAGATCTACCTCCAGACCCACCACGGCACCCCGCTCAAGAAGATGGGCCTCGACCAGCGCCGCTACCCCGCGGGCACGCACGGCATCAGCTTCCAGAAGGTCCTCGACCACACCGACCAGTGGGACTTCAGCCTCTCCGCCAACCCGCACTCCACCGAAGTCTGGGAGCGCGTCTACCCCTCGGCGTACGCGGCCCTCGAACTCGGCTACCCCCGCAACGACGTCTACGCCTCCGCGACGCCCGCCGACATCGCCCGCGTCCGCGGCGGACTCGGCATCGCCGAGGACCACAAGGTCCTGCTCTACGCCCCCACGCACCGCGACTACCAGAAGGGCTTCCTGCCCCGCCTCGACCTGCCGCGCCTGGTCCGCGCCCTCGGCCCCGGGTACGTCGTCCTCGTCCGCGCCCACTACTTCTACGGCTCGTCCGCCGACCTCGCCGACCACCCGCAGATCCTCGACGTCACGGACCACGGCCGCGTCGAGGACCTCTGCCTGGCCGCCGACGCGCTGATCACGGACTACTCGTCCCTGATGTTCGACTACGCCTGCCTGGACCGTCCGATCATCACGTACGCCCCCGACTGGCAGGCCTACCGCCTGGCCCGTGGCGCCTACTTCGACCTGCTCTCGGGGGTGCCGGGCGAGACCCCGGGCGCCGTCGCCACCACCGAGGACCAGCTCATCTCCCTGCTCCAGGACGGCAGCTGGGACACGGACGACACCACCAAACTGCGGGAGGCCTTCCGGGCCCGCTTCTGTCCGCACGACGACGGACGGGCGGCGGAGCGGGTGGTGCGAGCGGTCTTCGGCGTCTGAGTACCGCCGTACCCCCGCCCGCCGTTGATCGTCTGGTGTGACTCGCGTTTCGTCCGACTCGTGTTGCGCCGAACGGTGGACGGTGGGTGACCGGGGGACGAACGAGGGGTTGATCCCCGTATGGACCGGAATCCGACTGTCTCGATCATCGTCCCCATTTATAATGTGGTCGAATACGTCGCCGAATGCCTTGAATCACTGGCGCGGCAGACTTTCCAGAACATCGACGTCGTCATGGTGGACGACGGGTCGACGGACCATTCGGCCGAGATCGCCGAGGAGTTCGCGGCGAAGGATTCCCGGTTCCGGCTCATCCGGCAGGAGAACGGCGGCCTCGGCAGGGCCAGGAACGTCGGCGTGCGGAACATGGCGCCGGGCAGCGCGTTCCTGATGTTCGTCGACAGCGACGACCTGCTCACGCCCGATGCCTGCAGCATCATGGTGGAGAGCCTGGAGAAATCGGGCTCGGATTTCGCCACCGGAAACGTGCTGCGCTACAACTCGCGCGGCACATCGCAGTCTCCGATGCACCGGTTCCACGCACAGCGCGACGTCGTCGGCACCCACGTCAGCAAACTGACGGAACTCCTCAGCGACCGCATCGCCTGCAACAAGATGTTCCGCACGGAATTCTGGCGGAAGCACGAACTCGCGTTTCCCGAGGGCGTGTTGTACGAGGACACTCCGGTCGTCGTCCCCGCGCACGTCCTCGCCACGTCCGTCGACATCCTCAGGTCTCCGGTCTACCTGTGGCGCGAGCGCGAGGGCGGCTCCGCGCCCTCCATCACCCAGCGCCGCACCGAGCCGAAGGCCGCGCGCGACCGCATCGACGGCGCCACCGAGGTCAGCCGCTTCCTCGCCAAGCGCCCCGAGGACGCCCGCCTCAAGCACCTCTACGACCGCAGCGCCCTGCTCGCCGACGCGCTGATCTTCCTGCGGGTCCTGCCGCAGGGCGACGAGGAGTTCCGGTCCGTCTTCTTCGCCGTCGCCCGCGCGTTCCTCGACGGGGTCAGCCGCGAGACGCTGATGTCGCTGCCCGTCGAACTGCGCATCAAATGGCTGCTCGTCCAGCGCGCCGCCGAGGACGAACTTCTCGCGCTGCTCGCCGCCGAGAAGGTCCGCGACCCGTACCGGCTGCGCGGGCTGCGCCGCCGCCACGCCCGCATCACCGACCTCCCGGCCAAGGTGGACCTGCCCCGCTGGGCCACCCGCGTCCAGCCGTCGCAACTGCGGCTGCGCGCCCCGCTCCGCACCGCCATCTGGCACGACGGACGGCTGGTCGTCACCGGTGACGCCTGGGTGCCGCGGATCGGGCTCGCCTCGCCCGGGCGGACGAAGCGCCTCGCTGTCATGAAGGAGGCGGGTTCGAAGCGGGTGATCGTGCTGCCGACCCGTCCCGAGTACCGCCCGGAGCGCACCAACGCCTCGGGCGGCAACCGCCATTGCTACGACTGGGCCGGCTACAGCTTCACCATCGACCCCGCCCGGCTGCGCGGACGCGACGGCTGGCGCGAGGGCGTCTGGCGGATCGGCCTCGGCAGCCTGAGCGTGGCGGGCCTCGGCAGGTCCCGGCTCGCCGCGACCCACAACGTGCAGGCCGGACACGCCGAGTACCGCTGGCTCGACGACGACCACCGCATGCTGCCCATCACCCAGAACCGCAGCTTCCGCATCCGCGTCGAGAAGGTGCGGGCCCTCGCCAAGGCGATGCGCGTCGAGGGCGAATCGGTGTGCATCGAGGGCGAGTTGCGGCTCGAGGCCGCGCAGGGAAGCTCCGTACGCCTCGAACTCGACTGCATGGACGACAGCACCACCCTGCAGTACGAGCTGACGCCCGGGGAGCCGGACGCGCACGGCCGGCGCCCGTTCTCGGTCGAGATCCCCGTGCACGACGTGGCGTTCCTGCCCGCGGCCGTCACCACCGCCGAATGGGCCGCGGGACGCGCCGACGACCCCAAGCCCAACAAGCGCGGCTGGGAGGTGCGGATCCGCGTCGAGGAAGCCGACGGCAGCAGCAAGCGGCACTCCGTGGTCGCCGCCGAAGGTCTCGGGGACCGCCACTTCCCGCTGCCCGCCCCCCTGCGCGCCGCCGCCCGCACCCGCGGCCCGGTGCCCTGCGAGATCGCGCTCACCTCCGGCAACGACGGCTACCTCCAGGTGTGGGGCCGCACCAGCCGGGCCATGCTGACCGAGGTCGCCTGGGGCGACGACGGCGGCCTGCTGCTCGCCGGCACGACCACCGCGGCGCCCGCCGATCCGACGCTCGTCGTCCGCAAGTGGGGCGGTGCCGCCGAGAAGTCGCTGCCCCTCGAGGTCGCGGAGGACGGCAGCTTCCGTGTCGTGTTCCACCCCGCCGCGCACCCCGGGCTCAGCGGCACCCTGCCGTTGCAGTCCGGCCGCTGGGACTTCTGGCTGAGGACCACCGACGCCGAGACCGGTCTGGTGCTGAACGTGCCGTTCAAGACGGACCGCCTCGTGGCCCAGGCGTTCCCGCTGACCGCCGAGGTACGCGGCCGCAGGTACGCCCTGGAGACCCAGGGACCCGACTTCCCCAACCTGTACTGCTACTCGCACCTCGCGCCGGACGAGGAGGGCCCGTACCGCGGCAAGAAGCTGCGCCGCGAGATCTACCACGCCTCCCGCACCGCCAAGCCGCTGCGCGACTCCGTCCTGTACGTCAGCTACAACGGCAAGCAGTACTCCGACAGCCCCAAGTCCGTCCAGGCCGAACTCGCGCGCCGCGGCGCGGACCTGGAACACCTGTGGGTGGTCCGCGACGGCCAGGTCGAGCTCCCCGAGGGGGTGACGCCCGTACGGCTGTGGGGCCGCGAGTGGTACGAGGCGCTGGCCACCTGCCGCTACATCGTCACCAACGCCCATCTGCCCGACTGGCTGCAGCGGCGCGACGGCCAGGTCATCGTGCAGACCTGGCACGGCACGATGCTGAAGAAGATCGGCCTGGACATCGCCGCCCCGAAGTTCGACCCCGGCTATCTGGAGCGGCTGCCACGCGAGGTGCGCAACTGGAGCCTGCTGGTCTCCGCGAACCGCTTCAGCACCCCGATCCTGGAGCGGGCCTTCGGCTACGAGGGCGAGATCCTCGAATCCGGCTACCCGCGCAACGATCTGCTGCACGCCCCCGACCGCGAACAGCAGGCCGACCGCGTGAAGCACCGCCTCGGCATCCCCGCCGGCAAGAAGGTCGTCCTGTACGCGCCGACCTGGCGCGACGACCAGTCGCACGGGCGCGGACAGTTCCGCTTCGATCTCCGGCTCGACCTCGCCGAGGCCCGCGAGAGCCTCGGTGACGACCACGTCGTCCTGGTGCGCCGGCACTCCAACGCGGTCGACGCGGTGCCGGGCGCGGGCGACGGCTTCGTCTTCGACGTCTCCGAGTACCCGGACATCTCCGAGCTCTATCTGATCGCGGACCTGATGATCACCGACTACTCCTCGGTGATGTTCGACTACGCCCACACCGGCCGCCCGATGCTCTTCTTCACCTACGACCTGGAGCACTACCGCGACACCCTGCGCGGCTTCTACTTCGACTTCGAGGCGGAGGCACCCGGCCCGCTGCTCACCACGTCGAGCGAGGTGCTGCAGGCCGTACGCGACATCGACAGCGTGCGCGAGAAGTACGCCGACGCGTACGGACAGTTCCGCCGCCGCTTCTGCGAGTTCGGCGACGGCGAGTCGGCCCGTCGGGTAGCGGACCGGATGCTCGAGATGGGGCGGGGCTGAGGCTCGCGGCATACGGAACGGGCCTTCACCTCGCCGGTGAAGGCCCGTTCTGTGTCCGCCCGTTCCGTCTCCGCCCGTTCCGTCTCCGCCCGTTCCGTCTCCGCCCGTTCCGCTTCCGCCGCTCAGGTCCCGAACACGATGTCCAGGACGTGCGCCATCCGGACGTCGTACGTGTGCGTGCCCGGCTTGGCCAGACCCTCGCCCCGGTTGTACTTCCAGCCGTTGTTGACGCCCTGGTAGTGCCGGTGGTGGATCCGCTCGGTGCGCTCGGTGCCCGCGCCGACGACGCTGTGCACCCGCCACTGCGTGGTGCTGTCGTCGAGCAGCTCCGGCAGGACCGTCCACTTCACGGTCGTCGTGCCCTTCGACCGGTGCCGGTAGTCGACGAAGCGGCGCTGGCGCCGCGGGTTCAGCGGTGTGCTGGTGGCCTTGGCGATCCAGTAACCCGTGTACGAGATCGCGCCGACCTCGGACTCGGCGGCATGGTCGAACACGGACCGCGCGTCACCCGTGAGCACCAGCTCGTCGATGTCCGCGTTGATGACGCCCGCGGCCCTGGAGAGGTAGCGGAAGCGTCCGTGCTCCAGAAGCGAGTACTGGCAGTAGTCGGAATCCCAGACGTTATTGGGGCCGGAGTTGGGACCCCACGGATAGTTCCACGCGACGATGACGGCGGTGGTGATGCCCTCGACGGAGGCAATCGCGTCGGCCACTTCGCGCGCCGAGTAGTTCGTCGAGTTGTTGTCGTAGAAAACAACTCCCGTCACTCCGTGCACGATGTGGTAATACCGTAGGAAATCCTTGATCCAGACCAGATCGTTGTCCTTGGATTTCGTGATGATGGTCCGCTGTCCGGCGAACAGCTCGGAATCGTCCGGCGCGATGACGGTACGCAGCCGCGTCCCGCCCACGTCCAGGTTCAGATGCCGCCCCGCGCCCGCGCCGGTGATCCGGGAGCGCTGGGTGCGGCCCCAGTCGCTCAGACTGAGCGCGCCGCTCACGTCCGCGCCGTCCACCCGCCAGTCCGCGCCGTCGAGCTCGGCCTTCAGGTTGTGCAGCGGCGGGCCGGACAGCCAGATGTCGTCACCGTGCCGGAACGCGTCGTAGAACAGCGTGCTCGCGTCGAACTTCTCCAGGTAGTCGGCCTGCCGGTCGGCCGGGTCGCGGGGCGGTTCGCGACGCAGCGGCGAGCTCTTCGGCAGGATCATCCCGCCCGGCCGTACGACCTTGATGACCCGCTCCCGCGGGTGCCCGAGGGCGCGCTGCACGTCCCAGGAGCGGCGGGCCTCGCGGACCGGGCCGAGGAACTGGTCGAGCGTGGCGGTGCCCGAGGCGCGCGCCAGCCGGTCGTTCTCCGCCTCCAATTGCGCTACACGCCTGCCGAGTTGGGCGACTTCCGCGCGCAGTCCGTCGGCGGGCTCCGCCGGACGCACCACGCCGGCCTGATCGATGGCCCCAGATGTCATGACCGCTCCTCCGTATTGCTGATGCAGAACCAACGAATGGGAGGCGGGAAAGCCACGAACAAGGGGAAATGCTCGGCCAGTTGAACGAGTGGCGCCGGATGAATAACCAAGTCACCCCCGGTGTCGTTGAGTGAAACGGTGAGTGTTCGGCCTGTCCGGCGAGCCTTTCGCCCCGCCAACTGACGCAGTGCACAGGAGAGTTCATGAAAATCTTCAAATCCGCCGGGAAGCCGAAAACGGAACGGCCGGCGGCGTCCGTCCCGGGCCAGGCCGACACGGAGCAGATCCTGCGCACGCTGCAGCAGCAGACCAAGACGCTGTCCGCCGCGATCACCGGCATCCGCAAGGACCTCGAACACCAGCCGTACGTGGTCGCCGAGTTGATGCGCCGCTACGAGCACCTCATCGACAGCCACATGCCGATGCCGGTCCTCGGCGCGAACTGGGCGGCGATCGCGCCGACGGTCCTCTTCATCGTCGACGAGGTCCTCGGCCGCACCGGCCGCCGCACCATGCTGGAGTGCGGCTCCGGCGCCTCGACGCTGTGGACGGCCGCCGCGCTGCGCAAGTGCGGAGAGGGCCATGTCACCTCGGTCGAGCACGACCGCGAGTACGCGGAGGTGACCCGGCAGAAGCTCATCGACCACGGCCTGGAGAAGTGGGCGACCGTCGTGGACGCGCCGCTCGTCGACACCGAGGTCCCCGGCCTCGGCACCCAGCCCTGGTACGACCTGTCGGGTCTTTCCGACGACGTGGCCGACGTGGACCTGCTGTTCATCGACGGACCGCCCCGCCCCACCGCCTCCCTCGCCCGCTACCCCGCGCTCCCGCGGCTCATCTCGCGGCTCGCGAAGGGCGCGTACGTCGTCCTCGACGACACCAACCGCAAGGACGAGCGCGACATCACCAAGATGTGGACGGCCGAGGGCGCCTTCGACCGCCCCGTCACCTTCGTCAAGGACGTGGCCCGCTCCACGGTCCTCGCACTCGACTGACGCACCCGGACCGACGAACAGGACAGCCATGCGTATCTCGGTGATCGGCTGCGGCCACCTCGGAGCCCCGCACGCGGCCGCCATGGCGGACCTCGGGCACGACGTCATCGGCGTCGAGCTCGATCCGGACATGTGCCGGACCCTGCGGAGCGGACACAGTCCCTTCTACGAGAAGGGGCTCGACGCGCTGCTCGCCACGCATGTGCCCAGCGGTCGGCTCCGGTTCACGACGGATCTCGCCGAGGCCGCCGCCTTCGCCGACCTGCACTTCATCGCGGTCGGCACGCCGCTCGACGCGGACGGGCAGGGGTACGACATGGGGCAGGTGATCGGCGCGGTCCGTTCGCTGGCCCCGCTGCTCACCCGCCCGTGCACCGTCGTCGGCAAGTCCACCGTGACCGTCGGCACCGTGGCGCGTCTTGAGCGGATCCTCGCCGAGCAGGCGGTTGCCGGGGTCGACCTCGTGTGGAACCCGGAGTTCCTGCGCGAGGGCCACGCGGTCGAGGACACCCTCTATCCCGACCGGATCGTCGCCGGTCTGTCCAGCGCCGAGGCGCAGAAGGCCATCGAGGCCGTGTACGCGCCGATCCTCGCCCGCGGGGACGCCGAGCTGATCGTCACGGACCCGGCCACCGCCGAGGTCCTCAAGTCGGCGGCCAACTCCTTCCTGGCCACGAAGATCTCGTTCATCAACGCGATGGCCGAGGTCTGCGCCCTGTCCGGCGCGGACGTGAAGGCCGTCGCCCACGGCATCGGCATCGACCACCGCATCGGGCACGCCGGGATGCGGCCCGGCATCGGGTACGGCGGCGGCTGTCTGCCCAAGGACGTACGGGCCTTCGCGCACCGTATGGGCGAGATCGGCGCCACCGGCGCGGCCACGCTGCTCCAGGCCGTCGAAGGCGTCAACCACGGCCGGGTCGACGCCGCGGTGACCCTCGTCGAGGAGGCGTTCGGCGGTCCGCTCGCCGGGGCCCGTATCGCGTTCCTCGGTGCCGCGTTCAAGGCCGGGACGAGCGACATCCGCAACTCCCCGGCCCTCGCGCTGGCCGGCCGGCTGCGCGCGGAGGGCGCCCGCCCCGTCGTCTTCGACCCGGAGGCGGTGCACAGCGCCCGGCGCGCGCACCCCGAACACGCCTACGCCGACACGCTCGAAGAGGCGCTGGCCGGGGCCGACGTCACCGTCATCGCCACGGAATGGCCGCAGTTCAGCGAGGACGCCGGGCTCCCGGCCACGGCCGCGCGGACCGTCGCCGCGCGCCAACTGGTGGACATCCGCACGGTCGTCGACCCGCTCGACTGGACCGTGGCGGGCTGGACGGTCCGCCAGCTCGGCCGCCCGGTCCGCCGGCCCCAGGCCTGACCCGCGGGCGGGTCTTCAGGGGCCTACCGGTACCTCAGGGCTCGCGCCCCAGCCGTACCTCAGGGCTTGCGCCCCCACACGTACACCTGATCACCCGCCCGCAAAGTCGCCCACAGCACCTTCGCGTCCTTGAACGTGAGGTTGATGCAGCCGTGCGAACCCGGCGGCCGGTGCACGCTCCCGTAGATCCCGTGGAAGGCCTGCCCGCCGCTGAAGAACTGGCTGTAGGGCATGGGTGCCTCGTACAGGGTCGAGTAGTGGTTCTTGTGCCGCCAGTAGACCTTGAACCAGCCGGTGCGGGTCTCGTACCCGGGCCGCCCCGTGCGCACCGGCACCGGACCGAAGATCCGCTTGCCCGCCTTCGTCACCCACATCAGCTGCCGCCGCAGATCCACGCACGCCACGCGCCCGGGCCGCTTCGGGCAGAGGCTCTCCGGGTGTTTGATCGCGTACAGCTGCCTGATCCGGGCGTACGTGACGGGCCCGGCGAAGCCGATCGCGGGCCGGATGCCCTGCTTCTGCTGGAAGGCCTTGATGGCCCGGCAGTCGGCCGGTGACTGCTTCCCGTCCGCCTTCAGCTTCAGCCAGCGCTCGACCTGCTTCTGGTACGGGCCCGTGCTCGCGGTGCACGAGGGCGCCCGGGCCGCGTCGGCCGTCGGCACGTACTCGACGAGCGCGTCCACCGACTCGGCGGGCGCGAGCGGTTCCCGGGCGTCCTCGGCCGCGCTCGGTGTGTACACCTCGGGCGGAAGCGCCTGGTCGGGCGTGTCCGGCAGCGCGGGCTGCACCCGGCCCGGCACCAGCCGCTCCGCGCCCGCCAGCGGCCAGGCCGGTGTCATGTCCGGGGTGAGCTCGGGCGCCGTCGCGGCCGGTGGGGGAGTCGTGGGCGGTACGGGGTCGGCGGCGGCCCGGCCGGCGGGCAGGGCCGCCGCCACGGCGAGGAGCAGGGCAAGTCCCTGACAGGTTCTCTTGCGGATCATTGGCACAGGGAAACGCCACCGGACCCGCGCCCGGGGGAGCGGCGCGTCGTACTCCCCCAGGTGGCGGCAGTCCGCCCGGAGGCCCGCGCCCTACGGCAGCACTTTGCGCACGGTCCGCAGCAGCACCGGCGGCAGCCGCTCGCGGACCATCCGGCGTGCCCCGCCGCCCTGGACCGGCACCTTCGCGGCGCTCACCCGCAGCACCGGACCGCCGGCGATCGTGTCCTTGGCGACCGTGCGGTCCGCGCGTCCCTTCGCCCAGGTCCGTACCGCCGCCTGGAACGGCTCGGGGTCGCCCCACGTCGCGTACAGCTTGGACGAGGAGAGGCACACCGGGCGCAGCCCCTTCGTGAACACGGCCTCCCATACGGCGGCACCGACACCCGGCACATGCGCCGTGCGGTAGTCGTCGAACGCGACGATGCCGTGCGGGCGCAGCGCGCGCCGGGTGATGTCGATGTCGCCGCTGACGTCCTCGTACTGGTGCGAGGCGTCGATGTGCACGAAGCGGCAGCTGCCCGCGCCGATCCCGTCCGCGAGGTCGGTGGTGCGGCCGTGCACGATGTGCGGCGGCTCGTCATGGAACGCGCGGTAGTTGGCCTCGAAGGCGTCCCTCGTGAGCGTCTTGCGGTAGAAGGCGAGCGTGCCCGGGCGGCTGTAGTTGCCGTGGGTCTCGTCGCCGAACAGATCGCAGACCGTGAGCCGTTCGCCCCGGCCCACGTGCCGCCCCATGACGATCGCGCTCTTGCCGAGGTAGCAGCCCATCTCGAGCAGATCGCCGGGCTCGGATCCGGTCGCCTCGATCAGGACGCCGAACAGCTCCTGGTCGACCGGCTGGAACCAGCCGGGCACGTCGTCGAGGGTGCGGGGCAGCGCCCGGCTCACCGCTGCCCCAGCAGCGCGCGCAGCCGCCCCTTCCGCGGCGCGGGCCCCGTCTCCGTCCCCGGGTGCCGGGAGACCGGCTGCTCGGGCAGCCGGGCCTTGCGTCCGCTGATGCGGATCATCGGGTCCCCCGCGACCTGCTCGGCCCCGTGCCACATGTCGTCACGGCCGGCCAGCATCACCGCCAGGTCCGCGTGCACGGCGTCGTACGCGTCGCCCCACGTCCCGTAGAACTTCGTGGCCGTGATGCACAGCGGCCGCAGCCCTGTCGTGGCGACCGCGCCCCAGGTGGCGGCGGCCACGCCCGGGCAGTGCTCGGCGCGGAAGTCGTCGAGGACGAGGATGCCGTCGTCGGTGATCAGGTCGCGGGCCGCGGCGATGTCGCCGTGCACGTGCTCGTACAGGTGCGAGGCGTCGACATGGATGAAGCGGCAGCTCTCCGCCGCCACATGGTCCGTGATCACCGAGGACGGGCCCTGCACGATGTCCGGCAGCTCGTCGTGGAACGACAGGTAGTTCGCCTCGAAGGCGCGGCGCGTGAGGGTCGCGTACGAGCGGTCCATCTCGCGGCTGTTCGCGTCGTCCCCGGCGGGGGAGTCGAAGAGGTCGCAGACCGTGAAGCGCTCGCCCGGGCGCAGATAGCGGCCCGTGAAGATGGCGCTCTTGCCGAGATACGCACCGATCTCCAGCAGATCACCCTGCTGGCTCTGGTCGCGCTGCCGGGTCAGGAACCAGTCGAAGAGGACCTGGTCCGGGCTGTGGAACCACCCCTTGACCTCGGACAGGCTGGTGGGGCGGGGCAGGGTGGCGGTGTCGCGCGGTGCGGGCTGCATCTCAACTCCGTGGCGTCTCAGGGCCGTTCGGGCACAGGGGTGACGAGCGTCGGCTCGGCCGGTCCCGGCACTCCGACGCGCGGTGCCGGGCCCGGCACGGGGCGCCTCTCCGCCAGAGGGGCGACAGCGGGAAGACCAGGTGTCTGGCCGAGGAACAGATGCCGAACGACGCGTTCCGCGGCCCGCCCGTCGTCGTACGGGCAGAAGCGCTCGCGGAACGCGGCGCGCAGCTGCGCCGAGCGCGAGCCGCGCCAGTGGCCGGTCGCGAAGATGTCGGTCAGCTCGTCCTCGTTGCGGGCCACGGCGCCCGGCGGGAAGGCCCGCAGATCGAAGTACGTGCCGCGGGCGGCCTCGTACGCCTCCCAGTCGTCCGCGTAGATCACGATCGGGCGGTCGAGGTTGGCGTAGTCGAACATCAGGGACGAGTAGTCCGTGATCAGGGCGTCGCTGACCAGGCAGAGCGTCTCGATGCTCGGATGGTCCGAGACGTCCACGAGGCGGGCGTGCGCGGTGTCCGGGGTGCTCAGCGGGGTGTCGTACGCGTGGTGCGCGCGGGTCAGGACCGTGAAGCGCGGACCGAGTTCGCGCAGCATCCGCTCCAGGTCGACGGGCGGGCGCTGGGTGCGCCGGTAATCGCGGTGCGTGGGCGCGTACAGGATCGCGGTGGAGCCCTCGGGGATGCCGAGGGTCTCGCGCAGCCGCCGTACCTCTTCCGTATTCGTGTGCTGGAAGCGGTCGTTGCGCGGATAGCCGTACTCGAGTACCTCGTACGAGGCCGGGAAGACCCGCTCCCAGACCAGCGTCGAGTGGCGGTTCGCGGACAGCACGTAGTCCCACTTGTCCACGTTCGGCATCAGCCGCTTGAAGTCCATGGAGCGCGAGGCCGCCGGGTGGTCCATCAGATCGAGGCCCATGTGCTTGAGCGGCGTGCCGTGCTGGGTCTGGATCATGATCTGGCCGCGGCGCTTGCGCAGCCGGTAGTCGAAGTTGACGTTGTTGACCAGGTACTTCGCGCGGGCCAGCGCCGTCCAGTACGCGAACGTGCCGTAGTCGAGGCGGCGGGTCCCGGTCGGTACGTGCTGGTGGTGCTCGCGCCGGGCGATCCACGCGGTGCGCATCCCGGGCGCCAGCTCACGGAGCTTCGCCTCGATCGCCCCCGGATTGCAGCTGTGGCCGCGGCCCCAGTACGCCGAGAACACCGCGTAGTCCTGCTTCACGGGCAGCCGCAGCTGGATGCGGTAGTGCAGCTGCAGCAGGGCGCCGCGGCCCAGCCGCTTGGCGGCGCCCGCCCAGCGCCGCAGCCGCGCGCCGACCCGGAACAGGGTCCGCAGGACGTGGTACGTGCGGTGCGTACCGAACTTGACCAGCGCGTGCCGCACCCGGGTGCGCGCCGATACGGGGTGGCCCTTGGCGCGGTAGCGGCGGTAGTGGGTGCGGGCGCGGCGCAGGAACTCGCCGCGGGTGCCGCGCGGAAGACGGCCGCGCTTGGTGAAGATCGTGGCGTAGTGGTCGGTCATCCGGCGGAACATCACCGGCCGCCAGCTCTCCAGGTCAGGGCGGGTGTCCAGGAACGCGAAGACGCGTTCGTACTGGTCGAAGATGTCGAAGTGCCGGCGGGTCGTCGTGCCGAGGATCGAGCCGCGGCGGCGCTGGCGGTAGTGGACGCAGACCCGGTCGAGGACCCCGATCGAACCCGCTGCCATCAGCGCCGGGTAGGTCCACGGGGTGTCCTCGTAGTAGCCGGGCGGGAAGGTGAACTGCTGCTGCTCGATGAACTCGCGGCGGTACGCCTTGTTCCAGGCGACCATGATGACCTTCAACAGGCCGGGCCGCTCGGCCAGTTCGAAGCTCGCCGGGCCCTCCTCGTTCAGGAGGTGCGCGAAGGCGTTGCGGACGGTCTCGCCCGTCCAGAAGGTGCGCGCGTAGTCGTAGAGCAGGATGTCCGGGCCGCCGGTCTCCTTGAGGCGCTCCGAGACCGCGCGCAGGGCGTCCGGGGTGAGTGTGTCGTCGCTGTCCAGGAAGATCAGGTACTCGCCGCTCGCCTGCGCCATCCCGGCGTTCCGGGCCGGGCCGAGCCCCACGTTCTCGGCGAGGTGGATCGCCCTGACCCTGGGGTCGGCCGCCGCGTATTCGTCGATGATCGCTCCTGACCCGTCGGGGGAGCAGTCGTCGACGACGATCAACTCGAAGTCCGTACAGGACTGCCGGAGGACCGAGTCGAGGCATTCGTGCAGGTATGCCTGCACCTTGTACACGGGGACGATGACACTGAACCGGGGCAAGGCACATCCATGGGTCGGCACGGGCATACTGCCGTGAAACAGCCCATGGCTCGGGGCGGTTACGCCAGACGTGGCATACGGGGGAACGGTCCGGAACGGGGAGAGGCGCCCCGCAGGTCAGGGGCGCCTCCCAACTCCTCACCCGTTGTGGTTACTTGACCGCTCCCGCCATGACGCCCGAGACGAACTGGCGCTGGAACGCGAAGAACACGGCCAAGGGGATGATCATCGACAGGAACGCGCCGGTCGCGAACGTGTCGATGTTCTGGCTGAACGCCCTCGACTGACGGGCCAAGGCGGCCGTGAGCGGTTGCGACTCCGTATTGGAGAAGGTCAGCGCCACGAGCAGGTCGTTCCACACCCACAGGAACTGGAAGATGCCGAGCGAGGCGAGCGCGGGCCCGGCCAGCGGCATCACCACGGTGAAGAACAGCCGGACCTCGCCCGCGCCGTCGAGCCGCGCCGCCTCCATGAGCTCGCGGGGGATCTCCGCGAAGAAGTTCCGCAGCAGGAACACCGCGAACGGCAGCCCGAAGCCGACATGGAAGAGGATCACGCCGAAGGTCTTGCCGAACAGGCCGATGTCACCGAACACCCGCGCCAGCGGGATCAGCGCGATCTGCACGGGGACGACGAGCAGCGCCACCACGGAGACGAACCACCAGTCGCGGCCCTTGAAGTCCATCCAGGCGAACGCGTACCCGGCCATCGCGCCGATCACCACGACGAGGACCGTCGAGGTCACCGTGATGTAGACGGAGTTGAGCAGGGCGTCGGTGATGACCTCCTTGCCGAGCAGGGTCTCGTACGACTTCGTGGTCAGCTCGGACGGCGCGGTGAGCGCCTTCCACCAGCCGGACTCGGCCATGTCCTCGGGGGCGCGGAACGAGGAGACGAGCAGCCCGGCCGTGGGCGTGAGCCACAGCAGGGCCATCACGACCAGGAACACGCGCAGGGCGCCGCCCGCCGTGCGTCCCGCGATCCGGGAGCCGAGCGAGCGCGGCGGCGGGCCCGCGGACCCGGTGGCGGCGGCCGGGGGAGCCGCCGCGGCGGTTGCGTCGGTCACCGTCGTCCCTCCTTGCGCAGCCGGCGGATGTTGATGATCATCACCGGCAGGACGAGCACCAGCAGGATGATCGAGATCGCACTGCCCAGACCGTGGTCGCCGCGCGGGCCGAAGGCGACCGTGTACAGCTCCAGGGCCAGGACGTTCGCGTCGTCCTGCACCGGTTCGGGCGCGATGATATAGATCAGGTCGAAGATCTTCATCACGTTGATCATCAGCGTGATCAGGACGACGACGAGCACGGGCGCGAGCAGCGGCACCGTGATCCGCCGGAACACCTGCCACTCGTTCGCCCCGTCGACCCGCGCCGCCTCCATGAGATTGCGGTCCACGCTCGCGAGCCCGGCCGCGATGAGCACCATCGCGAAGCCCGCCCACATCCAGGCGTACGCCCCGATGATCGACCACGTCGCCAGGTTCGGGCCCAGCCAGTCGATGCCGTTGTACGGCGCCTCGAAGTTCGAGGCGGGCAGTCTCAGTTGGGCGCCGTCCGCCTCCTTGGGCAAGGTGAACGTGCCGTCGGCGGCAGCCGTCGCCGACGCGACCACCTCACCGTCCTTGACCGCCTCCACCTTCACGCCCGGCAGGGCGCGCTCCCCGCCGTCGACAGCGCCCTTCTCACCGCCGCCGCCCAGCTGGAAGTCCAGCCAGACCGTGCCGCTGACGCCCTCGCCCGGCGCGGTCGCCGCCTTCGCCGGGCCCGGGTCGCCGGGCACCTTGTTCGGCGGGATGCCGACCAGCGGCAGCATCGCCACCTCGCCCGCGGACACCGTGCCCTTCGTGGTGTACGGGCCCTTCGCGCGCGGCCCTGTCATGTCGGACCAGTTGGCGGCGCTCGCCTTCGGATAGCCGGTCGACTCGGCGAAGGTGTCGTGCACGCCCACGACCACCGCGTTGGCCACGCCCTGGTCGGGGTCGGCCTCGTACACCATCCGGAAGATGATGCCCGCGGCCAGCATCGAGATCGCCATGGGCATGAAGATGATCAGCTTGAACGCCGTCTGCCAGCGCACGCGTTCGGTGAGCACGGCGAAGATCAGGCCGAGACCGGTGACGAGCGCCGGGGCCACGGCCACCCAGATCGCGGTGTTCTTGAGCGCCGTGAAGGTGGCGTCGTTGGAGAACACGTCGCCGTAGTTGCCGAGTCCGACGAAGGACGAGCCCTCCTCGTCGAACAGGCTGCGCCACAGCGAGTACCCGATGGGGTAGACCACGAGCGCGCCGAGCAGCACCACGGCCGGCAGCAGGAACAGCGCCACCAGCCAGGGGTTGGAGCCCAGCACGCCCTTGCGCGGTTGCACGGGGGGCGCGGGCGGTGTGCCCGCGCCCCCCGTGCTCACTGCCGGGGTCGACATCGCCGCCCGTCAGCCCTTGTACGCCTTGGCCGCCGCGCTCTCCAGCTGGGCCTGGATCCCCGCCACGTCATCGGGGTTCTTCAGGAAGTCCTGCAGCGCCTTCCACTCGCCCTGGCCCTTCGTACCGCCGAACGCGGCGGGCGCCTGGTCGGACATGTCGAAGCGGAAGTCGTCACCGGCCGCGAGCAGCGCCTTCGCGATGTCGCGGGTGATGGCGTCCTTGTACTTGGCCGCGTCCACCGACTTGTTGGGGGAGATGACACCGCCCTGGCCCACCCAGATCTCGGCCGCGTCCTTCGAGGCGAGCCAGGTGATCATGGCCTGCGAGGCCTTGTCGTCCTTGAGGACGACCGCCACGTCGCCGCCGCTGACCACCGGGGAGTCGGCGCCGACCGCCGGGAAGGGGAAGACCTTGGCGTCGGTACCGAGCTTCGCCTTCGTGTCGGCGTTGATGTTCGCCGCGACGAAGTCGCCCTCGTAGACCATCGCCGCCGGGGTGTCACCGGTGAAGGTCTGAGTGACGGACTTGGGGAACTCGGTGCGCAGCGCCCCGTCCGCACCGCCCGCGATCAGATCGTCCTTGCCCCACAGCTCGGCGAGGGTCTCCAGGGCCTGCTCGACCGAGGGATCCGTCCACTTGATCTCGTGCTTCGCCAACTGGTCGTACTTCTCCGGACCGGCCTGCGAGAGATAGATGTTCTCGAACCAGTCGGTGAGGGTCCAGCCGTCCTGGCCGCCGATGGAGACGGCGGGCGAGCCCGCGTCGGACAGGGTCTGGGCGGTCTCCAGGAAGCCCTTCCAGTCCTTCGGCGGGTCGGTGAGCCCGGCGGCCTCGAAGGCGGCGGTGTTGTACCAGACAAGGGACTTGTTCGCGGCCTTCGCATAGACGCCGTACTGCTTGTCCTTGTACGCGCCGAGGTCCTTCCAGCCCGCGCTGAAGTTCTTGTCCAACTCGGCCTGTGCCTCCGCGCCGAGCGGTACCACCCAGCCCTTGTCCACGAACTGGTGCAGCACACCGACCTGCGGCAGGAAGCCGACGTTCGGCGGGTTCTTGCCCTCGATCTTCGTGCCGAGCACGGTGGCGGTGTTGTCGCCCGTCGACAGGAAGTTCACCTTGGCGCCGGTGCGTTTCTCGAACTCGGCGAGGACCTTGCGGAAGTTCTCCTCCTCGGGCCCGGTCCAGGGGCCCGAGACCTCAAGGGTCTGCCCGTCCAGCTTGGGGAGCTGGACGGACGCCGTGTCCGTCCCGGTCTCCTTGCCGCCGCCGGGCTTGTCGCCGTCGCCGCCGTCGTCGCCGCAGCCGCTGAGCGTCAGCGCGCCGACGGCGGCCAGCGCGATAACGGCCCTCTGTGTCCGAAGAGTTGTGCGCATCACTGCCCCGTCTCTTCCGTTGTCTCCCGTGCGGTCTGGTCTACGCCCGGGGGATGGACGCGGCAAGAGCGCCTGCGGTGTCAAGCGGGGGATCGTGATGGGGTCGTGACGGGATGTCCGTACATACGGGGGCGTGGGCCGGGCAGCTCGTGCCGCCCGGCCGGCGCTTCACAGCAGCGAAGGCACCTCGCGTGCCGCGACCGAACGTGCCGCGCGCTCCAGGGCGCTGGCGAGCAAAGCCAAGTCCGTTGGCCCGTTGCCCAGTTCGCGGACCGGGCGACGGTCCGGCGGGTCGCCCATGCGCTCCCACTCCAGCGGGACCGCCGTCGGCCGCAAAGTGGCCGTCCGCGGAATCCGGCCCGTGACGCGCCCCGCCTGGAACGGCACGACCTGCCCGTCCGCGGGCAGCAGCCGCCCCCGCCCGGGCGCCGGATCCTCCGGTGCGGCCGAGGGCGCGGCGAGCACGATCCGCACCGAGGCGCCGCGTGCCGCGGGGGAGTCCGCGGTGCGCTCGGGGCGGCCGGTCGCGGCGACGAGATGCACCCCGAGCCGCTCCCCTTCGCGCACGACAGCTTCGAGCGCGCGGACCACCGAGCCCGCCGACGGGCGGCCGGGGGCGCCGAGCGCCGGGGCGATCAGGGCGTCGATGTCGTCGACAAGGACCACGAGGCGCGGGAGCGCGGTCTCCTGTGTGAGGACGGTGTCCTCCCGTGAACCGCGGCCGCCCGTACGCAACTTGAGCGTGGCGCTCGGCGGCGCGTCGAGATCGCCCGGTCCGTCCGCGGACCCGGCCCCCTCCCCGCGTACGCCCGAGCGCTGCGCGACCATCCGCCCGGCGACCGCCCGTGCCGTGTGCCACTGGGCGAAGCCGTCCCGCCCGAGCAGCTCGCTGCGGCGCTTCAGCTCGGCGGTCAGGGACTGGGCGAACTCCCGCATCCGGACGGGATCGTTGGCCGCGAGGTGCGTGGTGACATGCGGCAGGTCGAGGGCGGGCCGCAGCCCGTCCCCGCGGTCCGAGCCCGCCCCGTCCACGAGGACGAGACCGAGGCGGTCGGGGCGCTCGGCCGAGGCGAGCGAGGCGGCGACGGCGCGCAGCAGCTCGGTGCGGCCGCTGCCCGCCGGGCCCTCCACGAGGACGTGCGGACCCTGCGCGACGAGATCCGCGCACACCGGGCCGCGCGGTCCGGCGCCCAGGACCGTCCAGGCACGTCCGCCCGGTGAGTCGTGATCGTCGGCGGCCGCAGCCCAGCGGGCGAGCAGCGAGGCGGGGGTGGCCCGCGCGAGCCCCAGCTCGTCCAGGAGGCGGGCCGCCTGCGGCAGCGGCGAGGCGAGCCGGGCCGCCTGCGGGCCGGTCTCCGCCGTGCGCAGCGGCGCGAGCGCCCGCGCGAAGCGCTCCGCCCAGGCCACGGACACCGCGTCCACCGAGGCGACCGTGCCCTGCCCGGCGAGCTGCCCCCGCACCGTACGCACCAGGCGCAGCGCCGTGGCCACATCACCGCTGAGCAGCGCGACAGCTCCGCAGGAACGGAAGGCGGGCACGGCGGTGCACGCCGTCTCGTACGTGATCGCGACCGGCGAGGACGGGGACGCCGACGGGGTCTCGGCGAGACACAGCACATGGACGCCGGCCCGCGGGCCCTCCTCGGCCAGCCGCACCGTCGCCGCGCGCAGCGCCGCCGAGCCCGGATCGCCGTCCACCACGAGCAGGGTGCGCGGACCGGCCGCGCGCCCGGGATCGTCGGCCTCGTCGTCGATACGCCGCAGCAGCTCGTCCGTCCGTGCGGCCGCCTGCTCGCGGTCGTACGCCATGAGCAGCCGGCAGTCCTCACCGCGCGCCGGACGCAGATGCGGCAGCCAGCCCAGCCAGGACCACTCCGCGACGCGCTCCTCGACCGTGCGCGCACGGTCGGTGCTGAGCAGCACGATCTCCAGCTCGCCCGGCGCGTGCAGCGCCGCGAGCTGGGCGAGCACCGCGCGGGCCAGGCCCGCGAGCCGGGTCCGCGGACCGGCGAGACCGAGCCCGCCCGCCTCGCGAAGGCCGACCGTGACCGGGACGGCGGGCAGCAGCGTGCCCTCGTCGCTCAGCGGCCGGTCGACCGTGCCGAGCCGGACCGCGAGCGCCTCCGGGTGGGCCCGCCCGCGCTCCCACAGGCGCGGGCCCGGGCCGAGCGCGGTGAGCAGCAGGGCCGCCAGGTCCGGCCACGTGTCGGGGACGGGGGTGCGCTCGGCGGGCGGCTCGACGGCCACCGGCTCCGCGGCCCGCGGTGCTTCGTCCTCGCGCCCGCCCGCGAGCCGCCGGGCCCACGCGCCGATCCCGCGGCGGCGCAGCTGGCGCGGGACCGTGGTGCCGCGGGCCGGGGTGCCGAGCCGCCCGTGCTCCCGCGGCTCCTCGCCGCCGCCCGGCTCCGAGGGGTCGAACTCGGCCTGCCCGTACGCGTGATGGGTGTCCCCGGCGGGCGGGACCGCGGCGGGGGAGGCCTGCGCGGGCACGCGCGCCTGCGCCTGCCCGCTCTGCGGGCGGACCTGCGCGGCCTGGGCGCGGGCCTCGTCCTGTCCGAACGCCGCCTCTTCCCGTACGGAGTGGGGCCCTCCTTCCCGTACGGAGTGGCTCTCTCCTTCTCGTACGAGACCGGGGGACCGGCCTCCGGGACCGAGCGCCTGGCCGGTGGGACCGGTGGCGTGGCCCGTGGGCCCGGCCGCCGGGCCCGGCGCGGCCTCCGGGGACGTCACCCGAAGGTGGCCCTCCCCGTCCGGTGCCGTGGGCAGCGGGCCCGGGTCGGCGGTCGTCGAGAGCCGCAGCGTGGACTCGCCGATGCGCAGCAGCGCGCCGGGGGTGAGCCGCAGCGGGCGGTCGCCGACCGGGGTGCCGTCGAGCCGCGTGCCGTTCGTGGAGCCGAGATCGGCGACCGAGACCCGGCCGTCCCCGGCGAGCGTGACCGCGCAGTGCAGCCGGGAGACATCCGGGTCGTCCAGGGGCACATCCGCATCCGCGGAGCGGCCGATGGTGATCCGGCCGCCGTGCAGCAGATGGATACCGCCCGCATCCGGGCCCGCGACCACATGCAGCCGGGCCTCCGCGCCCTGCGCGGTCGGGGCGGGCTCACCGGGCATGTGCAGCGAGAGCACGGCCCCGTCGACCAGCGGCGGCTCACCGAGCACGCACGACTTGGCATCGAGCCGCTCCGGGCCCGCATACAGCACGACGGGCCCCTCACCCGCGCCCGCCGCCGCGGCGAGACCGGACGCGACCGCCGCGAGCGCACTGCCCGAGGGCGCCGTGACCAGCACATCAATGGCGCGCGCCACCGACTGCGACGTGCGGCCGCCGTGCGGCGCGAGGACGGTCAGCCGGATCTGCATCGCCGTCAGCGGTCCCTTCTGCGCGGGTGCATGCTCGGGTGCATCCTCGCACCTGCCACTGACAACACGCCCGGCACCCACCCGTAAGTGATCTTGATTGATCGAGTTTTCCGCCTTTGGCGCCCAAATCGCCCTCGTCGATACCGAATTGGGACGCACGGCGGGGGCCGATCGGAGCGCCGAGCAGGCAAGGTGCGGGGAAGCCCGGCAACCAACCTCCCGCGGCCTGCGTCTTCCCCCGGAACAGGGCGTACGGGGGCGTGCGGGAACGCG
This sequence comes from Streptomyces sp. NPDC050418, assembly GCF_044458745.1. Lineage (NCBI taxonomy): Bacteria > Bacillati > Actinomycetota > Actinomycetes > Kitasatosporales > Streptomycetaceae > Streptomyces > Streptomyces sp. NPDC050418. The sequence goes on from NZ_JBITIG010000008.1 coordinate 74,008, forward strand.
TGGCCGAGCGCACACCAGTGCCCCGTTCGGCCGCACTAGAGTGGACCGGAATGCATGGGACAGGATCGACGATCGACAGGGAGCGCATGACGTGCGGCCGGTAGGCAGCAAGTACCTGCTCGAGGAGCCGCTCGGGCGCGGAGCCACGGGCACCGTCTGGCGAGCCCGCCAGCGCGAGACCGCGGGCGCGGAGGCGGCGGTCCAGGGCCACCCCGGCGAGACCGTCGCGATCAAGGTCCTCAAGGAAGAGCTGGCCAACGACGCGGACGTCGTGATGCGCTTCCTGCGCGAGCGCTCCGTGCTCCTGCGCCTGACGCACCCCAACATCGTGCGCACCCGCGACCTCGTCGTCGAGGGCGACCTCCTCGCCCTGGTCATGGACCTCATCGACGGTCCCGACCTGCACCGCTACATCCGGGACAACGGCCCGATGACCCCGGTCGCCGCTTCCCTCCTGACGGCCCAGATCGCCGACGCGCTCGCCGCCTCGCACGCCGACGGCGTGGTGCACCGCGACCTGAAGCCGGCGAACGTGCTGCTCAAGGACGACGAGTCCGGCATGACGCCGATGCTCACGGACTTCGGCATCGCCCGCCTCGCGGACTCCCCGGGCCTGACCCGTACCCATGAATTCGTCGGCACGCCGGCGTATGTCGCCCCCGAGTCCGCCGAGGGTCGCCCGCAGACCTCCGCGGTCGACATCTACGGCGCCGGAATCCTGCTGTACGAGCTGGTCACGGGCCGTCCGCCGTTCTCCGGCGGCAGCGCGCTCGAAGTGCTCCACCGCCACCTCGCCGAGGAGCCGCGCCGCCCGAGCACCGTGCCCGAGCCGCTGTGGACGGTCATAGAGCGCTGTCTGCGCAAGCAGCCCGAGGAGCGGCCGAGCGCCGAGAGCCTGGGCCGTGGGCTGCGCGTCGTCGCCGACGGCATCGGGATCCACGCGAACTCCGCGCAGATCGCCGCGGCCGAGGGCGTCGCCGCGCTGCTCGCCCCGGACCCCGCGCCCGCGGCCGTCCCGGCGGCGCCCGGTGCCGCGGACCCCACGCAGGTGCTGCCGCAGGGCGCAGGATCGTACGACCCGAACGCGGCCACCAATGTGATGCCGCACACGGGCCCCTCCGACGCGGACCCCACCTCGGTGCTGCCGAACCGCGGCGCCGCGGACGCGACCTCCGTCATGCCGCCGGTCCCGCCGGGCGCCCCCGCGGGCGGCAACCCCGACGACCCGCACCCGTGGCAGAACCAGCTGCGCGCGGCCCGCGACCGCAACGAGCAGACGCAGGTCCAGTACCTCGACCCCAACCAGGACCCGCTGCGGCGCCGCCCGCAGCGCCAGGTCCAGCGCGGGCAGCAGCAGCGCCAGGCGCCCCAGCAGCAGGGGTACGGATATCCGCAGCACCAGCCGCAGCAGCACCAGCCGCAGCGGTACGCACCCGCGCCGCAGCCCCAGCAGCAGCCGCAGCGGTACGCGCCTCCGTCGCCGCCCCCGCAGCAGCCCCAGGCGCCGCGTCAGCCCCGGCAGCGTGGCGCGAACCCGATGCGGATCCCCGGGCTCGGCTGCCTCAAGGGCTGTCTGTTCACCGTCCTGATCCTCGTGGTGGGCGCCTGGCTGATCTGGGAGCTGAGCCCGCTGCAGGAGTGGATCGGGCAGGGCCGCTCGTTCTGGAACCAGATCTCGCACATGTACGACACCGTCTCCAAGTGGATCGGGGACCTGGGCGAGGCCACGGACCAGGGTCCGGGGGGAGCGTCCGGGCAGTAGCCGGTACGGATCAGGGAAGTCGGGCTCCTCTTGCGAGGGGCCCGGCTTTTTTGTGCTCCGGCCGTTCCAAGAGGAACGCGATGCCGTGGATTTATCGACATCCGGCGAGTGATTTCCCCCGCGGAAGTGAAGGTTGGCGCCGAAGCCGCGTAGCTTTGTCGGCAACTGGAGCCCGTAGGAGCAGTCTTGGCACGGAAAATCGGCAGCCGCTACACCGCCCACCAGATCCTGGGGCGCGGTTCCGCCGGCACGGTCTGGCTCGGCGAAGGCCCCGAAGGGCCGGTCGCGATCAAAATGCTGCGCGAGGACCTCGCCGCCGACCAGGAGCTCGTCGGCCGTTTCGTCCAGGAGCGCACCGCGCTGCTCAGCCTCGACCACCCGAGCGTGGTCGGCGTCCGCGATCTCGTCGTGGACGGCAACGACCTGGCGCTCGTCATGGACCTCGTCCGCGGCACCGACCTGCGCACCCGGCTCGACCGCGAGCGCCGCCTCGCGCCCGAGGCGGCCGTCGCGATCGTCGCGGACGTGGCGGACGGGCTCGCCGCCGCGCACGCGGCCGGGATCGTGCACCGGGACGTCAAGCCGGAGAACGTCCTGCTCGACATGCAGGGACCGCTCGGCCCCGGCGGTTCGCACCCGGCGCTGCTCACGGACTTCGGCGTCGCGAAGCTGGTCGACTCCCCGCGCCGCACCCGCGCGACCAAGGTCATCGGCACCCCCGACTATCTGGCGCCCGAGATCATCGAGGGCCTCCCGCCGCGCGCCGCCGTCGACATCTACGCGCTCGCGACCGTCCTGTACGAACTCCTCGCCGGCTTCACCCCCTTCGGCGGCGGGCACCCCGGCGCGGTCCTGCGGCGCCACGTCACCGAGACCGTCGTCCCGCTGCCCGGGATCCCGGACGAACTGTGGCAGCTGATCGTCCAGTGCCTCGCCAAGGCCCCGGCCTCCCGGCTGCGCGCCTCGGAACTGGCCGACCGGCTGCGGGAACAGCTGCCGCTCCTTTCGGGCATGCCGCCGCTCGATGTGGACGAGCCCGAGCCGGAGCACGCCGAGGAGCCCGAGACCGCCTTCCCGGCCGGTGAGCCCGAGGCCCCGCGCCGTGGTGCGGTCCCGCTCGTGCCGGGCTCGACGCCCGACTCCAACCGCGACACCCACACGTCGATGCGCGTCCCCGGCCCCGACGAGCTCGCGGGCGGCGCCCGCGGCACGGCCCGCGCCCCACGTGCCTCGGGCGCCCCGCGCCCGGGCTCGGCCCGGCACCGCGCGGCCGCGGCCCGCCGCCGGCGCCTGATCCTGGCGACGTCGGCGGTCGTCCTGACGGCGGCGCTGGGAGTGGGCGGCTGGCTGGCGGTCTCCGGCGACGAGGAACCCCCCTCGGACGGCAATCCCTCGGTCTCGGCCACACCGTGACGCCCGCCCTCCCCGCGCCGTGACGCCCGCCCGCCGACAGCGGTCCGCGGAGCCGGGGCGAGGGGGCCCACCACCCCCGGTACCCTGTTGAGGTGGCAGTCGTCGATATTTCCGAAGAGCTCAAGTCCCTCAACGCGACCATGGGGTCGATCGAGGCCGTCCTGGACCTCGACAAGCTGAGGGCCGACATCGCCGATCTCGAGGAGCAGGCCGCGGCCCCGTCCCTGTGGGACGACCCGGACGCCGCTCAGAAGATCACCAGCAAGCTCTCGCACCTGCAGGCCGACGTCCGCAAGGCGGAGGCCCTCCGAGGCCGCATCGACGACCTCGCCGTGCTCTTCGAGATGGCCGCGGAGGAGGACGACGCGGACACCCTCGCGGAGGCGGAGTCAGAGCTGACCGACGTCAAGAAGGCGCTGGACGAGATGGAAGTCCGCACCCTCCTCTCCGGTGAGTACGACGCCCGAGAGGCGCTCGTGAACATCCGTGCCGAGGCCGGCGGTGTCGACGCCGCCGACTTCGCCGAGCAGCTGCAGCGCATGTACCTGCGCTGGGCCGAGCGGCACGGCTACAAGACCGAGGTGTACGAGACCTCGTACGCCGAAGAGGCCGGCATCAAGTCGACCACCTTCGTCGTCCAGGCCCCCTACGCCTACGGCACCCTCTCCGTCGAGCAGGGCACGCACCGCCTCGTGCGCATCTCGCCCTTCGACAACCAGGGCCGCCGCCAGACCTCCTTCGCGGGCGTCGAGGTGCTGCCCGTCGTGGAGTCCAGCGACCACGTCGAGATCGACGAGTCCGAGCTGCGCGTGGACGTGTACCGCGCCTCCGGCCCCGGCGGTCAGGGCGTCAACACCACCGACTCGGCGGTGCGCATCACGCACATCCCGACCGGCATCGTCGTCTCCTGCCAGAACGAGCGCTCGCAGATCCAGAACAAGGCCAGCGCGATGAACGTGCTCCAGGCCAAGCTTCTGGAGCGCCAGCGGCAGGAGGAGCGCGCCAAGATGGACGCGCTCAAGGACTCCGGTTCGTCCTGGGGCAACCAGATGCGGTCGTACGTCCTGCACCCGTACCAGATGGTCAAGGACCTCCGTACGGAGTTCGAGGTCGGCAACCCGCAGGCGGTGCTCGACGGCGAGATCGACGGCTTCGTCGAGGCGGGCATCCGCTGGCGCAAGCAGCAGGAGTCCCAGGGGTAGGGGTTGGGCGGGTTGTCGGCTCCCCGTAGCCGTGGGGGCTTTTGCGGCTTGCGCTGTGGGGGTTTGATTTCGGCTGCGGGCCGGTGGTCGTTTTTGCGCAGTTCCCCGCGCCCCTTGAGGGGTTGGTTTTCGGCTGCGGGTCGGTGGCCGGTTCTCGCGCAGTTCCCCGCGCCCCTGATGGGATGGTCCGGCTTTGCCGGGCATCCCTTCAGGGGCCGCTCAGGACCGTAGCGCCAGTCGCAGTTGTTCGTCCTCCACGATCCGGCGCGCCACCTCCGGGTCCGAGACATCCACCGCCTCCGGGACCGTCTCGGCGACCTCGCTGCGGCGGGCGTATGCGTCGAAGTCGTCCTGCTTCGTCCTGTGGGTCTCCAGGAGGCGTACGTCCACGCTGTCCGCGGCCAGCAGGCGGTGCACCTGGACCCGGCGGACCTGGCCCATCCGGTGGGCGCGGGCCACGGCCTGGGCCTCCTGGGCGGGGCTGAGCTGCGGCTCGCACAGGACCACGACCGACGCCGCCTGCAGGTTGAGCCCGGTGCCCCCGGTCCGTATCTGCGCGAGCAGCACCGCGTGCCCGGACACGGCGGTGAACTCGTCGACCAGCGCCTGCCGTTCGTCCGCGCCGGTCGCCCCCGTCAGCGGGCCGAGCGCCGCGCCGTCGAGGGCCGCCTCGACCGCGGCGAGCACTTCGAGGAACGCGGAGAACACCACGACCTTCAGGTCGTTGGCGGCCGCCTCCGCGACCAGCTCGCGCAGCCGGTGCAGCTTCGCGGAGCGCGCCGGGTCCGCGTACGACGCCCGGCGCATCGCCATGAAGTTCCCCTCGCCGACGGCCTTGCGGTACGCCGCGCGGTCGCCGTCCGAGAACTCCTCCCACTCGTCGGCATGGATCACCCCGGGCAGCTCCCCGAGCACATCCGGCTGATTGCGCCGCAGATAGCAGGGCGCGACCGCCGCACGGAACGCCTTCGAGTCCCGCAGCCCGGCCCCGTACTGCAGCGCCTTCGCGTCGCGGGACTCCAACTGCCCGATCAGCGCCCGGAATTCGGTGACGTGGTGCTCCATCGGGGTGCCTGTCAGGAACAGCACGCGCCCGGTGGACGGCCGCCGGAGCAGGGAGCGCAGCGCGTACGCCCGCTGGGTCTGCGGGTTCTTCACGTACTGCGCCTCGTCCGCGACCACCATCGCCAGCGGCACCTTGGGCACCTTCAGCGTCCGCAGCACGTCGTACGTGGTGACGAGGACGCCGCCGTCCGCCTGCCAGGCCGAGACGGCCGCATCGCGCCCGGGACCGTGCGCCCGGTACGCGGTGAGGGAGCTGCGGCCCTCGATCTCCCGTATCCAGTTGAGCAGCACGCCCACCGGACACACCACGAGGAAGTGCCGGCCCTCCTCCGCGGCCCGCAGATGGGCCAGCGCGGCCAGCGCCTGGATGGTCTTGCCGAGCCCCATCTCGTCCCCGATCAGGACCCGCCGCCGGGCCAGCGCGAAACGCGCGCCGAAAGCCTGGTAGCTGCGCAGGGAGACCTGCAGCAGCGACTCGTCCAGCGCCTGGGCCCGCACCTCCTCGGCGATCGAGGTCGGGATGTACCCCTCGGCGGACTCCCGGTCCTCGGGCAGATCGGCGACCTTGCCGAGCACCGTGTAGTACTCGGCGGCGCGCACCTGGAAGTCCAGCCAGGCCTGGTCGGCCGGCTCGGGGCCGCGCAGCAGGTCGGTGACGGCCTGGTCGAGCGTCATCCGTACGTCGTCGGCCGCCGCGTCCGCACAGGCCTGCCGCACGCGCAGCAGCGCGGCGCGCGCCTTCTCGCGGCGCTTGCCGCCGGTGAGCAGCCACTGCAGCCGGGAGGCGGTGGGCGCGGCGGTGTGCAGATCGTCCTCCAGCGCCTCGACGGTCTTACGGGCCAGCGCCGCCACCTCGGGGATGCCGGGCCCGGCGAGCACCATCCGGTTCAGTGCCCGCACCAGGGCGGTGTGCCGCGGATCCCCCTGCGCGTCCACATCGATCCGCACCGCCACGCTCTCCGCGGCCGCACGCCCCAACTGTTCGGCCGCGCCGTGCAGTTGACCCGCCGTCTGCGCGCCGATCCCCGGCACCTGCCGCAGTGCGTACGGCTGCGCCTCGCGGACCTGTCCCACCGAGGCGTACCCGCCCGCGTCCAGCGCCTGCAGCGCGGCCTCGCGCAGCTGCCCGCGCGTGACCTCCCGCAGCGCGGTCAGCGGCAGGCCCGCGAGCTCCTCCTTGACGCAGACCTCGGCGAGCACCCCGTACGCGCACCGCACCTCGCCCTGCGCGGCCTCCTGCTCGCGCAGCACCGACCGGGCCGCCCCCAGCAGCTCGCGCCCGGACCGCAGCAGGGCCCGGGCCCGCGCCCCCACGGCCGCCTGGCCGCCGCTCTCCGTCACGCCGCCCCCGTTCCGTGTGCACGTCCCCGTGCGATCTTCCCGACTGCATCCATCGTGTCAGGAGGCACCGACAACACGCCCTCGTCGCGCGGGGATTCGCCGGGCGGCGGTGGGAATCGTGTGGAGGTGATGGGGGATCGGTCACAGTCATGACGCTCTTGCCGGGCAACTGATCATGAAACGGACATCCTGCACTAAGCGGCCTTGACGTAACTCTTAACTCTGGACAGGCTGCTGGGCAGCATGCGTATGTCTGGGGCGGGTGTGAACGGGGCAAGCGGGACAAGCCCTTGCTGAGGCGGTCCCGTAAGAGAACAGCAAACCCCGCCGGGCCGTGGCCCCGGATACGGCTGCTCCATCGACGAGAAGCTACTGGGGGTAGCAGGCAGATGACCAAGAAGACGCGGATCCGCGTTGCGCGGATAGCCGCCGGTGCCGTGATCGCGGCCGGTGCGTCCCTCACCGCGGCCGGCGCGGCCTCGGCCGCCGGCATTGAGGTGCCTGGCGTGGGCAGCGTCGGCGTCACCGCTGACGAGGACGGCCTCAACGTCAACGCCCGACTGGGCGATGAGGACGAGGACGACGACGACTGCATCCCGGGCGCTCCGGACTGTGAGACCGCGGGCGGGACCACCACTGGTGAGACCACCTCCGGTGAGACCACGGGTGAGACAACGTCGGGCGAGACGACCGGTGAGACCACCTCTGGCGAGACCACGGGTGAGACCACGTCGGGCGAGACGACCGGTGAGACCACCTCCGGCGGCGACACCGACGGCGGCGCGACCGAGGGCGGCGACGCCGGCAACGGCGGCAACGGCAACGGTGGCAACGGGAACGGTGGCAACGGCAACGGTGGGAACGGCGGTGACGGAGGCAACGGCAACGGCGGCTCCGACAACGGCGGCTCCGGCAACGGCGGCAACACCGGCGGCAACGAGACCGACCCCGACAACGAGGGCAACCAGCCCGTCGAGCAGGGCGGCAAGGAAGGCCTCGAGGACACCGGCACGGCTCCGGCCGAGACCGGCAACGGTGGCGGCGAGCTCGCCGAGACCGGTGCGGCCGAGACCACATTCCTGCTGATCGGCGCCGCGACCATGATCGCCGGCGGCATCGGCTTCCGGATGCTCCCGCGTCTGGTGAACCGCAACACCGGTGCCGCTGCCTGAGTGCAGTGACCTGGAAGTGACGCTCGCGTGCGAGCGGCAGAAGGGCCCGGAGCCACCTCGGCTCCGGGCCCTTCTCACGTTCCTGCGGGCGCTAGGCCGCCTGGTGTGCCACCAGCGCCATCGCCGCCACCACCATCACGAGCAGCGCTATCAGCGTCACGGGATTCAACCCGCCGAAGGGGCCCTGCTGCGCGAGGCGCTCGCGGTTCGCCCGGCATACGGGGCAGCGGCCCTCGCTCACGGGCGCAGCACAGCTCGCACACACCAATCGGTCATAGGTCATGCGCCTGCCCTCCTCCCGCGCGGCCCCACCTCAGGGCTTCACCGCGCACAACGCTCACGGGAACGCTGCGGTTCCCCCTACCACTGTGCCAGCTTCGCCACGATTCGGCGCGCCCCGCCGGAAGGCACCGGTTCGCGTACGGGCGAATCACAGCGAATGCGGCGACAAATCGCACATCCCACGCGCAACCCCAGCCGCCCCCTGCGCCGCGTACCCCGCTTCGCGTATGGTCACGCTCACCTACCCCCGGCGACTCGTGGTGCATCCGTGATCCGATTCGACAACGTCTCCAAGACCTACCCCAAGCAGAACCGCCCCGCCCTCAGGGATGTCTCCCTGGAGATCGAGCGCGGCGAGTTCGTCTTCCTTGTGGGGTCATCCGGCTCCGGAAAGTCGACCTTCCTGCGGCTGATCCTGCGCGAGGAGCGCGCGAGCCAGGGCCAGGTGCACGTCCTCGGCAAGGACCTCGGCCGCGTCTCCAACTGGAAGGTGCCGCACATCCGGCGCCAGCTGGGGACTGTGTTCCAGGACTTCCGGCTGCTGCCCAACAAGACCGTCGGCGAGAACGTCGCGTTCGCGCTCGAAGTCATCGGCAAGCCCCGCGGCACCATCCGCAAGACCGTCCCCGAGGTCCTCGACCTCGTCGGTCTCGGCGGCAAGGAGTCCCGTATGCCGGGCGAGCTGTCCGGTGGTGAGCAGCAGCGCGTGGCCATCGCCCGCGCCTTCGTGAACCGCCCGATGCTGCTCATCGCGGACGAGCCCACGGGCAACCTCGACCCGCAGACGTCCGTCGGCATCATGAAGCTGCTTGACCGCATCAACCGCACGGGCACCACCGTGGTGATGGCCACCCACGACCAGAACATCGTGGACCAGATGCGCAAGCGCGTCATCGAGCTGGAAGGCGGACGCCTCGTGCGCGACCAGTCGCGCGGCGTCTACGGCTACCAGCACTGAGGCACAGAGCAACCCGAGCACTGAAAGGACGCCATGCGCGCCCAATTCGTACTGTCGGAGATCGGCGTCGGTCTCCGCCGTAATCTGACGATGACCATCGCGGTGATCGTGTCGGTCGCCCTGTCGCTCGCGCTGTTCGGCGGTGCCCTGCTCGGCCTCAAGCAGGTCAGCGTGATGAAGGGCTACTGGTACGACAAGGTCAACGTCGCCGTCTACCTGTGCAGCAAGGGCGACGCGGAGTCCGACCCCAACTGCACCGAGGGCGCGGTCACCAAGGCGCAGATGGCGACCCTCAAGGCCGACCTCGAGAAGCTCGAACCGGTCGAGCAGGTCATCCACGAGGACAAGGACGAGGCCTGGAAGCACTACCAGGAGCAGTACGGCAACTCGCCCCTCGCCCAGAGCCTGCAGCCCGACCAGATGCAGGAGTCGTTCCGCGTCAAGCTCGACGACCCCGAGAAGTTCAAGGTCATCACGAGCGCCGTCGCCGACCGCCCGGGCGTGCAGTCCGTCCAGGACCAGAGAGAGACCGTCGACAAACTCTTCGAGTTGCTCAACGGCATGAACATCGGAGCGCTCGCCCTCATGGGCCTGATGCTGATCGTCGCCCTGATGCTGATCGTCAACACGGTGCGCGTCTCGGCGTTCAGCCGACGCCGTGAAACGGGCATCATGCGGCTGGTCGGCGCCTCCAGCTTCTACATCCAGCTGCCGTTCATCATGGAGGCCGCTTTCGCGGGGGCGCTGGGAGCGCTGCTCGCCGCCGGGCTGCTGATCGCCGGCCGCGTCTTCATGATCGACCACGGTCTCGAACTCGCCGACAAGATGCCCCTGGTGAACTTCATCGGCATGGACGAGGTCTTCGCCGTCCTTCCGTTCGTCATCGTCATCGGTCTGCTGATGCCGGCGTTGGCGGCGTTCTTCGCGTTGCGCAAGTACCTGAAGGTGTGACACATGCCCCGGGCGCCGTACGGTCAACGGACCGTACGGCGCCCGGCGTTGTCCTAGACTCACCGACATGTCGGGCCCCGAGAGCCTCTTCAAGAGGCCCCGCAGCATCCGCCGCGGGGCGGGGCTGACGTTGCTCTTCGCGAGTGTGCTCGCCGCCGGTGCCGCGACCGGGTCCTTCGGTTCCGAGCCGCACCAGGAACCCGCCTCCCGTACCCCCGTCGCCCAGGACGTCTCCGAGGCCGCCGCCGAGGCGATGGCCGACGGCAAGTCGCCCACGGAGGCCGCCCGCGAGGCGGTCAGCCGCAGTGGTGACCGCTGGGGGCAGGTCTACGACGAGGAGGAGTACGAGAAGTTCGAGCAGGCCCTTGACGGCGAGTACACCGGTGTCGGCCTGTGGACCCGCAAGGACCGCTCCGGCGCGATCGAGGTGGCCGCGGTCCAGCGCGGCGGCCCCGCCGACCTCGCGGGCATCGAGAAGGGCGACGAACTGCGCTCGGTCGACGGCCGGCGCGTGCACGGCCGCTCACCGGCCGATGTCGTACGGCTCCTGCGCGGCGCCGACGAGGACGCGAGCGCCGGCCGTGCGGACGACGCGGCGCCCGGCAGCGAGGTCACGCTCGGCATGCAGCGCGGCAGGCGCACCTGGAGCAGCACCTTGCAGCGCGCCACCCTCGCCCGGCAGACCGTCTCCGTACGGGACTTCGCGGACGGCACCCGGCTGGTGAAGGTCGCCTCCTTCACCAAGGGCTCGGGCGCCGAGGTCCGCAAGGCGCTGGAGACCGCGCCCGCGGGCCATGGCATGCTGCTGGATCTGCGCGGCAACTCCGGCGGTCTGGTCGCCGAGGCGGTGGACGCCGCGTCCGTGTTCCTCGACGGCGGCCTCGTGGCCACGTACGACGTACGCGGCGAACAGCGCGCGCTGCACGCGATCCGCGGCGGACAGACCTCCAGACCCCTGGTCGTGCTCGTCGACGGCGGCACGATGAGCGCGGCCGAACTGCTCGCCGGCGCCCTGCAGGACCGCGGCCGGGCGATCGTGGTGGGTTCGCGGACCTTCGGCAAGGGCTCGGTCCAGATGCCCACCCGGCTGCCCGACGGCTCCGTGGCCGAGCTGACGGTGGGTCACTACCGGACCCCCTCGGGGCGCGGTGTCGACGGCCGGGGCATCACTCCGGACGTCCGGGCGGGCGAGAACGCCGAGAACCGGGCCCGCACAGTATTGACTGGCCTCGGACCCCCCTCGTAGTGCGAAAATGGCCAGCACTATGGCCAAGATGAAGGAATCCAGGAAGTCCGCGAAGGACAAGGCGCCCGAGCGCAAGCTCGTCGCCCAGAACAAGAAGGCGCGGCACGACTACCACATCCTCGACACCTACGAGTGCGGTCTCGTGCTCACCGGCACCGAGGTGAAGTCGCTGCGCCAGGGGCGAGCCTCGCTCGTGGACGGCTTCGTGCAGATCGACGACCACGAGGCATGGCTGCACAACGTGCATGTCCCGGAGTACGCCCAGGGCACCTGGACCAACCACTCCGCGCGCCGCAAGCGCAAGCTGCTGCTGCACCGCGACGAGATCGACAAGCTGGAGTCGAAGTCGCAGGAGACGGGGCACACGATCGTGCCGCTCGTCCTGTACTTCAAGGGCGGCCGGGCGAAGGTCGAGATCGCGCTCGCGCGCGGCAAGAAGGAGTTCGACAAGCGGCAGACGCTCCGCGAGAAGCAGGACCGGCGCGAGGCGGACCGCGCGATGTCGGCGGCCAAGCGCAAGGAGCGCGGGCGCGAGTAAATGGTTGGCCTCACCAGGCCCCGGTCCCGTACGATGGGCCGTGCACCTCACAGCAGGGGCACACGTCGGATCCCCGGATCCGGCTTTGAAAAATCAACATGGGGATGATCGGTTTCGACAGCGGATGTCGAAGCAGGGGAAGCGTGTCGAGGAAGCGGCAATGATCTCGTTAACCACATGCCGAAACCAATAATCGCCGATACCAAGCGCGATTCCTTCGCCCTCGCTGCCTAAGTAGCGACTTGCGAAGTGTCAGCCCGGGGGTGTTCCCGACCCGGATCCTGGCATCATTCAGGGGACTAAACCTTGATCCCGGTCACGGGGTGAAGAGGGAAATCAAACAGTGACTGAGCCTGTTCCGCACTCGTCCGGGTGATGCGGAGGGCTGAGAAACTCATACCGGACTGCACACGGAGAAGCCCTGATTCCGCACCGTTGGACGCGGGTTCGATTCCCGCCATCTCCACCACCCCATGTGTTGAATACAGCGCCCCTGACCTGCGGCTTTGCCGTCAGGTCAGGGGCGTTGTGCTGTGTCCGGGCAGGCCCTCCGTGGAGATGCGGGTGCGCACCTCGAAGAAGAAGCAGCCGAACTCCACAGCCCGTACGTGGACGAGGGCCACGGCGGGGTCGGCGAGGAGCGTGGCGATGGCCTGCTCCGCCTCGGTGGTGTGCGCGCGTGGGGACTCGATCAGACGGCCGCCGAGGATGTGGCCGCGGGCGTCGTACGCGCGCAGGACGCGGCGCTCGCCGTGCAGGGCGGCGGGGTAGTTGTCGCCGGGCGGCGGACCGCCGCACGCGTCGGCGTGCACGAAGACCGGGCCGCACTCGTCGTAGGCCCCGGGCTCGGCGCCCGTCTCCGCGGCCCAGCGTCGCAGGGGCGCGTACGAGACGAGCGCGATGCGCTCGCCGGCCGTGCTCCGCCGCAGACAGCAGCGCAGGGGTGCGCCGCCCTCGCGGTCGGTGAACGCCTGCCGGTGCTGCCCCGCGTCGTCCCGGATCAGGAGCTGCGCGAGCGTCTCGGGGGCGATGGCCCTGACCTCGTAGGTCCGGGTGTCGGGCTCGGTCTGCGTCGGTGTCATGACAGCCAGGGTGCGGGGGGCGGGACGTACGTGCTGGCGGGATTCGGACATCGCGTTGGAAGGCCGTGCCCGGGCCGAGTGGCTCAGCGCACCATACGGAACGCCACGTACGCGGGGTAGCGGTACGGCTCGATGCGGTACGCGTGGAACAGCGCATGGCACGTGGCCCGGACGCCGAGCGCGAAGTAGACGAGTCCGGCCGCGCCGATGACGACCGGTGCGACGACCGCGCCGTTCGACGCGGCCATCACCAGGGAGCCGAGAAGGAGCAGCCCCCACACGCTCCAGACGATCAACTGGGTCAGCGCGAAGTCGAGTGCGGTGGTGGCGTGCGCGCGCTGGTGGGCGTCCTTCGCCGTGTTCCGCAGGCACAGGGCCGGGACCCAGGCCAGGAACGGGAGGCCCAGGAGCAGGCACACCACGTGGGCGGCGTGACCGAACAGGGCGCCCGAGGAGTCGGGCGCGGAAGCCGGAGCCGTCGTGGTGGGCGTGGGGACGGTGGTGGTCATGGGGCCAGCCTAGGAACCGCGTATTGCGGCGGCCGGGAGCATTTGTAACGGGATGCGCGCAATACGTGGAAGGTCTCATGCCTTCTGTTGGGCGCGCCCCGGATCCGGGATGCTGCGGTGGCATGAGTAGACCCTTGGGACGTATGCGCAAGCGGGCCTTCGCCCTGCCCCTCGTCGTCGGTCTCGCCGCCACCGTGCTGACCTGGAGCGGACCGGCCGGTGCGGACGGGAAAGCGGCCGCCAGGCCCGGGCTCACCGAGGCCATCGAGACGATCCTCGCCGATCCGCGGATGGACGGCGGCGCGGCGAGCGTCGTCGTCGCCGACGCCGGCAGCGGGGAGGTCCTGTACCGGCACGAGGCGTCCCGTCGTCTGATGCCGGCCTCCAACACGAAGCTCCCCACCTCCGCCGCCGCGGCCGAACTGCTCGGCACCGACTACCGGTTCACGACCGAGGCGCTGGCGGACGGGGCGCGGCACGGCTCCGTACTGCGGGGTGATCTGTATCTGCGGGGGAGCGGTGACCCGACGGCGCTCGCGAGCGACTACCGCAAGCTCGCCGCCGACGTCGCGGACAGCGGGGTGCGGACGGTCAGCGGTGATCTCGTCGCGGACGACACCCGCTTCGACACGCAGCGGCTCGGGCGGAGTTGGGCCGCCGACGACGAGTCCTCGTACTACTCGGCGCAGATCTCCGCCCTCACCGTCGCCCCGGACACGGACTACGACGCGGGCACGGTGATCGTCGAGGTCCACCCGGGCGCCGCGGCGGGCGAGCGGCCGCGGATCGCGGTGACGCCCTCCACCGGGTACGTGAAGACCGTCAACCGGGCCGAGACGCTGCCCGCCGGGCAGGACGGCGGCCTCACGGTCGAGCGGCGGCACGGCGGCAACGAGATCGTCGTCAGCGGCGGCATCCCCGCGGGCGACGACCCGGCCAAGGAGTGGGTGACGGTCTGGGAGCCCACGGGCTACGCCGCCGACGTCTTCCGCAGGGCGCTGGCCGCGGAGGGCGTACGGGTCGTCGGCGGGACCCGGCTCGGGAAGGCGGCGCCCGAGGGAGCGAGGGAGGTCGCGGTGCACAGGTCGATGCCGCTCAAGGACCTGCTCGTCCCGTTCATGAAGCTCTCCAACAACATGCATGCCGAGGCGCTCACCAAGGCCATCGGTTACGAGACCGCCGGCAGCGGCACCTGGAACGCCGGGCTCACCGCCATCGCCGGCTATCTGAAGCAGGCCGGGGTCGACAGCGCGAAGCTGCGGCAGGTGGACGGCTCGGGGCTCTCGCGGATGAACAACATCCCGGCCGCCCAACTCGCCGAACTGCTGCTCTCCGTGCGCGAGGAGCCCTGGTACGCGGACTGGGCGCGGTCCCTGCCGGTCGCCTGCGATCCCGACCGGTTCGTCGGCGGCACGCTCAGGTCGCGGATGTGCGGGACGCCGGCCGCGCTCAACGCACGCGGCAAGACCGGCTCGCTCACCGGCGCCTCGGCGCTGTCGGGTTATGTGAAGGACAAGGACGGGCGGGAGCTCGTCTACGCGATCGTGCTCAACAACTACCTCGCGTCGTCCGTGAAGAGCATCGAGGACGCCATCGTTGTGACCCTCGCCTCCTCCGGCGCGGACGGGGCCACGGCCGTGCGTCCGCTCCGGCGGAGCGGGGACGCGGGAAGCGCGGACATTGAATGTTCCTGGAGCAAAGCAAGGGGCTGCTGAGTCACATGAGGTGACGGCGGAGGGGCCTGCCGTACGGCGGGGGTCCCTCCGCCTTCGTATGGCCAAATCTTTGCCATCGTTTCGGGGCGCCGGATGGAACCGCTCCCATGCCGGACTGCGTCAGCAGCGCTGAGGCAGAACTGACCTGAACCAACGGGTGTCACTCGTCTGCGCTACATTCGTCATCCGGGCGCAGAGTGATGAGGGGGGCGCTCGGACCGGGTGGGGTCCGGTCCGGCGGCGAGTGCCCGGTCTCGCGCGCGCCCGCCGGTTCCTTGGGGGAATAGGCGTACAGCAGTGGAGAATTGGCGGGAAGACGCCCTCTCGGGGCACACACACGATCCGAACGAGGTCACGGTCCAGATCGATGGTCTGGGCCGTCTGCGGGCTGACGAGGCCCTGGCCGCCGAAGGCAGCCGGGATGCCGACAAGCCCGTTTTCGTCGATGAGTCCGGCAGCCGTGGGCGCAAAGTGCGGCGGATCGGCTGGATCATGGGCGTCGTCTGCGCGGTGTACGCGGTGGTGCTCGTCGCCACGCTCGCCTCGGGCAATTCGGACGCGCCGTGGATGCCGGGCATCGGCGACGACAAGAAGTCGTCCGGCAAGGTGAAGCCCTCGCCTTCGCCCACCGGCCCGACCTCGACGGCCGACCCCGGAGCCACTCCCGGCCAGGGCGAGTCCGTCGGCACCGGGAACCCTTCGCCGACCGGCCTCCCCACGGGCGGCCCGACGCCCGATCCGACCGACACGGGCAAGCCCACGGTGAAGCCCACCGACGGCGGCGACCCGGACCCGGACCCGACCACTCCGGACCCCGATCCCGACCCGACGACACCGGACCCCGACCCGGACCCGTCCGACCCGGTCGACCCGCCGGACCCGACCGACCCGGTCGACCCCACGGCCGGCAACACCGGCGGGGGTGGCAACGGCGGCAACGGACAGCCCGTCGTCTCCGGAGCCGATGCCCCCACCCCCGAAACAGGTCCCGCCCAAGAGGGCGGGAGTCACGTCTCCCTGGCAGGCGCCGCACTATGACCCCCCGTTCCACCGGTGCCGCCCGCAGGCGCCGTGTCCCCCTGCGGTACCTGCTGCCGCTGCTGTTCCTCGTCGCGCTCCTCGCGATGCTGATGCTGCGCGGCTACGTGCACAGCGAGATCCTGGCCGACCACCGGGTGCGCCCGCCCGCCGCCACCGACCAGGTGCCCCACCGTGTGCTCGGCGGCGGCCCGGTGATCGACGCGCGCGAGGACCACATCACCACGCGTGAGGTCCCGCGCAAGAAGCTCGTCCTGACCTTCGACGACGGTCCCGACCCGACCTGGACGCCGAAGGTCCTCGACGTGCTCAAGGAGCACGACGCCCACGCCGTCTTCTTCGTCACCGGCACCATGGCCTCGCGCTACCCCGACCTCGTCAAGCGCATGGTCGACGAGGGCCACGAGGTGGGGCTGCACACCTTCAACCACCCCGACCTCTCCTACCAGTCGAAGAACCGCATCGACTGGGAGCTCTCCCAGAACCAGCTGGCGCTCGCGGGCTCGGCCGGCGTGCGCACCACGCTGTTCCGGCCGCCGTACTCGTCCCACGCCGACGCCTTCGACAACAAGAATTGGCCGGTCGCGCAGTACATCGGCTCCCGCGGCTACATCACCGTCGTCAACAACACCGACAGCGAGGACTGGAAGCGCCCCGGGGTCGACGCGATCATCGAGCGCGCCACGCCCAAGAAGGGCAAGGGCGCCATCGTCCTGATGCACGACTCGGGCGGCAACCGCTCGCAGACCGTGGCGGCGCTCGACCGGTTCATCCCCGACCTGCAGGCCAAGGGCTACGACTTCACGCACCTCACCGGTGCGCTGGGCGTGCAGAGCGCGCACACCGAGGTCACCGGGCTCGACCTGTGGAAGGGCAAGGCGTTCGTCTACGCGGTGCAAGCCTCCGAGCACGTCACCGACGTCCTCGTCGTGGGTCTCGCCGCGATCGGCGTCCTCGTCATCGCCCGCTTCGGCCTGATGCTGGTGCTGTCCTTCGCGCACGCCCGCCGCACCCGCCGCCGCGGCTTCCGCTGGGGGCCGCCGGTGCAGGAGCCGGTGTCGGTGCTCGTACCCGCGTTCAACGAGGCGAAGTGCATCGAGAACACCGTGCGTTCGCTGGTCGGCAGTGACCATCCCATCGAGGTCATCGTCATCGACGACGGCTCCACGGACGGCACGGCCCGCCTCGTCGAGAGCCTGCGGCTCCCGGGCGTCCGGGTGGTCCGCCAGCACAATGCGGGCAAGCCCGCCGCACTGAACCGCGGTGTGGCCAATGCCCGTCATGACCTGATCGTGATGATGGACGGCGACACCGTCTTCGAGCAGTCCACGGTCCGCGAGCTGGTCCAGCCGTTCGGCGACCCGCGCGTGGGCGCGGTCGCGGGCAACGCGAAGGTCGGCAACAAGGACTCGCTGATCGGCGCCTGGCAGCACATCGAGTACGTGATGGGCTTCAACCTCGACCGCCGGATGTACGACGTCCTGCGCTGCATGCCCACCATCCCCGGCGCCGTCGGCGCGTTCCGCCGTTCCGCCCTGGAGCGCGTCGGCGGGATGAGCGACGACACGCTCGCCGAGGACACCGACATCACGATGGCCCTGCACCGCGACGGCTGGCACGTCGTGTACGCGGAGAACGCGCGGGCCTGGACCGAGGCCCCGGAGACCGTCCAGCAGCTGTGGTCGCAGCGCTACCGGTGGTCGTACGGCACGATGCAGGCGATCTGGAAGCACAAGCGCTCCTTCATCGAGGGCGGGCCCTCCGGCCGCTTCGGACGCGTCGGCCTGCCGCTGGTCTCGGCGTTCATGGTGCTCGCCCCGCTGCTCGCGCCGCTGATCGACGTCTTCCTGCTGTACGGGCTGTTCTTCGGGCCGACCCAGAAGACGATCATCGCGTGGCTGGGCGTCCTCGCCATCCAGGCCGTCTGCGCCGCGTACGCCTTCCGGCTCGACCGCGAGAAGATGACGCATCTGATCTCGCTGCCGCTGCAGCAGATCCTCTACCGGCAGTTGATGTACGTGGTGCTCCTGCAGTCCTGGATCACCGCACTGACCGGCGGCCGGCTGCGCTGGCAGAAGCTGCGGCGCACCGGCGTGGTGGGCTCGGCGCCCGGCATCCCCTCCCAGCAGCACCACGGCGAGCGGAGGCCGGTCGGATGAGCACGCACCGCTACGACCCCTCGGGCTCGGGGCACCCGGACGAGCAGTCCGCGTGGCCCACGTCGTACGACCCCGGCTTCGACCCGTCGTACGACCCGACGCGGGACCCCACCCGCGCCTCCACGTACGACCCCACCCGCGCCTCCACGTACGACCCCGGCTACGACCCGTCCTACGACCCGGCGCTCGACCCCACCCGCGCCGGCGGCGCGTACGCGGTCCCGCAGCAGCGGACCACCGAGCCGGAGCCCGAGGCCGCCCCCAAGCCCTCGGCCCCGAAGCCGGGCCGTGACCGGTACCTGGACCTCCTGCGCTCCCTCGCGCTGGTCCGCGTCGTGCTCTACCACATCTTCGGCTGGGCCTGGCTGACCGTCCTCTTCCCCTCCATGGGCGTGATGTTCGCGCTCGCCGGATCGCTGATGGCGCGCTCCCTGAAGCGGCCCGCGCTCGGTGTGATCCGCGGCCGGATCCGCCGTCTGCTGCCGCCCGTCTGGCTGTTCGGCGCCGCCATCGTGCCGATCATGTTCCTGCAGGGCTGGGACCCGGCGAAGGACCTCGGCGGCACCTGGTTCCTGCAGTTGCTCAACTACGTGTTCCCGGTGGGCGCCCCGCCCTACCCGTGGCAGAGCGGCTCGCCCTCCGGACTCCTGGAGGAGACCTGGGCGGTGCAGGCCGCCGGTGTGCTCTGGTACATCCGCGCGTACCTGTGGTTCGTGCTCGCCTCGCCCCTGCTCCTGTGGGCCTTCCGGCGGCTGCCGTATGCCACGCTGCTCGCCCCGCTCGCGCTCACCGCGGTGGTCGGCACGGGCCTCGTGAAGATCCCCGGCGAGACGGGGAACGCGGTCACCGACTTCGCGGTCTACGGCTCCTGCTGGGTCCTGGGCTTCGCCCACCAGGAGGGCACGCTCAAGAAGATCCCGCGGTACATGACGGTCTCGCTGGCCGCGCTCCTGATGGCCTTCGGCCTGTGGTGGGCCTCGAACCACCTCGGCCCCGACGGCTGGGACCTCAACGACATCCCGCTCGCCCAGGCCACCTGGTCCTTCGGCTGCGTGGTGATCCTGCTGCAGTACGCGCCGTCGTGGCAGGAGCTGCCGGGCCGGCTCAAGCAGTTCGACAAGCTGATCACGCTCTCCAACAACCGTGCCGTCACGATCTATCTGTGGCACAACGCGCTGATCATGGCGACCATACCGATCCTCGACCAGGTCTGGGACATCCCCGGCTTCTACGAGAACTTCGGGCCGGCCTTCGAGACCACGTACACGGTCTGGATGTTCGTGCTCGTCTGGCCGCTCATCGGCCTGATGATCGTGGCCGTCGGCTGGATCGAGGACATCGCCGCCAAGCGCAAGCCACGCCTGTGGCCGAACGGCTCGAAGCGCCGGGGCTCCACGGGGACCGGCGGATCAGGCGGGTCCGGTCGGAGGGCGCGCTCACACGCCGCCTGATGTACGGGTGAGAGCAAGGTTGCGCCGCGGTCATCTGATCGGGCACCGCCCGGAAACCACCGCTCCCTAGCGTCGTCCTCGACCGGATGACGCATCAGGGGAGGCGCGATGACAGCCCGAGCCACAGCGCAACAGCGCAGGTCAGGCCGCTGGATCGAGCGGTGGGACCCGGAGGACGAGGAGTTCTGGGCGACGACGGGGGAGAAGGTCGCACGGCGCAACCTTCTCTACTCCGTCCTCAGCGAGCACATCGGCTTCTCGATCTGGTCGCTGTGGTCGGTGCTCGTCCTGTTCATGGGCCCGGAGTACGGCATCGACCCGGCCGGGAAGTTCTTCCTCATCGGTACGGCGACGCTGGTCGGCGCGGCGATCCGGGTCCCGTACACCTTCGCGGTGGCGCGCTTCGGCGGGCGCAACTGGACGGTCTTCAGCGCGCTGCTGCTGCTCGCCCCGACCCTGGCCGCCTTCGCGGTCATGGAGCCCGGCACCTCGTACACCACCTTCCTCATGGTGGCGGTGCTCACCGGTGTGGGCGGCGGCAACTTCGCCTCGTCCATGACCAACATCAACGCCTTCTTCCCGCTGCGGAAGAAGGGCTGGGCGCTCGGTCTGAACGCGGGCGGCGGCAACATCGGGGTGCCGGTCGTACAGCTCATGGGCCTGCTCGTGATCGGCGTCGTGGGCGCGGGACACCCGCGGCTGCTGCTCGGGATCTATCTGCCGCTGATCGTCCTCGCGGCCACGCTCGCCGCCCTGCGGATGGACAACCTCGCGCCCGTGCGCAACGACACCCGTGCCGTACGCGAGTCGGTGAGCGATCCGCACACCTGGATCATGTCTTTCCTCTACGTCGGCACCTTCGGCTCGTTCATCGGCTACAGCTTCGCCTTCGGTCTCGTCCTGCAGACCCAGTTCGGCCGCACCCCGCTGCAGGCCGCCTCGCTCACCTTCATCGGACCGCTGCTCGGCTCGCTGATCCGGCCGGTCGGCGGACTGCTCGCGGACCGCTTCGGCGGGGCCAGGATCACGCTGTGGAACTTCGCGGCCATGGCCGTGGCGACCCTTGTGG
This sequence comes from Streptomyces sp. NPDC050418, assembly GCF_044458745.1. Classification (NCBI taxonomy): domain Bacteria; kingdom Bacillati; phylum Actinomycetota; class Actinomycetes; order Kitasatosporales; family Streptomycetaceae; genus Streptomyces; species Streptomyces sp. NPDC050418. The sequence goes on from NZ_JBITIG010000008.1 coordinate 94,961, forward strand.
TGATCTTCGCGTCGCTGCGCGAGTCCCTGCCGGTGTTCCTTGTGGGCTTCACCGCCCTGTTCGTCCTGAGCGGGCTCGGCAACGGGTCCACGTTCAAGATGATCCCCGGCATCTTCCAGGCGAAGGCGCTGGCCAGGGGCCTGACCGGCGAGGCGGCCGATGCCTGGGCGCGCCGGCTCTCCGGCGCCGCGATCGGTCTGATCGGGGCGGTCGGCGCGGTCGGCGGACTCGGTATCAACCTCGCGTTCCGCCAGTCCTTCCTGAGCGTCGGCAACGCCACGGCCGCCTTCACGGCCTTCCTCGTCTGCTACGCGCTGTGCTTCGTGGTGACCTGGGCCGTGTACCTGCGCCGCCCGGCCCCCGCACCCGCCACGGCCGCCACCGAGCCGAAGCCGCAGCTCAGTTACGCCGAGGTGTGATCCTTGCAACCCGCGCGCCGGGTCGCGTAACACCCGTGCAATCAGGGCGAACCGAGCCTGTCACGCACCGTTGGCAGGCTCGGTCGACCGCACGATGGGACAACGACATGGCAGATCAGACCCGCCCCCTGGCCGGATTCACCGTCGGCGTGACGGCAGCGCGCCGCGCCGACGAACTGGGCGCGCTCCTGGAACGGCGCGGTGCGACCGTCCTGCACGCGCCCGCGCTGCGGATCGTGCCGCTCGCCGACGACAGCGAACTGCTCGCCGCCACCAAGCAGTTGCTCGACCACGCGCCCGACGTGGTGGTCGCCACCACCGCGATCGGCTTCCGCGGCTGGCTGGCCGCGGCCGACGGCTGGGGCATCGGCGACGCGCTCCTCGCGTGCCTGCACGAGGCCGAACTGCTCGCCCGCGGGCCCAAGGTCAAGGGCGCCATCCGGGCCGCCGGGCTCACCGAGTCCTGGTCGCCGGCGTCCGAGTCGATGGCCGAGGTGCTCGACCGGCTGCTCGCCGAGGGCGTCGACGGCCGCCGCATCGCCCTCCAGCTGCACGGCGAGCCCCTGCCCGGTTTCGTCGAGTCGCTACGGGCAGGAGGCGCCGAAGTCGTCGGCGTCCCGGTGTACCGGTGGATGCCGCCGGAGGACCTGACGCCCGTGGACCGGCTGCTCGACGCGGTCCTCGCGCGCACCGTGGACGCGGTCACGTTCACCAGCGCCCCGGCCGCCGTCTCGCTCCTGAACCGCGCGGCGGAACGAGGCCAGGACGCGGAGCTGCTCGCCGCGCTCGGCCACGACGTGCTCGCCGCCTGCGTCGGACCCGTCACCGCCCTGCCGCTGCAGGCCCAGGGCCTGACCACGATCCAGCCGGAGCGCTTCCGCCTCGGCCCCTTGGTCCAGCTCCTGTGCGTCGAACTCCCCGTCCGCGCCGCGCTGTTGCCCGTGGCCGGGCGCCGGCTGCAGATCCGCGGCCACGCGGCCGTGCTCGACGGCGAACTGCGGCCCGTCCCACCCGCCGGCATGGCGCTCCTGCGGGCGCTGGCCCGCCGTCCCGGCTGGGTGGTCTCCCGCGCGGACCTGCTGCGCGTCCTGCCGGGCGCCGGGCAGGACGAGCACGCGGTGGAGACGGCCATGGCCCGCCTCCGCGCGGCCCTGGGCGCCCCGAAGCTGATCCAGACGGTGGTGAAACGCGGATACCGCCTGGCCCTGGACCCGGCGGCGGAGACGAAGTACTCGGGCTGACACGCCCACGGCCCCGCCCACAGGGGGCGGGGCCGTTCACGTGGCCGTACGGTCCGATCAGGCGGCGGTCCGGGCCGTTCGGCGGCCGAACAGGATCAGGGCGCGGCTCAGGCAGACCACGGCGGCCACGTTGAGGATGCCGCGGATGTGGTTCCACATGACCCACGGGTCCTCGAAGTCCGCCCGTACGGAGGCGGGGGAGGCGATCTTCGCGGGGTCGCCGGCGGCGTCGAGAGCGTCGTTGAGCGGCACATTGGCGCCCATCGTCACGAAGAACGCCGCGAGATACAGGGCGGTCCCGGCCAGGACCCACCCGATGACCGGCCGCTGCTTCCTCAACTGCCAGGCGGCGAAGGCCGGCAGGGCGAGGGCGCCGAGCATGCCGAGGAAGAACAAGGGGTTGCGGATCACGATGTTGATGTCCTGCATCATGCCGATGTAGGTGCGGTCGTCCTGGCGGGCGAGCGCGCCCATCACGGACGTGGAGTAGGCGAACCAGACACCCGCCATGACGCCGTTGAACAAGGTGGCGGCGATCAGGACGATGCCGGTGCTCCTGGTGCGCTGCTGCTGCGGTGCGGTTGTCGTCGTCATGTGATCAGTCAAGCGCCCGGGCCGCCCCCGCGGCCATGGTCCAGCCGCTCGGGGGCATACGCGAGGGTCCACCGCGCTGCGCGAGGGTCCACCGCGGGCCGTTTCCCGCCCGGGGTACGGTGCGCCGATGACCGATGAGACCTATGAGATCCGGGCCGCGACACCGGAAGACGCCGCCGCGCTCGTCGAGGCGCATCTGCGCAACAGGGAGCACCTGCGTACCACCGACCCCGTGCGCGCCGACTCCTTCTTCACCGTCGAGGGCCAGCTCGCCCGCCTGAACGACGGGAGCGTGCGCTGGATCATCACCCACGGCGACAAGGTCATCGGCCGCGCCGACCTCTCCGGGGTCGCGCTCGGCCCCTTCCGCAGCGCCGCCCTCGGCTACTGGATCGACGGCGAGTACCTCGGCCGCGGGCTCGCCGTACGGGCCGCCGAGACGATGCTCGCGCACGCCCGTGACGACCTCGGACTGCACCGCGTCGAGGCCGCCACCCTCACCGACAACCTCGCCTCGCAGCGCGTCCTCGCCAAGTGCGGCTTCGAGAAGATCGGCTTCGCGCCCACGTATCTGCACATCAACGGCGCGTGGCGCGACCACTTCCTGTTCCAGCGGATCCTGCACGACGACCCGCCGCCGCTGATCTGAAGGCGCGGTCCACAAGGAGCCTCTGAACGCGGGGTCTTCCGGCCGTGCGCGCGGACGGGCACTCTGTGAGGGACACCGGCTGCCGGTGACCGTCATCGCCGGCACCGGCCACACCGGTGACCCCACAAGGCGGTGACAGGCGCATGGTGGCGAGTACGGCGGCGTACGAGCTGCGCTTCGACTCCGGCAGGATCTGTCTGGATCTGCTCGCCACGGCCCATCCGGTCGAACGCCTCGACGGCACCGGCGCGCTCTGCGCCTGGCTGGTCGGCGCGGGCCTGGTGCCCGCAGGCGGTCCGCTCGGGCGGATCGACGTCGGGTGTCTGCTGCGCTTCCGTGAACTGCGGGCGGACATAGACCAGTTGATACGGGCCGAACCGGCGCTCGACCGCAGGCCCCTGGAGTCCGCGCTCGACCGGATCAACACCCGCGCGCGCGGCGCTCCGCCCGCACCGCGCGCCGTCCTGACCGACGACGGGCGGCTCGTGCGCCGGCTGCACGACGACCCGGACGGACCGGCCCTGCTCGCGGCGGTGGCGCGCGACTTGATCGAGCTGCTCACCGACCCCGTCGCCGCTTCCCGGATCCGGCAGTGCGAGGGTGACAACTGCAGCCTGGTGTACCTGGACACCTCGCGCGGGCGCCGCCGCCGCTGGTGCTCCAGCGAGGTCTGCGGCAACCGGGAGCGGGTGGCGCGCCACCGGCGCCGTATGGCCGTGTCGTGAGGGTGCTCCTGAACGACGGTTCAGGAAAAAACTTCCCGACGCGTTGAACACGCGGCCCGCCCGCCCCGTAACTCCCCTGTGAGCGAAGCAATGTGGGGGCAGCCCCGTCCGATCAGGGGACACCGGAGGCAGGCGTGCGCAAGGATTCCGCAGTGGCCGACGAACGACCTCCGCGGGCCAGGCACCGGGTGCCCCCGCCCTCGGAACAACCCGCCCCCGACGAGGACTTGATGCGCGCGCTCTACCGCGAGCACGCGGGTCCCCTCTTCGCGTACGTCCTCCGTCTGGTCGCGGGGGACCGCCAGCGTGCCGAGGACGTGGTGCAGGAGACGCTGATCCGCGCGTGGAAGAACGCCGGGCAGCTCGACCGCGCCACCGGCTCCGTCCGCCCCTGGCTGGTCACGGTCGCGCGGCGTATCGTCATCGACGGACACCGCAGCCGGCAGGCCCGGCCGCAGGAGGTCGACCCGGCACCACTGGAGGTCATCCCCGCGGAGGATGAGATCGACAAGGCGCTTTGGCTGATGACACTTTCGGACGCGCTCGACGATCTGACCCCCGCGCACCGGGAGGTCCTCGTGGAGACGTATTTCAAGGGACGCACGGTCAACGAGGCGGCCGAAGTGCTCGGCATACCCAGCGGCACCGTCCGCTCCCGGGTCTTCTACGCCCTCCGGTCGATGAAGCTGGCGCTGCAGGAGCGGGGGGTGTCGGCATGAGCGGCTACTACGGTCCGGACGCACCGGGCGGATACGAGCCCGCGGACGTCCACGAGACCGTCGGCGCCTATGCGCTCGGCATCCTCGACGACCGCGAGGCGACAGCCTTCGAGGCGCATCTGGCCGGCTGCGGCTTCTGCGCGGCCCAGCTCGACGAACTCGCCGGCATGGAGCCCATGCTCGCCGCGCTCGCGGATCTGCCGCAGCAGCCCGTACGGCAGGTCGGCGAGCAGCTGTCCGCGCAGCCGAGCGGGCGGCTCCTGGACAACCTCGTCGGCGAAGTGGCCCAGAAGCGCGCGCAGAAGCGGCGCCGCGGCTTCTATCTGGTGGCCGCCGCGGCCGCGCTGATCATCGGCGGTCCGCTCACGGTGGTCGCGATGAACGACGGAGGCGGCACGGCGACCCCGCACGCCCACTCGACGAGCCCCGCCGAGGACGCCTTCTTCCACCACATGGACACCAAGCTCACCGCGACCGACGCGGACACCGAGGTCACGGCGACCGTCGGCGTCGAGAAGAAGGGCTGGGGCACGCACACCGTCCTGGAGCTCAAGAACGTCAAGGGACCGCTCAAGTGCTCCCTGATCGCGATCGGCAAGAACGGCGAGGAGGAGACGGTCACCTCGTGGTCCGTCCCCGACCGCGGCTACGGCATCGAGGGCGGCTCGGACAAATGGTCCCGCACCCCGCTGTACGTCCACGGCGGCGCGGCCCTCGAACCGGACGAGATCGACCGCTTCGAGGTCCGCACCTTCGACGGCAAGAAGCTTGTCGACGTGAAGGCCTGAAGGTCGCCGACCGGGGCCCCTTTCGATTACGGTGGACGGCTGCTCATATCGAGCAGCAGCACGTGAGAAGGGGACCTCGGTGGCCGACGTCAATGCCGCCTCGCCGTCCGGTACGCGGGAGCGCGAGCTCGCCGTCGAACAGCGGCATCTCGACCGGGTCTACGCCCGCCTCGAAGAGAAGATCGACGAGGCCGAGTTCCTGATGAAGGACGCGGCCAAGCGCTCCCAGGTCGGCACACCCGGCGCGCTCGCCGAGCGCGACGCGCAGGTGTACCGCGCGGGGATCCATCTCAACCGCCTCAACAACGAGTTCGAGGACTTCCTCTTCGGCCGGATCGACCTCGTTCTCGGCAAGGACGGCAAGAAGGGCCCCGACGGCGCTTACACCTCGGTGGAACCCGCCGAGGACGCGATCCGCCCGGACAACACCGCCGACATCGCCGAGACCCTGCACATCGGCCGGATCGGCGTCCTCGACGCCGACTACTCGCCGCTGGTCATCGACTGGCGCGCGCCCGCCGCCGCGCCCTTCTACCGCTCGACGCCGGTCGACCCGGGCCGGGTCGTCCGCCGCCGCGTGATCCGCTCCAAGGGCCACAAGGTGCTGGGCGTCGAGGACGACCTGATGCGTCCCGAGCTCACCGCGTACCTGGACGGCGAGGAGCTCCCCGCGCTCGGCGACGGCGCCCTGATGGCCGCGCTCGGCCAGGCCCGCAGCCACTCGATGCGCGACATCGTGGCCTCCATCCAGGCCGAGCAGGACCTGGTCATCCGCGCCCCCGCCGCCTCCGTCACCTACGTGGAAGGCGGCCCCGGCACCGGCAAGACGGCAGTGGCCCTGCACCGCGCCGCCTACCTCCTGTACCAGGACCGCCGGCGCTACTCCGGCGGCATCCTGATCGTCTCGCCCACCCCGCTGCTCGTCGCGTACACCGAGGGCGTGCTGCCCTCGCTCGGCGAGGAGGGCCAGGTCGCGATCCGTGCGGTGGGCTCCCTGGTCGACGGCGCCGAGGCCACGCTCTACGACGATCCGGCCGTCGCCCGCGTGAAGGGCGCCTCCCGGATCCTCAAGGTGCTCCGCAAGGCGGCCCGCGGCGTCCTCGACGCCCCGCCCGCCCAGCCGCAGCTCTCCTTCGACGACCCGGACGACTCCGACGGCTCCGACGGCTCCGACGACGATTCCGTACGGGAAGCGGGCACCCCCGTCCGCACCGACCTGCTCCGCGTGGTGGCCTTCGGCCGCCGTCTGGAGCTGGGCGCGGACGACCTGCGCCGCATCCGCCAGACCGCACTCGGCGGCACCGCCCCGGTCAACCTGCTCCGCCCGCGCGCCCGCAAGCTCCTGCTCGACGCGCTGTGGGCCAAGTCGGGTGCGGGCTCCCGGCACTCGGACCCGGAACTCGCGGCCGAGCTGCGCTCCTCGTTCGACGACGACGTCAGCGACGAGGACAGCTTCACCGCGTTCCTGAACGCGTGGTGGCCCGAGCTCACCCCGCGTACCGTCCTGGCCGCGATGGCCGACGAGCGGCGCCTCGCGCGCTGGGGCCGGCGGGTCCTCAACCCCGGCGAGGTCCGCAAGGTCGCGCGCTCGCTGCGCCGCGACGGTCTCACCGTCCACGACGTGGCGCTCCTCGACGAGCTCAACGCGATCCTCGGCACCCCCGCCCGGCCCAAGCGCCGCCGCGAGGCCGATCCGCTCGACCAGCTCACGGGCCTGGAGGAGCTGATGCCGCAGCGCGAGGAGACCCAGCGCGAGCGTGCGGAGCGACTGGCGCAGGAGCGCGTCGAGTACGCGCACGTGATCGTGGACGAGGCGCAGGACCTGACCCCGATGCAGTGGCGGATGGTCGGCCGCCGCGGCCGGCACGCCACGTGGACGGTGGTCGGCGACCCGGCCCAGTCCTCCTGGTCCGAGCCGGACGACGCGGCCGCGGCCCGTGACGAGGCGCTCGGCAGCCGCCCGCGCCGCCGCTTCGAGCTCACGGTCAACTACCGCAACCCCTCCGAGATCGCCGACCTCGCGGCGAAGGTCCTCGCGCTCGCGATGCCGGGCATGCCGTCACCGAAGGCGGTCCGCTCCACGGGCCTCGAGCCGCGTTTCGCGGTCGTCGGCGCGCAGGTGCCGGCGGGTACACGGGACGGTCTCGGCGCGACGGTACGGGCGGAGGCGGCGCGGCTCCTGGAGCAGGTCGACGGGACCGTCGGCGTCGTCGTGGCGATGCGCCGCAGGGGCGAGGCCGCGCGCTGGCTGGAGGGCCTGGGGGAGAGGGTCGTGGCGCTCGGGTCCCTGGAGGCGAAGGGCCTGGAGTACGACGCGACGGTGGTGGTCTCCCCGGCGGAGATCGCGGACGAGTCACCGGCGGGCCTGCGGGTCCTGTACGTGGCCCTGACCCGGGCGACCCAGCAGCTGACGGTGATCTCGGCGGCGTCCGACGCACCCGACGCGCAAGGGGTGCCCGACCTGCTGCGGGACTGAACAGGGCCGTTCGCGGGAGGGTCGGAACGGATCCGCCGGGACGGGAATTGCCTTGCGGGGATCGTTTGTTACCTTGGACGTGGCACCGGCTCGATCCAAGCCCCCGGGCCCAACCTTCGTCGCTACGAGCGACCACTTGCCGCGAGGCGAGCATGGCGGGTCGGTGTCACTGAGCTTTGCGAAGAGGTCCACGTCACACGCTGACGTGGACCTCTTTGTATGTAGCAACAGAGTCGGTACGTGGCCCCTGAAGGGACTTCCGTCCCGCACCTTACTTCTCGTATGGTGGAAGAAGTTTTCCGAAATTGCCCGTCTCCAAGAGCAAAACGTTCTAAACCCGGGACGGCTACCTCGTACCGGCAGGTAGGTGCGACGATCGGATGACGCACGCGATGGCAGTTTTTTTGCAAAACAGGTGAAAGAGAGAAGTCGGCAATGGCAACGGCGCCCAGCGTCTCCTACTCGATGACGGTCCGTCTTGAGGTGCCCGCGAGCGGCACGGCCGTCTCGCAGCTCACCACGGCCGTCGAGTCCTCCGGTGGCTCCGTCACCGGCCTCGACGTGACCGCGTCCGGCCACGAGAAGCTCCGGATCGACGTGACCATCGCGGCCACCTCCACGGCGCACGCCGACGAGATCGTCGAGGAACTGCGCGGGATCGAGGGCGTGACCCTCGGCAAGGTCTCGGACCGTACGTTCCTGATGCACCTCGGCGGCAAGATCGAGATGGCGTCGAAGCATCCCATCCGCAACCGTGACGACCTCTCCATGGTCTACACCCCGGGTGTGGCCCGGGTCTGCATGGCCATCGCCGAGAACCCCGAGGACGCCCGCCGCCTCACGATCAAGCGCAACACCGTCGCGGTCGTGACCGACGGCTCCGCCGTGCTCGGCCTCGGCAACATCGGCCCGATGGCCGCCATGCCGGTCATGGAGGGCAAGGCCGCGCTCTTCAAGCGTTTCGCCGACATCGATGCCTGGCCGATCTGCCTGGACACCCAGGACACCGACGAGATCGTCCAGATCGTGAAGGCCATCGCCCCCGGCTTCGCGGGCATCAACCTCGAGGACATCTCCGCGCCGCGCTGCTTCGAGATCGAGGCCCGCCTTCGCGAGGCCCTCGACATCCCCGTCTTCCACGACGACCAGCACGGCACCGCGATCGTGGTGCTCGCCGCGCTGACCAACGCGCTGCGCGTGGTGGGCAAGTCGATCGGTGACGTGCGCGTCGTCATGTCGGGCGCGGGCGCGGCCGGTACGGCCATCCTCAAGCTCCTGCTCGCCGCCGGCGTCAAGCACGCCGTCGTCGCCGACATCCACGGTGTCGTGCACGCGGACCGCGCCGACCTGGTCGACGCCGCCGCGGACTCGCCGCTGCGCTGGATCGCGGACAACACCAACCCCGAGGGCGTCACCGGCACGCTCAAGGAAGCGGTCGTCGACGCGGACGTATTCATCGGCGTCTCGGCGCCGAACGTCCTCGACGGCAACGACGTGGCGGCCATGGCCGACGACGCGATCGTGTTCGCGCTTGCGAACCCGGACCCCGAGGTCGACCCGTCGATCGCCCGTCAGACGGCGGGAGTTGTCGCCACCGGGCGCTCCGACTTCCCCAACCAGATCAACAACGTCCTCGTGTTCCCCGGTGTGTTCCGCGGCCTGCTCGACGCGCAGTCGCGCACGGTCAACACGGAGATGATGCTCGCGGCCGCCTCGGCGCTCGCGGACGTGGTGTCCGAGGACGAGCTCAACCCGAACTACATCATCCCCAGCGTCTTCAACGACAAGGTCGCGGGCGCGGTCGCCGGCGCGGTGCGCGGCGCGGCCAAGGCGGCGGGTGCCGCGGGCGCGTGAGGCGCTGAGCCTCTGATGTGCTTCCGCGGGCCCGTGCTTCCGGTGTGACCGGAAGCACGGGCCCGGCGGCGGCGCGTCGTGGAACGCGGTGCGCGGTCCGGCCCTCTAATGTTGCGGCGGAAACCACGCCCTCACGCCTGGCGTCGCTGCGCAGGGAGCCGACGGAGCGTCACCATTTCGTGGCACGTTGCTTACGATGGGTGCTTTTCGTGTGACTACTGCTCCTCTGACGGGGCGCCGGATTGGCTTTCCCGCCTGAGGTGGGGGCAGGATGCTTCCCCAGGGGCTCCGAACGCGGGGCACCCGAAGGGCGCGAGGGTCCGGCGACGGACCCGGGTCACGGGACCGCCGAGGACCCTGGCAGCATCGGCTTCGCTGTGCCCGACAGGCTTTGCCGCGTGGCACCGCCTCAACAGCAAGAAGAACACGGGAGTAACAACATGAACCGCAGTGAGCTGGTGGCCGCGCTGGCCGACCGCGCCGAGGTGACCCGCAAGGACGCCGACGCCGTGCTGGCCGCGTTCGCCGAGACCGTCGGCGAGATCGTCGCCAAGGGCGACGAGAAGGTCACCATCCCCGGCTTCCTCACCTTCGAGCGCACCCACCGTGCCGCTCGTACCGCCCGCAACCCGCAGACCGGCGAGCCGATCAACATCCCCGCCGGCTACAGCGTGAAGGTTTCGGCGGGCTCGAAGCTCAAGGAAGCCGCCAAGGGCAAGTAAGCCTTCGGTTTTCCGCGGAGGGGGTCACCGGGTGCGTCCCGGTGACCCCCTCCGTCGTTTCCGGCGGGCGTCGGCGCGCGGGCGCCCTCAGAACGTGACGTCGCGCAGAGACGCAACGATCGTCGTACGAGGGCCGGGGGTGATTCCCGGGAGGGAAGGGACCGCCAGGAGGGCGCAGCCCGCGGTGAGGGCCGCGGTCGCTCCCGTGGGGGTGTCCTCGATCGCCAGGCAGTCCGCGGGGGAGACGCCGAGGGCCGCCGCGGCGTTCAGGTACGGGTCCGGGTGGGGCTTTCCCCGGGCCGACTCGCCCTCCGCGAAGGAGACATCGAAGCGGTGCCGTCCGAGCGCGTCGAGGACGAGGTCCGCCACATGGCGCTCGGAGGACGTCACGAGCGCCGTGGGGACGCCCAGTTCGCGCGCCCGGTCGAGCAGCTCGAGCGCCCCCGGCTGCACCGTCAGATCCGCCGCCACGGCCTCGGTGAACGCCTTGTCCAGGACCCGCGCCGTCTCCTCCCGCGGGCGGCCGGTCAGTTGGCCGCGTACGAGCAGGTCCGCGGCCGCCGCGATCGTCGCGCCCGCGAACGGGGCCAGGTCCGCCGCGGACGCCAACCTGCCCTCCGCCGCGAGGAATTCCCGTACGACATCGAGCCAGGCGTGCTCCGTGTCGACGAGCGTGCCGTCCATGTCGGACAGGAGGGCTGCGGGGCGGGGGAGCGTGATCAAGGTCGCCTCCACGGCGGGCGATGAACGAGGGCCATACGAACGGGGCGGGTGCCGACTTCGGCACCCGCCCCGCCGGGGGCACCTCCCAGCGGTAGCTGGGGGCGTACAAGCTGAGGAACTAGACGAGCGCGCCGCCCGGCAGTTCGACCTTCGCGCCGAGCTCCATGAGCTTCTCCATGAAGTTCTCGTAGCCGCGGTTGATCAGATCGATGCCGTGCACGCGGGACGTGCCCTGCGCCGCCAGCGCCGCGATCAGGTACGAGAAGCCGCCGCGCAGGTCGGGGATGACGAGATCGGAGCCCTGGAGCTTCGTCGGGCCCGAAACCACCGCCGAGTGCAGGAAGTTGCGCTGCCCGAAGCGGCAGTCCGAGCCGCCGAGGCACTCGCGGTACAGCTGGATGTGCGCGCCCATCTGGTTGAGCGCGGAGGTGAAGCCGAGGCGGGACTCGTAGACCGTCTCGTGGACGATCGACAGGCCCGCGGCCTGCGTGAGCGCGACGACCAGCGGCTGCTGCCAGTCGGTCTGGAAGCCCGGGTGGACGTCCGTCTCCAGCGCTATGGCGTTGAGCGAACCGCCCGGGTGCCAGAAGCGGATGCCCTCGTCGTCGATCTCGAAGGCGCCGCCGACCTTCCGGTACGTGTTGAGGAACGTCATCATCGTGCGCTGCTGCGCGCCGCGCACGTAGATGTTGCCCTCGGTGGCGAGCGCGGCCGAGGCCCAGGACGCCGCCTCCAGACGGTCCGAGATGGCCTGGTGGTTGTAGCCGCCGAGGCGGTCGACACCGGTGACCCGGATGGTCCGGTCGGTGTCCATCGCGATGATCGCGCCCATCTTCTGCAGTACGCAGATGAGGTCCTCGATCTCGGGCTCGACGGCCGCGTTGGAGAGTTCGGTGACGCCCTCGGCGAGCACGGCGGTGAGCAGCACCTGCTCGGTCGCGCCCACGGACGGGTACGGCAGCCGGATCTTGCAGCCGCGCAGCCGCTGCGGGGCCTCCAGGTACTGGCCGCCTTCGCGCTTCTCGATGGTCGCGCCGAACTTGCGGAGCACCTCGAAGTGGAAGTCGATGGGCCGGCCGCCGATGTCGCAGCCGCCGAGGCCGGGGATGAAGGCGTGGCCGAGGCGGTGGAGCAGCGGGCCGCAGAAGAGGATCGGGATACGCGACGAACCCGCGTGCGCGTCGATGTCGGCGACGTTCGCGCTCTCGACGTGCGAGGGGTCCATCACGAGCTCGCCCGGTTCGTCGCCGGGACGGACGGTCACACCGTGCAGCTGCAGCAGGCCGCGCACCACGCGGACATCGCGGATGTCGGGCACGTTGCGCAGCCGGCTCGGCTCGTGGCCGAGCAGCGCGGCGACCATCGCCTTGGGCACGAGGTTCTTCGCCCCGCGGACCCGGATCTCGCCTTCGAGAGGGGTTCCTCCGTGGACGATGAGTACGTCGTCGGTGCCTTTGACGGTCATGTATCTCGCGTTCCGATGAGTCGGGCAGGGGGGCCGAAGGTGCAAGCGTAATGGCCGCACACCCCTGTTCCGGAAGCCCGCGGGCGGTTCGGAACCGTCATGGATTCGCCACAATACGAGCGGTGTCTTCGCAGTTGCGTACGGTCACCGGACGCGCGGGCGTCCCAACGTTCCCCGCGGTCGCCCCGACCCCCGGCTCACCACCGGATACGGGGCGCGTAAGCCCGTACTGCCCCGGTATCTGTCCACCGCGGCCGCGGATGCGGGATCATGTCGACCATGACCGAGGTGTCCTCGCTCACAGGGCGGTTGCTCGTGGCCACCCCCGCCCTGGCGGACCCGAACTTCGACCGCGCGGTCGTCCTCCTGCTCGACCACGACGAGGAGGGGTCGCTCGGCGTGGTCCTCAACCGGCCCACGCCCGTCGGCGTCGGCGACATCCTCGAAGGCTGGGCGGAGCTCGCCGGTGACCCCGGCGTGGTCTTCCAGGGCGGACCCGTCTCCCTCGACTCCGCCCTCGGCGTGGCCGTCATCCCCGGTGAGGACGGTCCGCTCGGCTGGCGCCGGGTGCACGGGGCGATCGGACTCGTGGACCTGGAGGCCCCGCCGGAGCTGCTCGCGGCGGCACTCGGCTCGCTGCGGATCTTCGCCGGGTACTCGGGCTGGGGCCCGGGCCAGCTGGAGGACGAGCTGGCCGACGGTGCCTGGTACGTCGTGGAGTCCGAGCCGGGGGACGTCTCCTCGCCGGTGCCGGAGAAGCTGTGGCGGGCGGTGCTGCGGCGCCAGCGCAGCGAGCTCGCGATGATCGCCACGTATCCCGACGACCCCTCGCTCAACTGAGGCGGGGTTGACGCGCGGGGGTGTTCGGTCGAGGGCTTCGGTAGCCTCAAGGTATGAGCACTCTTGAGCCCGAGCGCGGCGCAGGTACGGGGACCCTCGTAGAGCCGACACCCCAGGTGTCGCACGGCGACGGAGACCATGAGCGCTACGCCCACTACGTCCAGAAGGACAAGATCATGGCGAGCGCGCTCGACGGCACCCCCGTCGTCGCGCTCTGCGGCAAGGTCTGGGTCCCGGGCCGCGACCCGAAGAAGTACCCGGTCTGCCCCCTGTGCAAGGAGATCTACGAGTCCATGGGGGACAACGGCGGCAAGGACAAGGACGGCAAGGGCGGCGGCAAGAAGTAGCCCGTCCCGCCGGACCTTTGCGAGTTGTACGGCCCCTGGTGCGCTGCGGTGTGCCGGGGGCCGACTGCGCCCACGCGGCCCACGCCGCCCGCGCGGCCCACGGTGCGCCGGGCGGCGGCCGTCAGCTCGCGGCCCACACGGCCATTCCCGCGGTGACAAGGCAGTTCACCGCGCCGACGACGGCGAACCGGCCCGAGGCCGGGAGGCCGCGGATGCCAGGAGCGAAGGCGACGGCGGCGAGCACGGCAGCCCAGACCGCGCCGACCCCTGCCAGGGTCATGAGCAGGTCGCCGACCGGCTCGCCCGCCGCCGCTCCCCAGACCATGGCGAGCCCGAGAAGCACGACCGCACAGGCAACGGGCAGCAACGACGCGGCCCAGAACACGGCACCCAGCAGGATCAGCCCCGGATTCCCGCGGTACGAGGGGCGCGGCCGCAGGGGCGACGGGTAGTACAGCTCGCGCAGCCCGGGCGGCATGGGGCGGGGTGCGGTGGCGGGGACGGCCGGTCGGTTCATGGCGTGTGCTCCGTTGCTGCTCGCCGGTGGGGCGGTGAGGGCGGTGACCCTCTGCGTACGGCCAGCGTGGTGCGCGCGGGACGGGCGGGCATGAGTAGGGGCACTCAGGTGCGCGGCGCCGGGGCACTCAAGCCGGGGCGTGCGGCACCGGGACATATTCAGCCTCGTTGTGTATGCCATCTACGTGGCAGGGTCGGACGTATGACGACTGCCGAGGAACTCCCGACCCTCATTCCGCAACCGCGCACCTACCGCTGGGGCATGGGCGGTTGGTACACGCTTGACGCCGAAACGGTCCTGCACGCCCACCCCGGGACCGAGGGCGTGGCGCGCTGGCTCCGCGCCACCGTCGGCGCCGCGACCGGGCTGCCGCTGGACCCCGGGGCGGACAGCGACTTCGCGATCACGCTTCTCGTCGACGAGGACCTCGCGCCCGAGGCGTACCGCCTGACCGTCGAGGCGTACACCGGTGTCCGTATCGAAGGCGGCAGCGCCGCGGGTGTGTTCTGGGGTGCGCAGACCTTCCGGCAGCTGCTCGGACCCGCGGCCTTCCGGCGCGCGCCCGTGGAACGGCGTGCCGAGTGGGCCGTGCCCATGGTCGTCGTCGAGGACGAACCCCGCTTCGGATGGCGCGGCATGATGCTCGACGTCTCCCGGCACTTCATGCCCAAGGACGGCGTCCTGCGCTACCTGGATCTGATGGCCGCGCACAAGCTCAACGTCTTCCACTTCCACCTCACCGACGACCAGGGCTGGCGCATCGAGATCAAGCGCCATCCGCGGCTCACCGAGGTCGGGGCCTGGCGGTCGCGGACCAAGTACGGGCACCGCGCCTCCCCGCTGTGGGAGGACAAGCCGCACGGCGGCTTCTACACGCAGGACGACATCCGCGAGATCGTCGCGTACGCGCGCGAGCGGCACATCCGGATCGTGCCGGAGGTCGACATCCCGGGGCACTCGCAGGCCGCCATCGCCGCGTATCCCGAGCTCGGCAACCGCGATGTCGTGGACACCGAGGCGCTGGACGTCTGGGACACGTGGGGAGTGACCCCGAATGTGCTCGCGCCCTCCGAGGACGTACTCCGCTTCTACGAGGGCGTGTTCGAGGAGATCCTCGGCCTCTTTCCCGAGGAGGTCTCGCCGTTCGTGCACATCGGCGGCGACGAGTGCCCCAAGGAGCAGTGGAAGCAGTCGGCGTTCGCGCAGGAGCGGATGCGGGAGCTGGGGCTCAAGGACGAGGACGAGCTGCAGTCGTGGTTCATCCGGCACTTCGACACCTGGCTGACCGGGCGCGGGCGCCGGCTCATCGGCTGGGACGAGATCCTGGAGGGCGGGCTCGCGGAGGGCGCCGCGGTCTCCAGCTGGCGCGGGTACGCGGGCGGGATCGCCGCCGCCCAGGCCGGCCACGACGTCGTCATGTGCCCCGAGCAGCAGGTGTACTTGGACCACCGGCAGGACGGGGGCGCCGACGAGCCCATGCCGATCGGCTACGTACGCACGCTGCAGGACGTCTACCGCTTCGAGCCCGTGCCCCCGCAGCTCAGCGAGGCGGAGGCCGCACATGTGCTCGGGACGCAGGCGAACCTGTGGACCGAGGTGATGGAGAGCCAGGCGCGCGTGGACTACCAGGCGTTCCCGCGGCTCGCGGCCTTCGCGGAGGTCGCCTGGAGCGCGCTGCCGCCCGGTCCCGAGCGCGATGTCGCGGACTTCGAGCGGCGAATGGGCGCGCACTACGCCCGACTTGAGGCGCTCGGCGTCGATTTCCGGCCGCCCGGCGGCCCGTTGCCGTGGCAGCGGCGGCCCGGCGTGCTCGGACGCCCGATCGAGGGGGCGCCCCCGAACGTGTGAGGCGAGCACGGTCCGCAACTCCCGGGGGTGCGGCCCTGGGAGGGTGGGCGCCCGGCCGCCGCAGGCGTCCCGCGCGGGCGTCCGCGGAGGGCGGTACGGGCTGGTCGACCATGCCCTATGAAATCCGGGCATTGCGCGAATTCCCGTACGAAAGGGTCCTACTGGACCCCCGCGTCGGTGGGCCCGGAAGATGTGCCAGAGTTGCCACGTCCGGCCAGTGAGCACGTACCGTACGGCGCAGTAGATACACGCTGGCTCGTGAGTCGGACACGGGAAGGGGCAGCCGGTCTTGACCACACAGGCTCCGCAGGTGGCGCAGTCCGTGACGTTGCCGACCTCGCTCGACGAGGCGGTCGCGGCACTCTCCGCCATGCCCGCCGCCGTGCCCGTGGCCGGCGGCACCGATCTGATGGCCTCGGTGAACAAGGGCCTGCTGCGGCCCGCGTCCCTCGTCGGTCTCGGCCGGATCGCCGAGATCCGCGGCTGGCAGTACCAGGACGGGCACGCCCTGCTCGGCGCCGGACTCACCCACGCCCGCATGGGCCGCCCCGACTTCGCCGCACTGATCCCCGCGCTCGCGGCCGCCGCCCGCGCGGCCGGACCGCCCACGATCCGCAACGCGGGGACGCTCGGCGGCAACATCGCCACCGCCGCCCCCTCCGGCGACTCGCTCCCGGTGCTCGCCGCGCTCGAAGCCACCCTCGTCGTCGCCGGACCTGACGGCGCGCGCCGCGAAGTGCCCGTCTCGCATCTCCTGGCCGGAATGGAGCGGCTGCGCGGCGGCGAACTGATCGGTTTCGTACGGGTTCCGCTGCTGCACGCCCCGCAGGTCTTCCTCAAGGCGACCGGGCGCACCGGCCCCGGCCGCGCCCTCGCCTCCGTCGCCCTCGTGCTCGACCCCGCGCGCCGCGGGGTGCGGTGCGCGGTGGGGGCCGTGGCGCCGATGCCGCTGCGTCCCCTGGAGGCCGAGCGCTGGATCGCCTCGCTCATCGACTGGGACGCGGACCGTGCGCTCGCCCCCGAGGCACTGCACGCCTTCGGCGACTACGTGGCCGCGGCCTGCATCCCCGACCAGGCGCCCGACGGCACCCCGCAGGAGCTGCCGCCCGCCGTGCAGCAGCTGCGCCGCACGGTCGCCGTCCTGGCCCGGCGGGCTCTGGGGAGGGCGCTGGCATGAGCGGCAGTGACGGCAGCGGTGTGCCCGGGGTTCCCGGGTACGGCGGCAACGGATACGGCGCGGGGGACGCGTACGGAAGCGGGCACGTGAGCAACGGGCAGACGGGCGAGGGCCCGTACGGGGACGGCGCCTACGGTGACGGCACCTACGGTGACCCGGCCCACGGCGACGGCGAGTACGGGCACGGCGGCTGGCAGCCCACCAGCCAGGGCGACTACGACGCCGACGCGACGGCCTTCGTCTCGCTCCCCGAAGGGCTCGCCGACACCCCGCTCGCGGCGCCCGGCGGCAGCTTCGTACCGCCTCAGATCTCCGTGGTGCCCGGTGCGGCGGCCGATCCGGCGGCGACCGGTACCTTCGTGATCCCTTCGCTGGTGCCGCAGATGAACGCGGAACCGGCGGCGCCCGAACCCGCGCCCGCCCCGGTGCGGTGGCCCGAGCCCAACGCGCCGCAGGAGCCCGCGCCGCGGCACGAGGCCGGGATGACAGGGCAGTGGTCGTTCACGCAGGGGGCCGACGGGGAGCAGCCCGCGGCCGCCGACGCGGGGGCGCACGGCCAGGTCACCGGACAGTGGTCCATTCCGCTCGCGCAAGGCGATCTGCCGGACGAATCGGGCGAGTTCACCCAGTCCGCGCTCGTCGACCAGTGGGCCGAGCGCGCCCCCGCGAAGCTGCCCGGTGGCGCCTCGGCGCCTTGGGTGCGCGTCGAGGAGCCCGCGGCCGCGGAAGCGCAGGCGCCGGGGGACTCCGGCGGACCGGACACTTCGGACGGCGGGGCGGAGCAGCCCGCGGCCCCCGAGGCGGAGGCCACTCAGCCCGCGGACCAGCCCGCCGACGAGCCCTCCGATCAGCCCGACGCCGCGTCCTCCGTCCTCGACGCCGACGATCCGGCCGCCCCCTCCGCACCTCCCTCCGCCTTCGGCGACGAACACCCCCTCGCCTCCTACGTCCTGCGCGTGAACGGCGCCGACCGCCCCGTCGCCGACGCCTGGATCGGCGAATCGCTGCTCTACGTGCTGCGCGAGCGCCTCGGTCTCGCGGGCGCCAAGGACGGCTGCTCGCAGGGCGAGTGCGGGGCGTGCGCGGTGCAGGTCGACGGCCGGCTCGTGGCCTCCTGCCTGGTGCCCGCCGCGACGGCCGCGGGCGCCGAGGTCCGTACGGTCGAGGGTCTCGCCGAGGACGGACAGCCCTCGGACGTGCAGCGGGCGCTCGCCGCGAGCTGCGCCGTGCAGTGCGGCTTCTGCGTCCCGGGCATGGCGATGACCGTGCACGACCTGCTCGAAGGCAACCCGCAGCCGAGCGAACGCGAGGCCCGCCAGGCGCTGTGCGGCAACCTCTGCCGCTGCACCGGCTACAAGGGCGTGCTCGAAGCGGTCAAGGACGTCGTCGCCGAACGCCAGGCGTCCGCCCCCGACGAGGACGACCAGGCCCGCATCCCGCACCAGGCACCCCCCGGTGCCGGCGGTGTGAACTATCCGCAGGACGGAGGGCCGGCGTGAGCGGTGAGACCGTGGTGACCGAGGAGAAGCTGCACGGGCTCGGTGCCTCGCTGCCGCCCGCCGACGCGCGGGCGAAGACCGAGGGCACCTTCCCGTACGCCTCCGACCTGTGGGCCGAAGGGCTCCTGTGGGCCGCGATCCTGCGCTCCCCGCACCCCCACGCCCGTATCACCGCGATCGACACCTCCGGCGCCGAGAGCATGCCGGGTGTGCACGCGGTCGTCACGCACAAGGATGTGCCCGGGGACGCGGCGCACGGTCGGCGGATCGCGGACCGTCCGGTGTTCGCCGCGGAGGTCGTACGGCACCACGGCGAGCCGATCGCCGCGGTCGCCGCGGACCACCCGGACACCGCGCGGATGGCCGCGGCGGCGATCGTCGTCGAGTACGAGATGCTCGAACCGGTCACCGACCCCGAACAGGCCTTCGCGGCCGAGCCGTTGCACCCCGACGGCAATCTGATCCGGCACATCCCGCTGCAGTACGGGGACGCCGAGGCGACCGGCGAGATCATCGTCGAGGGCCTCTACCGCATCGGCCGCCAGGACCCCGCGCCGATCGGCGCCGAGGCCGGTCTCGCCGTGCCGCGCCCCGACGGCGGCGTCGAGCTGTACGTCGCCTCCACCGACCCGCACTCCGACCGCGATCTGGCCGCCGCCTGCTACGGGCTCGAACCCGACCGCGTGAAGGTCGTCGTCACCGGTGTCCCCGGCGCGACCGCCGACCGTGAGGACCCCGGCTTCCAGCTCCCGCTCGGCCTGCTCGCGCTGAAAACCGGCTGCCCGGTCAAGCTCACCGCGACCCGCGAGGAGTCCTTCCTCGGCCACGCCCACCGCCACCCGACCCTCCTGCGCTACCGCCACCACGCGGACGCCGACGGCCGCCTCGTCAAGGTCGAGGCGCAGATCCTGCTCGACGCTGGCGCCTACGCCGACGCCTCCGCCGAGTCCCTCGCCGCCGCGGTCGCCTTCGCCTGCGGCCCGTACGTCGTGCCGCATGCCTTCATCGAGGGCTGGGCGGTGCGCACCAACAACCCGCCGTCCGGACACGTCCGCGGCGAGGGCGCGCTCCAGGTCTGCGCGGCGTACGAGGCCCAGATGGACAAGCTGGCCGCGAAGCTCGGCGTCGACCCGGCCGAGCTGCGGCTGCGCAACGTCCTGGCGACCGGGGACATCCTGCCCACCGGCCAGACCGTGACCTGCCCGGCCCCGGTGGCCGAACTCCTGCGCGCCGTCCGGGACTTCGAGCTCCCGCCCCTGCCCAAGGACACTCCGGAGGAGGAGTGGATCCTGCCCGGCGGCCTCGAAGGCGCGGGCGAACCCGGCGCTGTGCGCCGCGGTGTCGGCTACGCGCTCGGCATGGTGCACATGCTCGGAGCGGAAGGCGCCGACGAGGTGTCGACCGCGACCGTGAAGGTCCAGGACGGCGTCGCGACCGTGATCTGCGCGGCCGTCGAGACCGGCCAGGGCTTCTCCACGCTCGCCCGCCAGATCGTCCAGGAGACCCTCGGCATCGAGGAGGTCCACGTCGCGGCGGTCGACACCGACCAGCCGCCGGCCGGCGCGGGCTGCCGCAGCCGTCATACGTGGGTGTCCGGCGGAGCCGTCGAACGCGCCGCGAAGATGGTGCGCACCCAGCTCCTGCAGCCCCTGGCCCACAAGTTCGGGATGTCGACCGAGCTGCTCCAGATCGCCGACGGCAAGATCACCTCGTACGACGGTGTGCTCTCCACGACCGTCACCGAGGCCATGGACGGCAAGGAGCTCTGGGCCACCGCCCAGTGCCGCCCGCACCCCACCGAGCCGCTGGACGAGACCGGACAGGGCGACGCCTTCGTGGGCCTGGCCTTCTGCGCGATCCGCGCGGTCGTCGACGTGGACGTCGAGCTCGGCTCGGTCCGGGTCGTCGAACTCGCCGTCGCGCAGGACGTCGGCCGGGTCCTCAACCCGGCGCAGCTCGCGGCCCGTATCGAGGCCGGAGTCACCCAGGGCGTCGGCGCTGCGCTCACCGAGAACCTGCGCACCCCCCGCGGTGTGATCCGCCACCCCGACCTCACGGGATACGCGCTCCCCACCGCGCTCGACGCCCCGGACATCCGGATCGTCAAGCTGGTGGAGGAGCGCGATGTGGTCGCCCCGTTCGGCGCGAAGGCCGCCTCGGCCGTCCCCGTCGTCACCGCGCCCGCCGCGGTGGCGGGAGCGGTGCGCGCGGCGACCGGACGGCCGGTGAACCGGCTGCCGATCCGCCCGCAGGCGGCGGTGGCGGCGCCCACGGGCTGAGCCGGCGGGGTTCTAGAACTGGCCGATCACATACGACCCGGCCGGGTTCCGGACCGCGACGTTCAGCCGGTTCATCGCGTTCATGAGCGCGATCAGCGAGACGAGCGCGACCAGCTCGTCCTCGGTGAAGTGCTTGCTCGCGGCGTCCCACACCTCGTCCGGCACCCCGCCCGCCGCGTCCGCGACCCGGGTCGCCTGCTCGGCCAGCTCCAGGGCGGCCCGCTCGGGCTCCGTGTAGACGGTCGCCTCGCGCCAGGCCGCGACCAGCTGGATACGGACCGCGTCCTCGCCCTCGTGCGCGAGGTGCTTGGTGTGGATGTCGACGCACATCGCGCAGCCGTTGATCTGGCTGACGCGCAACGCGATGAGCTCCTGGAACGCGGTCGACAGCGGCGAATCGCTGATGATCTTCCCCGCCGAGACGAGGTGCTTGAGGAACTTCGCGCCGTGCTCGTTGCCGAACAGGTCGAGACGTGCGGTCATGACGGGCTCCCTGGTGATGGCCTGAATACTGCTCCTGGCTGCTTGCACTCATGGGATGCCGCAGGCCCCGCGCCTGTGACAGGGCGGCCGGAATCGCCCCGCGGGCCCGGTCTACAGTGACCGCATGGAAACGGTCGTGATCGAGGGCGAAGGGCTCGTGCTGCGGGAGTGGCGCGACGAGGATCTGGCTGCCATGTGCAAGATCTTCGACAACGAGGACGTCGCCCGGTTCACCCCGATCCCCGTGCCCTTCGGGCCCGTCGAGGCCGAGGCGCACCTCGCGAAGGCGCGCGAGCGCCGCGCCGCGGGGACGCATCTGCGGCTCGCGGTGACCACCGACGGCGAACTGCCGCTCGGCGAGGTCATGGTGAACCTGGAGGCCGGCACGGCCGGGTACGCGATCGGCCCCGAGTACCGCGGCCAGGGCCTCGCCGTACGGGCCACCCGGCTGCTCACCACGTACGTCCACGAGGAGCTGGGCGTCCGCGGGATCCGGCTGCAGATCGACGAGGACAACGCGGGGAGCTGCGCCGTCGCGCGGGCCTGCGGCTACCGCCTCGTCGAGGACGAGGGCGAGTGGATCGAGTCCAAGGGCCGGCGCGTGCTGCTCACCAGCTGGCTGCACGAGGGGGCGGCTTGATCGTCCGCGAGCTGCGGACGCCCAGGCTCCGCCTGCTGCCCCTGAAGCCCGAGCACGCGCCCGAGATGGCGCAGGTGCTCGGGGATCCCGCGCTGCACACGTTCATCGGCGGCGCCCCTCAGACCGAGGAGCAGCTGCGGGCACGTTACGAGCGATGGGCCACCGGCTCCCCGGATCCGCAGGTCACCTGGTGCAACTGGGTGGTCGAGCTGGCTGCCCGGCGGCAGCTGGTCGGCGCCGTGCAGGCGACGATCGGTCCCGCGCCGGAGCACCTCGACGGATACGAGGCGTCGGCCCGTATCGCGGAGATCGCCTGGACCGTGGGCACGCCGTGGCAGGGGCGGGGGCTGGCCCGTGAGGCGGCCTGCGCGCTGGTCGTGGCGCTCGCCCAGGAACCGCTGGCCGCCGTGATCGCCCATGTGCACCCCGACCATCACGCGTCCGCGTCCGTTGCGGCCGCGGCCGGACTCGCCTCCACGGATGTCGTGCACGACGGGGAGATCATGTGGCGGCTCGAACTCACCGAGGGGCGGACCGGGCGCCGGGCGATGAGTTTGCGGGGCGCCGACGGTCCACCCCTCTGAGAGGGCCGACCGGCCCTGCGTCCCCAGGAGGCGTCATGGCGACACCGCAGAAGATCACCACCTTCCTCTGGTTCGACACCCAGGCCGAAGAGGCCGCGGAGTTCTACACCTCGCTCTTCGCCGACTCGAAGATCACCGAGGTGCAGCGGTACGGAGAGGCCGGTCCGGGTACGCCCGGCACGGCGATGGTCGTCGCCTTCCAGCTGGCCGGCCAGCAGTTCACGGCGCTCAACGGCGGCCCGCAGTTCACCTTCACCGAGGCCATCTCGCTGTACGTGGACTGCGAGGACCAGGAGGAGGTCGACCGCCTCTGGGGCGCGCTGACGGCCGACGGCGGCGAGGAGAGCCAGTGCGGCTGGCTCAAGGACCGCTACGGCCTGTCCTGGCAGATCATCCCGAAGGAACTGCCCGGCCTCCTCTCCGACCCGGACCCCGAGCGGGCGGGCCGGGCGATGCAGGCCATGCTCAAGATGCAGAAGATCGACGTGGCGGCGCTGCGGGAGGCGGCGGACGGCGGGTGAGCCCCTGCCGTATGGAGAGCGTGGCGGGAATCGAACCCGCGTCACTGGATTTGCAGTCCAGCCCCTCAACCACTCGGGCACACGCTCCTGTTGATGTCCTCGACGGTAGGACGGCGTGAGGGCGCCGGCCAAGGGATCGGGCGGGGCTGCAACATGACTGCCATGCCGCGTTCATGATGCGGGGTGGCATGAGCGGGCGTGTGCGCGGGGCGCAGGCCTAGGACCAAGGGACCAGGAGGGTCCCGCCGCTGGTCAGGGGCGGTTGTCAGTCGCGGCCCGTACGGTTTGCGCATGGCAGCAGTCGACTCGCGCACCGCGGCGCCCCCGACCCTGAGCACCCCGGATGAAGGGGTGCTCGGCCGGCGTCTGCGCGCGCTCAGCATCGGCATCGTCTCGGTCGTCGTCCTCATCGCCTTCGAGGCGACCGCGGTCGGCACCGCGATGCCGGTGGCGGCCCGGGAGCTGGACGGCGTCGCGCTCTACGGCTTCGCGTTCTCGGGTTACTTCACCACCTCGCTCTTCGGCATGGTCCTGGCCGGCCAGTGGGCCGACCGGCGCGGACCGCTCGGAGCGCTGGCGGCGGGGATCGGCGCCTTCGCGGCCGGGCTGCTCCTGTCCGGCACGGCGGGGGCGATGTGGCTGTTCATCGCCGGGCGCGCGGTGCAGGGGCTCGGCGGCGGTCTGGTGATCGTCGCGTTGTACGTCGTCGTCAGCCGGGCGTATCCCGAGAAGCTGCGGCCCGCGATCATGGCCGCGTTCGCGGCGGGCTGGGTGGTTCCGGCGATCGTGGGCCCGCTGGTCGCGGGCACCGTGACCGAACACCTGGGCTGGCGCTGGGTGTTCCTCGGCATCCCCGCCCTGGTCGTGCTCCCGCTGCTGCTCGCGCTGCCGGCGATCCGTACCACCGCGGGCGGACCGCCCCAGGACGCCCCCGTGCGTTTCGAGGCCCGCCGGATCCGGCTCGCGCTCGGCATCTCGCTCGGCGCGGGACTCCTGCAGTACGCGGGGCAGGATCTGCGCCTCCTGTCCGTGCTGCCCGCCGTGGCGGGCGCCGCGGTCCTGGTGCCGTCGGTCCTCGGTCTCCTTCCGCGCGGCACGTTCCGCGCGGGCCGCGGGCTGCCGTCCGTGGTGCTGCTGAGGGGCATCGCGGCCGGTTCGTTCATCGCGGCCGAGTCCTTCATCCCGCTGATGCTCGTCTCACGCCGCGGCCTCTCCCTGACCATGGCCGGTCTCGCGCTCGCGGTCGGCGGCGCCACCTGGGCCTTCGGCTCCTACCTGCAGTCCCGCCCACGCCTCGAACACCGCCGCGAGCCGCTGGTCCGCACCGGCATGGTCCTGGTGACCACCGCGATAGCCGCGGCCCCGACCGTCCTGATCGAGTCCGTTCCCGTGTGGATCGTCGCGGTCGCCTGGGCCTGGGGCTGCTTCGGCATGGGCCTGGTGATCTCCTCCACCAGCGTGCTCCTGCTGAGCCTCTCGGCGCCCTCGGAGGCGGGGGCGAACTCGGCGGCGCTCCAGATATCCGACGGCCTGTCCAACGCCCTGCTGCTCGCGGGCGGCGGCGCGGCCTTCGCCGCGCTCGGCGGGGGCGCGCTGTCGGGGCACGGAGCGGACGCGGCCACCGGCGGGCCCGCCACCGCCTTCGCCTCGGTGTTCGTGCTGTCGGTGCTCGTCGCGGCCGTGGGGATATGGGTGGCGGGACGGCTCCGCACGCCCGCCCGCACCGTGTGACCCATGTCGCACCCCGGTCCGACCCGGCTCGGTCACCCCGGCCCGAAACACCCGCACCGGTAAGGTGGCCCGGTTGTCATACGGAGCCCAGACCCGTCCGCCGGCTCCCGACCGTCGACCGTCAGACGCAGCCGACCGCCGAACCCGGAGACCGTGACTACCACCGCCACCAGCAGCTCGCACCACCTCTCACCCGCCTTCCCCGGCCGTGCCCCCTGGGGTACCGCCAACAAGCTGCGGGCCTGGCAGCAGGGGGCCCTCGAGCGGTATGTGCAGGAGCAGCCGAGGGACTTCCTGGCCGTCGCCACCCCCGGCGCCGGCAAGACGACCTTCGCGCTGACGCTCGCGTCCTGGCTCCTGCATCACCACGTGGTGCAGCAGGTGACCGTCGTCGCTCCGACCGAGCACCTGAAGAAGCAGTGGGCGGACGCGGCGGCGCGGATAGGGATCAAGCTGGACCCGGAGTACAGCGCGGGCCCGCTCAGCAAGGAGTACCACGGGGTCGCCGTGACCTACGCGGGCGTCGGCGTGCGGCCCATGCTGCACCGCAACCGCGTCGAGCAGCGCAAGACCCTCGTGATCCTCGACGAGATCCACCACGCCGGTGACTCCAAGTCCTGGGGCGAGGCCTGCCTCGAAGCCTTCGAGCCCGCCACGCGCCGCCTCGCGCTGACCGGTACGCCGTTCCGCTCCGACACCAACCCGATCCCCTTCGTGCAGTACGAGGAGGGCAGGGACGGCATCCGGCGCTCCAGCGCCGACTACACGTACGGCTACGGCAACGCGCTCGCCGACAGCGTCGTGCGGCCCGTCATCTTCCTCTCGTACAGCGGCAACATGCGCTGGCGCACGAAGGCCGGCGACGAGATCGCCGCGCGGCTCGGCGAGCCCATGACGAAGGACGCGATCAGCCAGGCCTGGCGCACCGCGCTCGACCCGCGCGGCGACTGGATGCCGAACGTGCTGCGCGCCGCCGACCAGCGCCTCACCGAGGTCCGCAAGTCCATCCATGACGCGGGCGGGCTCGTCATCGCCTCCGACCAGGACTCGGCGCGGGCGTACGCGAAGCTGATCCGCGAGATCACCGGCACCAAGGCGACCGTCGTGCTCTCCGACGACACCGGCGCCTCGAAGCGGATCGACGACTTCAGCGAGGGCACCGACCGCTGGATGGTCGCGGTCCGCATGGTGTCCGAAGGCGTCGACGTACCGCGTCTCGCCGTCGGGGTGTACGCGACGACCATCTCGACCCCGCTGTTCTTCGCACAGGCCGTCGGCCGTTTCGTACGGTCGCGGCGCCGCGGCGAGACCGCGTCCGTGTTCCTGCCCACCATCCCCGACCTGCTCGGCTTCGCCAACGAGATGGAGGTCGAGCGCGACCACGTGCTCGACAAGCCGAAGAAGGACGGCGAGGAGGACCCGTACGCGGAGTCCGAGGCCGAGATGGACGAGGCCAACAAGGAGCAGGACGAGGACACCGGCGAGCAGGACATGCTGCCGTTCGAGGCCCTCGAATCCGACGCCGTCTTCGACCGGGTGATGTACAACGGCGCCGAGTTCGGCATGCAGGCCCATCCCGGCAGCGAAGAGGAGCAGGACTACCTCGGCATCCCCGGGCTGCTCGAACCCGACCAGGTCGAGCTGCTGCTCCACAAGCGCCAGCAGCGGCAGATCGCGCACAGCCGCAAGAAGCCCGCCGAGGAGGCCGATCTCCTGGAGATGCCGGCCGAGCGGCGTCCGGTCGTCTCCCACAAGGAGATGCTCGAACTGCGCAAGCAGCTCAACACGATGGTCGGCGCGTACGTCCACCAGTCCGGCAAGCCGCACGGCGTGATCCACACCGAGCTGCGCCGCACGTGCGGCGGCCCGCCGAGCGCGGAGGCCACGGCCGGTCAGCTGCGGCAGCGGATCGCCAAGGTGCAGGAGTGGGCCACGCGAATGCGGTGAGGGGCGCGCCGCGTGTGCGGGCCGGACCGCCGCGTATCGCCGCGTCTGCCGGACCGGACCGCTGCGTATCGGCGCATTCGGGACCTTGGCCGCCGGCGGCCGGGACCTTCGCCCGGCGGGCCGGGACTTCTGCCGGTCCACAGGCGCTTACGCGATCATTACGTTGGTGTGCGGGCCGGCCGTTCCGCCGTCGGCCACCCGGCCGACCGAGGTCCCGCAGCCATGACGTACCGCCCGAAGCACCGCAGGACCGCAGCGTTCGCGCTGTGCGGCGCGGCCGCCGTGGCGATCCTCCTCGCCTCGCCGCTGCTGCCGGGACTTTGGACTGTCGCGGGCGCGCTCCTGATCCTCGCGATCGGCGCGGCGATGGTGGTGGCCGGGCGCGGCTAGGGGAACGCCGCCGGACCCGCCGGACCCGCCGGACCCGACAGACTCGCCGGACGCACGGCGCGAGTCCGCTCGACCGCGCCCCCGGAATCCGGGCCAACCGGTACGCACCACCCCGACCCGCAGCCCCAGGTGCCCGGATTCTGGACGGAGTCTTCCGCTGAGCGGACCCGCTCGCTAATGTCCCGGCAACGCACACGCCCCGTGGCAGCGCCGCCGCGGAGCGCAGCCGGTGCGGGTGCCAGCCCGCCGGGGGAGTCAGGCCTCCGGTGGCGCCGATGACCGGCGGCCTCTGGCGCGCGTCGCCGACGGGAACGGCGACGGGGTCATCCCGCTCTCGCCGCGCCCAGGCCGTCGCAACTCACCTTAAGGAGAGGGCGTCGTGACCGCGGAGACCTCCCAGACGCTCGACCGGGGCCTACGGGTCCTCAAGCTGCTCGCCGACACGGACCACGGACTGACCGTCACCGAACTCTCCACGAAGCTCGGGGTCAACCGCACGGTCGTCTACCGTCTGCTGGCCACGCTCGAACAACACGCCCTGGTGCGCCGCGACTTGGGCGGCCGCGCCCGGGTCGGACTCGGGGTGCTCAGCCTCGGCCGCCAGGTGCACCCGCTGGTGCGCGAGGCCGCGCTGCCCGCGCTGCGCTCGCTGGCCGAGGACATCGGCGCCACCGCCCACTTGACGCTCGCCGACGGCTCTGAGGCCCTCGCGGTCGCGGTCGTCGAGCCGACCTGGACCGACTACCACGTCGCGTACCGCACCGGCTTCCGGCACCCGCTCGACCGCGGCGCCGCGGGCAAGGCGATCCTCGCCGCCCGCCAGAGCGTCGCCGCGGAGCCCGGATTCACGCTCACCCACGGCGAGTTGGAGGCCGGGGCGAGCGGCGCCGCGGCACCGCTGCTCGGGGTGACCGGCATAGAGGGCAGCGTGGGCGTCGTCATGCTGTCCGACTCCATACCGGAACGCGTCGGGCCCCGGGTCCTGGACGCGGCCCGCGAGGTCGCCGACGCGCTGCGGTGACGGACTTCAGGGGCGCGGTCCGCCGTGTGGTCTGCTGGGAGGACGTGCAGCGCCGTACTCCAGGAGCCCCCGTGACCTCCCTTGACCTGACCGCCGACGTGGTCGCCCTGACCCGCGCCCTGGTCGACCTTCCTTCGGAGAGCGGCGCCGAGGGGCCGCTCGCCGACGCCGTCGAGTCGGCCCTCGCCGCGCTGCCGCACCTCACCGTCGAGCGGCTCGGGCACACCGTCGTCGCCCGCACGGAGTTCGGCCGCCCCGAGCGCGTGCTCGTCGCCGGTCACCTCGACACGGTCCCGGCCGCGGGAAATCTGCCCTCGCGCCTGGAACAGGACCGGGTGTACGGACTCGGCGCCTGTGACATGAAGGGCGGCGTCGCGGTCGCGCTGCGCCTCGCGGCCCAACTCACCGCTCCCGCACGGGACATCACGTACGTCTTCTACGAGTGCGAGGAGGTCGAGGGAGAACGCAACGGACTGCTCCGGCTCGCCACGCACCGCCCCGCACTCCTCGCCGCGGACTTCGCGATCCTGATGGAGCCGTCCGACGCGGGCGTGGAGGCCGGCTGCCAGGGCGTGCTCCAGGCCGACCTCGTGGTCCGCGGCACCCGCGCCCACACCGCCCGCGCCTGGACGGGCGTGAACGCGGCGCACCGCGCGGCCGCGATCCTGCAGCGCCTCGCCGACCACACGCCCGAGCGGGTGCTGATCGACGGTCTGGAGTACCGCGAGGGGCTCAGCGCGGTGGCCGTACGGGCCGGGGTGGCGGGCAACGTCGTCCCCGACGAGTGCGTGATCACTGTCAACGCCCGCTTCGCGCCGCACCGTTCGCCGAAGGAGGCCGAGGACTACGTACGCGGCCTCTTCGATCCCGCCTCGTACGACGACTTCGTGGTGACGGACGCGGCGCCGGGCGCCCTGCCCGGCCTCGACCGCCCGGCGGTCGCCTCCCTGATCTCCTTCCTCGGCGCGGCCCCACGCCCCAAACTCGGCTGGACCGACGTGGCCCGCTTCACCGAACTCGGCGTCCCCGCCCTGAACTTCGGCCCGGGCGACCCGACGCTGGCGCACACGGCAGGGGAGTTCGTGCCGGTGGCGCAGCTGCGGGAGTGCGAGCGGACGCTCGGCGAGTGGTTGCGGTAGAGGCCGCGGCGGGCGGTCGTCCACGCGGGCGCCGGGCGGCGCGGTCCGCTCACATCCCGGATCTGTCCGGTCCCGGTCTGTCCGGCAGGGCTCACTCTGCCGTGAGCACCTCGACGCCGAGTGCCCCGAGCTGCCCGATGACCGGATCCTCGCGATCGGCGTCCGTGATGAGGCCGGTGACCTCGGTGAAGGGCAGGACGCGGTAGCGCGAGGCCGCGCCGATCTTCTCGGACGAGGCGAGGACGTAGGTGTCCGCGGCCCGTGCGGCGAGTGCGCGCTTCATCGCCGCCTCCTCGGCGTCCCCGGTGGTCAGGCCCGCCTCCGGGTGCACACCGGTGACGCCGAGGAGGCAGAGGTCGGCGGTTACGTTCTGCGCGGCCTCGACGGCGGCGGCGCCGCACGTGACCGCCGAGTGCTTGAAGACGCGCCCGCCCAGCAGGAACAGCTCCGCCTTGGGGTGGCCGAGCAGGGCCGCCGCGATCGTCGGGCTGTGTGTGATCACCGTGCAGGTGAGTTCCCTGGGCAGGGCGCGGGCGACGGCGAGGGCGGTCGTACCGCCGTCGAGGATCAGCGTGCCGCCCTGCGGCACGAGTGCCGCCGCCACCGAGGCCACCTTCCGCTTGCCGTCCGGGGCCACGCTCTGGCGAGCTCCGTAGTCCACGACCGCGGGCGATACGGGCAGTGCGCCGCCGTAGACCCGCTGGCAGCGTCCTTCGGCGGCGAGCTCGCGCAGGTCGCGCCGCACGCTGTCCTCGGAGATGCCCAGGTCGGCGGCGACGTCCTTGGCGACGATCTTCCCCTCGTCGGTCAGCAGGGCGAGCAGGTGATCGCGCCGTTCAGCGGCCAGCATTCGCATTCTCTCCTGTTCTTGCACGTTTCTGCGTGTATCGTAGCGCGCCATGGAGCACGACGCCGCACTTCCCGGCAGCCCTCACCCCACCCTTCATGCCGGCACCCCTCGCCTCGGCACCCCTCACCTCAGCACCCTTCGCCCCGGTGTCGACGCCCCCGACCACCGCGGCCGCACCGGCCTCGACCGGGCCGGGCGGGACCTCGACCGCAATCCCGGCGTCGTGATCCGCGAGGTCGAGCTGACCTCTCAGGGCTGGCACGTCCTGCGCCGCACCACGTTCGACTACCGCCGCCGCGACGGACGCTGGGAGACCCAGGCCCGCGAGACCTACGACCGGGGCAACGGCGCGGTCGTCCTGCCCTACGACGCCGAGCGGGGCCGTGTCCTGCTCAGCCGCCAGTTCCGCTACCCGGCCTACGTCAACGACCACCCCGACGGCCTGCTCATCGAGGCGGCGGCCGGGCTGCTCGACGAGGACGACCCGGTCACCGCGATCCGGCGGGAGAGCGCCGAGGAGCTGGGCGTGCACCTGGGCCCGCTCGTCCACATCCTCGACGCCTACATGAGCCCCGGCTCCGTCACCGAACGCCTGCACTTCTTCGCGGCGCCGTACACCCCGGCCGACCGTACGGGGGACGGCGGCGGCCTGGCGGAGGACGGCGAGGACATCGAGGTGCTCGAACTGCCCTTCACCGAGGCCCTCGCCATGACCCGGGACGGACGCATCAGCGACGGCAAGACGATCATGCTCCTGCAATGGGCGGCCCTGGACGGCCCGTTCGCCCCCGCGGCGGCCGCCCGCTGAACGCGGCCCGGATCGACGGCACAATTGGGACATGACCGTCACCGTCCGCACCGTCCACGACGTGGCGGGGATCGCCGCCGTAGCCGACTTCTTCAGCGACATCTGGCAGACCCCGCACACCGCACCGCCCTACCCCGCGGAGGTCCTGCACAGCCTGGAGCACGCGGGCGGCGCCGTGCATGCGGCGTACGACACGAGCGGCACCCTGCTGGGCGCGGCGGTCGCGGTCTTCGGTGAGCCGGACTCGTACGACAGCTACTCCTTCGTCGCGGCCGCCCGCACCAGTGACCGCGGTGTCGGCCTGGCCGTGAAGCGGGCGCAGCGCGACTGGGCCGTGCAGCGCGGGGCGCGCACCATGCGCTGGACCTTCGACCCGCTCGTCGCGCGTAACGCCCGCTTCAATCTGGTCAAGCTCGGCGGGCGCGGCACGGAGTACCTCGTCGACTTCTACGGTCCGATGGCCGACGGCCTCAACGACGGCGACGAGAGCGACCGCCTCACCATCACCTGGGACCTGACCGCCCCGGAACCCGAAGGACCCGGCGCCGAGCCCCCGCCCGCCGGCGAGGTGCTCGCCACCGCACCCGACGGCGACCCCCTCGCGTACCGCTCGCAGGACACCCTCCGGTGCCGCGTCCCGGACGACATCGTGAAGCTGCGCGCCGCCGAGCCGGAGCTCGCGCTGCGCTGGCGGCACGCGGTGCGGGAGGTCTTCACGGAGGCCTTCTCGCAGGGGTACGAGGCCACGGCGATGACGCGCGACGGCTGGTACACCCTGAGCCCGCGAGGAGCCCTGGCGTGAAGCTCGAACGCGTGGAACTCCTGCACGTGGCCCTCCCGCTGGTCACCCCCTTCCGCACCTCCTTCGGCACGATGACCACGAAGGACACCTTCCTGCTGCACGTCGTCACGGACGAGGCGGAGGGCTGGTCGGAGTTCGCGGCCGACCCCACGCCCGACTACTGCTCGGAGTTCGTCGCCGGCGCCGAGATCGTCATCCGCGACTTCCTGCTCCCGCGCATCGCCGCCCTGCCCCGCCCCACGGCCGCCGCGCTCGCGCCGGTGATGGCGCAGGTCAAGGGACACGAGCTGGCCAAGGCGGCCGTGGAGACGGCCTTCCTCGACGCGGAGCTGCGGTCGTACGGGATGTCCCTGGCCACCTTCCTCGGCGCGGTCCGCGACCGGGTGCCCGCGGGTGTGTCCGTGGGCATCAAGGACTCCGTCCCGGCGCTGCTCGACGACGTGGAGCGCTATCTCGCCGAGGGGTACGTCCGGATCAAGCTCAAGATCGAGCCCGGCTGGGACGTCGAGCCCGTACGGGCCGTGCGCGAGCGCTTCGGCGACGCGCTGCCGCTCCAGGTCGACGCCAACACGGCGTACACCCTGGCCGACGCCGAGCAGCTGCGGAAGCTGGACGCGTACGGGCTGCTGCTCATCGAGGAGCCCCTGGAGGAGAACAACCTGCACGCGCACGCCCTGCTGCAGCGGCGCATCGGTACGCCCGTGTGCCTGGACGAGTCGCTGCACCACGCGCGCGACACCGCGTCGGCCATCGCGATGGACGCGTGCCGGGTCGTCAACGTGAAGCCCGCGCGGGTCGGCGGCTACCTGGAGGCGCGGCGCCTGCACGATGTGGCGGCGGCGCACGGGGTGCCGGCGTGGGTCGGCGGGATGCTGGAGACAGGGATCGGGCGCGCACCCAACCTCGCGCTGGCGGCGCTGCCCGGGTTCACGCTGCCGGGGGACACGTCGGCCTCCAGCCGGTACTTCGCCGAGGACCTCACCGAGCCGTTTGTCCTGGAGGACGGCCACCTTCCTGTACCGACGGGGCCGGGGATCGGGGTGGCCCCTGCCCCCGATGCGCTGCGGAGGTTCGGTACGGGGCGGCGCGACCTGTACGTCAGCTGACCGCCCTGGGGCGGTATCGCGCCCACGCCCACGGTGCTGCCGACGACCGCGTTAGATTGACCCCGTGCTCAAGAGCCTCAGCCGTCGCACGGCCATCGTCCTCAGCGCCCTCCCCGTGGTGGCGCTGCTCGCCGTCGCCGCTCTCGCGCCGCTGCCGTTCACCGTGGCGCAGCCCGGGGGGACCGCGGATGTGCTCGGGGAGCACGACGGGAAGCCGGTGATCACCATCGAGGGCGCGCCCGTCAAGGACACCGACGGCGAGCTGCGGATGACCACGATCCTCGCGACCGGCCCCGACGCGTCCGTGGACCTCGGCGACGTCGTCGACGGCTGGTTCCGTACCGACCGTGCGGTCATGCCGCGCGAGGCGGTCTACCCGTCGGGCGACAACGTCAAGGAGATCGAGCGGCACAACGCGGCCCAGATGAAGGAGTCGCAGAACGCCGCGGTCGACGCGGCCCTCGCCTACCTCGGCAAGGACTCCGACGACATCAAGGTCGACCTGGAACTCGCCGGCGTCGGCGGGCCGAGCGCCGGCCTGCTCTTCTCCCTCGGCATCATCGACAAGCTCGACGGCAACGGCGCGGGCGGCGACCTGACGGGCGGCCGCACCATCGCGGGCACGGGCACGATCGACGCGGACGGCAAGGTCGGCCCGGTCGGCGGGGTCTCCCTCAAGACCCAGGCCGCCAAGCGCGACGGCGCCACGGTCTTCCTGGTCCCGAAGGCCGAGTGCTCCGACGCGAAGGCGGAACTGCCGAAGGACCTCCGGCTGATCCCGGTCACGACCCTCGACCAGACGGTCGAGGCGCTGCGGGCGCTGGACAAGGGCGGGGACGTTCCCAGCTGTTGAGGATCTCTAGCTGCTGAGCGCGGCGGCCGGGCGCGCCGGTACGGCGAGGCGCAGACCCACGTGGACGAGGGTCCAGCCGAGGCGGGCCCGCAGGCCGGTCGCTGTCCCGGCTGTCCCGGACTCCGGCTCCGCGCCGGGGAGTTCGGTGGTGCGCTGCCGGTGCAGGTAAAGGTGCGCTTCGGGTGTCACTTCGAGTTCTCCTCGTCAGTACGCGGAAACGCGTGCAGGTGGACGCGGTAGGGGCGCTCGCCCGGATCGAGCCGACCGGGAACGGCGGCCTTGTAGCTTTCGATGATCGCTTCCAGCTTCTCGTTGAGTTCCCGGGCGAGTTCGGGCGTGAGGTGCAGGTTCCAGTCGCTGATGTTGGAGGCTCCGCGCCAGTCCTCCGGCACGTCGTGGAAGCCGCCGATGAACGTGGAGAGTTCGCGGGTGTGCGCGTCGGCCTGGAGGTGGACGAGGGTGTTGACCGCGCCCCGTACCGCAGGGTCGGGGTCGTACAGCAACTCCTCGTTCGTACGGGTCCCTTGGTGCACCGCCCGCCACCACCGCTCGCGTCCCTTCCCGCGTTCCGGGGCGTCCTCGACGAACCCGTGCGTGGCGAGCTGCCGCAGGTGATAGCTGGTCGCCCCGCTCGACTCGCCCAGCCGGCCGGCGAGCTGGGACGCGGTGGCCGGGCCGAAGCGCCGCAGCGCGTCGAGCAGCTGCATCCGCAGCGGATGGGCAAGGCCGCGCAGGGAGCGCGGGTCGAGTTCGCGGATCTCGGGGTTCTCGGGGTTCTCGGGGACCCCGCCCCCGGCCCCACTCCTACTCCTTCGTCACGAACCCCTCCGAAACCAGCCAGTCCATCGCCACGTCATGCGGATCCTGCCCGTCCACATCCACCTTGGCGTTCAGCTCCTGCGCCACCGGATTCGTCAGCTTCTTCGTGATCGGGTTCAGGATGTCCGCGATCTCCGGGTGCTCCTTCATCGTCTCGGCGTTCATCATCGGCGCCGCGTTGTACGACGGGAAGAAGTGCTTGTCGTCCGCCAGCACGACCAGGTCCATCGCCTTGATCCGGCCGTCCGTCGTGAAGACCAGGCCGAACGTGCAGGCCTTGCCCTCGGACACCTGGGTGTAGACGATCCCGGAGTCCATCGTCTGCACCTGCGACGGCGGGATCTTCATGCCGTACGCCTTCTCCATGCCCGGCAGTCCGTCGTCGCGTGAGGAGAACTCCTGGTTGACGCAGAGCGTCACCGCGGACGGGTCCGACTTCGAGAGCGCCGCGACGTCCGAGAGCGTCTTGGTGCCGTACTTCTTCTCGTTGGCCTGGTTGAGCGCGAGCGCGTACGTATTGTTGAGCTCGGCGGGCGGCAGCCAGTCGATGCCGTTCGCCACGTCCGCGTCGCGCAGCGCCTTCCACTGCGCCTCGGCGCCCGTCACCGGTTCCGTGTGACCGAGATACGTGATCCAGCCGGTGCCCGTGTACTCGTACATCCCGTCCGCGTCACCGGACTTGACCGCCTCGCGCGCGCCGATCGACCCCTGGATCCCGGTCCGGTCGAGGACGTCCGCACCGGCCGCCTTCAGCGCGATGCCCATGATCTCGCCGAGCACCAGCTGCTCGGTGAACTCCTTGGACGTGACGGTGAGATCGACCCCGTCGAGCGGCCGGCCTTTGCCGATCGAGCCCGGTCCGACATCCGCCACGAGCGGGCTTCCGGAGTGCAGCCCGCAGCCCGCGAGCGAGGCGAGGAGCAGCCCCGCACCCCCGTACGCACCGATCCGACGCCTCATGAGCGCACCTCCAGACCGCGCGGCCGCAGCAGGAGTTCGGCGAGCGAGGCCAGCCAGTCCACCAGGAGCGCGAGTGCGACCGTGAGGATCGAGCCGAGGACCAGGACCGGCATGCGCTGCGTGGTGATCCCGGTGGAGATCAGATCGCCGAGCCCGCCCCCGCCGCCGAACGTCGCGAGCGTCGCGGTGCCCACGTTCAGGACCAGCGCGGTACGGACGCCCGCCAGGATCAGCGGTACGGCCAGGGGGAGTTCGACCTTGGACAGGACGCCGAGCGGGGACATGCCGATCCCGCGCGCGGCCTCCAGGAGCGTCGGGTCGTTGGCCTTCAGGCCCGCGATGGTGTTGGAGAGCACGGGCAGCACCGCGTAGATCACCATGCCGACCAGGGCGGCCTTCATGCCGATGCCCATCCAGATGACGAGCAGCGCGAGCAGGCCGATCGCCGGGGTCGCCTGGCCGATGTTGGCGAGGGCGACCGCGAACGGCGCCGCCGGGCGCAGCCGCTTGCGGGTCAGCAGGATGCCCAGCGGGATCGCGATGATCAGCACGAAGAACGTGGAGATCACGGTCAGTTCGATGTGCTGGCGCAGCCGCACCCACACGTTGCCGTCCGCGAGCGCGTTCTGCGAGATCGAGTCGAGGTCCGCGTTGCGGAACCACAGCCAGGTCACCAGGAGCACCACGGCCAGCGTCCCCGGCAGGAACGTCAGCTTCTGCCAGGTGACGCGACGCGGGGCGCGCGCGGCCGGCGCCGGCGGTCCGACCTCGGCCTCGGCCTCGCCCGTGTCACGGAAGGTGTGCCCCTTGACCTCGTGCTCGCCGGCGGGGCGGCGCGGCTCGGTGGGATGCGGGGGCACCGGCGGCTCGTGCGGGGGCGTCACGACGCGTCCTCCCCGAACCCGGCGCCCTCGCCCTCCTGTGCGCGATGGGTCTGCTCGGCGCGCTGGTCCCGCAGTTCGTGCTGGTGCTCCATGGCGTCGAGCCGGTCGCGCTCGAGGAGTTCGTGCACGGAGTTCATCAGCGTCTCCATGTCGACGACGCCCGTGTACTCGCCGCGCCGCCCGGTCACCGCGACCCGCCCCGCGCTCTCCGTGAGCACCGCTTCGAGCGCGTCGCGCAGGGTCGCGTCGCGGGTGACGGTGTCGTGCACGAGCGTGCCCGCGCGCGCCAGTGAGCCCTTGGCGCGCATCAGGTCACCGCGCCGCAGCCATTTGTAGGGGCGGCCCCGCTTGTCGAGGAGCAGCAGCTCGCTCGTGGTGCCGTCGCGCAGCTTGTTGAAGATCTCCTGCAGCGGGTCGTCCACGGTCACGGTCGGGTAGTCGCGGATCTCCACGTCCCGTACGCGCGTGAGGTTCAGCCGCTTCAACGCGGCGCCCGCGCCCACGAAGCCCGACACGAAGTCGTCGGCGGGATTGGTCAGAATCGCTTCCGGGGTGTCGAACTGCGCGATGTGCGAGCGCTCGCGGAGCACCGCGATCCGGTCGCCGAGCTTGATCGCCTCGTCGAAGTCATGCGTGACGAAGACGATCGTCTTGTGCAGCTCGTGCTGCAGCCGGATCAGTTCGTCCTGGAGGTGGTCGCGGGTGATCGGGTCGACCGCGCCGAACGGCTCGTCCATCAGGAGCACCGGCGGGTCGGCGGCCAGCGCCCGGGCCACGCCCACGCGTTGCTGCTGGCCGCCGGAGAGCTGACGCGGATAGCGGCCGCGGAACTCGCCGGGATCGAGTCCTACGAGGTCCAGCATCTCCTCGACCCGGTCCTTGATCCGGTTCTTCGGCCAGCCGATCATCTTCGGTACGAGCGCGATGTTCTGCGCGACCGTCATGTGCGGGAAGAGACCCGACGACTGGATCGCGTAGCCGATCGTCCGGCGCAGCTTCACCGGATCCATGTCCGTGACGTCCTCGCCGCCGATCCGGATCCGCCCGCCCGTCGGCTCGATCAGCCGGTTGATCATCTTCAGGGTCGTGGACTTGCCGCAGCCCGAGGGCCCCACGAAGATGACCAGTTCACCGGCCTTGATCTCCATGTTCACGCTGTCCACCGCGGGGTCCGAGCTGCCCGGGTAGCGCTTGGTGAGGTTCTCCAGCTCGATGGTCGCGCCCGTCGCCTCGCGGGCGGACGCCCCGTCCGGGTCCGCGTCCGTCGTGCTCGCGCCGGTGGTCGTGCTCGTGGTCGTCTCAGACACGGATACCCCTGGAGATCGTCAGCCGTCCGATCAGTACGTAGGCGGCGTCGAAGAGCAGCGCGAGGACGACGATCCCGAGCGTGCCGGCGAGCACCTGGTTGAGCGCGTTCTTGCTGCCGAGGGAGCCGATCCCGCGGAAGATCTCGTTGCCGAGCCCGGGCCCGGAGGCGTACGCGGCGATGGCGGCGATGCCCATGAGCATCTGCGTGGAGACCCGGATCCCGGTGAGGATCGGCGGCCACGCGAGCGGCAGTTCGACCTTCATCAGCCGCGCCGTGCGCGACATCCCGATGCCCTTGGCCGCGTCCACCAGTGACGGATCGACGCCGCGCAGCCCCACGATCGAGTTCCGCACGATCGGCAGGAGCCCGTACAGGGTCAGCGCGATCACCGTCGGCGGCACGCCCAGACCCACGACCGGGATCAGCAGACCGATCAGGGCCAGCGAGGGGATCGTCAGAAGGGTCGCGGTGGTGAGCGTGGCCATGTTGCCCGCCCACTCGCTGCGGTAGGTGAGGACACCGATGAGGACGCCGATCACGGTCGCGATGACCATGCACTGGAAGACGGCGCTTGCGTGCTGGAACGCGTCCGTCAGGAGCTGCTCATGGCGGCTGCTGAGGTAGTCCCAGAAGTTCACGCTCGCTCACCTCCGGGATCAGGATCAGGGGCCGCTGTCCTCCCGGGCCGCCGCCTGCTCCACGAGCGGGATGATCCGCAGCGGAACGGGATTTTCCATGACGATCGCCGTGGAGGCCCGGACGATGCCATCAAAACCCACAACCCGGTCGATCACACGTTGGAGATCGGCGTTGGAGCGGGCCACCAGACGGCACAGCATGTCCCCGTGCCCGGTCGTCGTGTGCAGCTCCAGGACCTCCGGCACCCCGCCCAAGTGCGCCCGTACCTCCGTGCCCTGGCCCTGTTTGATCTCCAGCGTCGCGAACGCCGTCACCGGGTAGCCGAGCGCCGCCGGGTCGACCTGCGGGCCGAAGCCGCGGATGACTCCATTCGACTGAAGGCGGTCGAGCCGCGCCTGCACGGTCCCGCGCGCGACCCCGAGCCGCCGCGACGCCTCCAGGACGCCGATCCGGGGCTCACGCGCGAGCAGCACGATGAGCCGCCCGTCGAGCTCGTCGATTCCGGGAGTCCCGGAGGACCCGGGCGATGACCCTGGAGATACGGACATGGCGTGGCTCACACTCCCGCTGGTCATCCTGTACAGATCGTCCGGCCATCCTGGCGTACGACTATGCAGATTGCCCAGCAGAACAATCAACTATTGCGCAGCTTGCGGCCCGGAGAGACGCTACGCGCATGACTGAGACTATGCACTCCACCCCCGAAACCGCCCGGCAGGCCGACCCCTTCCCGGTGAAGGGAATGGACGCGGTCGTCTTCGCCGTGGGCAACGCCAAGCAGGCCGCGCACTACTACTCGACGGCCTTCGGCATGAAGCTGGTCGCCTACTCCGGACCGGAGAACGGCAGCCGCGAGACCGCCAGTTACGTGCTCACCAACGGCTCCGCCCGTTTCGTCTTCACCTCCGTCATCAAGGCCTCGACCGACTGGGGCCGCTTCCTCGACGAGCACGTCGCCGCGCACGGCGACGGAGTCATCGACCTCGCCATCGAGGTCCCGGACGCGCGCGCCGCCTACGCGTACGCGGTCGAGCACGGCGCCCGCGGCGTCGAGGAGCCCTACGAGACGAAGGACGAGCACGGCGTCGTCGTCCGCGCCGCCATCGCCACCTACGGCAAGACCCGCCACACGCTGGTCGAGCGGAAGGACTACACGGGCCCGTACCTGCCGGGCTACGTGGCCGCGAAGCCGATCGTCGAGCCGCCGGCCAAGCGCACCTTCCAGGCCATCGACCACTGCGTCGGCAATGTCGAGCTCGGCAGGATGAACGAGTGGGTGGCCTTCTACAACAAGGTCATGGGCTTCACGAACATGAAGGAGTTCGTGGGCGACGACATCGCCACCGAGTACTCCGCGCTCATGTCCAAGGTCGTCGCCGACGGCACGCTCAAGGTCAAGTTCCCGATCAACGAGCCGGCCATCGCGAAGAAGAAGTCGCAGATCGACGAGTACCTGGAGTTCTACGGCGGGGCCGGCGTCCAGCACATCGCGCTCGCCACGAACGACATCGTCGCGACCGTGCGGTCCATGCGCGCGGGCGGCGTCGAGTTCCTCGACACCCCCGACTCGTACTACGACACCCTCGGCGAGTGGGCCGGCGAGACCCGCGTGCCCGTCGAGACCCTGCGTGAGCTGAAGATCCTCGTCGACCGTGACGAGGACGGCTATCTGCTGCAGATCTTCACCAAGCCGGTCCAGGACCGTCCGACCGTCTTCTTCGAGATGATCGAGCGCCACGGCTCCATGGGCTTCGGCAAGGGCAACTTCAAGGCCCTCTTCGAGGCGATCGAGCGCGAGCAGGAGAAGCGCGGCAACCTCTGAGGTTCTTCGTACGTCGCTCAGCGCGCCGTCCCGGCCGGTTTCGGCTTCGGGGCGGCGGGCTGCTTCGAGGCCGGCGACGCAGGCTTGGGGCGGGACGAACTCCCGCCCGGCGGTGAGGACTTGGGCGCCGCCGTCGGAGTCTGCGGCTTGGGCTGCTGCTGAGGCGTGCCCTGCGGCTTCGCCGGCTGCTGGGGCTTCGCCTGCCCGGCCGGAGCCGCCGGACGGTCCAGCGCGGGCGGCTGCGGCTTCTCGCCGGTGACGTTGACCGGGCCGCCGGGGGGCGGCTCGCCCAGCGCCGCGAGGGCCTCCTCGGCTGCCGGTGCGTGCAGCTGCGAGAACCGCGGGTTGATCTTCAGCGCCTCCGTCAGGAACCGCCGCGCCGCCCCGTACTCCTCCAGCGAGCGCTCGATCTGCCCGCGGTGGTACGCGAACAGGGCGCTGCGCGGCGCGTCCTTGTCCATCGCCCGCTTCGCGTACCACAGCGCCTTCTTGCTGTTCCCGGCCCGGAAGTGCGCCCAGCCCAGCGCGTCCGTGACCTGCCGCCCCGGATGCCGCTTCCACTCGGCGGTCAGCCGCGCCACCGCCGCGTCCGCGTCCCCGTGGTCCGCCTCGAAGAGCCCAAGTGCCAATTGGTCCACCCCGGGCCCGCGGTCTCTCAACTGCCGCCGTACGGCGTCGTACTGGGCGTTCGCGGCCGCCTGCAGACCCACCGACTCGTACAGCTCGCCCAGCTCCGTCGCGTACTGCGGCAGCGGCAGCTTGCGAAGCGCCGCCTGGTACGCCGTCAGCGCGTCGGGGGTCCGGTCGAGCGCCGCCAGCGAGCGGGCCTTCCCGGCGAGCGACGGGGCGTGCTCGGGATCGGTGCGCAGCGCCGCCTCGAACCACCGCAGCGACTCCGCCGCCTCACCCCGCTCCCACGCCAGCTCGCCCACACTGTGCTGGTACGCGGCCTGCTCGGCGGGCGTCTTCGCGAGCGCCGCCGCGTCCACGATCGCGGCGGCCGCGTTCTCGCGCCAGCCGCGGTCCACGTAGGTCCGGGCGGAGCGCGCCAGGACCGCCGCGTTCCAGTGCAGCTCCTGCAGCTTCTCCAGGGACTTGTCGGCCGCCTTGTAGTCACCGAGCCGGTCGTACGTGTCGATCAGGACCGGATACAGGGTCCACCGCTTGGGCTGCTGCTTCACCGCAAGCTCGCCCCACTTCTTCGCGGCCCGGTAGTCGTGCCGCGCACTGGACAGCGCCGACATCCCGGCCAGCGCCCCGACGTTGCCCTCGTCGCCGGGCACCGCGGCCAGCGAACGCTTCAGCGCCTGCTCGGCCTGCGCGTACAGCGCGCGGTCCGCGGTCCGCCGCCCGTGCTCCACGTACGCGCTGCCGAGCACCGCCCACGACTCCTCGTCCCCGGGGTGCTTGGCGAGATGCGCCTCGCGGTCGGCGATCAGGGCGCCGAGATCGGTGAGCGAGGCCGGCGCGCCGACCGCCACCGCCTCCTGCGCCCGGCCCACCGGACCGGGAGCGGGCGGCGTCCCCTGGTCCGCGAGCAGCGGGAGCGCGAACACACCGCACGACAGGACCACCGAACCGACGACCGCGGTCACCATCGTCCGGCGCAGGGTCCGGGCACTGTCCGCCGCGGCCGGGCGCGCGGGCGCGGGGGGCTCGTGGGCGTCGAGGGCGGCGAGGTTCCGCAGAGGGTCCTGTTCGTTCTCCATGGCGCAACTGTGCGCCCATATGAAGAGCACACCGATGTACGGCAAGCGCGCCCGCCGACGGGTTCACACCGATGGCCCCGGGTGCCAGGCTGGAGATCATGACCGCCGCACCGGACCTCCCGCCGGACCCCACCGCACCGGACCCCGCCGCACCGGGCTCCACCGCCACAGCGCTCCTGGAGCGCCTTCGCGCGGGACTCCCCGCCGAGTCCCTCCTCACCGACCCCGGCATCACCGCCTCCTACGCCCACGACATGGCGAGCTTCTGCGAGGCGGGCACGCCCGCGGTCGTCGTCCTGCCGCGCACCGTCGAAGAGGTGCAGCACGTGATGCGCACCGCGACCGAGCTGCGGGTGCCGGTGGTCCCGCAGGGCGCGCGCACCGGGCTCTCGGGCGCGGCGAACGCGAGCGAGGGGTGCATCGTGCTCTCGCTGGTCAAGATGGACCGCATCCTCGAGATCAACCCCGTGGACCGTATCGCCGTCGTCGAACCGGGCGTCATCAACGCCACCCTGTCGCGCGCGGTCAACGAACACGGCCTCTACTACCCGCCCGACCCGTCGAGTTGGGAGATGTGCACCATCGGCGGCAACATCGGCACGGCCTCCGGGGGCCTGTGCTGTGTGAAGTACGGGGTCACCGCCGAGTACGTCCTCGGCCTCGACGTCGTCCTCGCCGACGGCCGCCTCCTGAAGACCGGACGCCGTACGGCCAAGGGCGTCGCGGGCTACGACATGACCCGTCTCTTCGTCGGCTCCGAGGGCAGCCTCGGCATCGTCGTACGGGCCGTGCTCGCGCTCAAGCCGCAGCCGCCCCGGCAGCTGGTCCTCGCCGCCGAGTTCGCGTCCACGGCGGCCGCCTGCGACGCCGTGTGCAAGATCATGGAAGGCGGCCATGTGCCGTCCCTGCTCGAACTCATGGACCGTACGACCGTGCGCGCCGTCAACGACATGGCGCGGATGGGCCTGCCCGAGACCACCGAGGCGCTGCTCCTCGCCGCCTTCGACACCCCCGACCCGGCCGCCGATCTCGCCGCCGTCGGCGCGCTCTGCGCGGCGGCGGGCGCGACCGAGGTGGTGCCCGCCGAGGACCACGCCGAGTCCGAACTCCTGCTCGCGGGCAGGCGTCTGTCCCTCACCGCCCTCGAGGCGATCAAGGGCAGCTCCATGATCGACGACGTCTGCGTGCCGCGCTCACAGCTCGGCGCCCTGCTCGAAGGCACCGCCCGTATCGCGGAGAAGTACGACCTGACGATCGGGGTCTGCGCCCACGCGGGGGACGGCAACACGCACCCCACGGTCTGCTTCGACGCACAGGACCCCGACGAGTCGCGGCGCGCCCGCGAATCCTTCGACGAGATCATGGCCCTCGGTCTGGAGCTCGGCGGCACGATCACCGGCGAGCACGGTGTGGGCATCCTCAAGAAGGAGTGGCTGGCACGCGAGATCGGCCCCGTGGGCGTGGAGCTGCAGCGGGGTATCAAGCAGACCTTCGACCCGCTGGGCCTCCTCAACCCGGGCAAGCTCTTCTGACGCGCGACGGGGATCCGGCGCGCTCCTGGGATCCGGCCCGCTCCGGAGATCACTCACCGTCCTTGGACTCGTCCGAGGGCCACGGGTCGCTCAGCCACAGGTCGTCGTGGCCGCGCGGTGCGGGGGCGAGCAGCTCGGCGAGGCCCTCGTCGATGCCGAGCTGCCCGGACTCCGCACCCGGGGGGACCACCCGCAGCGTCCGCTCCAGCCAGGAGGAGACGGCGGCGGCCGGCGCCTCCAGGAGCGCGTCGCCGTCGGGCGAGCTGAGCGCCATGAGCACGACGCTGCGGCCCTCGACCTTCGTCGGCCAGATCCGTACGTCCCCGTGCCCGCACGGCCGGAAGACGCCCTCGACCAGGAGCTCGCGGGCGAAGGTCCAGTTGACGGGCTGGTCGGTGTTGACGTGGAAGGTGATGTGCACGGCGTACGGGTCGTCCGTGCGGTAGGTCAGCCGGGCCGGCACCGGGATGCTCCGCTCCGGGGAGAGCACCAGCCTCAGTTCGAGTTCGCGTTCCACCACGGTCTGCATCTGCGTCCGTTTCCTTTCGGTCCCTGCGGGCTCCTCGGCGGCCCACGCAGAGTGAGAGGGGGGTGGGGCGGATTGCTTACGCGACTTCGCAGAAGTTTTTTCGGGGAGTTCCGAGCGCGCACGGACGGAGCTTCCCGGCCCGCACGAACCGAGCCTCCGAGCCCGCACGAAAGGGGGCGATGAGGGCGGACGGGCCCAGGTGAGGGCGGCGGTCTGATAGATGTGGACCCACCACCCCAAGACCCCCGAGCAGATACGGGACGACGGACCATGAGCGCGCCCACCCCGGCACCCGGCGAGACCAGCCCGCGCGCGGGCTATTACCCCGATCCGTCCATTCCGGGATATGT
The DNA here is from genome assembly GCF_044458745.1 of Streptomyces sp. NPDC050418. Taxonomy (NCBI): domain Bacteria; kingdom Bacillati; phylum Actinomycetota; class Actinomycetes; order Kitasatosporales; family Streptomycetaceae; genus Streptomyces; species Streptomyces sp. NPDC050418. The sequence goes on from NZ_JBITIG010000008.1 coordinate 139,271, forward strand.
CCGGTACTGGAACGGTGTCGCCTGGGTCCCCGGCACCAGCCGCCCCGCTCCGTCCGAGGGCGAGGCCATGCCCGCACCGCCCGGCGGCGCCGCGCCCGCGGTCCCCGCGCAGCCCACCGTGCCGCAGCAGCAGCCGCGGGTGGACGAGACGGGGCCGGTCTTCTTCGACGAGGAACCGCAGGACGTGGTGCCCGCGCAGCCCGCCCTGGGCACCCCGAAGGTTGCCGAGCCCTCGGACGCGGCGCCCGCGCCCGCGTCCGCCGAGCCGGAGGATCTGCACGGCGCGCGGCCCGAACCGGCGTCCGCCTGGCAGGCCGACGCCGGGCGGCAGTCCGGGTTCGGCGGCGAGCAGGACCGCAAGGTGTCGTGGGGTGCGCCGGCGGGGTCGGGCCAGGACCCGCGCGTGCCGTCCTCTCCTGCGGAGACGAGCGACGCACCCGCCTCTTCTGCTCCCTCTCCCTCCGCTCCTTCGGGGGACGTTCCCTCCGAGGGGACGATGACGATGCGGGCGCTCCGTCCCCGTACGAGCGAATCCGGCACCGAGGCGCCGCAGGGGCCCTCGCACCGCACGGACGGCACGATGTCGATCCGCCGCGTCGAGGCCCCCGCGCCCGCGCAGCCCTCGGCTCCACGGTCGGGGTACGGCTACCCGCAGGCGGCCAACGCGTCGGCCGCCCCCGCCGCTCCGGCGACCCCGGCGGCCCCCGCTGCTCCCGCAACCCCGGCGACCCCTGCTGCTCCGGCGACCCCCTCCGCTCCGGCCACCCCCGCCACCCCCACCGCACCCACGCCCCCGCAGTCCGCCGCCTCCCCGCAGAACGCGGGCTCGCCGCTGACCCCGGGTGCCGGGGGCGGGAACGCCTCCTGGGCGCAGCAGGTGCACCAGCTGGCGCAGGCGCCCGCGGGGGAGGGGCAGCCGGTGGCGCCGTTCAAGCCCGTGGTCGAGGACCCGTTCCTCGCGCAGGCGCGGGCCCAGGCGGCCGTCCGGCCCGCGGGCCTGGGCAAGCGGCTCGCGGCCCGGCTCGTCGACACCCTGATCGTCGGCGGCCTCACCGCCGCGGCGGCGGTCCCGCTCGTCCCGAAGGCGCTCGACCACATCGACGCGAAGATCGACGAGGCGAAGCTGTCCGGCCTGAAGACCACGGTCTGGCTGCTCGACGGCACGACGGCGGCGTACCTCGGGATCGTCCTCGGGGTGCTGCTCGTGACGGGGCTCCTCTACGAGGCGCTGCCGACGGCGAAGTGGGGCCGGACGCTCGGCAAGAAGCTGCTCGGGGTCCAGGTCCGCGACATCGAGTCCCACGACGCCCCGTCGTTCGGGGCCTCGCTGCGGCGGTGGCTCGTCTATACGGTCCCGGGCGTCCTGGTCATCGGTGTCATCGGCATCGTGTGGTGCGTCTTCGACCGCCCATGGCGCCAGTGCTGGCACGACAAGGCGGCGCGGACGTTCGTGGCGGGCTGAGCGCCTCCTCCCCACCCCGCTCGCCCACCCGAACGGCCCACACAGGGATGCGCCCTCCCACCCGACGCGTTCGACTCGGGCCATGACCACCAACCCTCCGCCCCCGGGCTCAGGTCAGCCGGAGGACGACCCGTTCAAGAAGCAGCCGCCCTCGGGCGACCCCTACGGCACCCCGCCACCCAGCGACCCCTACGGCACCCCGCCACCCAGCGACCCCTACGGCACCCCGCCCCCGAGCGACCCGTACGGATCCGGTGGCGGCTCCCCGTACAACACTCCGCCGCCGCCACCCGGCGGCAACGACCCCTATGGCGGGGGCGGCGGGTTCGGCGGGTACGGGAGCGGGCCCGATCCGATGCAGGGCATGCCGCCGCTCGCCGACATGGGCAAGCGCGTCCTGGCCCGCATCATCGACGCCCTCATCATCGGCATCCCGCTGGGCCTCATCCAGCTGCCGTTCCGCAAGGTGGAGACGGACACCGACGACGTCGGTGACGTCATCTCCCAGAGCTACAGCGGCGGTTCGTTCATCTGGACGATCATCGCGTGCGTCGCGTTCGTCGGCTACGAGTGGTTCATGGTCAAGAACAACGGCCAGACCCTCGGCAAGAAGCTGATGAACCTGCGCGTGGGGATGCTGCAGGACGGCTCGACGCCGCAGTCCAACGCGGCGCTGACCCGCGCCGCGGTCCTCTGGCTGCCGGCGCTGCTGTGCTGCCCGTGCGTCTGGTGGCTGATCCTCATCGTGATGATGTCCGCCGACAAGCCGTACAAGCAGGCACTGCACGACAAGGCGGCGAAGACGGTGGTGGTCAGCACCGTCTGACCGACCGCAGGGGTGGTGGAGACAGACCGGCGGGGCCGTGCGCGCAGCACGGCCCCGCCGTCGTATGTCTCCGGGTCATGGACAGTTGTAGGTCGGGTCAGGCGGCCCGCTCAGGCAACCCGTGACTCCTCACGGTCCTCCACGGCAGGGCGCACCCGCGGCAACGGCACGCGCTCGCCGGGGACTTGGGCGGGCGGCGCCGCGGACGGGGCGGCGGCCTGGCGCGGCATCGGTACCGTCACGGCGACGAGGAGTCCGAGCCCCAGGGCGGCCACGGCGATGACGGCGACTCCGAGCCCCGTACTCGTCTGGGAGAGCAGCAACATGGCGACCGTGGCGGTCACGACCGTCAGGGATCCGTAGGAGAGCTGTGCAGCAGTCGGGCGCGGCATGGCGAACCGTCCTCTAAGAGGGTGCGGGGGTCTCGGTCGGTCGGGATGTGTCGAACGGTCGGGCTGCTCGGGCAAAATCACCGTCAACTGACTCTATTGCGCTGGATTCCCGGCCGGAACGGCCAGTAAGCGTGACCTAACCCACGGTGCCGGTGCATGGGGGGCGCACGGGTTCATTTCGTATCTCATCCGCTGAGACAGGCGCGCCGTGGGGGGTCCCGGAAGTGTCCGGATAGTGCAACTCGCGCTGCAACTAACGTACTTGGGCGCCTGAAGTCAAGGTCTGTCTTTTCTTCCGTAACTCCGGTCGAATGTCGTCACTTGTGACGCGACACTGCGCGCGGATCGCTCCGATTCCGGACCCCCCATCCGCAGACGCTGTCGCGGGGGAGGACTACATCCAAGTGAACAGTCAGTCAGGCAGACGCCGTTCCATACGCGTGCTCGCCGTCGGTGTGGCGCTGGCCGCCACAGGTGCGATGTCGTACGGCAGCGCACAGGCCGAGGACCAGTCGCCCGGCGCCCCTTCGGGCGTCGAGCGCCAGGACCCGGCCCCGGCGAAGGGTCATGTCGAGCACGACCTCAAGGGCCCGTTCAGCGAGCAGCAGGCCGCGGAGCGCGAGGCTGCGCTCCAGGAGGTCGTCTCGGGCGACGCCAAGGCGCAGCAGCGCGGTGCCTCGAAGGTCGTCAAGCTCGACGACGGCAAGTACGTCGAGCTCGGCCGCGAGAAGACCGACAAGATCTTCACGATCCTCGTGGAGTTCGGTGACAAGGTCGACGACACCACCATGTACGACCCGGACGGCGAGGGCCCCAAGCCTCCCGTCAAGAAGTTCGGCGGCACGCCGGGCCCGCAGCACAACGAGATCGCGGAGCCGGACCGCAAGAACGACAACTCCACGGACTGGATCGCCGACTTCGACCGGCAGCACTACCAGGACCTGTACTTCGCGACCGACAAGGAGAAGGAGTCGGTCAAGAAGTACTACGAGAAGCAGTCCTCGGGCCGCTACTCGGTCGACGGCCAGGTCCAGGACTGGGTCAAGGTCGAGTACAACGAGGCCCGGTACGGCTCGAACTACTGCGGCGCCACCAACTGCTCCAACGTCTGGGACGTCGTCCGCGACGGCACCAACGCCTGGGCGGCGGACCAGAAGGCCGCGGGCAAGACCGACGCCGAGATCAAGGCCCTGCTGGCCGAGTACGACCAGTGGGACCGCTACGACTTCGACGGCGACGGCAACTTCAACGAGCGCGACGGCTACATCGACCACTTCCAGATCGTCCACGCGGGCGAGGACGAGTCGGCCGGCGGCGGCGTCGAGGGCACCGACGCCATCTGGGCGCACCGCTGGTACGCCTACGGCACGGACGCCGGCAAGACCGGCCCGACCGAGAACAAGGCCGGCGGCACCCAGATCGGTGACACCGGCATGTGGGTCGGCGACTACACCGTCCAGCCGGAGAACGGCGGCCTCGGCGTCTTCGCGCACGAGTACGGCCACGACCTCGGTCTGCCGGACCTCTACGACACCTCCGGCGGCGGCGAGAACTCCACCGCCTACTGGACCCTGATGTCCTCCGGCTCCTGGCTGGGCAAGGGCGAGGACTCCATCGGTGACCTGCCCGGCGACATGACCGCCTGGGACAAGCTCAAGCTGGGCTGGCTGGACTACGACACGGCCAAGGCCGGGACGAAGTCCACGCACAAGCTGGGCGTCGCGGAGTACAACACCAAGAACCCGCAGGCGCTGGTCGTCGAGCTGCCGACGAAGAAGGTCACGACGCCGATCGTGAAGCCGGCGGCGGGCGAGAAGCAGTGGTGGTCCGGTCGTGGTGACGACCTCAAGAACACCCTGACCCGGTCGGTCGACCTGACCGGCAAGTCCAAGGCGAGCCTGGAGCTTTCGGGCTGGTGGGACATCGAGGCGGAGTACGACTTCCTGTACGCCGAGGTCTCCACGGACGGCGGCACCAGCTACACCGCGCTCGACGGCACCGCCGACGGCGCCGCGCTGCCCAAGGACGCCTCCGGCGCCCCGTCGCTGACCGGCCCCTCGGGCGCGTACAAGAAGCTCGTGTACTCGCTCGACGCCTACGCGGGCAAGAAGGTCGACCTGCGCTTCCGTTACCAGACGGACGGCGGCGTCAACATGACCGGCTTCGCCGCGGATGACATCTCCGTCGTGGCCGACGGCACCGCCCTGTTCACGGACGGCGCCGAGGGCGACGACAACGGCTGGACGGCGAAGGGCTTCTCGCGCGTCGGTGAGTCGATCACCAACGACTACGACCAGTACTACATCGCCGAGAACCGCCAGTACGTGTCGTACGACAAGACCCTGAAGACGGGTCCGTACAACTTCGGCTGGTCCAAGACCCGTGAGAACTGGGTCGAGCACTTCCCCTACCAGAAGGGTCTGATGATCTGGAAGTGGGACACCTCGCAGCCGGACAACAACACGTCCGCGCACCCCGGCGAGGGCCTCATCCTTCCGGTCGACGCCCACCCGAAGGCCGAGCGCTGGACCCAGGACCTCGACAAGGTTCCCGGCAACGACCTGATGCGCAACCGCATCCAGGCGTACGACTCGACCTTCAGCTGGTTCCCGGCCCAGGGCTTCACGCTGCACCGTGACGGTGTCGCCGCGAAGATCAAGTGGAAGGCCGGCGTCCCGGTCTTCGACGACGGCCGCAGCTCGTACTACGACGAGGCCAACCCGACGGCAGGTGTCAAGATCACTGACACCAACACCCGGATCGCGATCATCAAGCAGCCGCTGAGCGGCAAGACGATCACCCTCCAGGTCGGCCCCTCGAAGAAGTAATCCGTTAAACCGCAGGTCACAGTACGTTCGGCCGTCGCCCTCTAGCGGGCGGCGGCCGAACGTGCTTATGTGCCTGCTGTGGATTTCTTATTGACATCACGTCTCACGGGGGAGTGAAACGTATGGCTGGTGGAGGTTTCAGCAGGTTGCCCGGCGGCAGTGTGGTCGTGGCTCTCGACCTGCAGAACCCCTGTCCTGATGGGGCTGCGAGGGTGCGCGTCGTGGTGCACGCGGCGAACCGCGCCCGGGCCCTGACCCGGCTGCGCAACCTGGGGCTGCGCGCGGTCTATCTGCGGGGGAACGCGGCGCCGCCCACGCCGGACGAGATCACGGCGGTGCTGCACCATCCGGACGGCCTGATCTGGCGCGGGGAGCGCGAGTGCGCGGGCACCGCCGAGGAGCTGTGGCACCCGATCAGGGCGCTGCTGCGGACGATGACACCGCAGACGAGCCCGTACGTGGTGTGAGGCGGTCCAGGTCCCGCGTGGCGTGAGGCGCCCGCGGGCGCTCAGACGACCGGCTTGCCCGTGAGCTCCACGCCCGCGGCCCGCAGCTCCTCCAGCGCACGCTCCGTGCTGTCCTCGGCGACTCCGGCCGTCAGGTCGAGCAGGACCTGGGTGCGGAAGCCCTCACGGGCCGCGTCCAGGGCCGTGGCCCGTACGCAGTGGTCCGTGGCGATCCCGACGACGTCCACCTCGGTGACCTCGCGGGCGCGCAGCCAGTCGGCGAGCGAGAGCCCGTTCTCGTCGGCGCCCTCGAAGCCGCTGTACGCGGCCGCGTAGGCGCCCTTGTCGAAGACCGCGTCGATCGCGCCGGAGGCGACCACCGGGGCGAAGTTCGGGTGGAAGCCGACGCCCTCGGTGCCGGCCACGCAGTGCGCGGGCCAGGAGCCGCGGAAGTCGGGGTGCTCCGAGAAGTGGCCGCCCGGGTCGATGTGGTGGTCACGGGTGGCCACCACGTGCTGGTAGCAGGGCCCGCCGGTCTGGCCGATGAGCTCGGTGATCGCGGCGGCCACGTCGGCGCCGCCGGTGACGGCGAGGCTGCCGCCCTCGCAGAAGTCGTTCTGCACATCCACGACGATCAAGGCGCGGCGCATGAGGCTAGTCCTTCGGTCCTGTGGTGCGGGTCGGTGGTCAGGGGCTCGGCCGTACCGTCCGAGCGTAGAGACTTCACGTCCGTTGCGGGAGAGGGCGGACGGGGAGCGCCGCCCGTACCGGTCATCGCTCGCTCACCCGTCCTCCCCGTCCGCTAGACGTACTCGGTCGGGATGACGGCCTCGCCGCGCGACAGCTGGGTCGCCGACAGCGGCAGCGAGGCGCGGGCGGCGGCGTGCCGGTCCCGTACGGTGTCGAGCGACTCGCGGCCGACCACCTGGCCGCCCTTGACCAGCTGCACCTGCAGCTGCCGGTCCGCGAGCTCCTCGGGCACGGGCCCGGTGCCGATCACCTCGGCCTCGGCGACGCCGTCCTTGTCGGGGCGGCGCGCGGCCCACTTGCGGCCGCCGATCGAGGACTTGGCGCCGAGCGACTTCTTCGCGACCGGTACGAGCGGGGCGTCCGCGTCGCCGGACTCGGCGCGCGCGACCAGCTTGTAGACCATCGAGCAGGTCGGGTGCCCGGAACCGGTGACGAGCTGGGTGCCCACGCCGTAGGCGTCGACGGGCGCGGCGGCGAGCGAGGCGATGGCGTACTCGTCGAGATCACTGGTCACGACGATCTTCGTACGGGTCGCCCCCAGCTCGTCGAGCTGCTGGCGCACGCGGTGCGCGACGAGCAGCAGGTCGCCCGAGTCGATCCGGACGGCCCCGAGCTCGGGCCCGGCGACCTCGACCGCGAGGCGCACGGCCTCCGTCACGTCGTACGTGTCCACGAGCAGCGTCGTGCCGCGGCCGAGCGAGTCCACCTGGGCGGTGAAGGCATCCCGTTCGTTGTCGTGCAGCAGCGTGAAGGCGTGCGCGGAGGTGCCGACCGTGGGGATCCCGTAGCGGAAACCGGCCGCGAGGTCGGAGGTCGAGTTGAAGCCGCCGACGTACGCGGCGCGCGAGGCGGCCACGGCGGCCAGCTCGTGGGTGCGGCGCGCGCCCATCTCGATGAGGCCGCGGCTGCCGGCGGCAGCGGACATACGGGACGCGGCCGCGGCGATCGCGGAGTCGTGGTTGAGGATCGACAGGATGACGGTCTCCAGGAGCACGCACTCGGCGAACGAGCCCTCCACGCGGAGGACCGGCGAGCCCGGGAAGTACACCTCGCCCTCCGGGTAGCCCCAGATGTCACCCGTGAAGCGGTAGTCCGCGAGCCATTCGAGCGTCGGCCCGTCGACGACGCCCTGCTCACGCAGGAAGCTCAGCACCCCCTCGTCGAACCGGAAGTTCTCGACGGCGTCGAGCACCCGTCCGGTGCCCGCGACGACGCCGTAGCGCCGCCCTTCGGGCAGCCGCCGTGTGAACGCCTCGAAGACCGACCGCCGCCCGGCCGTACCGGACTTCAGGGCGGCCTGCAGCATCGTCAGCTCGTACTGGTCCGTGAAGAGAGCCGTCGACGGAACATCCACCGGCAGCCCAAGGTCCGCTGTGTTCATGACGAGGACTGTACCCCCATCTCGTCACTTTGACGATTTCGGATCGGCTGTTGGTGGCCGGGCGCTGATCCAGGGGCCCGTTTATGCGTCCCCAGGCCTCAAGTGGCAGCATGGGGAAAGTGAGTGTGGCCCCTGATGTGTCTCCCGTAGAGATCACCAACCCCGTCGAAGGCGTGTCGGCGGTGGTCGAGCCCGACGTCCCCTGGGTCACGATCGTGCACAACGACCCGGTCAATCTGATGAGCTACGTGACCTATGTCTTCCAGGCCTACTTCGGCTACTCCAAGGACAAGGCCCACCGCCTGATGATGGACGTCCACCACAAGGGCCGCGCCGTGGTCTCCAGCGGCACCCGCGAGGAGATGGAGCGCGACGTGCAGGCGATGCACGGCTACGGCCTGTGGGCCACGCTCAGTCAGGACAGGAACTGATGGCGCAGAGGCGGGGCAGGAACTGATGGCCGGCATGTTCGAGCCCGTACCCGGCGGCGGCGCGGCCGTCGCGCTCGACGAGGTCGAGGTCTCCATCCTGCGCTCCCTCGCCGTACAGCTCCTGGAGCTGATCGGCCCGGGCCCGGGCGGCGAGGAGAACGCCGACCCGCTGGCGGAACTGTTCGCCGAGGGCCCGAGCGAGCCGCCCACCGACCCCGTCCTGCAGCGCTTCTTCCCCGACGCGTACGGCGATCCCGAGGCCGTCCCCGACGACCAACTCAAGGCGTACTCCTCGGAGTTCCGGCGCTTCACCGAGAACGACCTGCGCGCGGGCAAGCGGGAGAACGCGCTCGTGGTCATCCGCAGCCTCGACGAGCTGACGCTCGCCGGCGAGGGCGGCGCCGTCCTCAAGCTGACCCCCGACGAGTCCCGGCAGTGGCTCGGCGCCCTCAACGACCTCCGCCTCGCCATCGCGGCCCGCCTCGACGTGATCAGCGACGAGGACACGGACCTGCTCTACCGCCTCCCGGACACCGACGAGCGCAAGCCGATGGTGATGGCGTACCTGTGGCTGGGCGGCCTCCAGGAGACGCTCGTGGAGACGCTTCTGCCGTAGCGCACAGCCGTAAGGTGCCAGTGCGCACCACACTGCTGACATCCGATATCCGGATCATGATGTCCGAATAACGATCGCGTCACGCCTGCTGCCGTAATGACTGGTGGCGGGCGTTTTCGCGTCCGGGGCCGTGACGCTCGTCACGCAAAGAAGCGTAAATGCCATGGTAAAAATTCGGCACTTCGCTGGCGGCACCACCCCTCGCCGCCCCCGAAGCCCTGGCGCACCGCCAGGCAGCAGCACCGCACCACCGCAAGTCGCCGGCGTACGACGGCGTTCGCCCCCTGCGTGCCCCCACTGCCCTGCCTGCCGCATCCCCCGCTCGGATGCCGCCGATCTCCGCGCGTCCCGTACGCGCATCGAGGTAGCACCATGTCTCTCGAATCCCTGACGAACTCCATCGAGGAATCGGTCAACAGCGTTGTCACGCCTGTCGCCGACTTCCTCGGCAAGTGGGTCTTCTACGCCGTCCCCGTCGGTGACGCCGAGGTGCCGCTGATCGTGGCCTGGCTCGTCGTCGCCGGCCTGCTCTTCACCGGCCTGTTCGGCTTCCTCCAGATACGCAAGTTCAAGCTCGCCCTCAAGGTCGTGCGCGGCAAGTACGACGAGAAGGGAGCCGTCGGAGAGGTCAACCACTTCGGCGCGCTGACCGCCGCCGTCTCCGCCACCGTCGGCCTCGGCAACATCGCCGGTGTCGCCGTCGCCATCACCATCGGTGGCGCGGGCGCGGCCTTCTGGATGGCCGTCTGCGGTCTGCTCGGCATGGCCACGAAGTTCGTCGAGGTCACCCTCGGTGTGAAGTACCGCAAGGTGCACGCCGACGGCACGGTCTCCGGCGGCCCCATGCAGTACCTGCCCGCCGGTCTCGCCGACCGCTTCGGCACCGGCTCCGCCGGTCACAAGCTCGGCAAGGTGCTCGGCGTCTGCGCCGCGGTCTTCGTGCTGTTCTTCGGTCTCTTCGGCGGCAACCTGCTCCAGGTCAACCAGGCCTACAGCCAGCTCGCCAACACCACCGGCGGCGACAACGGCTTCATCGACTCCTCGGCCGGCGCCATGGTCTTCGGCGTCGTCGTGGCCCTGCTCATCGGTGTCGTCCTCATCGGCGGCATGAAGTCGATCGCGAACGTCACCTCCAAGCTGGTGCCGACGATGGCGATCATCTACATCCTCGGCTGCCTGACGGTCCTCGCCGTCAATGCCGGTGCCGTGCCGGGCGCCATCACCGACATCCTGTCGTACGCCTTCAACCCGGAGGCCTTCGCCGGTGGTCTCATCGGCGCCCTGATCGCCGGCTTCCAGCGGGCCGCGTTCTCCAACGAGGCCGGCCTCGGCACCGCCCCGATCGCCCACTCCGCGGTCAAGACCAAGCACCCCGCGAGCGAGGGCCTGGTCGCGCTGCTCGAGCCGTTCATCGACACCGTGGTCATCTGCACCATGACCGCTCTGACGGTCGTGGTCGTCAGCCCGCCGTCGCTGACGGCCGCGCGGACCGACCCGGACGCCCCCGGCGGAGTGGTCATCACCTCCGACGCCTTCGCGACCGTCCTGCCCTGGTTCCCGTACGTCCTGACCGTCGCGGTCATCCTGTTCGCGCTCTCGACCGCGCTGACCTACGGCTACTACGGCGAGAAGGCCTGGTCCCACCTCTTCGGCCGCTCGAAGCCCAGCCTCACGCTGTTCCGCGTCCTGTACACGGTGTGTGCCGCGGGCGGTTCGCTGCTCACGCTGACGGCGCTGTTCAGCCTGGCCGACGCGGTCCTGTTCATCCTCGCGGTGTTCAACATCATCGGCCTGTACCTGCTCTTCCCGGTGGTCAAGCGGGAGCTGGCCAAGTTCCTCGCGTACGCCGAGCGCCGCGACAACGGTGAGCCGGAGCCGGAGGAGACCGAGGAGCGCGAGACCGTCAAGGTCTGAGCCTTCCGGCAACCACAGCGGCGGGCCCGCCCCCACCCTCACCGGTGGGGGCGGGCCCGTTCCCGTTCCCCCGACGTCTTCTCGCCGCTGTGGGCTGTTCGCTCAGAGGACCCTCAATTCCGCATAAAGAACACTCAAAAACTGGCCGCCGTCATTCGCCGCCGAGACGACGTATGTCCCCTTTTCCCTATGCCGTCCGCCACATTGAGAACGTTTTGACCCTGTTGTCCGCGTGATAAAAGTTCCCAACCACCTGCCGGGCCGCCACCCATGGCCCGAGCGGGGGCGCCCCGCCGGCGGACCGCCGGTAGGCAATGGCTCCATCCACATCCGGGGGGATCGGGACCCGATCCGGGCACGTACGAAGCGCGTACGGCACGGCTCGGCATGGAGAAAGGCGCACCACCATGACCTCAGTGCAGGTCGATTCGAACAACGACGGCAGTGAGGCCGCGGAGTCCGACGAGGGGTACGAGCGGGGCCTCGGTGCCCGCCAGGTCCAGATGATCGCCATCGGCGGCGCCATCGGTGTGGGCCTCTTCCTCAAGGCCGGGGCCAACATCGAGAAGGCCGGCCCCAGCCTCATCCTCATGTACGCCCTCGCGGGCGTGATCATCTTCTTCATCATGCGGGCGCTCGGCGAGCTGCTCCTGTACCGCCCGGTGTCAGGCTCCTTCGCGGAGTACGCACGGGAATTCCTCGGCCCGTTCTTCGGATACGTGACCGGCTGGACGTACTGGCTCATGTGGATCGTCACGGGCATGGCGGAACTGACCGCCGCCGCGATCTACATCCATTACTGGTTCCCGGACATTCCGCAATGGACGACCGCGCTGGTCTTCCTCGTCCTGCTCTTCGGCCTGAACCTCATCTCCGTGAAGCTCTTCGGCGAGCTCGAGTTCTGGTTCTCGATGATCAAGGTCACCGCGCTGATCGGCATGATCGTGATCGGCCTCGGCGTCGTCACCTTCGGCTTCTCCGCCGCCGGCGACACCGCGAGCGTCTCCAACCTGTGGGACTACGACGGCTTCTTCCCGAACGGCATCGGCTCGTCCCTGATGACCCTGCAGGGCGTCATGTTCGCCTTCCTCGCCGTCGAGCTGGTCGGTGTGACCGCGGGCGAGTCCAAGGACCCCGAGAAGACCCTGCCGAAGGCCATCAACACCCTGCCGTGGCGGATCGCCCTCTTCTACGTGGGTGCCCTCACCGTCATCCTGTGCGTGGTCAAGTGGACCGAGTTCACCGCCGACCTGAGCCCGTTCGTCGCGGCCTTCGCGAAGATCGGCATCCCGGCCGGTGCCGCGATCGTCAACTTCGTCGTCCTCACCGCGGCGCTTTCCTCCTGCAACTCCGGCATGTACTCCACCGGCCGCATGCTGCGTGACCTCGCCTCCAACAACGAGGCGCCCAAGCGCGTGGGCGAACTGTCCTCCCGCCGCCTGCCGGCGATCGGCATCTCCATCTCGGTGGCCTTCATGGGCATCGGCGTGGTCCTCAACTACGTGGTCCCGGAGAAGGCCTTCGTGTACGTCACGTCGGTGGCGACCGCGGCCGGTATCTGGACCTGGCTGATGATCCTGATCAGCCACATCAAGTACCGCCACGCGGTCGACGCGGGCCGGCTGCCCGCCTCGAAGTTCCCGGCCCCCGGCGGCACCGTCTGCAGCTGGATCGCCGTGGCCTTCCTGCTCATGGTCACCGTGATGATCGGCCTCGACCCCGACGGCCGGATCAGCCTGTACGTCGGCGCCGTCTGGGCCGTGCTCCTCGGCATCGGCTGGTCGGTCCTGAAGTCCCGCAACCCGCAGATCGCGGAGCGCCGCGAGCTCGCGTACGCGGAGAAGTAGACCGGGACACCGGGATACGGGCACCCCTGCCAGGCGCCCGTCTCACGCCCGCGTCTCACCAGGTGGGCCAGGGATCTCGATTCCCTGGCCCACCTGCTTATGCTCGGCGACATGCTGACCCTCACCCAGGCCCTGTACGACCAGATCGTCGCGCACGCCCGCGCCGACCACCCCGACGAGGCCTGCGGCGTCGTCGCCGGACCCGTCGGCGAGGGCCGTCCCGAGCGGTTCATCCCGATGCTGAACGCCGCGCGCTCGCCCACGTTCTACGAGTTCGACTCGGGCGATCTGCTCAAGCTCTACCGCGAGATGGACGACCGCGACGAGGAGCCGGTGATCGTCTACCACTCGCACACGGCCACCGAGGCGTACCCCTCCCGTACGGACATCACGTATGCGAACGAGCCGGGCGCGCACTACGTCCTGGTCTCCACGGCGGACGCGGACGACGCGGGAGAGTTCCAGTTCCGCTCGTACCGGATCGTCGAGGGGGAGGTCACCGAAGAAGAGGTGAAGGTGGTCGGGGCATACTGAGCCTCGACCTAGGGCTGCAGGAGCCAGGAACCCGGTGCGAATCCGGGACGGTCCCGCCACTGTGACCGGCCAGCACGGCCGGAGAGTCAGGAACTGACCTGCCGCCTTTTCCACCGACTGGGGACGCGGAAATCCCCGGAGGAGGCCCAGCCATGTCCTGGCCCATAGCAGCCCGTACCCTCACGCGCGCCGCCGTCGCCACCGCCCTGCTCGCCCCGCTCGCCGCCTGTTCCACGGCTGCGGGCGACGCGAAGCCCGAGGCGACGGCCCCCGGATTCCCCTACACCGTGACCAACTGCGGCGTGAAGACCACCTTCACGGCGCCGCCCGAGCGCGCCGTCACGATGAACCAGCACGTCACCGAGGTGCTGCTCGAGCTCGGTCTGAAGGGCCGCATCGCGGGCACCGCCTATCTCGACGACGCCGTCCTGCCCGAGTACGCGAAGGACTACAAGTCCCGCCCGGTGCTCGCCGACGAGTACCCCTCGTACGAGAAGCTCCTGTCCGTGAACCCGGACTTCGTCTACGGCGGCTACGCGAGCGCCTTCGCCGGGAACGAGGGCCGCTCGCGCGACGCGCTCGCCAAGTCCGGGATCGACACCCGGCTCAACATCGAGGGCTGCAAGAAGTCCGCCGTGTCGGTGAAGGACCTCTACCGCGAGGTGCGCGAGGTCGGCAGCACCTTCGGGGTGCGCGGGCGCGCGGACGACTGGGTGCGCGAGTCCGAGCGGGAACTCGCCGCCACCGAACGGCAGTTGAAGGGCGTCGAACCCCTCACCGTGTTCGTCTACGACAGCGGCGACAAGACCGCGTTCACCGCGGGCGGCCGGGGCATCGGCAACGAGATCATCACCCGGGCCGGCGGCCGCAACGTCTTCGCCGACCTCGACAAGTCCTTCGGCGACGCCTCCTGGGAGAACGTCGTCGAACGCGCCCCCGAGGTCATCGTGATCTACGACTACGGGGCGCAGACCGTCGCCCAGAAGAAGCAGCGCCTGCTCGACGACCCCGCGCTCGCGGACGTCCCCGCGATCAGGAACAAGAAGTTCGCCGTGCTCCCGCTCTCGGACGCGGTGCTCGGCGTCCGCGCCCCCGCCGCCGTGGCGAAGCTGGCCGCCCAGCTTCACCCGGACGCGGTCAAGTGACGCGGAGCGCGGGCGGGTTGAAGCGGGATGCCGGTCCGGTGAGGTTCGGCCCCGGCCTCGCGGTGACGGTGCTCGCCGCCGCCCTCGCGGTGGCAGCCGTCGCCGGCCTGGCGCTCGGGCCGGTGAGGATCGCACCCGGCGAAGTCGTACGGATCCTCACCGGCGGCGCCGAACCGAGCCCGCTGCGCACCATCGTGCTCGACGTCCGGCTGCCCCGGGTGCTGCTCGGTGCGGTCATCGGCGCGGGCCTCGCCGTGATCGGCACGGTCCTGCAGGCCCTCGTCCGCAATCCGCTGGCCGATCCGTTCCTGCTCGGCGTCTCCTCGGGGGCGTCGGCGGGCGCGGTGTCCGTGATCGTGCTGGGCATCGGCGCGGGCGTGGCCATGACGGTCACCATCCCCGCGGCCGCCTTCGCCGGCGCGATGGGCTCCCTGGCCCTCGTCTACGTCCTCGCCCGCGGCCGCGGCGGCGCCATGACCGGGGCCCGGCTCGTGCTCGCGGGCGTGGCCGTCGCGTACATCCTGTCCGCCCTGACCAGCCTGCTCCTCGTCACATCCGCCGACGCCAACCACGTGCAGGAGGTCCTGTACTGGACCCTCGGCGGACTCGGCAGCGCCCGCTGGGACATGCTCGCGCTGCCCGCCGTGACCCTGCTGGCCGGCACGCTCGTCCTGGTCACGCTGGCCCGGCCGCTCGATCTGCTGCTCGCGGGGGAGGAGGGCGCGACCGTGCTCGGCCTGGACACGGGCCGGTTCCGTGCCGCCGTGTTCGTCCTCGCCTCGCTGCTCACCGGCGCGGCCGTGGCCTACAGCGGGGCCATCGGCTTCGTCGGCCTGATGGTGCCGCACGCCGCGCGGATGGTGGTGGGCGCGGGCCACCGCCGCCTGCTGCCCGTCGTGGCGCTCGGGGGCGCGCTGTTCCTGGTCGTCGCGGACCTGGCCGCCCGGACGGTGGCGGCGCCCCAGGACATCCCGGTCGGCGTCCTCACCGCCCTGACCGGCGGGCCGTTCTTCCTGTGGCTGCTGCACCGCGGCCGGTCCGCCGAAGGGGTGGGCGCGTGATGCTGAAGATCGACTCGCTCTCGTACGCGACAGGGGGCCGCACCCTCGTCGACGCGGTGAGTCTGCACGCGGCCGCGGGGGAGACCGTGGGCCTGGTCGGTCCGAACGGCAGCGGCAAGACGACCCTCCTGCGCTGCGTCTACGGCACGCTGCGGCCGACGGCCGGACGGGTGCTCGTCGACGGCGCCGAACCGGCCGGCGCGAAGGAGCGCGCCCGGCGGATCGCGACCGTCCCGCAGGACGGGCAGAGCGGCTTCGAGCTGACCGTGCGCGAGGTCGTCGCCATGGGCCGCTCCCCGCACAAACGCTTCTGGGAGCCGGACACGGCCGCCGACGCACTCCTGGTCACCGAGGCCCTGACCCGCGTCGGCGTCCTCGGCCTGGCCGAGCGGCCCTTCCCCGGCCTGTCCGGCGGCGAGCGCCAACGCGCCCTGGTCGCACGGGCGTTGGTGCAGCAGCCGCGGCTGCTCGTGCTCGACGAACCCACCAACCACCTGGACATCCGCTACCAGCTCGACATCCTCACCCTGGTCCGCGGCCTCGGCACCACCAATCTGCTGGCCCTGCACGACCTCAACCTGGCCGCGTACTTCTGCGACCGGCTGTACGTCCTGCACGACGGCGCGGTGGTCGCCTCGGGCCCGCCCGCCGAGGTGCTCACGGCCGGGCTCCTCGCCGAGGTCTACGGCGTACGGGCCGAGGTCGGCGTGCACCCGACGACGGGGGCGCCGACGGTCACGTACCTGCCGGGCGGGTCCGTGCCGCGGCCGGGCGGGTCCACGACTGCCCCGGACGGGCCCACCACTGCCCCGGACGGGTCCGTATCGGCCGCATCTGCACCCTCTTCAGCCCCCGTTCGTCCGCCTGCCGAACAGAATTCGTCCACCATGTGAGATCACACTCCGGGATCCGGGACGGGAATCGATACGATGACCGCATGGTTCAACACGACGTGACTGACAAGACGCCGGGCATGCTGCTCGTGGCGCGCCTTCACGTCGACCTGTGCAGGCTGAACAGCGCCATCTGTCCACGCTGACCCCTGCCGCCGTACAGGCCCGGGAGCCGCCCCGCACACGGGCGCGGCAACGGCAGACGGCGACTCCTCCGCGTACCGCCGCAATTCCGTGCGCAGCCGCGCGCGCCCACACGTCCTCACCCCATTAGGAGCCGCAGCCATGGCCATCGAGGTCCGCATCCCGACCATCCTCCGCACCTACACCGACGGCGAGAAGGCCGTCCAGGGCGCCGGCGACACCCTCGCCGAGCTGTTCACCGACCTCGATTCCCGCCACTCGGGCATCGAGGCCCGCATCGTGGACGAGGGCAAGCTGCGCCGCTTCGTGAACGTCTACCTGAACGACGAGGACGTCCGCTTCCTGGACGGCATCTCCACCAAGCTCGCCGACGGTGACAGCGTCACGATCCTCCCGGCCGTGGCCGGCGGCTCGGTCTGAGCCCGGCCCCGCCATGCGCTACGACTCCCCGCTCGCCGCGGTCGGCAACACCCCGCTCGTCCGCCTGCCGCGGCTCTCGCCCTCGGACGACGTACGGATCTGGGCCAAGCTCGAGGACCGCAACCCGACCGGCTCGGTCAAGGACCGCCCCGCGCTCCACATGATCGAGCAGGCCGAGAAGGACGGGCGGCTCACCCCGGGCTGCACGATCCTGGAGCCGACCAGCGGCAACACGGGCATCTCGCTCGCCATGGCGGCCCGGCTCAAGGGCTACCGCATCGTGTGCGTGATGCCCGAGAACACCTCGTCCGAGCGCCGTGAGCTGCTCGCCATGTGGGGCGCGGAGATCATCTCCTCGCCCGCCGCGGGCGGCTCCAACACGGCCGTCCGCGTGGCCAAGGAGCTCTCGGCCGAGCACCCGGACTGGGTGATGCTCTACCAGTACGGCAACCCGGACAACGCGGGCGCCCACTACACGACGACGGGCCCGGAGATCCTCGCCGACCTCCCGTCCATCACACACTTCGTCGCGGGCCTGGGCACCACCGGCACCCTCATGGGCGTCGGCCGCTACCTCCGCGAGAACAAGCCGGACGTCAAGATCGTCGCCGCCGAGCCGCGCTACGACGACCTCGTCTACGGCCTGCGCAACCTCGACGAGGGCTTCATCCCCGAGCTCTACGACGAGACGGTCCTCACCACCCGCTTCTCCGTCGGCTCGGCGGACGCGGTCACCCGCACCCGCGAACTCCTCCAGCAGGAGGGCATCTTCGCGGGCGTCTCCACGGGCGCCGCCCTCCACGCCGCGATCGGCGTCGGCAAGAAGGCGCTCAAGGCGGGCGAAAGCGCGGACATCGCCTTCGTGGTCGCCGACGGCGGCTGGAAGTACCTGTCGACCGGCATCTACACGGCGGAGTCGACGGAAGCGGCGATCGAGATGCTGCAGGGGCAGCTCTGGGCGTAGGGGTGGCTCTGGGCATAGCAGGGCTCCGGGTGGCCGGACAGACCCCTCCCGCCCGGGGGCCGCACCGGCCGTTCCAGGCTATCGGCGCCCACTGACAGCGGGATCCGACGCGGTCCTCCTGGGCGCCGTCGCGATCATTTGTGCAGGTGGCGGACCTGGTCCCACAGGGCCGGGTCCACCACCCCCACCCGTCGCCGGAAGTTCCACACCGGGACCTCCCGCAGCTCGTCCGTCTCCAGGAAGCTCGGCCGCCCCTGCGCGTCGCCCACCGACCCCGGCGGCAACGGGATCACCCCGGCCCGCTCGTCGTGGTACTTGCTGGTGATCTTCACGACGACCGCGGTACGTCCCCGCACCTCCAGGACCAGACACGGCCGGTCCTTGGACCCGGGCCCGTCCTCGTACGGCACATCGGCCCACCAGATCTCCGCCGCCTGCGGCTTGCGCCCCTTGGCCCGGGCCCGCGCCGGAGGGCGCCGCGGCCCGCCGGGCCGCCGCCGCGAGCGGGCACGGCCGTCCACCACCGTCGCGACCAGCGCAATCACCACCACGGCGGCCAGGGCAAGCCACCAGGACGTGTCCATACGCCTGAATCTACCGGCGCGCACGGGCCGCGGCGCGCCGGAGCCGCGATCCATCCGAACCGGTGATGTGGCAGGTGAGTTGCCCCACAACGGCCCATGACGCAGGGGCGACGCGGGCTTTCGCGCCTTACGCTCAACGGACCGCACGACCCCCGTCACGTCCTGCCAGCGTCCTGCCAGCACGGAGGTTCCCGTCTCCATGAAGCTCACCGTCGTCGGCTGCTCGGGGTCGTTTCCGTCCGCGGACTCGGCCTGCTCGAGCTATCTCGTCGAGGCCGACGGCTTCCGGCTGCTCCTCGACATGGGCAACGGTGCCCTGGGCGAGCTGCAGCGCCACTGCGGCCTCTACGACCTGGACGCCGTCTTCCTCAGCCATCTCCACCCCGACCACTGCATCGACATGTGCGCGTACTTCGTCGCGCGCTACTACCGCCACGAAGGCGGCCGCTGCGACGCGATCCCCGTCTACGCCCCCGAGGGCGCCCAGGACCGCCTGACCACGGCCTACGGCGACAGTCCCTCGGCCTCGGCGATGGGCGAGGTCTTCGACTTCCGGGCGCTCAAGTCCGGTGCCTCGTTCGAGATCGGGCCCTTCTCCGTGCGTACGGAACGGGTCGCGCACCCCGTCGAGGCGTACGCGATCCGGGTCGAGCACGAGGGCCGCTCGCTGGTGTACTCCGGCGACACCGGCGCCTGCCCGCAGCTCGACGAACTCGCGGCGGGCACCGACCTGTACCTGTGCGAGGCGTCGTTCATCCACGGCAAGGAGTCCATCCCCGACCTCCACCTCAACGGCCGCGAGGCCGGCGAGAGCGCGGCGCGGGCGGGAGCGGGCAAGCTCGTCCTGACCCACATCCCGCCGTGGACCGACGCGAACATCAACCTGGCGGACGCCCGCGAGGTGTTCGACGGGCCGGTGGAGCTGGCGGCGCCGCGCACCACGTACGAGATCTGAAGTCTTCCGCGCGTACGCCGAAGGCCCCGGAACCGTTGCGGTTCCGGGGCCTTCGGCGTGCTGTGGCTCGCTGCGGGGAGCGGGCCTTACTTCGTGATGTCCTCGATCTCCTCCTCGGGCTCACGGCCCGGGGTGGTGAGGTTGAACTTGATGATCGCGAAGCGGAAGGTCACGTAGTAGATCGCACCGAAGACCAGACCGATCGGGATGATCATCCAGGGCTTCGTCGCGTGCGTCCAGTTCAGGGCGTAGTCGATGAAACCGGCCGAGAAGTTGAAGCCGGTGTGGACTCCCAGACCCCAGGTGACGGCCATCGACACGGCGGTCAGGACCGCGTGCAGGACGTACAGGATCGGCGCGATGAACATGAAGGTGAACTCGATCGGCTCGGTCACACCGGTGACGAACGAGGTCAGGGCGAGCGAGACCATCATGCCCATCACGACCTTGCGGCGCTCGGGGCGGGCGCAGTGCGCGATGGCTATCGCGGCGGCCGGGAGGCCGAACATCATGATCGGGAAGAAGCCGGACTGGTACATACCGGCGCTCGGGTCACCGGCCAGGAAGCGCGGGATGTCACCGTGGATGACCTCGCCGGCGGCGTTGGTGAAGTCGCCGAGCTGGAACCACGCGACGGTGTTGATGAACTGGTGCATGCCGACCGGGATCAGCGCACGGTTGACGCCACCGAAGAGCGCCGCGCCACCGGCACCGAGGCCGGTCATCCACTCGCCGAAGCTGGAGATGCCCTCACCGATCGGCTCCCAGACGAGGCCGAAGAAGACACCCACGATGATGCCGACGAAGGCCATCAGGATCGGGACGAGACGGCGGCCGTTGAAGAAGCCGAGCCAGTCGACCAGCTTGGTGCGGTGGAACTTCTGCCACATCACGGCCGAGAGCAGACCCATGATGATGCCGCCGAAGACACCCGGGTTGTTGTACGTGGCCGCGACGTCGGCGCCCTTCTGGACGACCGCCTCGGTGACCGGGAAGGCCTCGAGGACCTTGCTGTAGACGAGGAAACCGACGAGCGCGGCGAGCGCCGTCGAACCGTCGGCCTTCTTGGCGAAGCCGATGGCGACACCGATGCAGAAGAGGATCGGCAGGTTGCCCGTGATGGCGCCACCGGCGTTGTTGAACACCGCGGCGACCTTGTCCCAGCCGAGACCGTCGGCACCGAAGATGTCGGGCTGGCCGAGGCGGACCATGATGCCCGCGGCGGGCAGCACGGCGATCGGCAGCTGCAGGCTTCGGCCTACCTTCTGCAGGCCCTGGAACAGGCCGGAGCCCCGCTTCTTCGCGGGAGCAGCGGCGGCGGTGGCCGTACTCATGAACTTCCTCCAGTGGGCATGACGCCGCCTGGGAGAATGAATACGGGGACGGCGACGTCGCTCAAGGGACGCGGTCCTGATCGGCCGCGTGGTCTACACCAATTAGTGGTGTAGACCAGTTGTAACACGGTGAAGACCAGATAAGGAACCTCCGATTCCAGTGGGCTGGCGCACAGGTGGACAGACATGACGAAAGGCCCCTGAATCGCGAGCGATTCAGGGGCCTTTCGTCCGTCCGGTGGGGCGGGATCACGCCTTGGTGTTCTCCGCCTCCAGGGCCTCCGCCTCTTCCTCGGGTTCACGCCCCGGCGTCGGGATGTTGAACTTCGTGATCGCGAAGCGGAAGACCACGTAGTAGACGACCGCGAAGGCCAGGCCGATCGGGATGATCAGCCAGGGTTTCGTCGCGAGGTTCCAGTTGATCGCGTAGTCGATCAGACCGGCCGAGAAGCTGAAGCCGTCCTTCACACCGAGCGCCCATGTCACCGCCATCGAGACACCGGTGAGCAGCGCGTGGACCGCGTACAGGGCCGGTGCGATGAAGACGAAGGAGTACTCGATCGGTTCGGTGATGCCGGTGACGAACGAGGTCAGGGCGAGCGAGAGCATCATGCCCGCGACCGCCTTGCGGCGGGCCGGCCGTGCGCAGTGGACCATCGCCAGGCAGGCGGCGGGGAGCGCGAACATCATGATCGGGAAGAAGCCCGTCTGGTAGATGCCCGCGGTCGGGTCGCCGCTGAGGAACATGTTGATGTCGCCGTGCACGGTGGTGCCGTCGGGCTTGGTGAACGAGCCGAACTGGAACCACAGCGGCACGTTCAGGAACTGGTGCAGACCGATGACGAGCAGGGCGCGGTTGGCGACACCGAAGATGCCCGATCCCCACGCGCCGAGTCCTTCGAGCCAGTTGGAGAAGCTCTCCAGGGCGTCACCGATGGCGGGCCAGATCCACAGGCACAGGGCGGCGAAGAGGATGCCGACGAACGCCATGATGATCGGGACGAGCCGGCGGCCGTTGAAGAAGCCGAGCCAGGAGACGAGCTTCGTACGGTGGTAGCGCACCCAGAACCACGAGGCGAGCAGACCCATGATGATGCCGCCGAAGACACCTGGATTCTGGTACGTGAAGGCGCTGACCGTGCCGTCCGCCGCCTGGCAGCCGGTGGTGACCGCCTTCGCGCCGTCCGCGCAGTCGACGGGGAACTGGTGCAGGACGCCGCGGTAGACGAGGAAGCCGGCGACGGCCGCGAGGGCCGTCGAGCCGTCGGCCTTCTTCGCCATGCCGATCGCGACACCGATGGCGAAGAGGAGGGGGAGTCCGAGGTCCGCGTCGAGCAGCGCGCCGCCCGCGCCCGCGAAGACCTTGGCGACGTTCGTCCAGCCCAGGCCTTGGTCGCCGAAGACGTCGGGCTGGCCGAGACGGTTGACGATGCCGGCCGCGGGGAGTACCGCGATGGGCAGCTGAAGGCTGCGGCCCATCTTCTGCAGGCCCTGGAAGAAGTTGCTCCAGGGACTGGGCCGCGGACCGGCCGCAGCGTCTGCGCTCATGGGAGTCCTCCCGGAATAGGCCGGACTTGGCGGCCGTTATAGATTGGTGTAGACCAGTGAGGGACTGTCATCGGCATCCGCGTGAAAACCCATGCGTACGCCGATGATCGCCATCATTCGGTACGCAGGGGATGACCGCCCGCGAAGATGGGCCAACCGTGCGTTACCGTGACAAAGCGGACCAATGGTGGGTCGGCCGTCGCTTGCGAGAGCGCGGATGAGATCAGGGAGAAAGACATGGCCACGAAGGCTGAGAAGATCGTTGCCGGCCTCGGCGGTATCGACAACATCGAAGAGGTCGAGGGCTGCATCACGCGTCTGCGCACCGAAGTTGTCGACGCCAGCAAGGTCGACGAGGCCGCCCTCAAGGCCGCCGGCGCCCACGGTGTCGTGAAGATGGGCACCGCGATCCAGGTCGTCATCGGCACGGACGCCGACCCCATCGCTGCCGACATCGAAGACATGATGTGAGGCGCTGAGCCTCCGGGCCCCCCGGGCCCACCCCGCCAGGCCCCGTTCCGGACGACCGGAACGGGGCCTTCGCGCATGCCGCTAGGCTCGCCCCCATGTCTCGTATCGACGGCCGTTCCGCCGAGTCCCTCCGCCCCGTCACCATCGAACGCGGATGGAGCAAGCACGCCGAAGGCTCCGTACTCGTCTCCTTCGGCGACACCAAGGTCTTCTGCACCGCCTCCGTCACCGAAGGCGTCCCGCGCTGGCGCAAGGGCAGCGGCGAAGGCTGGGTCACGGCCGAGTACTCGATGCTGCCCCGCTCCACCAACACCCGCGGCGACCGCGAATCCGTCCGCGGCAAGATCGGCGGCCGCACCCACGAGATCTCCCGCCTCATCGGCCGCTCGCTGCGCGCCGTCGTCGACTACAAGGCGCTCGGCGAGAACACCATCGTCCTCGACTGCGACGTCCTCCAGGCCGACGGCGGCACCCGCACCGCCGCGATCACCGGCGCCTACGTCGCCCTCGCCGACGCCGTCACCTGGGCCCAGGGCAAGAAGCTGATCAAGCCCGGCCGCAAGCCGCTCACCGGCACCGTCGCCGCCGTCTCCGTCGGCATCGTCGACGGCGTCCCGCTCCTCGACCTCTGCTACGAGGAAGACGTACGCGCCGAGACCGACATGAACGTCGTCTGCACCGGCGACGGCCGCTTCATCGAGGTCCAGGGCACCGCCGAGGCCGAGCCCTTCGCCCGCGACGAACTCAACGCGCTGCTCGACCTCGCGGTCGCCGGCTGCGACGAACTCGCCGCACTGCAGCGCAAGGTGCTCGACGAGACGACCGCCGGCTGAACCCGCGCAACCGTCCACGCCACCACCGGCGTTCTAAGGGATACGGGCGTACGGCACACCGCCGCACGCCCGTCCGCCACCAGGGGAGGAACCGTTCCATGGCCTCGCGCCACCGCCGTATCGCCCTCGCAGCCGCCACCGCCGCGCTCCTCGCGCCGTTCGTGATCGGCTGCAGCGCCGTCGAGAAGGCGCTCGACTGCGCCCAGACGGCGAGCGCCATCGCCCAGAGCGCCTCCGACCTCCAGCAGGCCGTCCAGGACGCGGCGGAGAACCCGCTCGAAGCCGACAAGGCGCTCGACGACATCGACAAGAACCTCGACGAGATCACCGAGAAGACGGACAACACCGACGTCGGCAAGGCCGTCGACGACATGCAGCAGGCCGTCGACAACGTCCGCCAGGCCATCAAGGACGGCGACGCCACCCCCGACGTCTCACCGGTGCTCGACGCCACCGGCGAACTGACCAAGGCCTGCAAGCCGTAGGTCCTCTCCGGGCCCCGGGCCCGGACCGGCGCACGCGATGAGGCGGGTCCGACGCAGGCGATAATCGCCTCCATGACCCGCCTCATCCTCGCCACCCGCAACGCCGGAAAGATCACCGAGCTGCACGCGATCCTCGCCGCGGCCGGGATCACCCACGAGCTCGTCGGCGCCGACGCCTACCCCGAGATCCCGGACGTCAAGGAAACCGGCGTCACCTTCGCCGAGAACGCCCTGCTCAAGGCGCACGCCCTCGCCCAGGCCACCGGCCTGCCCGCCGTCGCCGACGACTCCGGCCTCTGCGTGGACGTCCTCGGCGGCGCCCCCGGCATCTTCTCCGCCCGCTGGGCCGGCCGCCACGGCGACGACAAGGCCAACCTCGACCTGCTCCTCGCCCAGCTCGCCGACATCGCCGAGCCCCACCGCGCTGCCCACTTCGCCTGCGCCGCGGCCCTCGCACTGCCCGACGGCACCGAGCGCGTCGTCGAAGGCCGCCTGCGCGGAGTCCTGCGCCATGCCCCTGCCGGCGACGGCGGGTTCGGGTATGACCCGATCCTGCAGCCGGACGGGGAGACGCGGACGTGCGCGGAGATGACGGCTGAGGAGAAGAACGCGATCTCCCATCGGGGGGAGGCGTTCCGGGCGTTGGTGCCGGTGGTGAAGGAACTGCTGGGCTGAGGTGCGTCTGCGTACGGCGAAGGGCGCGATGCGGGGAAGCATCGCGCCCTTCGACAGGTGGGCCCGGTGGGACTCGAACCCACGACACACCGGACCTAAACCGGCGCCCTCTCGGCCAGCTGGGGTACGGGCCCGTCGCGCCACTCTACTTGGTGGCGCGACGGCGATTCGAGAAGGTTGCTGTCTGGCTGTGACAGGTGGGGCACAGGTACCGCAGGTTCTCCCGCCGGTTGTCCAACGGATCTCCATTGACGTGGTCGATCTCCAGCACCAGCCGCTTGCCCAGCCACAGCTCCCCTTGCCCACAGCACGAGCAAGCTCGCGGAACCCCGGTTTCGTCGAGCGACCGGCGCAGGAGCTTGGTGTTCGTGCGCCGAGAACCCGCACTCAGGCTGACCAAGATCTCGGCGGCGCTCTTACGGTTGTATGGCGTGGCTCCAGCGCTGTGTGCCTGCCCGGTGAAGTGCTCGGTGGAGAGCCCGTACTCGTCGATGCTTCGCTTGGCCCGTGAGCGCGCCGCCCCGCCGAACGAGCGGAACCCGAGGTGTCGCATCAGTTCGGCCAGGCTGTATGAGTGGGCCACAGCATGCGCTAGCTCCTCCTCTGGGAACAAACGCACGCCGCGGGACTCGAAGTGGCTGGTGTCGATGTCGAACTGCTGGAGCTTGCGCTTGACGTGCTCGTAAGGCCCGTCCTCTGGCGCGATTCCCATGTGGATGAACATGTCACGAATGCTCGTAGAACAGGCGGCGGCTTCCGTGAGGATGTCTTTGGCGTACGAGCGTTTCGGTCGCTCAGGGAGGGGTTCGTCCCGGAAGTGCGACGTGTCAATGTCGTAGTGCGCGAGCCGGGCACGTAAATAGCGGTAAGGCTTGCTGCCGAGAGGCGCACCGACCCTGCGCATCAGGTCGACCAGGCTCGTGGCGTCCTTGGCTACCTCGGTCAGCAGGCTTCGGGGGTACTTGACGGTCATGCTGTCCTCCGGTTACGCCCACGGTACGTATCCGTTGTTGAATGGCAGTTGGGGCAAAGGAGGCGCAGGTTCGCAGGGCGGTTGTCCCACCACTGGCCGTTCTGATGGTCGACTTCGAGGGGGATCGGTCGTCCGCACCACTCCGCGCGCCCGCACATGGCGCAGTGTTCGGGTACGCCGAGGCGGAGCAGTTCCTTGCGCAGCCGCTTTCCCGGGACGCGGGATTCCGAGCGGGAGCGCAGCGTCAAAGGGTCTCCCAGGGCTCCTTTGGGCCGCTTCTCCAACTGCACGAAGTGTGAGGTGTCGATCCCGAACGCTGCGATGCGGCGGCTGATGTGCGTCTGGTTTCCGCCGACGTTGTCGATGCCCAGATGACGTACGACGTCTGTCACGCTGTACGACTTGGTTACGGCGGCCCGCAGCACGGCTTCCGTGTACTTCGCTCCGCCCGCGCGGAGGTGCGACACGTCGATCTCAGCCTCAGCCATCTTCTTGCGCAGATACGCGCGGCTGCCATTCGTCGGCTCACCCCCACAAACACGCACCGCCTCATCCCACGTCCCCGCCTCCCGCGCTGCTCTCTCCAGCAGCTCACGCGTGTACCGAACTGTCGTCATCTTTGATCAGTCCCCGTTCACGTTCGGCTGCCAGTTCGCAGCCTCGTACGGACTAACGATCCGACTATCGGACAGTCACGCCCGAAAAACGAAACGGCCCGTACTGCTTGCCGAGGGGCAAGCAGTACGGGCCGTTTCGTACGGCAGAGGGACCCTCAGACCCCGAGATCCCGCATGATCTTGGCGACATGCCCCGTCGCCTTCACGTTGTAGAACGCGTGCTCCACCTTGCCCGCCTCGTCGACCACGATCGTCGAGCGGATGACGCCCGTGACGACCTTGCCGTAGAGCTTCTTCTCGCCGAAGGCGCCGTACGCCTCCAGGGTCTCCTTGGACGGGTCGCCGACCAGCGTGACCTTCAGGCTCTCCTTGTCGCGGAACTTCGCGAGCTTCTCCGGCTTGTCGGGGGAGACGCCGATGACGTCGTAGCCGGCCGAGGCGAGCACGTCGAGGTTGTCCGTGAAGTCGCAGGCCTGCTTGGTGCAGCCGGGCGTCAGGGCCGCCGGGTAGAAGTAGACGATGACCTTGCGGCCCTTGTGCGCGGCGAGGGAGACCTCGTTGCCGTCCGCGTCGGGCAGGGTGAAGGCGGGGGCGGTGTCGCCGGGCTGCAGGCGCTCGCTCATCGGTCAGGCTCCTCGAGGCGGTTCGGATCGGTACGGAACGAGCGTAACGGGGCGGCCGTGAGGTGACGGGTCGTGGGAACTGACAGACTGTGTCCTCCCAGAGACGTACGACAAAACGGAGGCCGCGCGGTGTCGGATGCCAGGACCCCCGCTGAGATCGAGGCGGACATCAAGCGCCGGCGCACTCAGCTGGCCGAAACCCTGGACGAGATCGGGGTGCGGATGCATCCGAAGACGATCGTCGGGGATGCGAAGGCCGCTTTCGTCGGCAGCGTCGACCAGACCCTCGGACGCGCGTACGTGAGCGCGAACCGGGCGCTCAGCGACGTCAAGGCGCAGTTCGTGGACGACGACGGCGCGCCGCGCATGGAGCGTGTGGTGCCGGTGGCGCTGCTCGTCGTCGGTGTCGTGGGGCTGCTCGCCGTGGGATCGCGGCGCCGCAGGTCCTGACCCTGGCGGGTGCGGCGGGGGGAGAGACAGGTAGGTTGCCGGACGTGAGTGCCAAAGGTTTCGAGCGCAGCCCCCATCACGACAAGCTGCCCATCCGGATGCTGCACGACCGTGTCCTCGTCCGGACGGACACGATCGAGGGCGAGCGGCGTTCGACCGGCGGGATCGTGATTCCGGCGACCGCGGCGGTCGGCCGGCGGCTCGCCTGGGCCGAGGTCGTGGCCGTCGGGCAGAACGTGCGCACGGTCGAGCCCGGTGACCGGGTCCTGTACGACCCGGAGGACCGGGCCGAGGTCGAGGTGCGCGGGGTCGCGTACGTGCTGATGCGGGAGCGCGACCTGCACGCCGTCGCGGCGGACCGCTTCGAGGGTTCCGAGGATTCGACCGGCTTGTATCTGTAGACGGATTACGGATTACGGATTACGGGTTACGGGTTACGGGTTACGGGCTACGGGCTACGGGTTACGAGTTGCCGGTCGCGGCTCCCTGGCCGCCGGCCCGCCCGTCTCACCCCCGCCCAGCAGCCCGCCGCCTCCGCCGTCCCCGCCCCCGTCGGCGCCCCCGTTGGTCTGGCCCTGCGTCTGCCCCTGGGTCTGTCCCTGATCGGCGCCCTGGATCTGGCCTTGGTCGGCGCCCTGGTTCTGGCCGCCGTCCTGGCCCTGGTTCTGGCCCTGGTCCGCGCCGCCGTCCTGTCCCTGCACCTGGCCCTGGTCCTGGCCTTGGTCGGAGCCCCCGTCCTGCCCTTCGGTCTGCCCCTGGTCCTGGCCCTCGTCCGCGCCGCCGTCCTGGCCCTGGGTCTCGCCGTCGCCCGGCGGGATGTCGGGCAGCGGTGGCGGCTCCTCGGAGCCGGCCGGGATGTCGAGGTCGAAGTCCTGGACGGGCCTGCCCTCCAGCGCGGTCCGGGTGAACTGCGCCCAGATCCGCGCCGAGTACGCCCCGCCGTTGATCCGCGGCTGCCCCAGCGCCCCGTACAGCGGGGTCTGTACGGCGGTGTCGGGGTCCTGGCCCATCACCGCGACCACGGTGGCGAGTTCGGGTGTGTAGCCCGCGAACCAGGCCGCCTTGTCCTCCTCCGCCGTGCCCGTCTTGCCCGCGGCCGGACGGCCCGCGGAGAGCGCCGCGGCGCCCGTGCCGTTGTCGACGACGCTCTGCAGCACGGAGGTCGCGGTGTCGGCGGCGGCGCGGGAGATCGCCTGGCGGGTCTCGCGGGCGGGCAGCGGGATCTCCTCGCCGCCCTTCTCGATCTTCTCGACGAGCGCGTACGTGCCGTGCTGCCCGTGGTTGGCGAGGGTCGCGTACGCCTGGGCGACGTCGAGGACACTGGCCGTCGGGGTGCCGAGCGAGATCGAGGGGTACGGGCCGAGGCCCGGGGTGCTGCTCGGGATGCCGAGGGCGATGGCGGTGTCCATCACCTTGTCCGAGCCGACGTCCACGGCCATCTGCGCGAACACCGAGTTGACGGACTTCTCGGCGGCGGTGCGCACGGTGACGTTGCCGTAGTTGACGTGGTCCTCGTTCTCGGGCGCGAACGTCTCGCCGTTCCAGCCCTGGACGGGACGTCCGCTGGTGCCGTCGTACACGGTGTTGGGGGTGATGGGACGGCCGTCCTGCGTCTGTGCGTTGTTTTCGAAGGCGGAGGCGAGGACGAAGGCCTTGAAGGTGGAGCCGGCCTGGTAGTCGCGCCGGGTCGCGTTGTTCGTGAACTGCTTGACGTAGTCGATCCCGCCGTACATGGCGGTGACCTTGCCGCTCGCCGGATCGATGGCCGCGCCGCCGGCCCGTACGTTCCGGTCGACCTTGCGGGCCTCCTTGTCGACCTTCGACATCAGCTGGTCGTCCACGGCCTTCACGAACGCGTCCTGCTGGGAGCGGACGATGGTCGTGGTGATGCGGTAGCCGCCGGTCGTCAGCTCGTCCTCGGTGAGGATCTCGTGGGCGAGGATGTAGTCCTTGACCGCGTTGACGAGGTAACCGCGCTGGCCCGACAGCGCGTTGGGCGCGCCGCCCTCGGTCTGCGGCTCGGGGAAGGTCATGGCGGCACGGTCCTCGGGGCTCAGCCACTTCTCCTTGACCATGCCGTCCAGGACGTAGTTCCAGCGGCCCTCGGCCCGCGGCTTGTTCTCCGGGTGCGCCGTGACGTCGTACGCGGAGGGGGAGTTGAGGAGCGTCGCCAGATACGCGCCTTCGGCGGTGGTCAGCTCCTCGGGCTTCTTGTCGTAGTACGCGTGGGCGGCGGCCGAGATGCCGTACGCGTTGCGCCCGAAGTAGCTGGTGTTGAGGTAGCCCTCCAGGATGTCGTCCTTGCTGACCTCGCGGCCCAGCTTGATCGCGATGAAGAACTCCTTCACCTTGCGGCTGATCGTCTGGTCCTGGTTGAGGTAGTAGTTCTTCACGTACTGCTGGGTGATCGTCGAACCGGACTGCTTGCCCTTGCCGGTCACGGTGTTCCAGGCCGCGCGGAGCATCGCCTTGGGGTCGACCGCGGACTCGGAGTAGAAGTCGCGGTCCTCGGCGGCGAGCACCGCCTCGCGTACGGTCTCGGGGACCTGGGCGAGCGGGATGCTCTCGCGGTTGATCTCGCCGTCGCGCGCGAGCTGCTTGCCGTCGGCGTACGCGTAGACGTTGGTCTGGGCGGTGGCGGCGGACTTGGCGGGCGGGATGTCGACGATGAGGTAGCCGGCGACGAGCGCGCCGCCGAGCAGCAGGCACAGGAACAGGAAGGTGCCGAGGAGCATCCGCCAGGTCGGCAGGGCCCGCCGCCAGCCGGTCCGCTTGCGGCGCTGCCTGCCGGCGGGCTTCCCGGGCTTCGCGGACGCCTGGGTGTCCGCCTCGCCCGTCCCGTCCGGACCGCCCTGTGCGTCCTGCTCGCGCGGCTCGTCGCTCATGTCTTACGGAACTCCCGATTCGCCCGTCAGGTACCTGTTGGACACTTTTGCATCCGGTCGTAAAACGCCCGGGAGCGCCGCGCGTTGCTGGCCGGGCGGTATTCGGCCGCATGAGTGAAAACCCGTGGCGCGGCTTCGGCAGGCGCGACTAGGGTCGTCGTCTTTGGCCGCGCCCATGGGGGAGTGGCCGTGGCGACGGGGCCGCAGCCGGGACGAGGAGGAGCAGCACGTGCGCTTGTACGCGGCCGTGGCGGCCGGGAGTTTCCGGCGGCACTCCACGTACCGGGTGGCGACCGCGGCGGGTGTCTTCACCAACACCGTCTTCGGTTTCGTCCTCGCGTTCACCTTCATCGCGCTGTGGGACGAGCGGCCGAACCTGGGCGGCTACGACAAGCCCGAGGCCCTCACGTACGTCTGGATCGGGCAGGCGCTGCTCGCGACCTGCGGTCTGATGGGCGGCGGCGGGTTCGCCGAGGAGCTGATCGAGCGGATCAAGACCGGCGACATCGCGATCGACCTGTACCGGCCCGCCGATCTCCAACTGTGGTGGATGGCCACGGACCTGGGGCGGGCCGCCTTCGAGCTGATGGGCCGCGGCATCGTGCCGATGGCCGTCGGCGCGATGGCCTTCGACCTGGCGCTGCCCGGCGAGGTGTGGGTGTGGCCCGCGTTCCTGCTGTCGGTGGCGCTCGGGGTCCTGGTCGGGTTCGCGGTGTGGTTCATGGTGGCGCTGAGCGCGTTCTGGCTGATGGACGGCGCGGGCGCGGTGCAGATCGCGTGGCTGTGCGGGCTGTTCTTCTCCGGGATGCTGCTGCCCCTGACGGTGTTCCCCGGCGCGCTCGGTGACGTGGCGCGGATGCTGCCGTGGGCGTCGATGCTGCAGGTCCCGGCCGATGTGTTCCTCGGCAAGTACACCGGCTGGGACCTCCTGAGGGCGTACGGCTTCCAGGCGGGCTGGGCCGTGGTGCTCCTGACGGCCGGGCGCGCCCTTCAGCTGGTCGCGCGGCGCAGGGTGGTGGTGCAGGGTGGCTGAGGTCGAGGAGAGCGGGGCGGCCGGGTTCGCCGTCGAGCCGAAGCGGGTGTCCGGGCTCGCCGCGTTCCGCATGATCGCGGCGATGTGGATCCGCTCCACGATGACGTACCGCTTCTCGTTCACGATGACGCTGCTCGCCAACTTTCTCGTGACGTTCTTCGACTTCGTCGTGATCCTGCTGATGTTCGCGCAGGTCGACGGGCTCGGCGGCTACGACTTCGCGGAGGTCGCCTTCCTGTACGGGGCGACGAGCAGCGCGTTCGGGCTCGCGGACCTCGCGCTCGGCCAGGTCGCGCGGATCGGGTCGCGGGTGCGTGACGGCACGCTCGACACGCTCCTGGTGCGGCCCGTGCCGGTGCTCGCGCAGGTCGCCGCGGACCGGTTCGCGCTGCGGCGCCTGGGCCGGGTCTCGCAGGGGCTGCTCGTGCTCGTCTGGTCGCTGGTGATCCTGGACATCGACTGGACGGTCCTGAAGGTGTGCGTCGTCCCGATGATGCTGCTCTCGGGCGGGGTGATCTTCGGCGCGGTGATGGTGGCGGGCGCGGCCTTCCAGTTCTGGGCGCGGGACGCCGCCGAGGTGGTCAGCTCCTTCACGTACGGCGGCAACACGATGCTCCAGTACCCGCCGACGATCTTCGCGCGGGAGATGGTGCGTGGCGTGACCTTCGTGCTGCCGCTCGCCTTCGTCAACTGGCTGCCCGCGCTCTACGTCCTGGGCCGGCCCTACCCGGTGGACCTGCCGCAGTTCACGGCCTTCCTGCCGCCTGTGGTGGCGGCGCTGTGCGCGCTGCTCGCCGGGGTGTGCTGGCGGGCCGGTCTTCGTTCGTATCGCAGTACGGGGAGTTGAGGAGGTGAGCGGCATGCGGGGAGTCGAGGAGGTGAGCGGTGTGCGGGAGCCGGTGGCGGACTTCATCGCGCTCGACGAGGTGCGCAAGGTGTTCGACGTGCGCAAGCGCAGGCCGGGGTCGTGGCGGCGCGAGCGGCAGGAGGTGCGGGCCGTCGACGGCATCAGTTTCACCGTGCCGCGCGGCGAGATCGTCGGCTACATCGGGCCGAACGGCGCGGGCAAGTCGACCACGATCAAGATGCTCACCGGGATCCTCACGCCGAGCGGCGGCCGGATCCGGGTCGCGGGCATCGAACCGTCGCGCGAGCGGACGAAACTGGCGCACCGTATCGGGGTCGTCTTCGGACAGCGCACGACCCTGTGGTGGGACCTGCCGCTGATCGACTCGTACAAGCTGGCCCACCGCATGTACCGCATCCCCGACGCCCGCTTCCGCGAGAACCTCGACCGCTGCGTCGAACTCCTCGACCTCGCCGACCTGTTGGCGGTCCCGGTCCGTCAGCTCTCCCTCGGCCAGCGGATGCGCGGCGACATCGCGGCGGCGCTCCTGCACGACCCCGAGGTGCTCTACCTCGACGAGCCGACGATCGGCCTTGACGTCGTCAGCAAGGCCAAGGTCCGTGAGTTCCTGCGGGATCTGAACGCGAACGCGGGCACGACCGTCCTGCTCACCACCCACGACCTCCAGGACATCGAGCAGCTCTGCAAACGCGTCATGGTCATCGACCACGGCCGCCTCATGTACGACGGCGCGCTCGCCGGGCTCCACGAGATCGGCGAGAGCGAACGCACCCTGGTGGTGGACCTGGAACGCGAACTCGAACCCCTGGACATCCCGGGCGCCCGCGTCCTGCGCGTCGAGGGCCCGCGCCAGTGGCTCGCCTTCCCGGCCGCCGCCTCCGCGGCCCCCTTGGTCACGGAGATCGCCTCCTCGTACCCCTTGGTGGACCTCTCGGTCCGCGAGCCCGACATCGAGGCCGTGATCGCGAAGATGTACGCGGACCGGACCGCCCTCGGCTGAGACGCCACCCCACGGCTACTCTGCTCCATATGACCGACGACCTGCCGGAGTTGAGGGCATCCGACGCCGACCGTGAGCGGGTCGCCGAGGTGCTGAGGGATGCGCTGGCCGAGGGCCGGCTCGACATGGAGGAGTTCGAGGAGCGCCTCGAAGCCACGTACAAGGCACGCACCTACAAGGACCTCGAACCCCTCACCCGCGATCTGCCCGACGCCGGGCAGGCCGCCGCGGCGCCCGTGCCGTTCGCACCCTCCGCGCCGCCCGCCGCCGGTGACTGGGCCGCCCGGATCGGTGGCGACGCCACCTCGCGCGGCGGTGTGGCGATCATGGGCGGCTTCCAGCGCAAGGGGGTCTGGACGGCGCCCCGCCAGTTCAACTGCTTCAGCTTCTGGGGCGGCGGCGAGATCGATCTGCGCGACGCGCGCTTCGAGGACCGCGAGATCACCATCAACTGCGTCACGATCATGGGCGGTATGAACGTGATCGTGCCGCCGGGCGTCGAGGTCATCGTCCGCGGCTTCGGCATCATGGGCGGCTTCGACCACCGCCAGGCCGGCGTCCCGGGCGACCCCGGCGCCCCGCGCGTGATCCTCACCGGCTTCGCGCTGATGGGCGGCGTCGGCGTGGAGCGCAAGGTGACGCGCGCCGAGAAGCACCGCCTCAAGGAGGAGCGGCGCCGGGCGAAGCTGGAGAAGAGGGCCGAGCGCAAGGAGCTGGGGGAGTAGGGCACGCCCCGCGGGCGGTCAGAGTTCCGCGGGAGCCGTGGTGCGCAGGTGGGCGAGGTTGAAGACCTCGGCCATCTTGCGGTAGCCCGCGTCGCTCGGGTGCAGATGGTCGCCCGAGTCGTACGGCGCCCGCAGCCGGTCGGGTGCGTACGGGTCGCGCAGCGCGCGGTCGAAGTCGACGACCTGGTCGAAGACGCGGCCGCTGCGGATCTCCGCGTTGATCGCGCGCCGCATCTGCTCCAGATGCGGCTTGTACCCGCGGTGCCCGTTGAACGGCATCAGCGTCGCCCCGGTGACCTTCAGACCGCGCTCGTGCGCCTGCCGGGTCAACTCGCGCATCGCGTCGAGGATCTCCTCGGCGCTCGCGCCCTCGGGGTTGCGCAGCAGGTCGTTCACTCCCAGGCAGACGACCACGGCCTTGATGCCCGTACGGTCGAGGACATCACGCTCGAAGCGGCTCACCCCGCTCGGACCGGACGGCCGGTAGACACCGCCGGGCACCAGCTGGTTGCCGCTGATCCCTTCGTTCAGGACCCCGAGCCGCGGCGCCCCCGCCTCCTCGCGGAGCCGGTCCGCGAGGACGTCCGTCCAGCGCGCGTTGGCGCCGAGCGTCGAGGAGACACCGTCGGTGAGCGAGTCACCGAGCACCGCCACCGAACCGGCCGCCTCGCGTGTGAGGACGTCCACCGCGGTCACATACCGCCAGTACGGGCTCTGCTCGGTGTACGTGTCACCGCGCGGGTTCTGCGTCTGGTCGCCGTTGGCCACGTACGAGATCTGCCGCGCGTGCGGGTGATAGGTCACCGGACCCGAAGGCTTCTGGGAGTACGTGCTGACCAGCAGGTCCGCGTCGTGCGGCACGTTGATCCGCGCCGGGTCCGAGACCAGCTGCCCGCCCGCCGGAATGACCGCCGAGGGCTTGCCGCCGAACGTGAGGCGGCGCAGCGTGTCAGGGCGCGCGGTCGGGTTGCTCGGCGCGGACGCCACCGCGACGGAGGCCTGGCTGATGGTCAGGGGCTGGGTGCCGAAGAGGTTGGAGAGCGTGACGCGGGCGCTCGTGCCGCCGACGCTCGTATGCACCACATTGCGCAGCGTCCGCCCGGCGAAGCCCGCGCCCGTGCGCGGCTCGGGACCGGCCGGCGCCGTGGACCACGTACCGACCCAGGTGCCGGACGAGGCCGGGTCGGCGGAGCCCTGCGGGGACGCGCCCGCGCTGACCGTGGTGTCCCGGTCGCCGCCGCCCGAGAAGGCGACATAGATGACGGTGCCGACCAGCAGGACGACGGCCGCCATCGCCGCCAGCAGAGCGCTCGCCCGTCTGGGGGACATGCCCTCAGACCCCCCGTCGTGACGGCTGGTCATGCGCGCTGAGCTCCTCGGGCAGGGGAGCTTGCGGCTCCGGTTGGACTATCCCATTTTGCGGTATGCAGCCCGAGCTCGTGCACGGTACCCCCCGTGGTGTGCCCCGCCGTCATCCCGTTCCCCGACTCCGTACCAGGGGTATCCCTGAGGTTTCCCCGGTTCTTCGCCGACAGGGAGGACGCCGGGAACTCGTGGTGCGTTCCAGGAGTCGGTCAGGTGTGATGCGTTCGAGGAACGGTCAGGACGTGTGATGCGTTCGAGGAACGGTCAGAAGGCGTGACGCGTTCGAGGAACGGTCAGGCAGGGACAACGTTCGGGAACGGGCCGGCCAGGGACAATGGGGACAGGGCCCCGGGGGCCGGCCGGCGGATGGAGCGGTAGGGCGGATGGATCAGACGAACGTGAAGGGTGCGCAAGGGGCTGGTCCCGAGCCGGCGGACACCGGGTCCCCGGCCGGGGCGCCCGGCCGGGCCGAACCGGGCGGAACCGGACCCGGGCCCCGCAGCCAGCATGCCCCCGGCACCGGCTTCTCATTCAACGAGGCCGACGAGGAGCGCCGCCGCGGAGTGCGCCGGATGAAGGCCACCGCGACCGGCCTGCTCGTCCTCGTCGCGCTCGCCTACGTCCTCGCGAAGTGGGCGCAGAACTCCGGGATGGGGCCCTGGACCGGTTACGTCGCGGCCGCCGCCGAAGCGGGCATGGTCGGCGCGATGGCCGACTGGTTCGCGGTCACCGCCCTCTTCCGCCACCCGCTCGGCCTGCCCATCCCGCACACCGCGATCATCCCCACGAAGAAGGACCAACTGGGCACCTCGCTCGGCGAGTTCGTGGGCGAGAACTTCCTCTCCGAGGACGTCGTACGCCGCCGGCTGCGCGCCGTCGGCATCGGAACGCGCCTCGGCGACTGGCTCGCCGAGCCCGCCAACGCCGACCGCGTCACCGCCGAGCTCTCCACGGCCCTGCGCGGCGCCCTCACCGTCCTGCGCGACTCCGACGTCCAGGCCGTCGTCGGCGAGGCGATCACCCGCCGCGCGGACGCCGCCGAGATCGCCCCCGGCATCGGCAAGACCCTCGACAAGATCGTGGCGGACGGCGGCCACCGCAAGGTCGTCGACCTCGTCTGTGTCCGCGCCCACGACTGGCTGGTCGAGCACGGCGACCAGGTGATGGACGCCGTCCAGGGCGGCGCACCCGGCTGGACCCCGCGCTTCGTCGACAAGCGCGTCGGCGAGCGCGTCTACAAGGAGCTCCTGCGCTTCGTCACCGAGATGCGGGACATGCCGGGACACCCGGCCCGCGGCGCCATCGACCGCTTCCTCACGGACTTCGCGTCCGACCTCCAGTCCGACACCGACACCCGGATGCGCGTCGAGCGCCTCAAGTCCGAGGTGCTCGGCCGTGGCGAGGTCCAGGACATCATCGCCTCGGCCTGGTCCTCCGTCCGCCAGATGATCGTCGCCGCGGCCGAGGACGAGCGCAGCGAGCTGCGGCTGCGGGTCCGCGCGGGCCTCCTCTCGCTCGGCGCCCGCCTGACCGCGGACGCCCGCCTGCAGGGCAAGGTGGACGGCTGGGTCGAGGACGTTGCGGTGCACGTGGTGAACACGTACCGCCGCGAGATCACCTCCCTCATCACCGACACGGTCGCGGGCTGGGACGCCGAGCAGACCACGCGCAAGATCGAGGCCCACATCGGCCGCGACCTCCAGTTCATCCGGATCAACGGCACGGTGGTCGGTTCGCTGGTGGGGCTGTTGATTTACACGCTGACGCATGCGATGGGGGCGTAGACGGGGGTTCTCGCCCCTTGCTCCGGGGGCGTCAACACCGGGTGCTCGTACGGAAGTTCAGGGCTGACCAGTTCCGGGATGAACCGTACGGAAGTTGCCGCGCATTCGTACTGTAGGAATGGTCGCGGGGCGCGACACGCCCGAACGCGCCGTGCATTTCGGGTCGTTGGCGGAGCACTCGCCCAGAGCCCTGGAAGACGCCCATCGGCGAATGTTCCGTGCTCATCTCGGCTTTACGTTACGGAAGTTGATGTTCTGCCCGCATCAACACCTTCTGCATCACAGGGTGTTCAAGCGGACGCGTCCCGCAATACCGCCCCGTACCGCCTACATTCGGTCATAGCGCGGGAATCCGCAGAACAGCCGCAGAGCAGCCGCGGAGCAGCGGCAGGCCGGCCGCAGAACAGCGGCAGAGCAGGAACAAGGAGCAGTTCAGGTGATCTGTTACGGACCCACCGTCCTCGACCTCGTGGAAGACCTCGTCGACGCCTACGCGGAGGTCTTCTCGGCCCCGCCGTGGAATGAGAACGAAGAATCGATCCAGCGATTCCACTACCGCCTGTGCAACGAATCCGACCGCCCCGGCTTCCGCGCCGTCCTCGCCCAGTCCCGCCAGGGCATCGACGGCTTCGCCATCGCCTGGCTCACCCCGAAGGCCCTGCCGGACACGCGCACGTACGCGAAGGTCGCCTCCCAACTCGGCCCCGACCGCGTCCGCGAACTCCTGGTCGGCGCCCTGGAACTCGACGAACTCGCGGTCCGCCGCCACGCCCGCCCCGCGGGAGTCGGCCGCTCCCTGCTCTCGGAACTCGTCAAGGACGCCCCCTCGGGCCGCGCTTGGGTCCCGATGTCCCGCCGCGCCTCCGCCGCCGTGGCCAGCTACCGGCGCCTGGGCTGGCACGAGGTCCGCCCGCTGCCGGAGGCGGGCAACGACGTGGCGGTCTTCCTGGCGCCGGGGCACCCGCGGGCGGAGCTGGCGGCGTAGGGCGGGACCTGCTCTCCCGCTACCGGTGGCGCGCGAAGACCTCGCGCACGGCGGCCAGATCATCCTCCTTCTCCGCCTCGTCCTCGTACTGCCCGTCCTCATCCCGGTCGGCGACGACGGCCTCCGGGGTGAAGTCCTGCCCGAGCAGGTAGTCGCTCAGGCAGTAGTCGAACCCGGACTCGGCGAAGAGCTCGATGCCCTCGCGCCGGCAGTACTCCTCGAACCCCTCGGCGACCTGCCAGCGCGCCCCGTCGAACCAGAAGACCCCGCCCGCGTAGTGAATCGTCCGACCCGACTCGGGGTCCTTGAGGTTGAGCGACTCATAGTTCTCGGGCTGATCCCGCACGAGCGCGACGAGAGACTCGGGCACGCCCCGGTAGAAGGACTCCTGCAGCTCATAGTCCTCCTCGGCGTAGAGGTTGAGCTCCGACTCATGATCAAAGGTCAACAGCAACACCCGCCCGTCCTCCGCGAAGTACCAGACGGCGGACTGCCCGCCTCCGTCATTCCAGGCGAGGCGCTCGGCGCCGGGGACGGTGACGGGGGCGACCTCGGCCAGGTCGTCCACGATGGCGGCGCGGTGGTGGAGGCTGGGGAGGGGGGTGGTGGAGAGGGCGTCCCACGTGGTGTTGGTCATTCGCGCAGCGTATCGAGGCGTACTGACAGTGCTGCCTGCTTCGGCCCGCTGCGGTCTGCTCGGCAACGGCACGGCAACGGCAGCGGGCCCGGCCACCCGGCCACCCGGCCACCCGGAAACCCGGCCACCCTGCAACCTTCCAGGTTCGCCTCGAACGCCAACTCCCTTAGCGTGGGCGCCCATCCGAAACGGAAGGGACAGATATGCGCACCAGAGCACTGGCGATCCCCCTGGGAATGACCGTGGCGTTCACGGGGATCACGGCGACCGCGGCACACGCCTACGACAACTCGACCATCACGGTCTCGAGCTGGCAGCGCTACACGTCGGAATGCCCCTGCTCGAACAGCACCGGCGTCGACTACACCGAGTTCAAGTACGACGCGGGCGGCGAGGGCCTGAAGCTGGTCGTGAAGAAGAGCGGGGTCCCCGTGGCCCAGGTCGAGTTCCACCCGAGCGACGAGCTGCTGTACGTCTACGACGGCAAGAACGACGGCGACTCGGTCTTCGTCCACGCGTTCTGGTGGGACGGCAACGGCCTCATCAAGGACGAGGCGACCTACTGGGCGCCGGGCACATCCGCGGCGATCGACATGAACGTCATCGAAATGGACGGCGACGACGACCTCGACGAGGGCACGAAGGTCTACTTCCAGATCTTCGACGACAAGGAGTTGACGGACGAGCTCACGACGATCTATCGGTATAACGCTACGGCCTGACGGGGGAAGGGGTCTGGGCAGCGCCGGGCTCCCGGCTCCTGCGCTGCGCAGCCGTGTACACGGCCCACACCGTCTTGCCCGGGCCACCCGCACGGCGGCGGCGGACGCCCCAGGCCACGGCCAGGGCGGCGACGAGCACAAGTCCCCGGCCTGACTCGGATCCCGGGTCCGGTGGTTGAGGTGCGCCGGCATCGTCCGGCCGCCGCTCGGTGCGGGTGTCGGAGACCTCCAGCCGCAGATGCTGCCCGCCGTCCGGCTCCATCGTCAGCCGCACGTGAAAATCCCGGCCGGACACACGGCCGTGACGCACCGCGTTGGCGCAGAGCTCGGCGGCGATCAGCACGACGTCCTGATTGACCTCGCCGTCGTACGGATACCCCCACGTGTCCAGACACCGGGCCACGAGCAGACGG
This sequence comes from Streptomyces sp. NPDC050418, assembly GCF_044458745.1. NCBI lineage: Bacteria > Bacillati > Actinomycetota > Actinomycetes > Kitasatosporales > Streptomycetaceae > Streptomyces > Streptomyces sp. NPDC050418. The sequence goes on from NZ_JBITIG010000008.1 coordinate 179,290, forward strand.
GCGAGACGGGCGCCACGCGGGGTGGAGGTGAAGGTCATCGCGAACTCGCGGACCGGTGGGGCGGTGGCGGTGGAGCGCGATGGGGTGCTGGGTTCCATGATGTGAGCGTCATGGATCCCCGGCACCCCGCTCCAGACGCCCGGCGTGTACGAACTATCTCTGTACGCAGGCAACTTGCGGCCGCGACAGCGGTCCGACGACCTTCGGGAACACTCCTCCCGGCTGCCGGAATGTCCGTATCGTGGATGGTGCGTCCGTCGGCGAACCGTGGACGCGGCGCGTGTACAGCCCGCGTTTGTACGGGGCAGGGGCAGGGGCGGGCCCGGCCCGGCGGGCGCTCCTCACGGTGGGCAAGGAGGCGTCGAGTTGACGGCACGCGACGGCGACGGCGAGACCGGCTTCCTGCGGTGCTTCGGCCAACAACTCCGCGTCCTGCGCACGCGCAAGGGCCTGACACGGGCGGAGCTCGGCACACTGCTCGGCTACGGCGAGGACCTGGTCGCCTCCGTGGAATGCGGCCGCCGCATCCCGAAGCCGGACTTCATCGACCGCGCGGACACGGCACTGGAGGCCGGCGGCCTGCTGACCGCGATGCGCGACGAGGTGGCGAAGGCCCGCTACCCGGCGTTCTTCCGTGATGCGGTCGAGCTGGAACGGGAGGCGGTGGAGCTGCATGTGTATGCGAATCAGGCGGTTCCGGGGTTGTTGCAGACGGAGGGGTATGCGCGGGCGGTTTTCGGGGTGCTGCGGCCGCCGCTGGACGAGACCGTGGTCGACGAGCGCGTCGCGGCCCGCATGGCCCGTCAGGAGATCTTCCATCGCACACCGCCACCGCTGATGAGCTTCGTCATCGACGAGTCCGTCCTCCTGAGGCCGCTCGGCGGACGGGCGGTCCAGCGTGGCCAACTGGAGCAGATCGGGCTTGTGGCGGCGATGCGCTACGTCGAGATTCAGGTCATGCCCCTGGACCGAGACGAGAACGCAGGGATGGCAGGCCCCTTCACCTTGATCGAGACGACGGGAGAGCGCAGGATCGCGTACGTGGAGGTGCAGAACGTCAGCCGCGTCCAGACGGAACGGCCGGCGGTCCGTTCCTTGGAGGCGAAGTACGGAACGCTGCGTGCGCAGGCGCTGACGCCTCGCGAATCGTCGGCGTATGTCGAGAAGCTGTTGGGGGCGCTGTGAACAGCGACAGGACCACGGCCGAGTCCGCCGAGCTGAACTGGGTCAGGAGCAGTTACAGCAGCGAGGAGGGTGGCGAGTGCGTGGAGGTCGCCGCCGATACGAAGGGCTTCGTGCGTGTACGGGACTCGAAGCGAGTAGCCGCGGACGGGCCGGAGTTGGTGATCCGGCCCGTCTGCTGGGCGGCCCTTGTCGGTGCGCTTCGTGCGGAGGACGCGGTCGCCCCGTAGCGCCGGTCCGGTTGCCCGGGGTGCGGTCAGCTCTCCATCAGGTCCTGGAAGAACCCCAGTGACGGTTCCTCCGGTGTGCCCACCAGCAACGCCCGGTCGAGCAACATGTTGTTGTGCTCGCAGCTCGTCTCCGGGAGCATCGCGCAGGCGTGGCAGGCCGCGAGATTGGTGCCGTCTGTGCCCGAGGGCCCGGACTCGATGCACAGGGGATCGGCCGAGCACCAGCACGCACGGCGTAGCGCCGACCACAGGCTCGCCTGTAGTGCCTTGGGTTCGCCCTGGGCGACGAGACCGCCCAGGCTTCCGGCGGAGTCGCTGGTGGCGGTGTAGATCAGGCAGCCCGCCATCGTGTCGTCGGCGTACAGGCGCTCGCGCAGCGCGGCGGCCGGGTAACCGGCCTCCAGCGACCACTCGTTGATCAACGCATGAGCCAGCGTGTGAAGGAGGACCATCCGCGGCGTCCCGGGGGAACGGCGGGCCGTGGCCCCCTTGGGAGCCGCCTTCACCAGAGCCTCGTCGTGGTTGCGACTCATGCGGGCCACCCGCCGCTGCACCTTCTTCCCGGCGGCCCAGGTGTCGAGGCGCCCCTGGTCGAAGCGGAGAAAGACACCCTCTCCGCTGACCTCCATCGCCGGGAGCCAGTTCAGCGGGTGCCGGGACAGGGGAGCCCCGTCGCTGTCCGGGGCGGCGTCCGCCTGGACGATACGGGTGAAGCCCTTGAGCGCACGGACCTCACGCAGCCGCTTGACCAGCATCGGGCGGTCGAGGCCGAAGCGGTCGAGGTACTCGTGATGGTCGTCCTCGGGCGGCTCGCACACGAACTGTTCGTGACGGTCCGCCTGTTCGGGATTCCCCTCGGCGAGCTTGCGGTACTCCTGGCGGAGGAGGACGAGGTACGGGGCGTCGGGCGCCTGTGCCTCCTCGGACTCGGGCTCGGGGTCGTCCTGAGTCTCGGCCACGAGCAGTTCCATCACCCTGGCGGCCGTGATGGGCGGGTTGCCGTTGAACTTGCCGTTCAGTACGAGGGAGATCTCGCGCTCCGACTCGCACTCCCGCAGCTGATCCCAGATCTCCGCCAGAGGGTCGGTGGAGCCGTCGCTCCATGGCGGAATGGAGAGCGCGGACTTGAGGACGGGCTGCCACACGCTGGAGGCACCGCGCTGCAGAGTGCGCGGAGTCGCCGTGCATGAGGCGTCGGCGGGGGCGTCCTTGAGCCAGGGGCTCTTTCCTTCACAGGGGATACGGAGCTCGGCCAGCGCCCGGCGGCCGAACGCACCCTCCATCGACACGTCCCTGGCCGTACCGCACGTGCAGGAGATGACGATCGACCGAAGAGACGCAGTACGTCCCGTGGAGCGGAGCTTGAGCGTTCCGCCGCAGGCACCCGCGCCGCCGCCCGCACGATTGTCGCGGTGCAGCCACTTCCAGTACGGGAAGTCGTCCAGATGGCCCTTCTCGCAGGCGACCACGAAGCGGGAAGGCACGAGGTCCTTCGCGCAGTCCTCGCAGGTCGCCTTGCCCGCGGGAGGGTTGAACCGTGCGATCGGCTGCAGCTTCTCGCACCCCGGACAACTGTGCATCAGCGGGAAGCGACGTACGCGCATGCCGTCCGAGCTCCGGTCGTCCGACCCCGGCGGGAGCCGGAAGTGGCTCACGCCGAGCGTGCGGGCGAGCCGGTGCTCGTACACCTTGGGCGCCTCTTCCTCGGACCAGCTCGCCTCCGCCCCGTCGAGGCCGCTGACGATGAACGACTCCTGCTCGAAGGCGACCAGGGAGCCGACTCCGTAGGTCGTGACCGCCTGTGCACGACGGACGGCCCCCTTGCGGGAGAGCGCCTGGCGAGGGGCGCCGAACGTGCCTGCGGTGCGGCGCTGCCTGGGGGGTGTCATCGGGTGGCCTCCATGAAGAGAGCGGTCTCGGCATCGACGTCGCGCATGCTCCACAACGTGGGCCAGGCGGTGGCCTCCTCGGTGCGGTCGTCGAAGGCCTGCAGCAGCGAGGCGGTGCCCTGCCTGTTGCCCGGGTCGTACAGCAGTCGTCCATTGGCGTCGGCCGCCTCGCGCCACCACGCGATGAACTCGTCGAAGGCCGCCTCCGTCGCCATCGCCTCCTGCGGGGCCACGCGGGCGACCCGTTCCAGAAGAGCGGGCCGCACCAGCGACCTGATCGCGCCGAGGTGGGATGCGATGTCGCCGGCGCGGTGGTTCTCCCGCAGCTCCGGCACGAGGATGCGGCTGAGGGCGACGACCACGGCGTGCAGGCCGCGGTCGCGGGAGCGGGAGGAGAAGGGGGTCACGGAGGTCGACTCCACCTCGCGGTAGAGCGCGGAGTGGAAGTGCTGGAAGTTCTCGTAGTGCGAACGGTCGCGGGAACGCGCCGAGTTGAGCATGACCGCGACGAGGCCGGGGTGGCTGCGGCCGACACGACTGGTCGCCTGGATGTACTCGGCGGTGGTCTGCGGCTGCCCCATGACGGCCATCAGGCCGAGCCGGCTGACATCGACGCCGACGGCGATCATGTTGGTGGCGAGCAGGACGTCGACGGCTTCATCGTCTCCGTACCGTCGCGTCAGGTTATTGAGTTCGGTGGGTACCTCGCTGGCCCGCAGGCGACTCGTCAGCTCGGAGACGATCTCGACGTCCCTCTGCGCCGTCGCGTCGCGCTCCGCGAGCACCTTCAGATAGTCCTTCACGTCGTCCTCGACCTGGAGTTTGGCCGCCGAGAGCAGACGCAGGCTGTTGAAGTAGCCGACAAGGGTCCAATAGGCGTCCCTCACCTCCGGATGGAGGTCGGCGCGAAGTGCCTGGTGCAGCAGCGTCGCGTAAGTCCGGATGAGGAGGGTCGACTGGCTGGTGCCGGGTGCGAAGAGGCCGACGTACTCACGACTTGCCTTGTCCTCCGGGGTCGCCTCGACGGCGAACCATGAGTCGCGCGCGTCCAGCCCGGCCGGCGGGAACTGCCGGACGTCGCGATCGAACAGGCTGCGCCCCTGGTCGGCCGCGCGGCGGATCGTCGCCGTGGACGCGATCACCTTGGGGCCGTCGCACAGCGCGTCCACGGCGGTCTCGTACAGGCCGGTGAGGGTGCCCAACGGACCTGAGATCAGATGGAGTTCGTCCTGGACGATCAGCTCCGGCGGGGGTGTGGGGTCGTCACTCCGATCACGGTTGAAGAGCGCGGCCGTCGCCGAGCGCCAGGGCATCGCGGCGAACTTGTCCACCGTGGCGATGACGAGAGTGGGGCGGGCCGCATAGACGGCTTCGTCTACGAGGTGTACCGGTAGGCCGCCGGTGAAATCGCAGTCGACGCCGCGGCAGCGCACCCACATGCGGGCCGCGCCCAGGTCGACGGAGTAGTCGGTGTGGTCGAGGCCGGTGCCGCACCACGGGCAGATCTGGAGCTGGACGGGGTTCTCCGTGTCCAGCTCGCCCTTCTCCGCGATGTCCTTGAGCCGCGAGGCGGCCCGGTCGAGCGTGTTCGGCGTCGCGGACTGCCCCACCCACATGCCCAGCGAGATTTCCTCCGTACCCAGCTGCTCCGGCATGGTCCGGCGCAGTTTCTCCATGGCGCAGATCAGGATGGTGGCGCGCTCGAACTGCTGGAGGGTGAGTAGGCGCAGCGTGTAGCGCATGAGGACGGTGACCCCACCACCGTCCTCGCCGCCGCGCAGTCGCCGCAGGAAGGTCGTGAAGGCGATCAGACCGAGGTACGCCTCGGTCTTGCCGCCACCGGTCGGGAACCAGAGCAGATCGGAGATCTTCCGGTCCGGATGCTCCGGGTCCTCGATGCCCGCCAGGCAGAGCAGGATGAACGCGATCTGGAAGGGACGCCACTTCGCGGCATCCCGGTCGGGAGTTCCCTCGCGGCCATCGCCGATCCACTTGCTGCGGGAGCGCTGGTCGGTCATGACCTGATTGGCGAGGCGGAACGCGCGCAGGACGTCGGGCTTCTCGGCGAGGACTTCGATTCCGACGCGCAGTCGCTCCAGGGCCTCCCCGCACGCCCTGATCTGCTCCAGGGCTGCCGCTTCGTACGGGCCTTCGGACAGGTGTGCCGCCTCGGCCTCCTTGGCGGACACCCACATCGCGTAGCCGTCGGCCAGCGCCGTGAGGTCGGCGACGATCTCCTTGTCGGTGCGGGTGGCGAGCCCGTTCATGGAGAGCGCGGCGGGTGCGATGCGCTCGATCTCCGCGTTCGAGTCCGCGAGCAGTACCTCGTGACGCGGCAGGAACTGGGTACGGATCTCGTCCACGGCGGCCAGTTGCTTTTCGACCAGACCTACCTGGGCGGCGTGCCAGGTCCACTCCGCCGCGCAGCCATGACCGACCGCGAACGTGGGGGCGTGCCGATACAGCAGACGGCTCGCGTCGACCTCGGCGTCGAACGATCCCTTCGAGGCCGGGCGTTCCACGAACGCGCCGACCCCGCCCTCGGCCGCGACGATCAACTCGGGCTGGAAGAGGGCATGGGCATCGGAGAGCTGGTTCGCGTCGATCCGATTGCCGTTGACCAGGGTGACGGTGACGGTCACCGAACCATCGACGGTGCTCGGCCGCCGGACGTGGACATGCAGCTCCGCACCGCCGTCCCCGAGCGGCTCGTTCCTACGCCCCGGCGCGGTGACATCGAACGTGACCTGCTTCAGCGCGAGTTGGCGACGCTGCCAGTTCTCGCGCTGGTCGGCGGTGGTGCGGGCGGTCGCGTGGCTCGCCTCGATCCGATTGCCCTGATCGTCGACCGGCTCGTACAGGGCGGCGCGGGAGGTCACGGTGATGGACGTGGCGACGCTCGGGGCGACGGAGAACGTCAGGCCCGCGGAGGACGGCTTGCGCTCGCCCGCGGCGGGCGGCTCGGGAACGTCACCGTCGTCCGACCCGCCCCCGGCGACGAGCGGTGCGTCGTCCAGCCCGTCGTCCGGATCCTGTTCCGGGTCCGTCGGGCGCGTGGCGTCGGTGCGCTGCGGGTGCAGGACCCCGACCACATAGCGCGTGATGGGGGCGTCCTCCGTGAGCACCTCCTCCAGGGCCTCGGGCCCGTCCGCCGCGGTGGGGCCGAGGAGGTCGCGACGCAGGGCATCGACCAGGCCGCGGCGGGCGGCGTAGTGGGCGTCGTGGCCGATGGGCCTGTTGTTCTTCGTCACTCCGCGCTCTCCTCGTGCGACGGCCATACGAGATAGCCGAGTCCGGTGATTCTCGGGGCGAGCCACACGCCGTGCGGGCCCAGACCCGCACTGCTCGACGTCGCCGGTGTCCCGGCTGCGGTGACCACCGCATCGATGCGACAACTGCTGATGGCGACAGGCCAGATGGGTTCCTTCCGGCCCGTCCTGAGGACTCTGTGCAGGTCCCGACGGAAGGACTCGGACACCACACCGATCGCCCGGTCGCCGTGGACGATCTCGTACGGCGGGCTCTGGCCGTCTCCCATCATCACCGGGTGAATCCGCCGGATTGCCACGGAGTCTCCCGCACACACCTCGGTCCGGAGATACTCCTGTACCTCGGCCGCGCTCCGGTCCGCGTCGTGGGGCGGCGCGGTCTGATCCACGTCACCTCCGCGCAGCTCCACGCCGGATCGGCGCCAGTGTTTGGCCCCGATACCGCCCCGGTAGATCCGATCGCCAATCGGCATCGTGCGGAGCGTCCCCACCCAGGGCGACTGCACGTGGTAGAGCTCCTCGCGCGGCCTGGTCATGGCCACGTACAGCGCGCGTGCCTCGGCGGGCAGGTCCAGGTCGTCGTGCATGGTCCGAAGCTCTGCGGCGGTCGGTGGGGTGAGCACGATGACGCGGTCGAACTCCAGACCCTTGGCCCGGTGCACGGTGGACACCACGACCAGGGCGGTCACCGGATCGGCGAGTTCCTCCGGGAATCGGTCCTGTTGGACGAGTTGGCGTATCCGGCCGAAGTCCAGAGCCTGGCTGCCGCGGGCCGGGGCGACCTTCCGCAGTGCACGCCAGATCCCGCCGGCGTCGGTGCCCTCGGGCAGCGGGACGGCTGCGAGCAGCGTGTGGAACCGGCTCTCGGACACCGTGGTCGCGTCGGTGCTCGTCAGGAGCCCGGTCACCCAGGCAGGAACTGGCCTGTCGTACGTGTTCCGACGCAGCGCATGCCCCACCCCGTTCGCGTGCAGGATCTCCGACACCTGCAGGGCCTGCCGGTTCTCCCGGGTGAGGATGGCGACACGCTCCTGCGTCGTGCGCAGCGACGCGAGGAAGAGTTCGTCGTCGACCGCGGGGAAACCGCTCCGATTCAGCAGAGTCGTGCGGAGCCGCTCATGGATGGTCTCGGCCGCAGCCTCTGCAGTGGGGCCGATGGGAAGATCCCGCAACTCCACACCGAAGGGCAGGACCGCACGCACCTCCTCGTTCGTGGCCCGGAAGTTCCGTGTGAGGTGGTACTCGTGGTGATCGTCGAACGACGTGCGGACCCAGTCGAAGAACTGCCCGGCCTCCAGCTCGCGCTGCGCGCGGTCCTTGACCTGGAAGCCGTAGACGAACTGCGCGTCGTCGCCGACGACCGTGAAACCCAGAGTGTCGCGATGCACATCGATCAGCGTCTCGACCATGTTGCGGCGGTCACCGACCAGGTCCTGCGCCTCGTCGACGACGATATGGACGGGCACCCCGGCCGCACTGCTCGCGACGGCGCCCTTCTCGATGGCCGAGGTCGCCTCGCGGATCCGCTCGTCGAAGGTCCTGCCGGACCAGTCGGTGTCGGGGTAGGCGCCCGAGAGCAACTCGTAGGCCCATGCGTCGAAGGTCCGAGGGCGCACGGTGCGTGCGGCACCTCCCTGCGCCCGCAGCCGATCCGCCAACTCGCGCACGGCGGCCCGGGAGAAGCTGAGCACAAGGAGCTCGTCGGCACCGACGGCCTCGTCCGGATCCGGGTGCCCGACGAGATGATCAAGCCGGCTCACCATGGTGTGCGTCTTGCCGGCGCCTGCGCCCGCTGTCACCAGGACCCTCGCGTCCCAAGGGAGTTCCACGACCGCACGCTGCTCATCGGTGAGCGCCGGGCGGTCGGCGGAGAGGTGGGTCACTTCTCGCTCCACAGGTGCTCGAACTGGGTGAAGGCCAGCTCGGTGTCGAAGTTGGTGATGTTGTCCCGGACATTGAGGATGAGACAGGTCTCCTCGCCGCCATTGAGCGGTCCGCGCAGACCGCGGCCGATCATCTGCATGTACACGTTGGGGCTGTACACGGGGCGGGCCACGACCACGGCTCGGGTGGCCGGGGCGTCGAAGCCCTGGGTGAGGACTCCGTAGTTGGTCAGCACGCGGAGTTTGCGGCTGCGGAAGGCGTCCACCCGATGACGGCGATCCGCGGTCGAGGTCGATGCGTCCACGGAGGCCGCGCTGATGCCATCATCCCGCAGCTTGGCCGCGAGCAGCTTGGCGTGATCGACGGAGGTGGCGAAGACGAGGATCGGCCAGTCCGCTTCCATGGCGCGGATCTCCGCGATGATGCGGGCCGTGCGGGAATGGTCCACGGCGAGACGATGCTCCGCCGACCGGGAGAGCGCGCCCAGCGTCGTCGCCTGCTCTCGCTCGCTTCGATCCAGAGTGATGGAGCCACCCTCGAGTTCACGGTGCTCGACCCGCGCCAGCACGCCGATGCGCTGCAGTTCCTCGTACGGGTCCTTGCCGTCGAAGATCTCGGTGTCGAGGCGGTCTGCGCCGAAGCGATTGACCAAGAGCCTGGTCTCCTGCTCGTTGGTACCGCGGAACGGCGTGGCCGTCAGCCCGAGCAAGGGGCGAGCGGTGCGATGTGCCTGCAGACCGAGCAACTTGAGGATCTCGGTGTAACGGGGGCCCATGGCCTTGTGGGCCTCGTCGACGATGACGAGCGCGGCCTCGCGCAGCCAGCCGTACGAGTCGGCGGCGAGGCAGCCGGGCTCGGCGAGCTTGGCATCGGTGGCCACGACCAGGTGGGGACGGTCGGTGATGTCAGCCGCCTCGTTGGACGACCACAGCCGGCTGATCGCGAGCGGCGTCCGCGCCCCGGCCTTCTCCCACACGAACTTCCAGCTCTGAACAGCCTGTTCGCACAACTCCTCCGTCTGTCCGATCCACAGGATCGGACCGGGCAGCGCACCGACCCTCTTGACCCAGCGGATCACGGCCTCGGCGGCGACACGGGTCTTCCCGGCACCCGTGGGCAGCGAGAGCATCGACCGGGTCGGGGAGATCTGATCGAGCATGTCGACGACGTTGGCCGCAAGTCGCTCCTGGTACTCGTGCAGGCGTGGAAAGTCCCGCGGGCCGTCGACGTCGATGCGCGATTCGAGTGTGGGAGTGCGGTACCCCGCGAAGGACTCAGGGAACTTGAGGTCCGACACGAACCTCACGGCGGCCGACGAACCGCCGTAGTTCTCGGGGGCGTCGGGGTACGCGAGACGAATCACGCGACGGTACTGGCGCAGGACGGAGTCGTCATGTGCGTTGAATGCCATCTGCGCGATGCGGTACTCACTCGGCTCCACTCCTCCGTTCTCGTCCCGCTCACTGTCGAGGAGGCCTGGCGGCAGGCCCTCGCGCAATGCATCGGCACCGACCAGGAGCAGCAGCTTGCGGACGATGTCGTCCTCGTCGCGGATCGTGGTGCGCCGGGCCAGGGCCTCCTTGTTCGCGGCATCCTGACGTTGCCGTTCGAGCAGCTGCTCGCAGCCCTTGCGACCGAGGCGCAGACCGAGAATGTCGTCGACCGCGCGGAGTGTCGCAAGCGTGTCGGCGTCCTTGGCCACAAGGATCACGCCTTCCTGGCGCGCGCTCGCCAGGGGCGTCGACTGCATGCCGTTCGGGGTCCGCGTGATCTCCTCCAGTTCGCTGACGCGCTGGAGCAGGAGACCCTTCACCTCGTTCCGGAACCCGTACTGGCGCAGCACCGGCAGCACCTCGTCCACCGGCCGCGCCTCACCTTCGGCGACATGACGCGTCTCGCGGGTGATGACGTCGTTGTGCCGGCGCATTCCCCACGTGGAGATCAGCGTCTCGGCCTCTTCGGCGGTGGAGGTCAGGAGGGCCGGGATGCCTTCGGTACGCAGCGACCGGAACTCCGTGGGATCGGAGGTGACGGCGATCTCGTCGTCCGTACGGCGTTCCCACTCGGCGCCGACGCGGCAGCGGGTGAGGTATCCGTCCTCGAAGGTGTGCTCGATGGTCGCGAGCATCGCGTAGGTCGAGCCGACGAAGCGGTCGTCGTCGGTGCTGTCCAACTGCTCGAGAAGTCCCTGCCACATCCGGTCGGGGACGTCCTCGACCCGGGCGGGGAGGCGGAGCAGACGCGCCTTCTCCTCGGTGATGTCGGCCACGGGGAGAACGGACCGGTAGTCGGCGAGCTGCGGTCCGACGGCGGCGGACAGCTCGCGTACGCCCAGTGAGGTCTCGACCCGGCCGTGGCGCAGGAGCATCCAGACGATCGGGGACCGCACCGCCTTGCGCGTGTTGCTCTGGGCACCGATCTGCATGGTCCACGAGCTGATCAACCCGGCATCGGGCACCTTCTTCAGGAAGCCGACGCGCGCGGTGTCCGACATGCGGGGCAGCAGGTGCAGCGGGCCGGCGGTCGCGGCCCCGTCGAGTCGGACCCGGGCAAGGGTGGGGCGTTGGGCGGTGTCATCGGTGAGTTGCTCGCAGTAGGCGGTGTGTGCCGCGACCCGGTACTGCTCGAACCAGTCCTCGTTCTCCGGTCGGTGCTCCAGGGACGGCAGTTCACGGACGCCGATGGTGCCGAGGAAGCGCTGGGAGTCTGCGTGGAATGCGACGTCGACGGCGATGCGCGGATCGCTCTCGGCGGTCACCACCGGTCCCGGCAGCATGACGTCGCGCACGGCACGGAACGCACCGTCGGCTGTGCGGACGCGCACGGCGTCGTGTGCTTCCGTCAGCCGGCGCTGCACCTCGTGGCCGACCGCGCTCACGCCCGCCTGGTGGAACAACTCCCAGAACCGCTGCCACCGTTCGTCGTCGTAACCGGCGAAGCCCTGCTCCAGGACGCTAAGGAAGCGGCCGCGGACATCGGCCTCACGAATGCCCAGCGTGTTGAGGGAGCTCGACAGCGCGGGGTCCTCGGAGAGCTCGCGGTGCACATAGACCAGCGACTCGCGCAGCCCGTCCTGCGAAGCGCGGCGGAACACCTCGCCCACGACCGGAGCGACGAAGCCACCGTCCTCGGTCAGCACGATCTCGGCGGTTCGGGCCTCGGCGGCACACTCCACCCCCAAGGAGATCATGTCGGCGACGATGTTGATCGCCGCCGCGGACGACTGCGAGGATCCGTCCTGGACGAGCGCCTCCAACCATTCGCGCACGCTCGCCCGGCGCCCGCCGGACGCGGCGAGGATGTGCTGCACCTTGCCGGTGCGCAGGACGTTGGCCTCGGCGGAAGGGTGCAGCCAGTCGACCGGGCGACCCGGGTGCGTGTTCCAGTAACTGGTCCATCGCCGGACCGACTTGGTGTCCTTGCCCAGGTCGGGAGTGATGTTCAGCTCCTGGGGCCGGCGCAGCACGCCGTCCTGGTCCGGCAGCGAAGGAAGGTCGACTGTCGCCTCCCATACGTGCCGGGTCAGGGCCTTGTCGGCCCAGCTGATGGTCTCCTTCTCACGGCCGGGCAGCATCTGCAGATACGCCCCGGGGTCCTCGGGCGGCGCGAGATCGGGCAGCGAGCGGACGACGAGTCGGGCGGCGGTGCTGAGCATCTCCGCGTTGAACGGTGAGGAGTCCAACAGGTTCTGCCGGTCCTCGTTCGTCTTCCAGGCCCCGTTGAGAATGCCGGTGAGCCCCATCTCGTACTTCGTGGGGAAGAAGGACCAGAAGCGGCCCCGACCGGCGGGGATACTCAGCAGCCCGCTCTCCTTGTCCTTGGTGAACTCCGGAACCGCCCAACTGATGTCGATGTCGGAGCGGTCGTGCAGCTCACCGGCGTCGGCGCGGGCATCGGGCGACGGGGTGTAGGTGCGCTTGAAGACGCGCCACCGGGCTGTGACGGGGTCGCGTCCGGTCCGCTGCTCGCGGATGACATGAAGGTTGTCGTCGCTGTCCACCTTCAGGAGGCGATGGACCGGAGGAGTCACCCGCCGGTCCTCGAGGAGGACACGGGACACATGAGGTGAGAAGAGCTGGAATCCTCGGGGGAACTCCTCCCGACCGCCGAGGTCGGTACCGCCGAACATGTCGAGTCCGAGCCGCTTCGCGGTGTCGGGCAGCAGGGGCAGCCGCACCACCGTCGTGGCCCACAGCATCAGCTCGTCCAGTATGCGATCGGCCGCCCGCTCGGCCTTTTCATCCAGAGGGCGGGCCATACGCAGTACGGGCGTCTCGAATTGAGGGCCCAGCTTGTCCACGACTCCGGAAACTGTACGGATCAAATGGGCCGACCACTCCCGATCGAATCCGAAGGAACCGCTCCGACTGAAGAACTGAGGGGTGTCGGTGACAACGAGGACCGATTTCACGCCGACGCCGAAACGGCCGATCTGTCCGCCGCGTTTGCGCGAGACGCTCATGCGGAGAATGGTCTCCGCACCCTCGGGAGTGACGGCCGTCCCCTCATTCGCGCAGTACAGATGCGTGGGTGTCAGCACCACGTGTGTGGTGCCCCCGGGAGCGTTCGCGATCTCGTCGGCAGCGTTCTGGACCAGCTCGAAGAGCTGGCGGTCGCCGTACCCGCCCTTGGTGATGCGGCGCTCACCGTTGGCGTGCTCGGGGATGAGGCCGGGGTCGGCCTCGTACGTCCTGAGGACACGTGCGGACTGCTCGACCACCGTGGCCAGAACTGCGGATTCGGGGGCGGGAGACATTCGGCGACCTTCGCTTTTCAGGAGTGAGGAAAGAACTGGTCATCGCAAATGGTCAAAGAGGCATGGACCTTCGGTTCCCGGAAAAGGGCAGACCTCTGCCAGGGAACGAATTTCCTGGTGGCGCCGGGGCAGATGAGGCTGCCGATTCCAGACGTTAGACCGGGGTTCGAGGTACGCACAACCCTGGAATGGGAAGCTCCGGATGTCCGGCCGGGACAAGGGTCTTTGGTCGAAGACTTTCGTCCATGCCAAACATGGTCGGAACGTGCTCAAGCGGACACAACGTGCAGAACACCCTCTCGTTCGACTGTGGTTGGGGTCGAGACGCTCGTCAAAGGAAATTTGACGAGCTGGTCTGTGTCAATGACGCGCGGTACTGTGGTCCGGTTCCCGGGGGTGCGCACGCGTCTCACGCGGCCGCACGGGCGCTGGGGGCACCGACGTCGAGAGCAGAGGTGGACGTGGAGACAGGCGAGGACTTCGGTCCCTGGTTGGCGCGACAGCTCAAGTTGGCCGGCATGACGCAGACCGAACTGGCCAACAAGATCGAGGTGACGCGTGCGGCCGTCTCGGCCTGGATCACGGGTCGCGCCGCCCCGCGGGCCGAGACCATCGGGCGGATCGCCACGGCCCTCGGCACCGACACCGTGACGATCCATACGCGCACCACGGACACCCTGTCGGGCCTCCCGGTCACGTGGTACCACCGCCCTCAACACGATGACGGTGGACGCGAGTTGGGCAACGCGGCCGCGTTCGCGTTCGAACCGGACGTGGAGGTCCTCGCCCGGGAGACCTGCCAGAACAGCCTGGACGAACGCCTGCAGGCCACGGAGCGCCCGGTGCGTGTCCGCTACACACTGCACGAGCTCACCGGTGAACACCTGCACCGCTTCCTCGACGCCATGAACTGGGACGACCTGCTGCCGCACTACGAGGCCGTCGCCGGCCAGGATCAGAAGGTCAGCCGGGTGGTGGCGGCCGGTCTCCGCGACATGCGGGAGCGTCAGCGACTCGTCCTGCTGCGAGTGGACGACTACAACGCGGCCGGGCTGACCGGCGACGACTATGCCGACGGCCGCTTCGCCGCGGTCGTCCGACGTCAACTCGACAGCCACAAGCAGGCGGGCACCACCGCCGGTGGCTCCTACGGGTTGGGCAAGGCCACCATCTGGGGCACCAGTCGCCTGGGCCTCGTGCTGATCAACTCGACGCTCTCCGAACCGCATGAGGGACGCAGCCGTAACCGCGTCGTGGGTCGCCTCGATCTCCCCTGGCGACGCGTGGGCGACGAAGCGCTCGCCGGACCGGCCTGGTTCGGCCGCCCCGACCCGGACTCCCCCCGCGGTGAGGTCACCAGGTCCTGGTGGGCGGAGGAAGACGAGATCGAGAGACTCCACCTCACCCGCGACAGCGACGAACCCGGAACCTCGTTCCTGATCGTCGGCGCCTACGACATGGCCTCCTTCGACGAACGGACCTCCGAGGAGGCCGGGGACGATGACGACGGCGCTTCCGTGCTCGCCATGCGGGACCGGTTGCTCAGCGCGCTGGGCCGCAACTTCTGGGCCGCGATGACCGGCGGCGGCGGCCACGCGCCCATGCTGCAGGCCTCGGTCAGAGTGCTCCGCGACGGCGTCGAGATCATGCCCGACGAGGAGGTCGACCCGGAGCGGGAGCAGCCCTCCCGTACACGCGCGGTCAGGGCGTTCCTCAACGGAACGACCGTCGAGCGACGGACACACTCCGACGACGTCGCCATGACCCCCGTCACCATGAACGTACCGCTGGAGGGAGGGGCCACCGGTGGAGAGCCGCACGACGCCGTACTCCTCGTGACCCGTGCCGTCGACGGTGACGATCGCCACAACCGCCTCGTGGCCATGCGGGGCAACCGCATGGTCGTCCGCGACCGTCATGTGCCGTCGCTGCCCGGCAACGTCCGTCCCTTCCAGGCCGTCCTGCTGGTCGGCCTGGCCGCGGGCCCGGGTGCGCGGGGTGCGCACGCCGCCGAGAGCTTCCTCCGGGCCGCCGAACCACCCGAGCACAACAAGTGGCGGCAGACGGAGGAGCTGGCGGCCCGGTACTCGTATTCGGCGCATCGGCGCATCTCCACACTCGTACGGGACGCGAACGCGGCGGTGAAGGACATGGTCGCCGTCGCCTCGACCGAACGGCCCGCGGGTGGCGAGCGGTTGAAGAAGGCGATGGCGAAGCCCACCAGGCCCGTGGCGCGTCCGCGCGCGCGGCGTGGTGCCCCCACCGCACCGACCCTCGACACCGTGGAGGCGAAGCCGATCGATTCCGGTGCCTGGGAGGTCTACGGGGAGATCAAGCCGGGGTCGGTCCCGGAGGCCGTGTTCGCCGTGCCGACCGCCCGTTTCGCCGTCCGATCGGGAAGCGCTCCGCAGGTGGCCTGGGAGAGCGTCGAGGCGATCGAAGGGTGCACTTGGTCCGCGGAGGAAGGCATGCTCACCTTCGCTCCCGGCGCCCGTCGTGCCACCTTCCGCGCTGTGACCGATCCGGCCACCCATCCCGTCCGCGCGAGCCGGAGCGGACTCGTCGTCGAGCTTCGCACCGGTGAGAAGGAGCAGCACTGATGGCGAGGGTCATCCGCCCCTACCCGACGCTCAAAGGAACAGTCGCCCTGCGCGTCCAGGCCGCGAGCGTCAAGGGGCCCGACGGTGACTGGGAACCCCTCGATGTCGCCGTGTCCGCCGATCGCACCACGGCCCTCGGCTCCGCCGACACGGAGGGGTGGACCACGGCCCGAGTACGCGTCTCGGTGACCGTGCCCGCGAAGGCCACCGCCGTGGGCGAGGCATGGAGCGATGTGCAGGTGCTCGCGCTGTTCACCGAAGGAGCCACGAACCTTCGGGTCACCGCGCTGCTGAATGCCGAGGGCGACGGTACGGAATGGGTCGGTGACCTGGATGTGTTGCGTGCCGACGTCTTCAGCCGGGCCACTCTCACGGTGCAGGTGATCGGCACGGTGGGCGGCATCCCGGGGCGCATCATCGCGGAACCGACCGACGACTGGATCATCGATGTGCACGCGGGCCACCCGGAGCGCAGTCGGACCTTCGCCGTACGCGAGACGGCATTCTCCCGTTCGCCGTTGTGGCTGCGGAACATGGCCGAGCTCCCGTGGTCGATCAACGCGGCCGGGACCCGGCCCGAGGTCCGCATCAACACGGACACGGAGCGCCTGACCGAGCTCCTCGACGCCCAGGGCAACAGTCCGGCAGGCATTGTCGGAGGCCTCCTCCTGGCGCAACTCGGCGAGGCCATGTGGACGGCCACCTTTCATGCGGCGCTCGGTGACCTGGAGTTCGACGAGGACGACGGAAGTCCGCTCTTCCCTGCGGACTGGCGCGGTGAGGCACTGCGGGACATGCTCCAGACGATCATGCCCGACCTTGCCCCCGGTGCCGCCTTGCAGGAAGTGCACCGCCGCCGGACGGGCGATCATGGATGGGCCGAGCTCCAGTCGAGGATCCAGGCCGCGGCTCAGGAACGGGCGGGTCTCGCGCGGGCCATAGGCGAGACGGTCCGGGCCTTGGAGAAGATCGAGCGCGAGGAGTCCGAATGACCATCGAGAAGCCCACGTTCTGCCCGGAGTTCATCGGTCTCCTGGATGCGGAGACGGTCGCGGAGCAGCTCACCGAAGGCCTTCTTGCCGGTGTCGACAAGCCACGCGTCATGGAACTCACCGAGGTCGCACGTGCGTTGCCGCAGGAGGAGCGATTCCGTGCGGACCCGGTCCGTGCGTTGCTCGACCGCGTCATGCATCTGTGCCGCAACGAGAAGCCGACGGCGGCCGACCGCTGGCTCGCCCCGCGGCTGCACGCGACGCTGCGGCTGACACGTGCGGAGGCAGCCGACCCGGAGATCTGGTCCTACCTCGCCCTGGTCGTGGCGCCGGACTATGTGGAGTGGCGCCATGCGGGGGCCGAGAAGGTCGATGCCGCCAGGTTCCAGGGCCCGCACTACAAGCAGGCGTTCGCGCGCCTGTGGTGGGCTGCCGAGCTCTTCCGGGACGGGGACGACTACGAGCCGGTGAAGCTCGTCTGTGGCAATCAGGACATGCTCAACACGGCTCTGCGGTTGGCCGTCATCGATCACCGTCCGGTCGCCCAGGCCGTCGCCGCCCTCCTCAAGGAGGGAACGGTCACGACGGGACGGCAGGTCAACGGCCTCTGCACGGTGGTGAACGCCGCCGCCATGACCGTGGCCTACGAGGTGATCGCCCCGGACACCGAGCGGGACGCCTCAGCCGTGGCGGACTGGATCCGTTACGAGGCCACCCTCCGCGGTGACCTGGTACTTCCGACCGGACCCGACGAGGCGAGGGTGCCGAGGCCGTCGGTCGACACCCTCGTCGAACTCTTCGCGGATCTCTTCAAGGACGCGCCGGTGCGCGGGGAGCAGGAGGCCGAGTCCGACACGGAGCCGGAGGCGGTCACTTCTTCTTGACGTCGTCCTGCGGGGGGCAACGATCCGTGCACGCATGGGCGTTGCCACAGCCCCGTGCGCGGAGCTCGGACGCCCGCTCCGTGCCGGCCGGCTCCCACTTCAGCGCGGACTCGATCGGATCGTCCGGCAGCGGAATCCCCAACGCGCTGCTCAGTACGTGCATGGCGAACACCGGCGGCACCGCGTTGCCGACCTGCTGCGACTGATCGTTGCCCGCCCACGGGTAGTTCCCCGGGAACGTCT
The DNA here is from genome assembly GCF_044458745.1 of Streptomyces sp. NPDC050418. Lineage (NCBI taxonomy): Bacteria > Bacillati > Actinomycetota > Actinomycetes > Kitasatosporales > Streptomycetaceae > Streptomyces > Streptomyces sp. NPDC050418. Next base: position 197,219 of record NZ_JBITIG010000008.1, read on the forward strand.
GGAAAACCCCGGCCTCGGGGATGGTGAAGCGTCGGTGATCCTCCCCGTTCACCAGCACGACGTTGCGCGACACCTTCCCGGTGACGGTGAACGCCGGGAAGTGGCTGGAGCGCCGACCGCGCTTCTTCGGATCCCCGCCGGAGCCGTAGTTCGAGACCACGACGAAGTTGTCCGGAAGCGGCTTGGTGCCGTTCGCGTAGGAGAGGTGGGGGCCCGCGACCTTGAGCGCGTCGTGCATGGACCGCCACGACGCCGGGCCGGAGTCGGGGTCGGTGTCGAACAGTGTCTGCTCCTCGACCGGGGCGTCGGCCGCCCGGTCGTACGCGGCTCGGGGGTCGAAGCTGCGATGGACTCCCTTCGGGAGCGTCGGCTCACCGGAGAAGTCCGCATTCTTGCGGCGCGCGACGAAGATGGCGCGCTGCCTTGTCTGGGGAACCCCGTACCGCTCCGTGCGCAGCACATGCGGCTCGGCGCATTCATAGGCGAGTTCGCCTGGCAGACTCCGCAGGATTTCCTTGTACTCATGCCATACGGGAAGCGCCGTCGGCACCTGTTCCAGGATGATCGCGTCGTACGGCTTTCCGTGTACAGCGTTCCTCGTCAGGAGCCAGCGCAGCGGCTCCAGCACGAGGGCGGCCCGTGGATCGAGCTTCGCGAGCTTCTTGTCGATCTCGGGGTTCTCGTGGTCGTCGACCAGGGCCTCCATGAGCTTCATGAGCTCCCTGAGGTCATCGAACTGAGCGCGACCACGTCCCTTGCCCGCCACGGAGAAGGATTGGCAGGGCGGCCCTCCCGCGAGCACGTTGTATTCCTCGGGAATTTCCGAGAAACGCTCCTTGCGAACCTTGGAGACATCGCCATGAATTGTATCGAGACCTGCTTCATAGCGTGTCAAGCACGCATTTCTGTCCCATTCGATTCCCATGCTCGGAACGCCAAGAAAATGTGCCGCGACATCCAATCCGCCCGGTCCGGCGAAAAGGTCGAGGATCTTGAAGTTCCTACGTACAGGCACAATTGGTTCCGTTGCTCCAGTGGGTGGTACGGGGGTGGATTCTAGCCGGCCTGGCTCGAAGCGTGTGACAGAACAGATGTGATCGCCCGACCCAGTGCGGCGGCCAGCGGTGGCGGGCACGCCTGGGCGACCAGGCCGTAGCGCTTCGTCTTGCCGCCGGTCAGCCTCCAATCGGCAGGGAAGCCCTGGACCAGCGCCGCCTGCTCGACGGTCACGCGCACCAGGCCCGCATCACCCAGCGTCGGATCCCAGACGAAGTCGGAGCCGGGCGGCTCGTCGGCGTACGACTTCGTATAGACCCCCATGCGTTGCCACCTGCGCTGCGAGCCGCGAGGCCCGAAGTCGGGGCCTCCGCGGTTGGTGGACCCGCCCACGAGCGTCGGCGCCACCTCGTCGGCGCTCACCGCCCATCGCCGGGCATCGGGCCACCCGCGGGAGGCCATGGACTCCAGGAGCGCCTCGCCGACGGTCAGCGGTGCGCGCACGGTAGCCTCCGGTAGCCGGAACGCGTCCGCGTACTCCGCGCACACCGCGACGAGCAGGCCCACCTTGCGGTCCTGCGGCACACCGAAGTCCATCGCGTTCAGGACCGTCCAATGCAGCTCGTACCCGAGATGCTCCAGTTCGGCGTGCGCCAACTCGCGTACCGACGCGAGCTCCTCGGCCTCCACCATGGCGGGCACGTTCTCGATCACCAGGACCTTCGGCCGTACGGCCGGAGCCAGATACATGGCCGTCCGGAACATCTCGACCGCCTCGTCGTCCGAGGACCGCTGGACGGTCGCCGAGGAGCGGAAGCGGGGGACTCCCGCCAGCAGGACGTCGGCGTCGTACACCTCGCTCTTCTCCGCCGGATCGAAGTCCCGCAGATCCGCCATGTCGATCGGCCAGTCGGGCCGGTTGAGGCGAAGGATCTCGCAGGCCACGGGATCGTTGTCGAGCAGCAGACGCGGGCGCAACCCTGCCTGCTCCATGCCCAGCGCCAGGCCTCCCGCGCCACTGCACACGTCGACGAACGTCAACTCGCTCACGACTTCCCCCGTCCTCTCGACGGACCGCGGCGCTCGACCGTGCGCCGCACCGCGTCCGCCACGTCCTCGGGCGCCTCATGTTCCCAGAACCGCAACACCCGCCACCCCTCCGCCTCCAACTGCGCATCGGTCTCCCGATCGCGCTCGACGTTGCGGTCGAGCTTCTTGCGCCACCATTCGGCGTTCGCCTTGGGGCTCGTGGCGTGTTCCGGGCAGCCGTGCCAGAAGCAGCCGTCGATGAGGACGGCGACCTTGGCGCGGGTGAACGCGATGTCGATCTTTCGGCGGGCCATGCCCGGTACCGGGTGGTGGACCCGGTACCGGTAGCCGGCCGCGTGCAGCAGGCTTCGTACGGAACGCTCCGCTCCCGTGTCCCGGCTGGACTGCCTGCTCATCCGTGCCGAGACCTCGGGGGAGGAGGGAATGGCTCCTTGCATGCCCCGAGTGTCCTGTTCCCGAGCCTAGTTGTCGTGGCGATCCACGATCGCGTCGTCACTTCGCGACGTGTCCCGCGCGCGGAATCGCGGCACGCTGCTCGACACCCCTCCCGGCAACGTGGGCGTCACGAAGCCGAACGCCATGACCACGCGCCGCGGATCGATGGGGCCGCCGGCGGGGGCATCGGCCTCGTTCTCGATGACCGGGTACAGGACGAGTGCCCCGCGGCGCGGGCGTGCGAGGGATTCCACCAGGTTGTTGCCGGTGCCCTCCAGGCCCGCGATCCGCAGCGCGGCGGTGCGGTGCTTGGGCTCGCTGATGGCGCCGAACAGGTCGCCGCGGCGACGGGTACGGCTTGCGAGGCTGAGCCGGCGAGGGCCGACGACGGCCTCCTTGCGCCGGGCGGACTCCTGATGCGGCACCACGACCACCCAGTCGTCGATCCCGGACGGCGCGTCCGCGTCGCCGAGGAGCGCCCGCAGATGCGGGGAGAACTGCTCGGGCTCGACCCAGCGCAACTCGGTGAACACCTTGATCAGTTCGTCGTGCGGGACAGTGGCGAGCAGGGCCGAGTGGCTGTCGCTTCGCTTGCCCATACGGCATGCGATGGTCTCGGGTGTCTCGCCGAGTGCCTCCAGGACCGGCGTCCACACGTCGAGGTTGTACGCGAGATCCTCGGGCTTCTTCGGATATGCGGTCGGCTCCACCCAGAGGCCGGGTGAACGCAGCTCCTCCAGAACGGCGTTGAACATCTTGTTCCGCGCGGACGGACGAATGTCCGGCAGATGCTGGGACACCAGGGGCGCGATCTGGGCGGGCGTCACCAGAGGACGGCCGTCGACCATCGTCTCGTAGTGCTGCAGTTGGGACCGGAAGGCCTCCTCGTCCCGACAGATCGCCTCGAACGCCTCATACAAGTCCAGCGTCTTGTTCTTCCCGGCCGGCTCCTCGCGCCCGATGTACAGCCGCACAAGATCCCGGTAGCCCTCACGGAATCCGAACCAACGGCCCATCTGCATCAGCGTGTCCGCCATCTGCGTCCTGCGCCGGTAGTACGTGACCGTCAGGCCCTCGACCGTGAAGCCGCGCGACAGCTTGGTGCCGCCCACGAGGATCTTCCAGACGTTCGGGGTGCGGTCGAAGTCCAGCTCCTCCTTGGCGTAGTCGCTGTCCTTGTCGCCGTTGACGACGATGACCGGGGACTCGCCCTTGTTGATCAGCTGGCGGGCCCGGTTGAGGTACGGGCGCAGCTCGTCGAAGGACGCGGGGGTCGGGAGACCCTCGGCTCGGGCCTCGCTGACCTGGGCGAAGTCCGCCTCGTACAACTTCCGCAGTCGGGCGACGCCTTCGGTGCTCACCGGCGCGGACGAGTGCCACATCGAGTCGATCCGGAGGGCCAGCTCGGTGTGCTCCTTCATCCGGACCGAGTTGTGCACGAGCATCGTGTGGTGCCGGAATCGCTTCTCGGACACGCCCCGGTCGACGCGGTACAGCTTCATGGCGCCCGAGATCAGGAAGGCGTCCAGGGCTTCCTGGAGACGGTCGTCCGCGGAGGAGTCGTACACCCCGCGGATGTGTGCCAGCTCCTGCGAGTTGGCGACCGTACGGTCCTCGAAGTCGACCGCGGGATCCAGATCGTGGAAGTCCTGGACTCCCATGTACCCCTCGGGGCGGCGCAGGGACAGCACGAAGTCGTTCGGGAACAGGTCGTCGCCGTCCCCCGGGTCGATGAAGACGTTGGCGAACGGGGTCGCCGTGTAGCCGACGTACTGGGCGCGCGGCAGCAGGCCCAGAAGCTGGGAGATCAGTCCGTTGATCGCCGTGCGCTGCGGGTCGCCGCCCTCCCACTTCTTGGGGTCGATCGTGTTGACGGAGGCCTGGTCGGACTCGTCGTCGATGATGAGTGCCGGTATCTCGGAGAGCAGTCCCTGGCCCTGGATCTGCTTGAGGTCCTTCACCAGCTTGGTGAGGACGGCCTTGTTCTTCTTGACCACGAGGATGCGGGCCGCCGCGCGGTGCAGGTTGTCCGGGTGGTGCAGCCCCTTGCTGCGGTCCTGCTTCTCGAACTCCAGGGCGCGGATGCCTCGTTGGAGGCCGACGTAGTCCTGGTCGCGGGTGGTCAGGCGGTCGATGTCCGGCCTGCCCTGCTGGGAGGGGCGGTGGCCGAAGGAGACGAACTCGTCCCACTCGTCGTCGTCGCCGACGTAGTCGATGCCGACCAGGGTGTCGGGGTCGTTCGGGTCGGCTCCGCCGAGGATGTTCTCCTGGCCGACCAGCTCCTTGTCCAGGCGCCGCTGGGTCTGGGCGCGCAGCAGGTTCAGGGTGCCGCCGAGGACGATGATGAGGCGGTAGCCGGCGTCGATCGCCTTGGCCGTGACGCCGGTGAAGTTCGCCGTCTTGCCGGACTGCACGTAACCGACCACCAGGCCCTTGGTGGCCTTCGCCTCGGCCTGTTCCGGGTCGGCCAGTCGCTCGACCACCTTGCGCGTCGCCTCGTCCAGGTGCTCGACGGCGGCCGCCGACAGGCCCTTGCTCGCGAGCAGTTCGCGGTACTTGGGCCAGTAGAAGGCGTGCCGCGCCGCGCGTTCCGGGGTGTACCAGGGCGTGAACTCACGCGTGATGACCACGGAGCCCGGCTCCTTGTGGACCGGCGCCACGGTGTCGAGCACCCTCCGCAGCTCGTCGTCCAGCTCCAGGCGGTCGTAGACCAGGTGACGGCGCTCGTCGGTGCGGGCCGGGGTGTCCTGCCCCCAGCGCGGCGCGTCCATGAAGTCCCATGCCGTCAGCGCCTGCTTCCAACGGTCGATCAGCGCGGTGTCGCCGTCGGCGAGCAGCGCACGGAACGTCCGCGGACCACAGTCCACCTCGGGGTGGTCCTCCGCCGCGATGTCGGCGGCGGATTCGAAGAACGCGCGCGGGCGGCGCGTCATGCCGTCGAGGACCTCGGAGTGGATATCCAGAAGTATCGCGGGGAGCTGGTCGGGGGAGGTCATCAGGCGGTCTCCTGGCCGTCGAGGAAACGCTCCCGCTGGCTGAGCACCGCGCTGAGCATGATCGTGTTCCAGTAGTCGATGCGGTCCTGCCGCGTCCGCTCCCAGCGGCCGAGCGCGAAGCAGTCCTCCAGCAGGAGGTAGAGCATCGTCTTGGCGACGGGGGCGTCGTTGAGGCCGCCGCGGCGGCCCGCGTTGAAGGCGTCGCGGTAGCTCTTGTTGAGCAGGATCGCGTGGTTCTCGCGGTCGAGGTCGAAGAAGCGGTCGTCCGGCAGCTGCACCCAGCTGAAGGTGACCGGGTCCTCGCCGCACCGCTCCGGCAGTTCCTGGCGGACCACGCGGCGGATCTTCGGATCCAGCCCCTTGCCGGGGTAGATCACTTCCTTGCGCTTGATCTCCGCCCGCGAGGCGCCGTCGCGGTACGCGGCCTCCGCGGCGTCGAGATAGGCGCGGAACGTGGTCCCGTCCTTGTCCACGGCCTTCTCGATGCCACGGGCGAAGGCGGGCGTCGCGGTGATCGTCTCTTTCTTCACGTCGAGGCTGAAGACACCGCCCGAGTCGTCCGGCAGGTCGACGATCACGCGCGCGAGGTTGAGGTGGTTCTCCGCCGTGCGGTGGCCGTTCCAGCCACCGGCCTGGACGAGGCGGTCGTGCCGGTAGAAGTAGAAGCCCTGACGGTCCGCGGGGGAGCCGATCTCCTTGTAGCCGGGCAGTTTGGACTTCGCCGGCCAGATGTGCGCCTGCAGGCGGAGCCCGCCGATGCCTTCGACCGGGGCCACGAGGTCCACCGGGAAGCCCCGGCGGCCGGGCACCTTGTAGCCGAACGGGTCGATCGCCTCGACCCCGATGTGCTCCAGCTCCTCGCGCGTGTGGACGTGCTCCACGACGATGTCGATGTGCACGCCCCGGCTCAGGAAGCGGTGCAGGTAGAGCCCGAGATGGGCGTCGAGCCGGCTGATCGCCTGCGACAGGTACCGCTCGGTGGACCCCTTCTCCACGGTCTCGAACGTGGCCACCTGGTCCCAGCGGACGATGGTGCCCTGCCACTCGATCAGGCCGTCGTAGCGGTCGACCAGCGACTGTGCATAGTCGCTGTCGACGGTGTCGCAGCGGAAGCCGTCCTCGAGACCGGCGACCGTCAGACGACGGCCCGCGGCCCGGCTCCTTCGCGTGCGGCTGATGACGCTCAGCGAGCGTGCGTGCGTCAGGGACGCGGCCTTCAACCCCGTGCCGTACATGCCGAGCGAGTCGGAGCCGTACGCGCGACGCCGGCCCACGGTCATGGCGGCGTCCAGATCCTCGTCCGACATGCCTCGGCCGTTGTCGACGATCAGCAGGCTCGTCACCCGCTCGTCGTCGCGCAGGAAGTGCACGACGATCTTGGTTGCGTCGGCGTCGATCGAGTTGTCGATGAGGTCGGCGATCGCGACCTCGAATCCGTAGCCCTGGTTCGTGAGGGCCTTGCCGTAGCCGGGATCGGGCGGGAGGTGCTTGCTGCCGGAGGTGGGAACGTCGTACTGCCAACCGGCGCCGGCTATCTCGGGCATGCGGATCGGGTCTTCCTCATACGTGGGTGACGGGCCTGCGTGTGGGGGCGATCACTCCCCTTGGGGCGCTGTCCGGCATCGACGTACTGTGCACCGGTGAGGACGCACGGTGAGGTCGACAGCGGAGGCCGCGGTCTCCGACGGGGTTGAAGTGACCAGGATAAGGGGGATGTGGTGAATCTGTGGACGTAGGCCTGAAAGTGGGGACTTGGGCCCTGCGGGAGTCAGCCGGTGGCCGGACTTCCGTGGCACTCGCCATACGGATTCCCCGACCCACACCAACACCCACCCCGAGGCGGCCACCCCACCGCCCGCCCCCGCGCAGCCAACGTCGTCGCGTACTGCGGCAACAGGGACGCGTCGGACGGGGACGTGCCCTCCGACGCCGCGAAGGCCTCGTAGGACGGGACCGTTGCCGTGACGATGCCCAGGTTGGCCGTGCCTGAGGCGGAGAGTTCGCGGAGGGCCGACTCTATGGTCGAGAGGTGGGCCTCGTGGGAGGGGTATTCCGAGGTCAACGAGGGGTACGCGGCGAGGAGTTCGGTGAGTTCCGTCGAAGGCCAGTGGAGGACCGCGACCGGGAACGGGCGGGAGAGCGCCGCCCTGTACGTGCCCAGTTCCGCGCGGAGGCGGGCGATCTCCGCCGAGAGTTCCGCCGGGTCCGAGGAGCCGAGGGACCACAGGCGCTTCGGGTCGTGGAGTTCGTCCAGGGAGATCGGGGACGTGGGGGAGTGGGCGTCGTCCGCCAGGACGTCCCAGACGTCGTGCGGGAGCGCGAGGAGGCGGCGTACGCGGTGGCGGCCGAGGAGCAACGGGCGGCAGTCGTACGGGACGTCCTCGCCCTGCGTCACGAGGAGCTCGACGCCCTGGGTGAACACCTCGTGGGCCGCGGTCAGTTCGTCGTGGGATTCGAGGGATTCGGCCGCGATGACCCAGGCCGCCGGGGAGCGCGGGGCGGTCGCGCGGAGGCCGTCGATGATCGCGCGGGCCTCGGCCTCGTGGCCGTACTCCCACAGGTTCGCGGCCTTCAGGGCGCGGACCAGGGCCGGGTCGTCGACCGTGCCGGCGAGGAGCCGGTCGTAGAGGGTGGTGGCCTGAGGGCGGTCGCCGGCCAGCTCCAGGTGGGCGGCGGCGTGCAGCAGCAGCTGCTCGGCGTCCTCGGGGTACTGCGCCGCGGTGCGCAGCAGACGCTCGGCTTCGGCGGTGTGATCCGTGGGATCGGCAGGCGTGTCGGGGCGCATGAGGTTCACCGTACTGCTCGGGCGCGATGTTTAGGCAGGATCCCCGGGCCGCGGATCACCGGCCGCGGGACGGGCGCCCCGCACCACCCTGGAGACTTGCACCCGCGCGACCTACCCTGCCCCCCTCCGAGGAGGGGAGTGGCGGTGCGGGTACGGAGTCGGGAGCGGATTCCGGTGGTCGTGCAGGGCGGCCGGGGCAGGCGGCAGCCCGCGCAGGCCGCGTGGCGGCGCAGGCCGTGGGTGCGGGGGCTGTGGACCGGGGCGGAGATCACAGTGACCGTCGGGGTCGTGCTGCTGCTGCTCGTCGTGCACCAGTTGTGGTGGACCAACCGGCAGGCCAGGGAAGGCGCCGAGCGCAAGGTCGAGGCGCTGGAGCAGCAGTGGGAGCGGGAGGCGGACGGGGCGGCGGAAGCGGGCGCCGCGCTGGACGGGGACGGGGATGGGGATGCGGACGAGCAGGCTGTCGCGCCCGATCCCGGTGAGCTCGCCGACGCCCCCGGGGGCAACGGGGGCAACGCACAGCAACCCACGGGCGGGAAGCCGCAGAGGCCCGACTACGAGCAGGCGTACGCGGTCCTGTCCATCCCGAGGCTCGGCGTCCGCGTGCCCGTCGCGCAAGGGGTCAGCAAGCAGGGCGTGCTGAACAAGGGGTACGTGGGGCACTACCCGGGGAGCGCGCAGCCGGGTGCCGCCGGGAACTTCGCGCTCGCCGGGCACCGCAACACGCATGGTGAGCCGTTCCGCTACATCAACCGGCTGGCCAAGGGGGACCGCCTCGTCGTCGACACGCGCAGTGCCACGTTCACGTACACCGTCGACCGCGGGCTGCCGCAGACCTCCGCGCGTGACAGCGGTGTCATCGCGAAGGTGCCGCGCAGCATCGTGAAGCCGAAGTACGGCTACAGCGACCCGGGCCTCTACATCACGCTCACCACCTGTACCCCGGAGTTCACCTCCAAGTACCGCCTCATCGTCTGGGGCAAGCTCACCGACGTGAAGCAGCGGTAGCAGGGGCAGCCCGCGCCGTCCTGCGGTCACGCACCGCCTAGGCTCTCCCGCGTGATCGTCCGTCGCCATCTCCTGTGGCTGCTCGTCCCGTTCGTCCTGTACGTGGCCGCCCTGCCGTTCGCCAACCGCGTCGAGCCCGTCGTGCTCGGGCTGCCGTTCCTGTGGGTCTGGCTGCTCGCGGCCACCGCGCTCACTCCCGTCTGCGTCTGGCTCACCTGGCGCGGTGACCGTAAGCGGAGGGCGGGCCGGTGAACGCCACGATCGCCACCACCGTCTTCGCCGTCTTCATGGTCGCCACCGTCGCGCTCGGCCTGCTCGCCGTGCGGGGGCGCGGCGGACAGGGCGGGCTCGCCGAGTGGTCGGTGGGCGGGCGGAGCCTCGGGGTCGTGTTCATCTGGGTGCTGATGGCGGGGGAGGGGTACACCAGCTTCAGCTATCTGGGGGCGGCCGGCTGGGGGTACAACTACGGCGCCCCGGTGCTGTACGTCGTTGCCTATATGTCGTGCGGGTACGTCGTCGGCTATGTCGTCGGGCCGATGCTCTGGTCGTACGCGCGCGACCACGGGCTCGTCGGGATCACCGACATGATCAGCCACCGGTACGGGAAGCCCTGGCTCGGCGCCGCGGTCGCGGTGCTCGCGACCGTCTTCCTGCTGCCGTACATCCAGCTGCAGATCACCGGCATGGGCGTGGTCGTCTCGACGATCTCGTACGGGACGATCAGCCTGAACTGGGCGTACTTCCTGGCCTTCGCGATCACCACGGGCTTCGTGGTGGTGAGCGGGCTGCGCGGGAGCGCCTGGGTGTCGGTGCTCAAGGACGTGCTGGTCATCGGCACGCTCGCGTTCCTCGCGATCTACGTCCCGCTGCACTACTTCGACGGATACGGGGCCTTCCTGGACCGCCTCGTCGACGAGAAGCGCGCGTGGCTGACGCTGCCCGGGAACGGGGGCGAGGAGAGCGGGCTCGGGCTCGCCTGGTTCGCCTCGACCACCCTGCTCAACGCGTTCACCGTGGTGATCTTCCCGACCACCGTCGCCGGATACCTCGGCGCACGCGATGCGGACACCCTGCGCCGCAACGCGATCCTGCTGCCCGCGTACAACATCCTGCTCTTCGTGCCGATGCTGCTCGGCATGGCGGCACTGTTCGTCGTGCCCGGACTGACCGGCGCGGACTCGAACCTGGCGCTCTTCGAGCTGGTCGTGGACTCCCTGCCCGCGTGGGCGGTCGGGGTGATCGGCGTCGCGGCCGCGCTCTCGTCGATCGTGCCGATGGCGGTCTTCATGCTGGTGATCGGGACGATGTGGGGGCGGAGTGTGCTCAGTCACATCCCACGGCTGCACAGCCAGGAGCGGCAGAAGAACGCCTCGCAGGCCGTGGTCGTGCTCGCGGGCACACTCGCGCTGATCATGACCTACGCCGCCCCGAACACTCTCGTCCGCCTCTCGCTCATCTCGTACGAGGGGATGGCGCAGCTGCTTCCGATGCTGCTGCTCGGCCTGGTGTGGCGGCGGCTCACGACCGTTGCGGCGGTCAGCGGGCTCGCGGTCGGGGTGGCGATCGTGTGCGGTCTCGTGTTCACCGGGAACGATCCGGTGTGGGGGATCAACGCCGGTCTCGTGGCGCTCGCCGCGAACCTCGCGGTGGCGCTGGCGGTCACGTACGCGGGGCCGGGGGAGCGTGACGCGCGGCCCGATGGTGAAGTCCTGGCGCAAGAGCCTCTCGTGGACGAGCGCGTCGGCACGTAGGATTCGGGGACAGCCGGTGATCAGGTGCGGCTGGGTGACACGAGAGCGGGAGAGGAGGCGGCCGTGAGCAACTGGTTCAAGGATCTGCGCGTCAGCGGGCTGCTGCTTCTGCTCGTCACCCAGGTCCTGATCGCCGACGCGGGCCCGCTCTCCGCCGCCGTCGCGCTCGCCGCGACCGCCGCGGCCGGCACCGCGCTCGCCGTCTGCACCCTGATCGCCGCGCGCGGCGGCCCGGCCGTGCAGCCCGCCCGGGTGCGCACCGCGATCCGGGACCGCGAGCACCGCACGGCCTTCCTGCCCCAACGCGATCCGGATGCCGCGGGGCGCACCCGTCCGCGAGCACCGGGGCGGCTCGTCCCGACGGCCGCGTAGAGCCCCTTTCCCAGGCACTGACCTAGGGAGCGCCTTCGCGCGGTCCGTCACACCGAAATCCCGCCGGAATCTCTGAAGATTCCCGGCATTCCAGGCATTTCCGGTACGACGAGACTCCCCGAAGGAGCCCCACCGTGTCCTTTTTCAGTGGCTTCGCCGACGCGGTCGGCCAGTTCGCCGACGCCCTCGCCCCCGTCTTCCACGGCGCCTCCGTCGCGGCCGCCATCGTGCTCTTCACGATGGCCGTACGCGCCGCCGTCCACCCGCTGTCCCGGGCGGCGGCCCGCGGCCAGAAGGCGCGCACCAAGCTCGCGCCGCAACTCGCCGAGCTGCGCAAGAAGCACGGCAAGAACCCCGAGAAGCTGCAGCGCGCGACGCTCGAACTGCACAAGAAGGAAGGGATCTCGCCGCTCGCGGGCTGCCTCCCGAGCCTGCTGCAGCTGCCCGCTTTCTTCCTGATGTACCACTTGTTCTCCAGCAAGGAGCTCGGCGGCGAGGCCAACCCGCTGCTCGGCCACAGCCTCGGCGCCGCACCGCTCGGCGGCCGTTTCCATGACGCGCTCGGGGACGGCGGGCTGTTCGGCGGGGCGGGTCTCGTCTACCTCGCCCTGTTCGCCCTGGTCGCGGCCGTCGCCACGTTCAACTACCGGCGGACGAAGCAGCAGATGGCCGCCTCGTCGACGGCGGCCGCGGAGGCGGCGCCCGGCATGGGCGCGATGCTGAAGTTCATGCCGCTGATGTCGTTCCTGACCCTGTTCACGGTCGCGGTCGTCCCGCTCGCCGCCGCCCTCTACGTGGTGACGAGCACCACATGGAGCGCGGCCGAGCGCTACTTCCTCTACCGCGACGTGCAGCCGTCGCCGCTCGCGGCCGCCGTCTGAACGGGCCGGGGCGGTTATCGGAGGGCTCGGAGATGACGCCTGGTGACGGTCCAGTACGTGAACAGGGTATTGCGGGCTGGACCGTTATCTTGGAGGATCGGCCAATGCTCCGATGGCCGCTACCCATCGGCACCCTTCGACCACAGGAGAGTGAACGATGAAGCTGCTGCGAGTCGGAAACCCGGGAGCGGAACGCCCGGCGCTGCTCGATGAGGACGGCACCCTGCGCGATCTGTCGGGGCTCGTCGCCGACATCGACGGCGAGCTGCTCGCCGACCAGGCGCGGCTCGGCCGGATCCGCGAGGCGGCCGCGGCCCTTCCCGTGCTCGATGCCGAGGGCCTGCGTATCGGTGCGCCGCTCGCGCGCATCGGCAAGGTCGTCTGCATCGGCCTGAACTACCACGACCACGCGCGGGAGACCGGCGCGGAGATACCTGCCGAGCCGATCGTCTTCTTCAAGGCGGCGGACACGGTCGTCGGCCCGAACGACACGGTGCTCGTCCCGCGCAAGTCCGTGAAGACGGACTGGGAGGTCGAGCTCGCCATCGTCATCGGCCGCACCGCCCGCTACCTGGAGAGCGACGAGGAGGCCCTGGCGCACGTCGCCGGATACGCCGTCTCCAACGACGTCTCCGAGCGCGAGTTCCAGATCGAGCGCGGCGGCACCTGGGACAAGGGCAAGAACTGCGAGACGTTCAACCCGCTGGGCCCCTGGTTCGTCACCGCCGACGAGGTACCCGACCCGCAGGCCCTCTCCCTCAAGCTCTGGGTCAACGGCGAGCTCAAGCAGGACGGCACCACCGCCGAGCAGATCTTCCCGGTCGCCGAAGTGGTGCGCTACGTCAGCCAGTTCATGACCCTGTACCCGGGAGACATCATCAACACCGGTACGCCGGCGGGTGTGGCCATGGGTCAGCCCGAGCCGAAGCCGTATCTGCGGGCCGGTGACGTGGTGGAGCTGGAGATCGAGGGTCTCGGCCGCCAGCGCCAGGAACTCAAGGACGCGTAGTCGTCAGTACGCGGATGGGGCGCCCCTTGCGACAAGGGGCGCCCCATCCGCGTACGCACGCACTCAGCCCTTGAACCGCTCCAGCGCCTCCACGACCATCGCGTGGTCCTCCGCCTGCGGCAGGCCCGACACGACCACGCACCCGATCACCCCGGCGCCCCGCACCGCGACCGGGAACGCACCACCATGCGCGGCGTACGTGTCGGGGTCGAGCCGCGAGGACTCCTCGAAGGTCGTGCCCTTCGCCCGGTAGCGCGCGCCGACCAGGAACGAGGCGCAGCCGTAGCGCTCCACGACCCGGCGCTTGCGGTCGATCCACGCGTCGTTGTCCGGGGTCGAGCCCGGCAGCGCGGCGTGGAAGAGCTGCTGGCCGCCGCGGCGGATGTCGATCGCGACCGGAGCCTGCCGCTCGCGCGCCATCTTCACCAGCATCGAGCCCAGCTCCCACGCGTCGTCGTACGTGAAGTGGTCGAGCACCAGGCGCTCCTCCTGGGCCTCCAGCTCCTCGACGGTCACGGCGGCGCTCACAGCTGCACCGTCACACCGTCGTGGGCCGAGCGGCGGGCCGCCTCCAGGACGTCGAGGGCGTCCGCCGCCTGGTGGGCGGTGACCGGGTTGGGGGCGCCGTCGCGCACGGCGGCCGCGACCGCCGCGTAGTACGCCGGGTAGTCGCCCGGGACGCTGGGCTCGGGGCGGCCGCCGCCGGTCAGCGGGGACTCGCCGGAGCCGACCCGGCCCCACATCGACTCGGGCTCGGCGCCCCACGCACCCTCCGCCGACGGGCGCTTGCCCTCGCGGAGGTCGGCCTCCTGCGGGTCGAGGCCGTACTTGACGAAACCGGCGCGCGAGCCGAGCACACGGAAGCGCGGGCCGAGCTGGGCGGTGGTGGCGGAGACGTACAGGTGCGAGCGCACCCCGCTCGCGTGCGTGACCGCGATGAACGTGTCGTCGTCGGCCTGGGCGTCGGGGCGGCGGACATCGGCCTCCGCGTACACCTGGACCGCCGGGCCGAAGAGGGTGAGTGCCTGGTCGACGACATGGCTGCCGAGGTCGTAGAGCAGACCGCCGATCTCCTCCGGGTTGCCCGACTCGCGCCAGCCGCCCTTCAGCTGCGGGCGCCAGCGCTCGAAACGGGACTCGAAGCGCTGGATCTCGCCGAGCTCGCCGTCGGCGATCAGCTTCCGCAGCGTCAGGAAGTCGTTGTCCCAGCGGCGGTTCTGGAAGACGGAGAGGACCAGACCCCGCTCCTCGGCCAGGGCCGCGAGCTCACGGGCCTCGGCCGCCGTGCCGGCGATCGGCTTGTCGACGACCACCGGCAGACCGGCCTTGAGCGCGGCCGTGGCGAGGGGCACATGGGTCTTGTTCGGCGAGGCGATGACGATGAGGTCGAGCTCGTCGGCCCGCTCCCACAGCTCGTCCGGCGAGGCCGCGAAGCGCAGCCCGTCGCCGAACTCGGCGCGCGCCTGCGCCTGCCGCTCGGGGTTCGAGGTGACCACGGTGTCGAGCGTCAGGCCCTCGGTCGCCGCGATCAGCGGAGCATGGAATACGGAACCGGCGAGGCCGTAGCCGATGAGGCCGACCCTGAGCGTCGTGGTCGAGGAAGTCATACATCTACTTAAACAACGCTGTTGCCAAAGTGCAAGCCAAGGGCACAATGGGCCTGTGAACAGCACTAACGGGCCTGTGGGCAGCACCAACGCAGGCGTGAACCTGCCGGCCGTGCGCGGCCACAACGCCGCGCTCGTCCTCGACCTGCTGCGCTGCGCGGGCGAGGAGGGCATCAGCCGGCTGGAGATCGCCGAGCGCACGGGCCTCACCCCGCAGGCCGTCAGCAAGATCGTCGGACGGCTGCGGGACGAGGGCCTCGCCGCGGAGGCCGGGCGCCGCGCCTCCACCGGCGGCAAACCGCGCACCGTCCTGCGGCTCGCACCCGGCGCCGGACACGCGGTCGGCGTGCACCTCGACCGGGACGCGCTGGTCGCGGTCCTCATGGACCTCGCCGGCACGGTCGTCGCCGACCGCCGCGCCCCGCTCGACCTGGGCGCGGGCGCCGGACCGGTGCTCACGGCGGTCGCCCGCGAGGTCGAGGCGCTCACGGCCATACGCGGCCCGCTGCTCGGCGTCGGCGTCGGCCTGCCCGGGCCGCTCGACCACCGCAGCGGCGTGCTCCACCAGGTCACCGGGTTCCCCGAGTGGGACGGCTACCCGCTGCGCGACACGCTCGCCGAACGGCTCGCGGTCCCCGTCGTCGTCGACAAGGACACCAACGCGGCGGCCCTCGGCCTCGCCCTCGCCCGTCCGGCGGGCGGCGGCTCGTTCGCGTATCTCCATCTCGGTACGGGACTCGGCGCCGGACTCGTCCTGAGCGGCGCGCTCTACCGCGGGGACCGCACCGGCGCGGGCGAATTCGGCCACCAGGTCCTGCAGTTGGACGGCCCGCTCTGCTCCTGCGGCAACCGCGGCTGCATCGAGGCCCTCTGCCTCGCCGCCGTCGCCGCCGGCGACCTCGACGGCGCGGCGCGCGTCCTGGGCGAAGGCGCGGCGAACCTCGTCGGACTGCTCGACATCGACCTGGTGCTGCTCGGCGGCCGCACGGTCGAGAGCGCCGCCGGCACGTTCGTACGGGGCGTGGCCGAGGTGGTCCGTGACCGGGCGCGCTCGGTGGTCGAGGTGCCGGTGCGGGAGGCCGCGGGAGGCGGGCGGCTGGTCGCCGAAGGCGCCGCGCAGCTGGTGCTCGCGCCCCTGTTCGGGCGGGCGGACGTGGCCTTCCCGGTCCATCGCAAGGGGCGGGCACTGGGCTGAACGAGGGGCATCCGGCGGCCATTCGGCCCCCACGCGTCGTGGCGCCCACGGGAGGCCGCGGGCGCGTGGCAGGGTCACGCACGCTCGGTGTCCCCTGACCCGTAGAGGCCCTCATGCGACTGCGCCATGCCCTTGCCGCCGGCGTCACCGCCGCGGCGCTCGCCCCCGTGGTGATCGCAGGGCCGGTGGTCGCGGTACCGGTGCCGGCCGGCCCGGGGGAGGGTGCGGTCGCGGTCGACGGGCTGCAGCCGACGTGTTCCGTCGAGGACAGCGATGCCTTCCCGATCGCGTCGGCCATCGGGCCCGGGCCCACGACGTACTACGCGGGCGGCGGATTCCAGCGCTGGTCGCTCACTCTGGCCAACGCCTCCGACGCCACCTGCCGCGGTATTCATCCGCTGGTGATCCTTCTCGACCGTGACCGTGAACTGCTTTCCGCTCAGGCCGAGCTGGAGTTCCGTTCGCCCGACGGGGACTGGCATCCCGTTCCGTTCGAGCGGACCGACGCCGATGAGCAGGTCGGGGTGTTCGACGACGGGTTCGGCGGGTTCGCGCTCGGTGCGGGGGAGTCGCTGACCGTTCCCGTACGGCTGCGGTTCGCGGCCGACACCGTGCCCGACCGGGTCACGGCGACGGTCGCCGTCGTGCAGCGGCAAGGGGAGGACGGGGACTGGGTGGGGGAATCCGAGGACTACGTCTTCGATATCGCGACGGGTTCCGAGCGGGGCCGTGCGCCCTCGCCCGAGGAGCTCGCCAAGACCGGCCGGAGCCGTGACAGATCACTGCTCGGGCTCGGGGTCACCGCCGGCGCCTTCCTCCTCGGTGGCGGGGCCCTCGTGGTGGGGACTCGGCGTCGGTTCCTTCGGCGCTGAGCCAGCCGCCCTGCCGCGGGAACGGCACCCCTGCCCTTGTTCGGGCAGGGGTGCCGTTTCGGTTCGGGTGGGTGGGGGCTCCGCCCCCGGACCCCCGGATCCGAGCTTCGTTCGGATGGCCTCGAACGCCGGCCGGGCCGAATGGAAAGTTAGGGTCTCCAGGTGGACTACCCGAACGATCAGCACCCCGGCGCCCCTGTCCGAGCGGGCATTCCCGAGCATGGGCGGATTCCCAAGTACTACGCCGTGAAAGCGCGGATCTCGGGGCTGGTCGACGGACTGGCCGAAGGGCAACCGCTGCCCACCGAGCGGGACTTGGCCGAGCGGTACGAAGTCGCGCGGGAGACCGTGCGGCAGGCGCTGCGGGAGCTGGTGCTCGAAGGGCGGCTGCGGCGGGCCGGGCGGGGGACCGTGGCGGCGGGGCCCAAGCTGGAGCAGCCGCTGGCGCTGGCGAGCTATACGGAAGGGGTGCGGCGGCAGGGGCGTACCCCGGGGAGGACGCTGATCTCGCTCGACCGTTTTCCGTGCCCTGACGCGCTGGCCGCCGAACTGGGCGTGGAGCGCGGGGAGCCCGTGTGGCATCTGGAGCGGGTGCTGCTCGCCGACGACGAGCGGGTGGGGCTCGAGAGCACCTACGTCACGGTGGCCCGCGTGCCGCACCTGGACTCCGACTTCGACCCCGACTCGTCCTTCTACGCGTATCTGCACCAGGAACTGGGGATCGCGTTCGGCGCCGCCGAGGAGCGGATCGAGACGGTGCTCGCGACACCCCGCGAGGCGCTCCTCATCGGGACGCCGCCCGCGCTGCCGATGCTGCTCATCCACCGCAGCTCGCGCGATATTGACGGCCGGCGGCTCGAACGCGTCCGGACGCTGTACCGCGGCGACCGCTTCAGCTTCACCGCGCGGCTCGGCGAGCAGAACGGGGCGTAACCGCCTTGATCGGTACGAGAGTTCTGGTTCTTGGTCACGGATGGGTAACGGGTCTAGGCCAAGTTTGGGTGGTCGTTCACCGGCCCGTTGCCGTCAGGACCGCACCGGGTCATGCGTCCCCCGGACCGTAAGGGCCATGAGAGTCATCGTTGTAGGCGGCGGAGTCATCGGCACGATGCACGCCTGGCAGGCCGTCGAGCGCGGCCATGAAGTCGTCCAGCTCGAGCGGGAGGCGGAGGCGCGCGGCGCGTCCCTGCGGAACTTCGGTCTGGTGTGGGTGGGCGGGCGTGCCCAGGGCCCGGAGCTGGACGTCGCGCTGCGCGCCCGCGAGCTGTGGGAGGAGATAGGCGCCCGCGTGCCGAAGGTGGGCTTCCGTCCGAACGGATCGCTCACCCCTGTCCGTACCGCCGCCGAACTCGCCGTCGCGGAAGCCGCGGTGGCCCGGGAGGATGCGGCGTCGCGCGGCTTCAAGCTGCTCACCCCCGCCGAGGCGCGGGCGCTGAACCCGGCGCTGCGCGGCGAGTTCGAGGCCGCCCTGTACTGCGAGCGGGACGGAGCTGTCGAATCGCGCACCGCACAGCTCGCCCTGCGCGAGGCACTCGCCGCCACCGGCCGCTACACCTTCCTGCCCGGACGCGAAGTGCGCGACGTGGTCGGCGAGAACGCGGTGCGCGACGACCACGGAGACGTCCACCGCGGCGACCACGTCATCCTGGCGACCGGCGCCTGGCTGAGCGGACTCGTGCGCGAACTCGACCCCGAACTGCCCGTCCGCAAGGTCCGGTTGCAGATGATGCAGACCGACCCGCTGGACGAGCCGCTCACCACGTCGGTCGCCGACGCCGACAGCTTCCGCTACTACCCGGCGTACGCGGGCGAGGCCCTCGACGCGCTCAACTCCGGCCAGGCGCAGCCCGCCGTCGCCGCCGAGCACAGGATGCAGCTGCTCATGGTGCAGCGGCTCGACGGTTCGCTGACCATCGGCGACACCCACGAGTACGAGCACCCCTTCGCCTTCGACACCGTCGAGGACCCGTACGACCACCTCGTCCGGGTCGCCGAGCAGCTGCTCGGGCGGCCGCTGCCGAAGATCCGCCGGCGCTGGGCCGGCGTCTACGCGCAGACCCACGGCGCGGACCCGATCGTGCACCGCAAGCGACTGCGCGAGGGCGTCACCCTCGTCACCGGCCCCGGCGGACGCGGCATGACCTGTTCCCCGGCGATCGCCGAGACCACGGCCAACTCCCTCGGATGGTGAGACAGATGACAGACACTCAGCTCAAGCTCGTGGTGCTCGACATGGCCGGGACCACCGTCGCCGACGGCGGACTCGTCGAGCAGGCCTTCGGTGCGGCGGCCGAGCGGCTCGGCGTCGAGCCCGGCTCGGCGGACCACGCCGAGAAGCTGCAGTACGTACGGGACACCATGGGCGAGTCGAAGATCACGGTCTTCCGGGCCCTGTTCGGCGACGAGGAGAAGGCGCGGCGCGCCAACACCGCCTTCGAGGAGGCGTACGGGGAGCTCGTGGACGGCGGGCGGATCGCGCCGCTGCCCGGGGCCGAGGAGGCCATCCGGCGGCTGCGCGCGGAAGGCCGGACGGTCGTCCTGACCACCGGATTCGCCCGCACCACCCAGGACGCCATCCTCACCGCGCTCGGCTGGCACGACCTCGCCGACCTCACCCTGTGCCCGGCCGACGCGGGCCGCGGCCGGCCCTTCCCCGACATGGTGCTCGCCGCCCTGCTGCGCACCGGCGCGGTGGCGGACGTACGGCAGCTCGCCGTGGCCGGCGACACCGCGTACGACATGCTCAGCGGCGTCCGCGCCGGGGCCGGTCTGGTCGCCGGCGTGCTGACCGGGGCGCATGGCGAGGCCGCGCTGAAGGAAGCCGGTGCGACGCAGGTGCTGGCCTCGGTCGCCCTACTGCCGGATGCCATCGCGGAGTTCGAAGCCTCGACAGGGCGCTGACTTGACCGCCCGGCGCTGACCCCGCCACCCCTCATCCTCCCTTTCTGATCCTCACCCCGGAGACCACCATGTCCCTGCGCCGACTCGGCCTCGCCGGCGTCCTCGTCGCCTCCCTCACCCTCACCACCGTCGCCTGCGGCAGCGAGGACGGCGGGGGCGGCAAGGCGTCCGCCACCTGCCCCGGAGGCAAGATCCGCTTCGGCGTCGAGCCGTTCGAGGACCCGTCCAAGCTGACGCCCGCCGCCGAGGCGCTCGCCGACGGCATCAGCAAGCAGCTCGACTGCCCGGTCGAACTCACCATCACCGAGGACTACTCGGCGGAAGTGCTCGCCATGGAGAACGGCAAGCTCGACATCGGCATGTTCGGGCCGCTCGGCTACGTCTTCGCCAGCAAGCGCGCCAAGGCCGAGGCACTCGCGTCCTTCGGTGACGTGAAGGGCGAGCTGTCCACGTACACCGCCGGTATATGGGTCCCGAAGAACTCCTCCGTCAAGTCGGTCGAGGACCTCAAGGGCAAGTCCCTGGCGCTCGGTTCGCCCGGCTCCACCTCCGGTGACGCGCTGCCGCGGCAGGCCATCGTGGACGCGGGCCTCAAGGAGAAGGACGTCAAGGTCGACTACGCGGGCGGCCACCCCGAGGCGCTGCTCGCCCTCACCAACGGCAAGGTCGACGCCGCTGAGATCAACTCGCAGCAGCTCGCCGTGGCCACCGAGGAAGGCACCTTCGACGAGTCGGAGTTCCGCCGCGTGTGGACCTCGGACCCGATTCCCAACGACCCGATCACCGTACGCGGCGACATGGACCCGAAGTTCAAGGAAGCGCTGCAGACGGCGCTGCTCGACCTGCCCGAGGACAAGGTCGCCGAGATCGGCAAGCTGCTCGACGTCGACCCCGCGGGCCCGCTGCTCAAGGTCGACGACAAGACGTACCAGCCGCTCTTCGAGCTCGCCGAGTCCCTCGGCCTCAGCGAGAAGGACGTCTGATGCTCGCCCTGACCGGGATCGAGGTGCACTACGGCACCAAGCAGGTCCTGCACGGTGTCGACGTCACCGTCGGGCACGGCGAACTGCTCGCCGTGCTCGGTGCCAACGGCTGCGGCAAGTCCACGCTGCTGCGGGCCGCCGCGGGCCTGCAGCCCATGAGCTCCGGCACGGTCCGGGTCGGAGGCGAGCCCGCGGGCCCGCCGGACATCGCCGTGATCTTCCAGCACATCCATCTCGTACGGCGGCGCTCGGTGCTGGACAACGTGTGCGCGGGCGCGCTCGGGCGGCTCCCGCTCCACAAGTCCCTTGTCCCGGCGCTGTTCCCGGCCGAGGTCAGGGAGGAGGCGATGGCCTGCCTCGACCGGGTCGGCCTCGCCGACCGCGCGCACGACAAGGCCGGCCGTCTCTCCGGCGGCCAGCAGCAGCGGGTCGCCGTGGCCCGCGCGCTGTGCCAGCGGCCGAAGGTACTGCTCGCGGACGAACCCGTATCGGCCCTCGACCCGGCCGCGTCCGAGCAGGTCCTCGGACTGCTCGCCGAACTCGCGCACGACGAGGGCATGGCGGTCCTCGCCGTCCTGCACCAGCCGGCGCTCGCCGCCCGGCACGCCGACCGGATCATCGGGATGCGGGACGGGCACGTGGTGCTCGACGGCGCCCCCGGCCAACCGGTCGACCTTCTGTACAGCCCCGCCGACCCGCTCAGTGTGGAGACCGTGTCATGACCGTCCTGCAGCAGGACGTCCGCAAGCTCGCCGTGCCGCCGAAGCCGCGGCGGCCCCGGCAGAAGGCCGCCGGACTCGTGATCACGGCCGTGATCGTCGCCGCGCATGTCTTCGCGTGGAACGCCACCGGGATGTCCGTGACAGCCTTCGCCGACGGCTGGCAGGGCATGGCCGACTTCCTCGGCGAAGCCTTCCCGCCGAACCTCTCCTGGGAAGTGCTCAAGCCCAGCCTCGAAGGAGCGCGCACCACCCTGTGGATCGGGCTCCTCGGCACCACGCTCTCCGTGCCCGCCTCCCTGATCCTGGCGCTGCTCGCCACGCGGGGCATGGCGCCCGCCTGGATCTACCAGTCGTCCCGCTCGGTCCTCTCGTTCCTGCGGGCCGTCCCCGAGATCGTCTTCGCGCTGATCTTCGTGACGGCCGTGGGGCTCGGACCGTTCCCCGGCGTCCTGGCGCTCGTGTGCCACAACGTCGGCGTGATGGGGAAACTGTGGGCCGAGTCCATCGAGGACGTCGACCCGGGGCCGGCCACCGCACTGCGCTCGGCGGGCGCATCGCGGGTCCAGATCGCCTCGCACGCGCTGCTGCCGATGGTGACGCCGCAGCTCACCGGGCTCCTGATGTACCGCTTCGACGTCAACGTGCGCTCGTCGCTGGTGCTCGGCCTCGTCGGAGCGGGCGGTATCGGCTTCCTCATCAACCAGTCCATCCGCACCTTCAAGTTCGACGAGATGCTCACACACATCCTCGTGGTGCTCGTGCTGATCATCGCGGTGGACCGGCTGTCCGCGCTCGTACGGGCACGGCTGTCATGAGCGGTATCCCGGTGCGGTACGCGCGGTGGGACGCCCCCGGCCGTCCGTTCACCGTGGTCGGCACGGAGACGGCGGCCGTGCCCGGGCCGGGCGAGGTCCTCGTACGGACCGACCTCGCCACGGTCTGCGGCAGCGATCTGCACACCGCGAGCGGGCGGCGCGCCTCGCCCGCGCCGGGCGTGCTCGGACACGAGCAGGTCGGCACGGTCCTGGCCACCGGGGGAGCGGTCCGCTGCCACGACGGCACACCGGTCGTCCCCGGCCTGCGCGTGGTCTGGTCGGTCACCGCGTCGTGCGGGGCGTGCGACCGGTGCGGGCGCGGGCTCACCCGGAAATGCCGCTCGCTCTTCAAGTACGGGCACGAACGGCTAGACGCACGCGCCCCGCTCACCGGCGGCTTCGCCACCCACTGCGTCCTGCGCCCCGGTACGGCGATCGTCGCCGTACCGGACACGCTGCCCGACGAAGTCGCCGCCCCGGCGTCCTGCGCCACGGCGACGGTCGCCGCGGTCCTCGCCGCCGCCGGTCCCCTGGCCGGACGACGGGTGCTCGTGACCGGGGCGGGCATGCTCGGGGTCACGGCCGTGGCGATGGCGGCGCAGGCGGGGGCGGCGGTGACCGCCGTGGACCCGGACCCGCAACGGCGCGCGCAGGCACGGCGGTTCGGGGCCGCGGAGGTGCTCGCCACCGCCACCGCCACCGAAGCCGAAGCCGACGTGGCGCTGGAGCTCTCCGGCCACCCCGACGCCGTACGCACCTGCCTGGACGCCCTGACCACCGGCGGCACCGCGGTCCTCGCCGGGTCGGTCTCGCCCGGACCCGCCGTAACCTTCGACCCCGAGCGCCTCGTGCGCGGCCTGCACCGGATCGAGGGCGTGCACAACTACCGCGCCGCCGACCTCCAGCACGCGGTCGCCTTCCTCACCGCACACCACACCACGTACCCCTTCGCCGGACTCGTCGAAGGCCGCTACGGGTTGAACACCCTGGACGACGCCTTCGCGGCAGCCCACGGCGCACGGGCACCGCGCCAGGCGGTCCGGCCCGAGCAGCCCCGCCACCGTCCATGAGCTGGGACGGGGCGGGCCCGCCGGGGCCCGCCCCGTTACGCTGACGGTGCCGGACCGTTGGAATCCGGCCGTGGAGGAGAGGTAGCAGTCCCGTGGCAGAGCGCAAGCCGATCGAATCCTGGCTCACCGACATGGACGGTGTGCTCATCCACGAGGGCGTGCCGATCCCCGGCGCCGACGCCTTCCTCAAGCGTCTGCGCGACTCCGGCAAGCCGTTCCTGGTCCTGACGAACAACTCGATCTACACGGCCCGCGACCTGCACGCCCGCCTCAAGCGCATGGGCCTGGACATCCCGGTCGAGAACATCTGGACCTCGGCCCTGGCCACCGCCAAGTTCCTCGACGACCAGCGCCCCAACGGCACGGCGTACGTCATCGGCGAGGCGGGCCTCACGACGGCCCTGCACGACATCGGCTACGTCCTCACCGACGCCGACCCCGACTACGTGGTCCTGGGCGAGACCCGCACGTACTCCTTCGAGGCCATGACCAAGGCCGTCCGCCTCATCAACAACGGCGCCCGCTTCATCTGCACCAACCCGGACGAGACCGGCCCCTCCCTGCAGGGCCCGCTCCCCGCGACGGGCGCGGTCGCCGCCCTCATCACGAAGGCCACGGGCAAGGACCCCTACTTCGCGGGCAAGCCCAACCCCCTGATGATGCGCACGGGCCTGAACGCCATCGGCGCCCACTCCGAGACCAGCGCCATGATCGGCGACCGCATGGACACGGACGTCCTGGCGGGCCTGGAGGCAGGCATGATCACCTACCTGGTCCTGACCGGCCTCACGGGCCCGGAGGAGGTCGAGAAGTACCCCTTCCGCCCGTCGCACATCGTGGACTCGATCGCGGATCTGGTGGACCTGGTCTGACGCGTGCACCGGGGCGCGGTGCTCAGCGGTCGCGGTCGTCGAGGAAGTTGATGACGAATGCGTCCGGTGTGATGCGTGTCCGCTCCCCGGTGGCGTCGTAGAGGTCCACGTGGACAGGGTCCTTGCGGTCCGGGGAGACTGCGAAGAACCACTTGATATCGGCGCCGGTGGGCGTGATGAGCTGTGGTTCGGAGGTGGAGCCGTCGGCCCAGGTCACCTTCACCCGGTCGACCTCGCTGCCGACCCAGCCGTAACTGGCCGGTTTGTCCTCGTTGCCGCCGTTGAGCGAGGTGATCCTCGCTTCCTCGGCGCCCGGGGACGACGGCACGTAGGCGGCGGTCTCCGCGCCGATCGGGCTCTTGAATTCAGCCACGAACCAGGGCCGGTCCAGCGTGAACTTCCTGGGCGGCTCGAAGATGTCCTCGGGGTCCGAGTCGGGGAACATGTCGTTGCGTTTCCCGGCCAGATCCCACTGCGCCAGCGCTTCCTGCTGCGTCCTCGGTGCCGCGTACATCGTCAGCGAGAGCTCCCAGACCTCCCCGCCGACCCGCTCCTTCGCAAGGATCGTGGTGACCGGCTGCAGAACCCCGGGCTGCTGTGTGGGCTGCGTCCCTACGTGAAGCGGCCTCTCGCCGCCTCCGCTCTGGGTCCACACGAGCGCCCCGCCGACCGGCAGCGTGAATGCCACCGCTGCCGCCGCGACGGCCACGCGGCGCCGGGCCCTGCGCCGCCGTCCTCCCCGCACCAGTGCGTCGACCGGGGCCGAGGAGACCGGCATCTCGTCCGCCAGTTGTGCGAGCTGTTCCTTGATGTCAGCGCTCACGACCACTCCAATCCTTCAGCGGGGCCGCTGCCCGCAGCTTCGCCAGGCCCTTCGCGGTCTGGCTCTTGACCGTGCCCACGGAGCAGCCCATGGCCTCCGCCGTCTGCGCCTCGCTCAGGTCCTCCCAGTGGCGCAGGACCACGGCCTGCCGCTGCCGTGGCGGCAGACCGGCCAGCGCGCGCCACAGCACCTCGCGCTGGTCCGCCTGGACATAGCGGTCCGTGGGCTCGGCCGGCTCGTCCTCGGCGGGCGGTCCCGACGGGCCCGGCAGGAGTTCCTTGAGCTTGTGCCGGTGCCGTCGCGCCGACGCGTTCACGAGGATGCGCCGGACGTACGCGTCCGGGCTGTCGGCCTGGCTCACCCGCCGCCAGGACGCGTAGGCGCGCTCCAGCGTGGTCTGCACGAGATCCTCGGCGGTGTGCCGGTCACCGGTGAGCAGGTACGCGGTGCGCAGCAGTCCAGCCCAGCGGCTGGTGGCGTAGTCCCGGAACTCCTCGTCCCGGCTCTGTGCGTCGACCCCCATGGCCACCTCCTGCCCGGATGAGTCCGCCGGGCCCTCGGAAGGTTGCCCGCAGGAGCCGTCCGCCACCACCCGAACGGCCCACACCCACATGCACCCCGGCCCCCCGCCCGCCACGCTCGGAGCAGGAGGTCCCCATGCCCTCACCCCGGCTTCGTCTAGCCCTCTGTGGCTCTGTTGCAGTGCTTGTGCTGGCCAGTCCGGCCGTTGCCGCCGATGGTGTGGTGAAGGTCAGTCCTGATACCGCGGCGCCAGGGGCACAGGTCGAGTTGAGTGTGACCGGGTGTGACGGGACGACCGGGTCGGCCAAGTCGGAGGTGTTCGTGGCCGCCTCCGCGCTGACCGGGCGGGACGGTGCCAGGTACCCGTTGAGTGGCGAGGCGATGATCAAGTCGACGGCCACGCCCGGGACGTATGACGTCGATGTGACCTGTGACGGGGAGGACGGGAAGGCCAAGGGGGCCGTCACCGTCGTCAAGGAGGCCGTGCCCAGTCCCACCGCGCCGATCCGCGCGGGCGGCGGCGGTACGGCGCAGCTCAGTGCCGAGGAGCCGGGCGGCGGTCCGGGATGGCGGCACGCGCTGATCGGGCTGCTGCTCGCCACGGCCGCGGGGCTCGCCGTCGCGGGACGGCTGGTACGCCGGCACCGGGGCGGCGCATAGCGCCATGGGCCAGGACCGTTCGTCGGGGAACGGCAGACTGCTCACCGGGATCGCCTGGGCCGTGCTGCTCGTCGGCCTGTGGCTGTGGGGCCGGGAGATCGC
This sequence comes from Streptomyces sp. NPDC050418, assembly GCF_044458745.1. Taxonomy (NCBI): domain Bacteria; kingdom Bacillati; phylum Actinomycetota; class Actinomycetes; order Kitasatosporales; family Streptomycetaceae; genus Streptomyces; species Streptomyces sp. NPDC050418. Next base: position 223,646 of record NZ_JBITIG010000008.1, read on the forward strand.
GGGAGTGCCCGGAGGGTCCACCGCGACCGGTGATGTCGCGGCGGTCGGGCGTCCGCTCGTCGCCGTCCAACTGCCGCCCGCCATCAAGCCGTTGGACGAGGCGGGCCCGAACCGGGTCGACATCCCGTCGATAGGGGTGCAGGCGCCGGTCATCAAGCGCGGACTCGACGGCGAGGGCGCCATCGCGCCGCCGCCGTACGACCAGGCCGGTGTCGTCGGCTGGTACGGGGGCGGGGTGATGCCGGGATCGCAGGGGACCGCGCTGTTCGTGGGGCACGTGGACACGACATCGCGGCCCGCCGTGTTCTACAACCTCAGCACGCTCAAGCCCGGCGAGAAGGTGCGCGTGACGCGCTCGGACGGCTCGGTCGCGGAGTTCACGGTGGAAGAGGTCGCGGTGTACAACCGGGCCGGATTCGACCCGCACAAGGCGTACGGGATCCGTCAGGACGACCGGGCCGAACTGCGGCTGATCACGTGCGGCGGGACGTTCGACCGTGCGACCAAGACGTACTCGGCGAACGTGGTGGTGTCCGCCTTCCTGACCGGCAAAGGGCCCTGACCCGCAGAGAGCAGGCCAGGGCCCCGCAGGTCAGTTCGCCGGGACCGCCCCCGCCGGAGCAGCGGCCCGCGACACGGCCCGCAGGCCCAGCGCGCCGAAGGTCACGGCGAAGACCGCCCACAGCAGGGCGTGCGAGGCGATCGACAGGACGCGGAAGTCCCACAGGAGCGTGGCGGCCACGGGGACCTCGTCCGGGTTGCCGGGCAGCGCGAACAGGACCGCGAGGACGGCGACCGCCGTGCCCGCCGCCGCGACCTGCCGCACCGGAACGCTGCGGCCTTCGAGGCGTACGTACACCTGGCGCACGAGAAGCATGCCGAGGACGCCGATGACGACCGCGGCCAGCCACAGGGCCTGGCGTTCGGAGACCGTGGCGCCGTCGCCGACGCCGGGCGGGTTGGCCGGATAGCGCAGCGCGGGGAGGAGCGAGACGGCGAGGAACGCGGCGCCCGAGAAGAGCAGCGCGCGCGGCCACGGCGAGGCCTCCGGGTCGCGGCGGTGCACCAGGGCGTACGCGACGGCGACGAGGACACCGAGCGCCAGGCCGAAGACCAGCGACGTGACGACGAGCCCGAAGTGCTGGGCGCCGCGCGTGAAAAGCTCCTCGTGGTGGTCCGCGGCGCCCGCGTGTTCATGGGCGGTGCGGGCTTCTTCGAGGCGTATCGCGCGGTCCATGAGGGGCTCGGCGAGCAGCAGGGAGAAGAGGCCGGCGGCAAGACCGGCCGCTCCTCCTGCCGTCAGACCGCGTCCGAGCAGGGGGAGTACAGGTGTGGACATGGGTGTGCGGGCCCCGATCAGTGGCAGGGGGCGCCGAAGAGGTGCCGTCCGTCGTGGGCGAACTCGTGCAGGTAGTCGCCGGTCGCCGAGATCAGCGAACCGTTGTCGAAGAACACCGCGTACAGCGCGATGACCGCGATCATCGCGGCGGCCGAGGCGATCATCCAGTCACGCGTTCTGGTCGTCGCGTCCTGGGCGGCCGTCGTGCTCGGGTGCTGTGCCGAGTGCAGGGACATCCGGGTGGGTCTCCTTCCGGGGTTTCCACGCCCCATGGCAGGAGGACGACGGGTCAGTTCCTGACTCCCGTGCAGCGAGCCATGAGGGCCTCGTACGCGGTCACAGTGGCGGGACCGTCCCGGAATCGCACCGGGTTCCTGTCAACCGTCGCCTCGATGTATGGACTTGTCGTCCGGAGAGTCCCAACTCAGGGGTGGGCCTGTCAACCGCGCGTCCAGTCCGCGGCCGCACCTGACCCGGCCGGTGGCCCGCTCCCCCCGGAGCCTCCGGCCGGGTCGGTCCTCGACCGTGCGCGCTCGGGCTGCGGGAGAAACCCGGCGTCGGCACGGGAGGTTCTGGGGACGGCCGGGGGCTGGGGCCTCTGCCCCTCACTTTAGAGCGGAAGCCCGGGCTCGCCCAGAGCCGGTCCGGCGCAACTCGACCGGAATGCAGGGCGGTTCGTCCGGTATGCGGGATACGGGTCCGGGGTGGGCCGGGAGCCCGCCGCCCTCACGCCGACGGCCGGTCCGCCGCCCTCACCCCGAAGGCCGGTCCGCCTCCAGCGCCCCGTCGTCCAGGCGCCCTTCGAGCAGCTCCTGCGCGATGGCGTCGATGGGGCGCCGCGCGCGCCGGGCGTGCGCGCGCAGTGCCGTGAACGCCGCGTCCACCTTCACGCCCCACCGCTCGGCGAGCAGCCCCTTGGCCTGCTCGATCCGCACCCGGCTGGACAGCGCCGACTGCAGCTGCGTCGTGAGCGCCCGGCAGTCGTCATGGATCCGCCGCTGAGCCAGCCCGATCGCCGCGGCGTCGGCGAGCAGCTGCGCCAACTCCAGCTGGATCCGCACATGTTCGGGCCGCCCGTTCGCGAACAGGTTCAGCGCCCCGATCACCGTCTCGCCACGCCGCAGCGGCACCGCGCACGTCACGGTCATCCGCTCCCGCAGCGCCCGCTCCGTCAACCGGGGCCAGCGCTCCGCCGCCTCCGTACCGGCGAACCGCACCGGAGGCACCGCCTCACCCGACGCGCAGGCGTCCAGGCACGGACCGCCCTGGTGCTGGATCTCCAGGAGCCCGCGCACCCGTCCCGTCGGATCGGCGCTGGTGACGAGGGAGACCTCGGCGTCCGCGCCGACCAGGAGCAGCCCGGCCGCGTCTGCCCCGAGCAGTGTCACGCAGTCGTCGGCGAACCGCCCCAGATACGCGCTCACCTCGAAGGTCTCGCCCAGGCTGTCGGCCAGGGCGACGAGGGCCGCGGCCAGCCGCAGATCTCTCCCCGCATCGACCATCGGGCCTCCCGCACACACCTGTGGCTGCTCGCCTACCCCGATGCGGGGCGCCGTAACAGGCCGATCAGGGGCGCTGTAACAGGTCGTGCACGAACGGGCCCGCGGGCCGGGCGGCCCTCGTGACTCACGTGCACCTATGTCAGGATTGAACCTCCGACAGTGCACCCAAGGGGGAGTGGATGTACAGCAGTTCCGCGGCGATCCGGGGGGCGGTGAAGACAGGTGTGGCGTTCGTGGGGGCGGCGGCACTGCTTCTGACCGGCTGCTCGTCGGACGACGGCGACGGCCCCGAGACGCCCAGTGGCAGCGCGTCGCAGCAGCCCAAGGAGAAGGACCCGTTCTGGGTCAACCCCGATACGAACGCGTCCGAGCAGGTCCAGAAGTTCAAGAACGAGGACAAGTCCTCGGACGCCGAGCTGATCAAGAAGATCGCCGAGCAGCCGACGGGCCAGTGGATCATCCCGGAGACGGCGCAGGAGCAGGCCCGCGGCTTCACCGAGGCCGCCACGGAGGCCGACCGCGAGGCGGTCCTGGTGCTCTACAACATCCCGCACCGCGACTGCAATCAGTTCTCCAAGGGCGGCGCGGCCGACGGCGACGAGTACCGGACGTTCATCGACGAGGTCGCCAAGGGCATCGAGGACCGCAAGGCCACGGTCATCCTCGAACCGGACGCCCTGCTGCACCTGGTGGACGGGTGTACGCCCCAGGAGTTCCACGAGGAGCGCTACGACCTGCTCAAGGGCGCCATCGACAAGCTCCACACGCTCAAGAACACCAAGGTCTACATCGACGGCGGCAATCCGGGCGCGGCCCAGCCGGACTCCTTCTGGGAGCCGCTGAAGTGGGCCGGCATCGACAAGGCCGACGGCTTCGCGGTGAACGTGTCGAACTTCTACACCACCGAGGAGTCCATCGACTTCGGCAAGAAGCTCTCCGAGAAGGTGGGCAACAAGCCGTTCGTGATCGACACGAGCCGCAACGGCAACGGGACGTACAAGGCCGACGAGAAGGACCTCTGGTGCAACCCGCCGGGCCGCGCCCTCGGCGAGATCCCCTCGGTCGACACGGCCGACGAGAGCGTCGACGCCTATCTGTGGATCAAGCGTCCCGGTGAGTCGGACGGCGAGTGCAGGGGCGGTCCGAAGGCCGGGGAGTGGTGGCCTGAGTACGCGCTGGAGCTGGCGAAGAACGCCAAGTAGGTCCCGTACGGAAAGGGCCGATCGGTTTTCGTACGGAAATGAAGGAGGGCGCCCCCTGCATCAGGGGGCGCCCTCCTTCACGTACACATACGAGCGGGTCCTACTCCGGGATCTCCACCCACTGCGCCTCGCTCGGCACACCCTGGTCGTCGGTGACGAACAGCATGTACCAGCCCGGCTGCACCAGGTTCTTGTTCTTCGGGACCGTCACCGTGACGCTGTCCGCCGACTTCTTCACGTCGAGGGCGATCGACCGCTGGTCGATGTCCGTGACGTGCGTCGAGGCGCTCGGCCGGATCAGCCGCGCGTTCTTGATCGACGAGGCGTGCTGCGTCTTGTACGTGCCCGAGTCACCGCGCTCGATGGCCTTCGGACCGCTGCCGAGCGTGGGCTGGGAGCCCTGGTAGAGATACGGCGGCGTGTAGATCTCCAGGCGCTGCTCGAACGTGCCGGGCTTGGTGTTCGCCTCGTCCGCGTAGAGCGAGTCCGAGCCGAAGAAGACCACCCGGCCGTCGGGCAGGAGCAGCGAGCCCGAGTGGTAGTTGCGGCCCACCAGCGGGTCGGCGACCTTGCGCATCTCGCCGGTCTTCGCGTCGTACATCCGCGCTTCGAGGATGTTGGAGTCGCTGCGGCCGCGGTAGTCCTCGGAGCCGCCGGAGATCAGCACGCTGTCGTCGGGCAGGACCGAGGACTGCGGGTAGCGGGTGCCCTTGTCGAAGCTGGGCCCGTCCTTGAACACCGGGGCGTCCTCGGTGAGGTCGATGATCCGGGTCTTCTTGCTGGAGACCTCGGACTCACCGATACCGCCGCCGCCGACGACCATGAACTTCTCGTCCTGCGCGGGCGGCAGCCACACCGTGCCCGCCGTCTCCATCAGCTTCGGGTCGGAGAGGCCCTTGAGGTTGGTGAAGTCGTTGGTCTCGAAGTCCCAGACACCGGGCTTGCGGCCCACGTCGGCCGGTCCGTAGCCGGCGTTGGCGCCGGAGTAGAACAGCTTGCCGTTGGGCAGCAGGAAGATCGCCGGGTACGTCGGGAACTGCCGGTCCTGCTTGACGTACGTCCACTTCTTGGTCTCGGGGTCGTAGACCTCGTTGCGGTCGCCGGGCACGATCTGGCCGATGTCGTCGAGGCCGGACAGGGCGAGCACCTTGCCGTCCGAGAGCGTGGTCAGCGTGGGGTACCAGCGCGCCTCGTTCATCGGGTCGACCTTGATGTACTTCTCGGCCACCGGGTCGAACTCGTAGGCGTCGTCGATGCCCTGGAAGTCCTTCTTGTCCAGGGCGAGCTTCTCGGCGATGCCGTAGGTCTGCTGGTCCTTCTTGCCGGTCAGGCCATCGACCTTGTACTGGTCCTGGGCGCCGGTCTCGTACTTCTTCCCGCTCTTCGCGGCCTCGACATAGACCCGCTCGAATCCGGCGACGGTCTTGACGAACGCACCGGTCTCGGGGTCGAACTTCTTCTTCGCGCGCTCGACGACGACCGACTCGGTCAGGACGAAGGTCTTGCCGTTCTCCTTGCCCGTGAGCTTGGTGCCCTTGGGCAGGGTGATCGGCTTGTCCGGGTTCTCGTTGTGGACGATCATCAGGCCGCCGGCCTTGGTGACATCGCCCTTGAGCTTCTCGTACGACTTCGTGCCGCCCGCGACCAGGAGCTTGCCGTCAGGGAGCTGCGTGTGCCCCGTGCAGAACAGGTCGTTGGGGGTGGGGATCTTCTTGAAGGTGTTCTTCACCGGGTCCCACAGGACGGTGTCGAACTTCTTCGCGTCGAAGTTCTTCTGGTTGTTGCCCGAGCCCGCGACGAGCAGCACCTTGCCGGTGTGCAGGAGCGCCGCGTGGATCGTGTTGAGCTTGTACTCGTCGGGCAGCTCGACGATGTCCCACTTGCCGTTGTCGGCCTTGTACTCGGGCCTGTTGATCTTGTAGTCGTGGTACTGGTCCGAGGCGAAGCGCCACAGCGCGGGACCGTTCATTCCGGCGAGTGCAAGCACCACCGCCGCGCCTATCGCTATGCGGCGGGCGCGGCGGCGGGTGTGCTTCACCGGCGTGGAGCCGACGGTCATTTCTTACGTCCCCCAAGGGCGATCTGCATGGTCTGGTCGGGGTGGCCGGGATGCTGACCGGGCTGCTGCCCCGCCGCGGCCCAGCTGGGCCTGTTCCGGTCGTGTGCGGCCGCCTGCGGCGGTACCGCGCTGGGCTGCGGCGCGGGCGCGCCGCCGGCCGGAGTGCCGCCCGGGGCACCCGACGCGGGCTTCTTCCTGTCCTGCTTGATCTGCCAGCGCCAGACGAAGATCGGCGTGGCGGTGATCAGCATGGCGATCGTGGCCCAGATGATCATCGCCGGGTGGGCGTGGCCGTAGTAGAAGCCCGCGCCCATCGAGGCGGCGAAGATCACGATGAAGTACCAGTGGTAGCGGAACGTGCCGAACCAGCGGTCGGGGGACGCCGAGTCACCCTTCGGCGTGACCACGAACTTGGACTTGCGGCGCAGCGCCGAGTCGAACAGCGCCTTCGCGTACAGCGGCGCGGACAGCGCGGACATCACCATGCCGGCCACACCGCCGGAGCCCTCGGGCTCGTGCGGCGAGACGTTGTGGCGGCGGTTCCAGATGTACAGGCCGATCTGCAGTGCCGAGGCGTTGCCGTAGAGCATCAGCCAGATCGTCGGGTCGATGTTGACACCCGAGGCGCCCAGGCCCAGGAACAGCGCACAACTGAGCGCCGCCAGGATCCAGTTCATCGCCGACATCGGGTAGAAGATGATCATCATCGTGTAGTTGAAGAGCTTGGTCGGCGGAAGCGAGTACCAGCCCTTCCAGTACTGCTTGAGGATCGTCTCGTACGTACCGCGCGACCAGCGCATCTGCTGCGTGAAGAAGTCCGTCCAGGCGCTCGGGCCCTCACCGACGGCCAGCACGTCCGGCGTGTAGACCGAGCGCCACTTGCGGCCCGTCTTCGGGTTGCGGTGGCGGTGGATCTCGAAGCCGGTCGCCATGTCCTCGGTGATCGAGTCGTACAGACCGCCGATCTGCTTCAGCGCGCTGATCCGTACGGCGTTGGACGTGCCGACGAACATCGGCGCCCCGTACGCGTTGCCCGCGCGCTGGATCAGGGCGTGGAAGAGGAACTGCTGGGACTCGGCGGCCTTCGTGACGAACGAGTCGTAGTTGCCGTAGACCTGCGGGCCGATGACGAAGCCGACGTCCGGGTCGCGGAAGAAGCCGAGCATCCGCTCCAGGTAGTTCGGCAGCGGCACGTGGTCGGTGTCGACCGAGGCGAAGTAGTCGTAGTCGTCACCGTGCGCGTCCAGCCAGGCGTTGTAGTTGCCGTGCTTGGTCTTGGCGCGGTGCGGGCCCTTCTTCCGGTTCCACTTCGCGATGCCCTTGCGGGAGAAGTGGTGCACACCGAGGCGCGCGCAGACTTCCTTGACCTCGGGGTCGTCGCCCTCGTCGAGCAGCCAGATGTGCAGCAGACCGCGGTGGCGCAGCTTGACCGCGGCCTCCAGGGTCTTGGTGACCATCTCGATCGGCTCCTTGCCGGGCACGAACGAGGTGAGGAACGCGACACGCGTCCCCGTCTCCGGCACGACCGGGATCGGGTCGCGGGCGACGAGGGTGGCGTGCGCGTTCGACAGCACGTTCATGCACCGGAAGAACTCGATCAGGCCGATCGAGATCAGCATGACGAGGTCGAGGTGCTCCAGGTACCCGTTCGGAACGTAGTCGCGCTTCGTCCAGTGCTCGGGCTGCAGCAGCCAGGCGAGCAGGATGAGGGAGAGCAGCGGTGCCGCGCCCAGCATGAGGGCGGCCCGGATCCGGTGCGGCTCCTGCGAGAGCAGCGAGCGGTACTGCACCTTGTACGGCTTGCTGGGATCGGGGTTGGTCAACGGCCCCGCCAGCCGGCTGTAGTGCTCGTAGTCGTATCTGGGCAGCGTCTTCTTGATGCGCCTGAAGCCGCCGGTCCGATGCGATGGCACGCGCAACTGGGTCGTCTCGGTCGGGTCGGAGCCCGGCCGGGCGCCCGTCGGCGTCGACGTCATGAGTCATCCCCCCGCACGCACTGGTCTGCGTGTTCGTCGGTCCTTCCGCCTGCCCGAGTCCCCCTCGACTCGTGCAGGCGCGTCACTGGCTGGCCACCCCACCCGTCACTAGGACATGGAAGGGGCACCTTCCGGTTGCATGATGCCCGCCCCGCCTTGCTTCATGAACAAGACCCCCGCCGATTCACAGGCGGGAGCCCCTCCCCGGGCTCCCGTGCACACCTGGCGGGCGTCGGGAACCCCCAACTGTCCCGTACCGTCCGCCACATGGAAGCCCAAGGCTCCCATTCTCCAGGCCAGGGTTCTACGACCACTGGCTTGATCGCAAGAGCGATACCAGGTGTTTACTTGTCATACGCGTGGTTTGGGAGCTCAGTTGATGCAGGTGAGCCGAGCCGAGTACGAATATTACCGAAGTGCTCTCGTATTGCCTGCTCGGCCCGGATGACGTCGCCCGAGCGCACGGCGTCGAGGATCTCGCGGTGCTGGCGGCAGGTCACTTTCGGGTCCGGCAGGACGTCGACGAGATCGGTGCGGACGCGGTGGAAAGCGTCCCAGAACGCCTCCAGGACCTCTCCCAGCAGGAGGTTTCCCAGACCGCGGTAGAGCGTGGCGTGGAAGGCGCGGTCCGTCTCGGCGGCCACGGCGCCGTCCTCGGCCTCGCTCTCCATCCGCGCGAGGAGGGCGTCGAGTTCCGCGAGGTCCTCCGGCGGGACGCGGCCGGCGAGACGGGAGATCAAACCGGTCTCCACGGCCTCGCGCAGCTCCAGGAGCTGCAACAAGCTGTCCTCGCCGCGGTAGTGGCCCGCCACCGTGCGGAAGGTGAGGCCTTCGATCATGGGTGCGACGGACATCGGTCCGACATATGTGCCGAACCCATGCCGGATCTCCACGATTCCCATCGCCTGCAGCGCCTTGAGCGCCTCCCGCACGGAGTTGCGGCTCACACCGAGGAGCGCCATCAGCTCGGGCTCGGTGGGCAGCGAGGCCCCCGACGCGAGCCGCCCGTCGATGATGAGCCGCTTGATCCGCTCCTGTATGTCGCTCGCCATGGGCGACACCGTATCCGTCGGGTGGCTGGTTCCGGCCCTGTACGCAGCAGAAAGGCCCCCACCGCGAGGTGGAGGCCTTTCCGTGTCTGTGCGCCGCCAGGGACTCGAACCCCGGACCCGCTGATGCTGTGTTCATCGGGGGATAACCCCCGAACCCCCAGCCGTCTGGTGCTCACCGCAAGTGGTGAACCCCGGATACGACGATGGCTCCTCGCCGGAGCGAAGAGCCATCGTGTTGCGTGCGCCGCCAGGGACTCGAACCCCGGACCCGCTGATGCTGTGTTCATCGGGGGATAACCCCCGAACCCCCAGCCGTCTGGTGCTCACTGCAAGTGGTGAATCCCGGATACGACGATGGCTCCCCGCCGGAGCGAAGAGCCATCGTGTTGCGTGCGCCGCCAGGGACTCGAACCCCGGACCCGCTGATTAAGAGTCAGCTGCTCTAACCAACTGAGCTAGCGGCGCCTGCTGACCTGGAGAACTCTACCCGATGGGTGGGGGTGGGTCCGACCACGCCCGGGTGCGGGGGGCGGGGCGGTGGGCCGTTCGCGTACAGGATTCGGGTCGTCAACATGCGATATGCGGGAGCAGTTGGGAAACTGACGACCATGCAGATCCGCGTAAGGCGATTTCCCGAACCCCGTCCGAGTGTGAGGTAGATCGCATGGAATCCTCCGCGGCCGGGCTCCCGGAATTCAGGAACGAGGGTGCGCTCTCGTTCGAGGAAATCGAACCCGCGGCCGGATGCGAATGCACCGGCTGCCGGAGCTTAGGGGAGGGGAAAGCCCCGGTAACGGGTCCGGGCGCATTCGCGCACTGCGCCCGCGCGCTTGTCACCCTCACCGCGACCGGCACGCTTCTCGCCGCCGGCACTCCGTTGACCACCGCCGCCGCCCACCCCTACGTACGCCCCGCGGACGACGATCCGCCGAGCAGCCCGCAGGGCACCGCCGCCCCGCTGTACGGGGCCCCGGGCAAGCCGGCCGCCGCGCCGAAGCCCGTCACGCGGGCCGAGATCATCCGGCGGGCCAAGGCGTGGGTGGCCGCCGAGGTGCCGTACGGACTGAACACGTACTGGCGCGACGGTTACCGCCAGGACTGCTCGGGATTCGTCTCGATGGCCTGGAATCTCGGCTCCAATCAGTGGACCGGAACTCTCGGCCGATTCGGCGTCCGCATCAGCCGCGACCAGCTGCAGCCGGGCGACATTCTCCTGTTCCACAATCCCGCCGATCCGACGAGAGGCTCGCACGTGACGATTTTCGGCGGCTGGACGGATTACACCCGCACCCATTACGTCGCCTACGAACAGGCCCGCCCGCACGCCCGCAGGCAGTCCACTCCGTATGCGTATTGGAGCAATTCCAAGCGCTATACGGCCTACCGCTACAAGGCCCTGACCGCGGCCGCCTCCGGCGCCCCCGCGCGCTACCCGGGTCGGGCCGCGTTCGGGCCCGGAGTGCGCAGCCCGTATGTGACGCAGCTCGGGAAGCTGCTGGCCGCGCGCGGCGGGAAGCGGTTCTACACACAGGGCCCCGGGCCCGTGTGGGGCGAGGCGGACCGGCGGGCCACGCAGGCCTTCCAGCTCGCGCAGGGCTGGCGCGGCAAGGACGCGGACGGGCTGCCGGGCCCACTGACCTGGGAGTACCTGGTGAGCGGCAAGGGCCGCGACATCCCGGCGAGCGGTACGCCGGGTGCGGTGGGCGGGGCACCGGCGTACCCGGGACGCGCCTCGTTCCGGCCCGGGCAGTCCAACGCCTTCGTCACCGCGCTCGGGCGGCAGCTCGTCAAGAAGGGATACGGCCGCTTCTACACGCAGGGCCCGGGCCCGCGCTGGGGCGAGGCCGACCGGCGCGCGGTCGAGGCGTTCCAGCGCGCGCAGGGCTGGCGCGGCGGTGCGGCGGACGGGGTGCCGGGGCCGGAGACGTGGCGGCGGTTGTTCCTGTGAGGAGAGCGGATGCCTTGCGCGGGCCGGTCCGGTGGGCCGGTCGCGTGCGGGCTGTGGAGTGGGTGTCGGCTGCGGTGCTACGGAGGGTGCGATGACGTCGGCGGAAACGGGGGCCGCGGCCCCGGGGCCCGAGCGGGTACGGCTGATCCAGAACGAGGCGACCACCGAGATCCCGGTGCATCTGCTGTTCCGGGACGAGGAGGAAGGGGCGGGGCCGGGCTCGGGGATGGCCTCGGTCTTCGGGCCGGCGCAGGTCCCCGCGGCAGCCACGGGATCTTCGCCGCTCCCCGGCAACGCACCCCTCCCGGGCCTGGCCCGCGCCCGCCAGGGCAGTGGTGAGCAGCCGCGTGTGGCGCGACGGCCGCAGCGGCCCGCAGCCAAGGCGGCCGCGCGTCCCGTCCTGCCCGTCGACCCGTCCCTGGCCGAGCGCCCGGCCGCCGCGCGCTCCGGAGTCCTCGCCGTCGCCGCCGGCGCGGTGGGGCTCGGGGGCTGCGGGGCGGGACTGTGGTGGGCGGGGCTCGTCCCGCCGTTCGTGCTGCGGCTGGCGCGGCTGCCCGTACTCGAAGGCGCCGAGCCGGGCCCCGCGCAGTGGGCACTCCTCGCGGGCTCGGGTGCCCTCGCGCTCTGCTCCTTCGGCGGGCTGGGGCGCGGGCGGACCGGGCGGGCCTGGGTGGTCTCGCTGTTCGGGCGGTACCGGGGGAGTGTGCGGCGGACCGGCCTGGTGTGGATCAACCCGTGTCTCAAGCGGCGCCGCGTCGACGTGCGCCTGCGGCACTGGCGCAGCGCACCCCTGCCGGCCGTCGACGCGCAGGGCGTGGCGCTGCGCGTGGTCGTGCTCGTGGTGTGGCGGGTGCGGGACACCGCGCGGGCCACGCTCGGGGTCGACGGCCATGAGACGTATCTGCGCGAGTGCGTGGAGGCGGCGATGGCGCGGGTCTTCTCGCAGCTGCCCGCGGACGCCTTCCACGGCGACGGTGCGACGCTCCGCAACGCCGAGGCCGTCGGCGACGCGCTCACGCGGCTGCTCGTCGCGGACGCCGCGCCCGCGGGTCTGGAGGTCTTCTCGGCGCAGCCGACCCGGATCGAGTACGCGCCCGAGGTCGCCGAGGTGATGCAGCGCCGCCGGATCGCCGCGCTCGACATGCGGCACCGCGAGAGCGTCCTGACGCAGGTGGTCGACTCGGTGGAGGACACCGTGACCCGGCTGACCCTGCGCGGGCTCGTCGAGCTGGACGAGACCGAGCGCAAGGCCCTGGTGAAGGATCTGACGGTGGCGTTCTATACGGGACATGGAGATCGCTGAGCCCACCGCACCGGACCCCCGCCCCGGCCTCGCCTCCCTCGCCGAGGACGCCTGGCGGCTGACCACCGAAGGCCCTCGCCCGTCCGTGGGCCCGCGCGTCCTGCTCGGGCTCGCGGGGCCGCCCGGCGCCGGGAAGTCCACGCTCGCGCGGGCGCTCGTGGAGCGGCTCGGGGAGCGGGCCGCGTACGTGCCGCTCGACGGCTTCCATCTGTCCAACGCCCAGTTGGCGCGGCTCGGGCTCACCGCGCGCAAGGGCTCGGAGCCGAGCTTCGATGTGTACGGGTATCTCGCCCTGCTCCGGCGCGTGCTGGCCGAGCCCGGGCGCGATGTCTACGTACCGGACTTCGACCGGACGCTGGACGAGCCGGTGGCGGCCCGCCATCGCGTACCGCCGTCGGCGCGGTTGGTCATCACCGAGGGGAATTACCTCGGCTGCGATCTGCCCGGCTGGCGCGAGGCGCGCCTCCTGATGGGGGCGCTGTGGTACGTCGAGGCGCCGGGGGATGTGCGTCAACTCAGGCTGGTGGAACGGCAGTTGGCGGGTGGCCGGACGCGGCGGGGTGCGGAGGACTGGGTGCGGACGAACGACCGGCCCAATGGGGTGCTCGTGGAGGGCTCGCGGGCGAGGGCCGACCGGATCGTCTCCACTATTGGTCTGGACATGTCTTTCTTTTGATATGGACACAGCCAACTCCCGGCAATAATCTGGGACTTGGTCTAGACCGGACCCTGTGCTTCCGCACAGAGCACTGCGCAGCGCTCGAGCTCACCCCCACGTATTCACGAGCCCCTGGAGCAGCAGTTATGCGGAGAAAGAAGACATACGCGGCCTTGCTGGGCCTCGCGACCGCGGGAGCGTTCGCGCTCTCCTCCGGTGGCGCCAGCAGCCACGGCTACACCGACCTGCCCCTCAGCCGCCAGAAGGCGTGCCAGAACGGCACCGTGACCGGCTGCGGGTCCATCCAGTGGGAGCCGCAGAGCGTCGAGGGCCCCAAGGGCTTCCCGGCCGCGGGTCCGGCGGACGGCAAGATCTGTTCGGCGGGTCTCGGCCAGTTCGACGCGCTCAACTCGCCCACCAAGCCGGGCGGTGGCGCCTGGCCGGCCACCTCCGTGAACAGCGGATCCACGCAGACCTTCCGCTGGCAGTTCACGGCGCGGCACTCCACGACCGACTTCCGCTACTACATCACCAAGAACGGCTGGAACCAGAACGCCCCGCTCTCGCGGTCGTCCCTGGAACTCACGCCGTTCCTCACCGTCCCCTTCAGCGGCCAGCCCCCGGCGACGCTCTCGCACTCCGGTCAGCTGCCGTCGGGCAAGTCGGGGCACCACGTCATCCTCGCGGTCTGGACGATCGCGGACACGGGCAACGCGTTCTACGCCTGCTCGGACGTGCAGTTCTGACCCAGGCGCGTACGGCCCGGTCGCCTGTCGTGACCCCTGGCCCCTGACCCGTGGGCCCGTGGCTCGGATCTTCCTCGGATCGAGTTCCCCTCCGTCCGAGCCGCGGGCGCATGGTCGGGGGAGCAAGCGGGATGCCCTGAGTGCCTGCCTCCTGCTCCCTCCCCATCTGACGATCCGTCAATTATCGTGCCGCCTCATGGGCACCCAAGGCGCAACCGTCGCGGAACTCGTCCAGGCCCGCTGGGCCGATCACCGCACCGGGCTGTGGTTCGAGGACGACGCGTCCACGCATCACCAGGTCACCGCGGCCGCCGCAGCGCGCGCGGCGCTGCTGGCCGATCTGCTGCCGCGCGGGGCCGAGCCGCACGTGGCGGTGCTGCTCGACAACACCCCGGAGTTCCCAAGGTGGTTGAGCGCCGCCGCCCTCGCCGGGGCGGCCGTCGCCGGCATCAACCCGACCCGGCGCGGCGCCGAGCTCGCCCGCGACATCCTGCACACCGAGGCGCGCCTCCTGGTCACCGAGCGGTCCCAGCTCCCGCTCCTGGACGGCCTGGAGCTCGACGGGATACGGATCCTCGTGACCGACACCGAGGAGTACGCGGAGCTGGTGAAGGGGTACGCGGGGGCGAAGCCGGGCGAGTACACGGTCGCCGAGGTCGGGCCGCGGTCGCGCATCCTCCTCTACTTCACGTCCGGCTCGACGGGCGCGCCGAAGGCGGCGATCTGTACGCAGGGGCGGCTCGCGGGGGCCGGGCACTCCCTCGTGCGCTTCCACGGGGTGCGCGCCGACGACGTCCACTACATCTGCATGCCGATGTTCCACGGCAACGCGGTGATCGCCGACTGGGCGCCGGCGCTCGCCGCGGGCGCGGGGGTGGCGCTGCGCCGCCGGTTCTCCGCCTCGGCCTTCCTCTCCGACGTCCGCAAATACCGCGCCACGTACTTCACGTACGTGGGCCGCGCCGTGCAGTACCTCCTCGCGACCGAGCCCGGTCCCGACGACCGGGACAACCCGCTGCGGGTCGGCTTCGGTACGGAGGCGGGGGCCGTGGACGCGCGGCGGTTCGCCGAGCGGTTCGGTGTGAAGCTCGTCGAGGGGTACGGGTCCTCCGAGGGCGGCGCGTCGGTCCAGCGCACGGCCGACACCCCGGCCGGGGCGATCGGGCGGGCCACGCCCGGCGACGACCTGGCCGTCGTCGACCCCGCCACGCGCGCGGAGTGCCCGCCCGCGCGGTTCGGGCCCGGCGGGCGGCTGCTCAACGGGGACGAGGCGATCGGGGAGCTGGTCAACCGGGGGCGGCATGTCTTCGAGGGGTACTGGCGCAATCCCTCGGCGGACGCCGCGCGGGTCCGCGACGGCTGGTACTGGACCGGTGACCTCTTCTACCGGGACGCGTCCGGATTCCTCTACTTCGCGGGCCGTACGGACGACCGGCTGCGCGTCGACAGTGAGAACCTGGCCGCGGCGATGATCGAGAACATCCTCTCCCGCTGGGAGGCGGCGTCCGCGGTCGCCGTCTACGCCGTGCCGGACCCGGTCGCGGGCGACCAGGTCATGGCGACGCTCGCGTTGCGCGACGGCGTTCCCTTCGACCCCTCCGCCTTCACCGCCTTTCTCTCCTCCCAGTCCGACCTGAGCCCCAAAATGCTCCCCACCTACCTCCGTATCGTCGACCGCATCCCGGTCACGGCCACGAACAAGGTCCACCGCGTGGCCCTGCGCCGCGCGGGCTTCGACTGCCCGGACCCGGTGTGGTGGCGCAAGGACCCCTCGGCCCCGTACGCCCCCTTCACCCCCGCGGACCGCACAGCCCTCCTGGCCCGCTACCGGACGCAGGGCCGAGAGGACCTCCTGGGCCGCTGACCCACCGTGGTGCCCCCGGCCGATTAATGGTCGGAACCACCCCCGGACACCGGGTACTATTTACGAGGTCAAGCGCCGCTAGCTCAGTTGGTTAGAGCAGCTGACTCTTAATCAGCGGGTCCGGGGTTCGAGTCCCTGGCGGCGCACGCGACACGATGGCCCTTCGCTCTGGCGGGGGGTCTTCGTCGTTTCCGGGGTTCGGCGTTTGGCGTAAGTACCGGGCGGCTGGGGGTTCGGGGGTTATCCCCCGTTGAATGCAGCATCAGCGGGTCCGGGGTTCGAGTCCCTGGCGGCGCACGCGACACGATGGCCCTTCGCTTCGGCGGGGGGTCTTCGTCGTTTCCGGGGTTCGGCGTTTGGCGTGAGCACCGGGCGGCTGGGGGTTCGGGGGTTATCCCCCGTTGAATGCAGCATCAGCGGGTCCGGGGTTCGAGTCCCTGGCGGCGCACGCGACACGAAGGCCCTTCGCTTCGGCGAGGGGCCTTCGTCGTTTCCGGGGCGCGCCACGCGGCGGCCCGCGAGGGGCCTCCGCCGTGGTTGCCCGTAGGTGGGGGACCTGGGCTCAGCAGCCCGGGTCCGGTGCGTCCACCGAGAGGTCGCTGCCCTCCGGCAGCAGGTACGTCACGTAGAGCACCACCGGCTTCGTGCCGAGGTTGCGGCCGATGTGGACGTCCTTCGGACCGCCCTCCTCCACGAAGGAGCCGCCGGCCGGGGTTGTCTCGACGGAGCAGTCGCCGAGGGTGCGGGTGAGCGTGCCCTCCTGGACCACCGCGAGGACCTGGCCCGGGTGGTAGTGCCAGCCCGTGGAGCCGCCGGGCGCGATGGTGATCGTCCGGAAGGTGACGTCCGTGCGGCCCTTCGCCTTCAGCCGCAGGGTGTCCTCCGAGGTCCCCTTGGCGAGGACCGTCCCGGTCACCCCGCTCCCCGGCGTCGCCCCCGCCGCGGACGGCAGCAGGGCGAGCCCGGTGACGGCGACGACCGCCGCGGCGGCACGGAACAGGCGGCGCCGCCTGGTGTGGTCGGAGCGGCCGGTGCGGTCGGTGCGATGGGTGCGGTCGGTCGTGTGCGTGGACATGGTGCGGGTCCCCTCCCGGGTGATCGGCAAGCGGTGCTGCGGATCAACCGTACTGATCCGTACGGGAGTTGCCTCAGGCGGCTTCGGGCGGGGCGCCGTTCGCGCACCGGACGGGGCTTTACCAGCTCGCACAACTACGTGATTCTTAGGCCGCGTCGACCACAGGACGCCGAAGCAACGGAAGGCCGGGGAGCCGTGGCACTGAAGGTGGACCTGCTGGGGCCGGTACGGGCGGGGACCGAGTCCGTGGGCCCGGTCGAGATCGGCGGGGTACGGCTGCGGATGCTGCTCGCCCGGCTCGCCCTCGAAGGCGGACGCCCGGTCGGCGCCGACACCCTGGTCGACGGGCTGTGGGGCGAGCAGCCGCCCGCCGACGCCGCCAACGCGCTGCAGGCCCTGGTCTCCCGGCTCCGCCGCTCCCTGCGCGGGCACGCCACCGTCGAGTCCGCGGGCGGCGGCTACCGGCTCGACGTCCAGGAGACGGACGTCGACACGTACCGCTTCGAGAAGCTCGCCGCCGCCGGCCGCCGCGCCCTCGCCGCGGGCCGCACCGCCGAGGCCGCCCGCTCCCTCGACGCGGCGCTCGCGCTGTGGCGCGGGCCCGCCCTGGCCGATGTCCTCGACGCCCCCTTCGCCCCGCCCGTCGCCACCCGGCTCGACGGGCTGCGGGCCGCCGCGGTCGAGGACCACTTCGAGGCGGAGATACGCGAAGGGCGCGCCGCCGACGTCCTCGCCGACCTCGAAGCGGCGGGCGCACAGCAGCCGTTGGGCGAACGGATCGCGGGCCTGCGGATGCGCGCCCTGGCCGCAGCGGGACGCCAGCCCGACGCGCTCACCGTCTACGAGGAACTGCGCTCCCGCCTCGGTGACGAGCTGGGCGTGGACCCGTCCGCCGAGGTCAAGGAGATCCATCTCGCCCTCCTGCGCGGCGAGTTGGAGCGCCCCGCCGCGAAGGCGGCCGCCGCCTCACCGCTGCCCGCCCGTCTCACCACGTTCGTCGGCCGCGACGACGAACTCGCCCGGCTCGCCGCACTGATGCGCTCCTCGCGCCTCGTCACACTCGTCGGGCCCGGCGGCGCGGGCAAGACCCGGCTCTCCCTGGAGGCCGCGACCCACGACCCCGCACACGACCGCGGCCGCCTCCACTACATACCGCTCGCGGGCGTCAGCGACCCGGAGCAGCTCGCCGACGCGGTGCTCGGCGCGATCGGCGCCACCGACGGCGGGCTCTACGAATCGGGCGGCGGCGGACCGCAGACCGGCGCCGTCGACCGGCTCGCCGGACTGCTCGGCAGCGGCGACGTACTCCTCATGCTCGACAACTGCGAACACCTGGTGGAGGCGGCCGCCGACTTCGCCGACCACCTCCTCGTACGCCTCCCCGAACTGCGCATCCTCACCACCAGCCGCGAGCCGCTCGCGATCACCGGCGAGGCGCTCTTCCATCTCGGCCCGCTCGACCTGCCGCCCGGCGAACCCGAACCGGCCGAGGCGCTGCGAACCGCCGCCGTACGGCTCTTCGTGGACCGGGCCGCGGGCGTACGGCAGGACTTCGTCCTCGACGACTCCACGCTCGACGCCGTCCTGCGGATCTGCCGTGGCCTCGACGGCATGCCGCTCGCCCTGGAACTCGCCGCGGCCAAACTCCGTTCCATGAACGTCGAGCAGATCGCCCGCCGCCTCGACGACCGCTTCCGGCTGCTCTCCTCCGGCAGCCGCACCGCCCTGCCGCGCCAGCGCACCCTGCTCGCCTTGGTCGAGTGGAGCTGGGACCTGCTCGACGAGCCCGAGCGCACCCTCGCGGCCCGCCTCTCCGCGTTCCCCGGCGGTGCGACCCTGGAGGCGCTCGAAGCGGTCTGCGCCGATGAGCTGCTGCCCGCCGACGACATCCTGTACGTGGCCGGTGCGCTGATCGAGAAGTCCCTCGTCGTGGAGAGCGACGAGGGCCGCTACCGGATGCTGGAGACCGTCCGCGCGTACGCGGGCCGCCGTCTCGCCGCGTCCCCCGAGGACAGCGCCCGGATCACCGACCGCCTCGCGGCGTACTGCCTGGATCTCGCCGAGGAGCACGAGCCGCTGCTGCGGACCGGCCGGCAGCTGCGGGCCATCGCGGTGTTCGACGCCGAGCACGACAACCTTGCGCACGCACTCCGTACCGTCCGCGAGAGCGGGGACCGCGAACGGGCCGCGCGGTTCGGCGCGGCGCTGCTCTGGTACTGGGGGATCCGGGGCATGAGCAGCCAGTTCGAGACGCACCTCGCGGAGGTCGGGGCACCGGCGGAGGGCTCAGGAAGCGCACCGGGCACCGAGGGCGGCACCGCCCTCGCGGCCGAGTTCCACCCGGCGGGCCTGCTCCTCCGGATGAGCCAAGTGACCTTCGCCCATGGGGAGTCGGGCCCGGCGGACCTCCCGCGGCTCCTCGACTCGCCCGACCCCTGGGTCCGCGCCAGCGCCCACCTCGC
Organism: Streptomyces sp. NPDC050418; assembly: GCF_044458745.1. Lineage (NCBI taxonomy): Bacteria > Bacillati > Actinomycetota > Actinomycetes > Kitasatosporales > Streptomycetaceae > Streptomyces > Streptomyces sp. NPDC050418. Next base: position 242,832 of record NZ_JBITIG010000008.1, read on the forward strand.
CCATGACTTCGCCCTCTCCCAGGAGGGCGACCTGGCGGCCGGGGCCGCCTCGCGCGCCGCGGCGCTGCGCGGCTTCGAGCAGGTCGGCGACCGCTGGGGCATCGTGCTCGCCCTGCTGCCGCTCGGCACGGCGCACTCCCTGCGTGCCGAGTACCCGCAGGCCATCGCCACCTGGGAACGCGCGGTCGCGCTGTCCTCCGAACTCGGCACCGAGGACTACCTCTACCTCAGCAAGGCCCGCCTCGCGCGCGAACGCCGCCGCAGCGGCGACCTCGACGGCGCCTTCCGTGATCTGCACGCCGCCCACCGCCAGGCCCGCGAACGCGGCCAGCTCCGCCTGGAGGCCAACATCCTCGTGGGCCTCGCCAACGTGCACCGCCGCGCCGGCGACCTGCCGCAGTCCGACGCGACCCTCGACCGCCTCGAGGCACTGAGCGTCCGCCGCCCCCAACTGCGGGACCTGGCCCGCGACCTGATCGTCTCGACCCGGATCGAGAACCGCCTCGCGGCGGGCGACGGACCGGCCGCCCGCGCCCTGCTCCCCGAAGCGGCCGGCGCCCTCTTCGGCCAGGGCGCGGGCGCCGCGCTCGCCTGGGTGGCCGAACTCCTCGGCGGACTGCGCCCGTTGGAGGGCGCACCCGAGGAGGGGGCGATGGCGCTCGGGATGAGCCAGGTGATGCGCGGCGCGTTCGACTGGGGCGAGCCCGAGTGGTGCGAACTCGTCGACCGCCTCAAGGAGACACTCGGCGCGGACGGTTTCCAGGAGGCGTACGACCAGGGGGCGGCCTTCTCGCGTACGGACGCGCTGCGGTGGCTGGAGGAACGGACCCTGCGTGCGTGAAGGGGCGGCCGTACACGCGAACAACCGGGCGGGGCCCGCACCTTGTGGGTGCGGGCCCCGCCCGGTTGGTGCTCGCGACCGTGATCAGTCGGCGCTCCTGCGGTAGGCGCGCATGGCCAGCGGGAAGAAGACCGCGACGATGCCGGCCATCCAGATCAGGCTGCCGGTGAGGCCGTGGGCGACGGGGCCGCCGTTGAGGAGACCGCGGGTGGCCTCCGCGACCAGCGAGACCGGGTTGACGTCGGACCAGGCCTGCAGCCAGCCGGGCATGCCCTCCTTCGCCATGAACACGTTGCTGGCGAAGGTCAGCGGCAGGATCAGGATGGTCATCAGGCCCTGAACGGACGCCGGGTTCTTGATCAGCATGCCCAGGTAGACCGACATCCAGGAGAAGCTGAGCGCGAAGCCGATCAGCAGCGCGAGCGCGCCGAGCCAGGAGACCGGGTTGGTGCCGAAGCGGTAGCCCATGACCAGGGCGAGCGCGACGAGCGTGGCGAGGCAGGCGACGTAGCGGACGATGTCGGCCAGGACGGCGCCGATCAGCGGGGCGGAGCGGGCGATCGGCATGGAGCGGAACCGGTCGAAGATGCCGGTGCTGGCGTCCGCGGCGAGCGAGGCGCCGATGCCGACGCTGGCCTGGAAGACGGCCATCACCATCACCCCTGGCACCACATGGTGCAGATACCACTCGGTATTGCCCTTCGCCATCGACTCCCCGAAGAGGTAGATGAACATCAACAGGGTGATGATCGGCGTGAGGACGACATCGACCAGCTGGATCGGCGACTTCATGAACTTCGTGAAGCCACGGCCCGCCAGGGCGAAGCTGTGCGACATGGTCTTGCCGAGGCCGACCCGGCCGGAGAGCTCGTGGGCGGTGGGGGCGGCGGGCGCGGAGATGGTCTGGGTGCTCATGACGGGGGTCCTCTCGGAAAGTCTTTGCTGTACGGGGAGTTGGTGCGGCGTGGTGCTCCGTGCGGGTCAGACGGCGACCGGCTGGGCGTCGCGCGGCGCGGCCTCGGCGTCGGGCGCGTGCCCGGTCAGCGCGAGGAAGACCTCGTCCAGGCTCGGCAGCCGCAGCCCGAGTTCGTCGGCGGTGATCCCGGCGCCGTCGAGCCGGCGGGCGACCGCGGCGACGAGCAGCGGGTCGTCGACCGGGACGGTCAGGACACCGGAGTCCTCGTTGGCGGCGTGCCCGGACAACTCGGCGAGCAGCTGCGCGACCTGCGGCACATCGGCGGCCACGGTCGGCCGGACCTGGAGCACCTGACCGCCGACGCGGCGCTTGAGCTCACCGGGGCGCCCCTCGGCGACCTTGCGGCCCTTGTCGAAGACGGTGATCGAGTCGGCGAGCTGGTCGGCCTCCTCCAGGTACTGCGTGGTGAGCAGCACGGTGGAGCCTTCGGCGACCAGGTTCCTCACGACGTCCCAGACCTCGTTGCGGGCGTGCGGGTCGAGCCCGGTGGTGGGCTCGTCGAGGAAGAGGATCCGCGGCCGTCCGACCAGGCTCGCCGCCAGGTCGAGGCGCCGCCGCATGCCGCCGGAGAAGGTGGCGATGGGCTTGCGGGCCGCGTCCGTCAGCGAGAAGTCCTCAAGGAGCCGGGCCGCGCGGGCCTTGGCGTCCCGGCGGGACAGGCCGAGCAGCCGGCCGATCAGGACGAGGTTCTCGGTGCCGGACAGCGTCTCGTCCACGGAGGCGTACTGCCCGGTGAGGCCGATCAGCTGGCGGACCCGGACCGCGTCCTTGACGATGTCGTGGCCGCCGATGGTGGCGTGCCCGGCGTCGGGACGCATCAGGGTGGCGAGGATCCGGACGGTGGTGGTCTTGCCGGCACCGTTGGGGCCGAGCACCCCGACGACCTTGCCGGCCGGGACCTCCAGGTCCACCCCGTCGAGGGCGGTGAAGTCCCCGTACTTCTTGACGAGTCCCTCGGCCTTGATCGCGTACGTCATGGTGGTCAACTCCTCGGTGGTGGCTTGCCGTTGTCGAACGTTGCTGTCGAGCGTCGTTCTCGATGGGCAAGACACTGCCGGGAGCTCCTGACAGCACACGGACAGCGTGCTGACAGCGGCGTCAGGGGGACTGACAGCGGAGGCGGAGGCTGTCAGCGTGCCTGGTGGGCGCGGGGTCAGTCGGTGAGGAAGGCCCCCTCGCGGCAGGCGCGGCAGACGAAGACATAGCCCAGCTGCCCGCCGAGATTCATCGCCGCACGCGAGTCGAGCCCTTCCTCCAGGTGGGCCGCGAACTCCATCGCGCCGGAACAGGACGGGCACCCGGGCACCCTGTCGTCCTCCAGGTAGGACGGACTGCCGCCGAGTGAACCGAGCACCTCGCGCTGCTTCCCGAACCGCTCCCCGGGTTCGCGCCGCCACCCCGAACGGGCCAGGTCGTACGCGTCCGGGGCGGCTTCCTCGGCGGGATCGATCTCCTCGGGGCCGACCGTCACCAGGTGCGTGCGGATGGCCGATGTGACGGGCAGCAGCGTCAGGCCCTTCTCCGGTACGGGCACCGGCCGAAGACCGTCCCGGGGGAACAGGTACACCCGGTTCGCGCCGGACTCCGCATCCCAGAACTCGCACGCGCCCGGATCGTTCTGGCACACGAACACCGACAGGACGCCGTCCTCGACGGGGAGATGGGCGAAGAACTGCAGCGGCTCCCCGCACGAGGAACCGCACACCGGCCAGGCGAAACCGGCCGGAGCCAGCGGGATGCCGCCGGTGCGCGGGACATCGGCACCGGCCGGGGCGGTGCCGTCGTGGATCATCAGCTGCGTCTGCATCGCGCCATGCTAGAGGCGGCCTACGACAGCGACGGGGCCCTCATGGCGTGACCTTCACCGTCCACGACCCCGACGGCGTCCGCCCCACCACCTTGATGCGGGTCCGTTCCCCCGGGACCTTGTAGGTCTCGCCGACCCGTACCGGCGCGTCCGCGAGCGGCGGGTAGACCGAGGCGTCCCAGCACGCCTCCGACTTGGGGTGCGCGTCAAGGACCTCGATGGGGCCGCCGCCCGACTCGGTCTCGTTGCGTACGCGGTAGACGAGCACGCCTTCCGTGCAGGTCTGGTGGTCGTTGCCCGCCGAGCCGCGTGCCTCGATGGCGACCGCGCTGCCGCGCCCGGTCCGTACGACCGCGAGCCGGGTGCCGCCCGACTGGCCGCGGGCCGTCGGCGCGGACAGCGGGTCGAGCGTGAGGAGATCGGCCTTGCCGGCCTGCACGCACTCCACCTGGTGCGGATCGAGCCAGCCCAGCTTCCACTTGTGCCAGCCGAACAGGTCGGGGGCCAGCCCGAACTGGCTGCCCATCACGTCCCAGTCGCCGACGTGCGTGTCCCAGTCGCCCTTGCCGTCGCGCGGGCGGTGGTAGAGGTCGGGCAGGTCGAAGACATGGCCCGTCTCGTGCGCGAGGACGTTGCGGTCCGGCGGGTGCTGCTCGAAGACGGTGACGATCCGGCGGACGTCGGTGCCGTCGGCCTCCAGCGGATCGTCGAAGTTGACGACCTTCGTGGCGTCCGAGTCCACGCCGGGAGCGTCGGGATCGGCCACGAAGTAGACGACGTCGTACTGGCTGAAGTCGACCACCGGGTCCGCCACCGACAGCGCGTCCTTCAGGTACATGCCGCGCTTGTCCGAGTCCCAGTCCCGCTCTATGCCGTACGCCGTCGAGGCCTGCGGCATCTCGATCCACTCGGCGCGCGGATGCGGCTTCAGCTGGAAGCGGCCGTACGAGGCGCGCTCGAAGAAGCGGCTGGTGGACGGGAAGTAGTCGGCGGTCAGCTCCTTCGGCGTGGTGAGCGGGGCCGCGTCCGGGAACGAGAGGAAGACCATCACCGCGTCGAGCCGCTCCACCGGGCGCGGATACGCGCCGTTCCACGTGTCGAGGCCCTCGGAGTGGTGCGCGCTCGTGCGCTCCAGGGCGCACGGCCCGGCGACCGGTTCGGCCACGGCGGGACCCGTCACGAGCGACATGGACGCGAGCGCCGCGAGCGACGTGAAGGCGGCGGCAGCCGCGCGTGCCCGGTCCCCCTCACGAGGCAGGCCCCCCAGTGAGAGCTGACGCGGCACATGGACCTCCGGATGCGGCTTTGTACGTTCCGCATGCGGGCGGCGGAACACCTCCCTCAGCCTGTGGTGGTTTGTTCGGCTTCGCCTTGTTTGGGTGACCCGGTCGGGTGAGACGGAGACATGCCCGGCGTTCACAGAACGTCACAGGCGGCTCAGAAGCGGTCGCCGGAGCGGGGGCGGGTGAAACGATCCCGTCGTGACCTGCGCAGAAACGATCTGGCGGTAACGGCCTTACGAGGCAAGGGAGTACGGGAGGTGTCCCCGTCGGCGGGGTACGGCCGTTAGGTAACTGGAATGGCCCTCCGGACGGCCTCTATGATCGGCACACTTTCCGGCCGGCCCATTCCGACCAGCCACGAACTCGATCTCTTCCCTGCGGGAGTGTGCGGTGAGCGGAACGTCCGAAGGGCAGGCGCCCACGGCGGGAACGACCGCCTCGGCCCCCGATGCCCCACGGTCCATGATCACGGAGCGTCATATGGGCCGGGTCCGAGGACTCCCGGAGCTCCCCGCCGGGCTTCCCGGCCTGCCGCCCCCCGGCCGCAGCCGTTCCGACCACCGCGACTACCGCGCCGCCTTCCACGCCGCCCACTTCGCGATGGCCGTCGTCGACCGCGACGGCCAGGTCGTCTCCGGCAACGAGGCGCTCGGCACCCTCCTGGGCACCCCCGCCGCCGAGCTGACCGGCAAGGCCGCCGCCGACCTCGTGGACCTGGCCTCCGACCCCCGCACCTGGCACACGTACCGCGAGGTGCTGCGCGGCCGGCAGGCCAGACTCCGCTGCACCCGCCGCCTCAAGCACACCGACGGCCGCGCGCTGTGGGCGCAGATCACCGTCGCACCGGTGCCGGGCACGTCCACCGTGCTGCTCGCGCTCGCGGACATCAGCGCCCGCCGCGAGCTCCAGGCGCAGCTGCGCCATCTGCAGATGTACGACGCGGTGACCCGGCTGCCCAACCGCACCCTGTTCTTCGAGCGCCTCACCGGCGCCCTGGAGTCCGCCGCGTACGACGACGGCGGCGGCACCGGCCGCATCGGGCTCTGCTATCTCGACCTCGACGGCTTCAAGGCGGTCAACGACACCCTCGGCCACCGCGTCGGCGACCGGCTCCTCGCCGAGGCCGCCGCCCGCCTCACGCGCTGCGCCGAGCAGGTCGCGTACGACCGCCGGCCGCACCGCCACGGGATGCCGCTCGTGGCGCGGCTCGGCGGCGACGAGTTCGCGCTGCTCGTCGAGGACTCCACCGGTACGGAGCAGCTGGCCGACCTTGCCGAATCGGTTCTGAAGGCTCTGCAGGAGCCCTTCGACCTCTCCGGCCGGCGCCTCTCCGTATCGGCCTCGATCGGAGTGGTCGAGCGCCGCGCCGCCGGCACCACCGCCACCCACCTCATGCAGGCCGCGGACACGACGCTCTACTGGGCGAAGGCCGACGGCAAGGACCGCTGGACCCTCTTCGACCCCGAGCGCAACGCCCACCGCATGACCCGCCAGGCCCTGTCCTCGACGCTGCGGCCCGCCGTGGAACGCGGCGAGTTCGTCCTCGAGTACCAGCCGCTCGTGGGCCTCGACGACGGAGGCGTCCGCGGCGTCGAGGCCCTCGTCCGCTGGAACCACCCGCAATTCGGAACGCTGACGCCGAATCGGTTCATCACATTGGCCGAGGAGGACGGCTCGATCGTCCAGCTCGGCCGCTGGGTCCTGCGCACGGCCTGCGCCCAGGCCCGCCGCTGGCAACTGGAGCACCCATCCGTCCCACCGGTGTTCGTCTCGGTGAACGTGGCGGTCCGCCAGGTCTGGGACTCCGACCTCGTGGCGGACGTAGCCGCAATCCTCTCGGAAACCGGCCTTCCCCCCTCCCTCCTCCAACTCGAACTCACCGAATCCGCGGTCATGGGCTCGGCGGGCCGCCCCCTCCAGGCCCTCCAGGCGCTCTCCGACATGGGCGTCCGCATCGCGATCGACGACTTCGGCACGGGCTACTCCAACCTCGCCTACCTCTCCCGCCTCCCGGTCTCGGTCCTGAAACTGGACGGCTCCTTCGTCCGCGGCTTCCAGTACGAGGACGGCGACACCCACGCCAACCCGGCCGACGCCACGATCGTCGAGGCCATGGTCCAGCTGGCCCACCGCCTGGGCCTCACGGTCACCGCGGAATGCGTCGAGACGGCCCTCCAGGCGGACCGGCTCCGGTCCATCGGCTGTGACACCGGGCAGGGGTGGCATTACTCGCGGGCGGTGCCGGCGGAGGGGATTTCGGCGATGTTGGTGGAGGAGTCGACCGGTGAGCGGTGAACCGGGCATACCGCCGTGGCGGAAGGCGACCAGGCAGCCCCGGGAGTGGGTCGACATTGCGTCGGTACTGCCGGCGCTGAAGGCCAGGCCGTATCTCGTCGAGGATTCGGAAGCGATTGAGCGGCAGCTTGCCGGGCTCGGATTCCGTGTCGTCAGGGCCGACCTTCCCGAGCGTGCGGTAGATCCGGAGGAGGCGCTGCTGGTGGCCTTGACGGCGGCGCTCGGATTCACGGAGGTGGGGGCCGGAAGCTGGGCGGCCTTCAACGACCGGCTCTGGGATCTGCTGAACGCGGACCTGGACGAGCCGCCCGTCGCCGTCCTCGTAGGCGGGATCGACCGGTTGGTCGCCTCTGACCTGCATGCTTTCGTGAGGATCGTCCACAACCTGCTGTCCATGACCGAGGGGGTCGGGCTGGCCGACGGGGAGGCCGACCTGCAGGTCGAGTACTTCTTCGTCGGTCCCTGGAGCTCCTGAAGGAATAGGCCGGCCCCTCGCAGAGGTTGCCCAAGCGCACCAAATCGCAGGGAATCGCATGGGAGGCCGGCCGGTGAGTGACGCTATTCGTGGGGACGTGAAGGGGAGTGCTCCGGTCCCGTTGTCCGTTTTGGACCTCGCCACCGTCGGTAAGGGGAGCACCGCCGCCGAGGCGCTTCGGAACAGTGTGAAGATCGCGCAGGTGGCCGAGGCGCGGGGGTATCAGCGGTACTGGGTGGCGGAGCATCACTCCATGCCGGGCGTCGCGTCCAGCTCGCCCGCCGTGATCCTGGCGCATCTCGCCGCGCACACCGAGCGGATCCGGCTCGGGTCCGGTGGCGTGATGCTGCCGAACCACGCGCCGCTGGTGATCGCCGAGCAGTTCGGGACGTTGGAGGCGATGGCTCCCGGGCGGATCGATCTCGGGCTCGGGCGGGCGCCCGGGACGGACGGGGCGACCGCGGCCGCGCTGCGGCGGAGCGAGAACCTGCATGAGGGTGCGGATGAATTTCCGCAGCAGTTGGCTGAGTTGACGCGGTTTCTTGATGATGACTTTCCCGATGGGCATCCGTACGCGCGGATCCATGCCGTGCCCGGGCCCGTGCAGGGTCCTCCGGGCCGCCCGCCCGTGTGGCTGCTCGGGTCGTCCGGGTTCAGTGCGCGCCTTGCCGCCACGCTCGGGCTGCCGTTCGCGTTCGCGCACCACTTCTCCGCGCAGAACACGGTCCCCGCGCTCGACCTCTACCGCGAGAGCTTCCGGCCGAGCGCGGTGCTCGACCGGCCGTACGCCGCCATCGGCGTCGCCGCCCTCGCCACCGAGGAGGAGCGGGAAGCGCGGCGTCAGGTGATGACCGGCGCGCTGTCGATGCTGCGGCTGCGGACCGGGCGGCCCGGCCTGATCCCGACGCCCGAGGAGGCGGAGGCGTATCAGTTCAGCGAGCTGGAGCGGGAGTTTGTGGACGGCTGGGTGCGGAATGTCGTTCACGGCACGCCCGATGCGGTACGGGACGGGCTGGACGAGCTCCAGAAGCGTACGGGCGCCGATGAGTTGATGATCACGGCGAACGCGCATGGCGGGGCGGTGCGGCTGAGGTCGTACGAGCTCATCGCCGATGCGTACGGGATGTAGGCCAGGTCCAGCACGCCCGCTCCCGGTGGTTCAGTCGCGAACCTGGATCACCGGTTCCTTCGTGAACAGTGTTCCGAGGGACGGGGCGTTCACCCTGCGGCCGGTCAGGCGGAGCGCCTCCCAGACCGTGACCTGGTTCGCGGTGAGGACCGGTTTGGAGAGTTCGCGTTCCAGGGTGCGGAGGTGGGCCGCCGTGTGGAGGGCCGTGTCCGGCAGGAGGATCGCCTGGGCGTCGGGGTGGTCGGCCGTGCGGGCCAGTTCGAGGACCTCGTCCAGGCCCCACGTGCCCACCTCCGCCGCCGTGATGATGCCGCTGCCGCGCAGGGCGACCACCTCGATGCCGTCCGAGCGCAGGAACGCGGCGAAGTGGTCCGCCACGTCGTCCGGGTAGGTCGCGCCGACCGCGACGCGTGCCACGCCCAACTCCCGTACCGCGTGGGCGAACGCGAAGGACGTACTGGAGGCCGGCAGACCTGCCGTCTTGGCGAGGGCGCGGACCTGGTCGTGCGCCCCGTCCCAGCCGAAGACGAAGCTGCCGCTGGTGCACGCCCACACCACGGCCTCCGCACCCGAGTGCCGCAACTGGTCCACCCCCGCCGCAAGCCGCTCGGGCGAGCCCATCTCGAGGAGCGCGTCCACGCGGTGCGCATCCTCGCCGATGTCCGTGTGGATCACGGTCAGCCGGATGTCGCTGTCGAGCAGCTGCTCGATGCGCGGGTAGTCGTCCTCGGCGCTGTGGCCGGGGTAGAGGAATCCGAGTGCGGTCATGGGTGTCGTCTCCCGGTGCGAGGTCGGAGCGGGCGGTCGGTCCGTGGCGCGTGCGCGGGGCGTACGGGGTGGGGCGTACGGGGTGGGGCGGGCTCAGTCGGGCAGGGCCGGGTCGTCCGGTGCCGCCGGCGGGTCCGGCAGCACTCCGCCCGCCTCCGGCAGGGACGCCACCGGAGGTTCCGGGAACGATGCCGCCACCGGAGGCTCCGGCAAGGACGCCGCCACAGGTGGATCCTGCAGCGACACCACCGGCGGATCCGCCAGGGACGCCACCGGAGGCTCCGGCAGCGCATCGCTCACCACCAGCATGCGCCTCGCCGCCGTATCGAGCAGAGCCTGATACGGGCCCACCGCATGCGTACCCATGCGACGCAGGGCCGACCACATCGTCACCTGGTTCGCCGAGAGAACCGGGATCCGCAGCTCCGCCTCCAGCTGCGGGATCGCGTCGTACGTCGGCAGGTTCGTACAGCTGATGAAGAGCGCGTCGACCCGCGCCGGCAGCCGTCCGACCGCGCTGCGTGCCATGTCGACCACATCGCGGTACGCGACCTTCCAGATGTGCCGGGTCAGCCCGAGGTACGAGCGCCCGGCGACCGAGATGCCGGCCTCGGCCAGATAGTCCTCGAGCGACTGCGTCACCGAGGACGTGTACGGCGTGACCAGCGCGATCCGCCGCGCCCCCAGTTCGCCGAGGGCGTCGAGCAGTGCGCCGGACGTGGTCAGCGCCGGCACCTCGCCGGCCGCCTCCATCGCCGCGCACATCGTGCGTTCGCCGATGGCGCCGTCCACGAAGCTGCCCGAGGTGCACGCGTACGCGATCACCTCGGGTTCGGCGGCGATGAGGGCCCGTACCGCCTCGTGCAGCGTCTGGTGCTCGCTGACCAGACGGGCCAGGTCGAGGCTGACCTCGACCGGCACGAACGGTGTACGGGTGAGATAGAGCGAGATCTCGTCGGGCACCCAGCGCCACAGCTCACGGTCGAGCGCGAAGTCGAAGGGTGCGACGACACCGAGGCCGCGTTGCGGGTGCGGTCCGCTGAGACAGGAGACGTCCATGACTGGCCCCTTTGAACAGAACGGTGCAGGTGGGGACAAGGGCCGGCCGGTGGCCGGAAGGTGCGGGATCCGGCAGCGGATGCCGGGGACGTCGGGATGAGGGAAGGAGGGAGGAGAAGGACGGAGGAGCGGAGGGAGGATCGGAGGTCCGATGCGAGGACTGATGTGAGGTCCGGTCGGCGGAAGGACCGGTACCTGTGTGTATGCGTACGGGCTTGTGTTATGCCCGTGTTGACGAAGGTAGATTCGGGTGCCAGCGTGGTCAATCCGTGCACTTCAGACGGTGCCCGCAAAGGGCGCCGCACGCGATGAGCCACGCCACCTCCAGGGAAGCGGACCCGCATTGCAGAACGGTTTCCCACCCATGTCCGGGCGGTCGCGCGCGACCCGCCCGACCCTTCTGGTGCTCGACGCGGACCCGCCGCCGCGGCTCGGCAAGCTCACCGGGCGCGCCCGGATCGTGCACACCGACGCGGCGCGGCTCGCCGAGCGGCTGCCCGAGGCCGATGTGCTCCTGGTCTGGGACTTCACCTCGCACGCCCTGCGGACCGCCTGGCCCGGTCAGGGCCCGCGGCCGGTGTGGGTGCACACCGCGAGCGCCGGCGCCGACCATCTGATGAGCCCCGAGCTGATCGCCTCCGACACCGTCGTCACGAACGCGCGCGGCATCTTCGACGAGCCGATCGCCGAGTACGTGGCCGGGCTCGTGCTCGCCTTCGCCAAGGACCTGCCGCGCACCCTCGGCCTCCAGGCCCGCCGCGAATGGCGCCACCGCGAGACCCGCAGGGTCGCCGGGACCCGCGCGTGCGTGGTCGGCTCGGGCCCGATCGGCCGGGCCATCGCCCGCAGCCTCAAGGCGCTCGGCATCCAGGCCGCGGTCGTCGGCCGTACCCCGCGCACCGGCATACACGGCCCGGGCGACCTGGACCGGCTGCTCGCGCACGCGGACTGGGTGGTGTGCGCGGCGCCGCTCACCGAGGCGACCCGTGGCATGTTCGACACGCGCCGCTTCGGCGTGATGCAGCCATCGGCGCACTTCATCAACGTGGGCCGCGGCCCGCTCGTCGTCGAGGACGACCTGGTGGAGGCGCTGCGCCGGCGGTGGATCGCGGGCGCGGCGCTCGATGTCTTCGACCGCGAACCGCTGCCCGCGGACAGCCCGCTGTGGGAGGTCCCCGGACTGCTCGTGTCGCCGCACATGAGCGGCGACATCATCGGCTGGCGCGATGAACTCGCCGTGCAGTTCGTCGAGTTGTACGAGCGCTGGGCGGCCGGAAAGCCGCTCAAGAACGTGATCGACAAGAAACGTGGGTATGTGCCTGGACATTGATCGGCGCCGGTGATCGCCTTGCAGTGATCACCCGGCACCACGCGCAGCCGGCGTCACGGCAGCACCGGCAGCACCCGCGTTCATCCGGCGGACGACAGGGAGGGCGTATGACCGAGCTCGGCAGCCTCACGGCCGTACAACTCGTCGCGGCGTACGGCAAAGGGGAGTTGAGCCCCGTCGACGCCACGCGCGCGGCGCTCGACCGGATCGAGCGGACCGAGCCCGCGGTCAACGCGTTCGTGCGCGTCGATGCGGAGGACGCGCTGCGCCGGGCCGGGGAGTCGGCGGCGCGCTGGCGCAGGGGTGAGCCCCAGGGCCTGCTCGACGGCGTCCCCGTCTCCGTGAAGGACATTCTGCTGCAGCGCGGTGGTCCGACCCTGCGCGGCTCCAAGCTGAGCCGCACGGACGGCAGTTGGGACGAGGACGCGCCGTCCGTCGCGCGGCTGCGCGAGCACGGCGCGGTGTTTCTCGGCAAGACCACCACGCCCGAGTACGGCTGGAAGGGCGTCACCGACAGCCCGCTCTCCGGGATCACCCGCAATCCATACGATCCGTCGCGCACCGCCGGCGGCTCCAGCGGTGGCGCCGCGGCGGCCGTGGCGCTCGGCGCGGGGCCTGTCGCGCTCGGCACGGACGGCGGCGGCAGCGTCCGCATCCCCGGCGCCTTCTGCGGCATCTTCGCCCTCAAGCCGACGTACGGCCGCGTCCCGCTCTACCCGGCCAGCGCCTTCGGCACCCTCGCCCACGTGGGCCCGATGACCCGCGACGCCGCCGACGCGGCCCTGGTCATGGACGTCATCAGCGGTCCCGACCACCGCGACTGGTCCGGCCTCGGCCCCGCCGAGGGCTCCTTCCGCGACGGCCTGGACGACGGCGTTCAGGGCCTGCGCGTCGCCTACTCGCCGTCCTTCGGCGGCCAGGTCGCGGTCGGCCCGCAGGTCGCCGCCGCCGTCCGCAGGGCGGTGGAACGGCTCGCGCAGCTCGGCGCGTACGTCGAGGAGGCCGACCCCGACTTCAGCGACCCGGTCGAGGCCTTCCACACCCTGTGGTTCGCGGGAGCGGCCCGCGTCACGCAGCCCTACGGCAAGGACCAGCGCGCACTCCTCGACCCGGGCCTGCGCGAGATCTCAGGCCGCGGCGCCCGCTACAGCGCGCTCGACTACCTCGCCGCGGCCGACGTCCGCATGGACCTGGGCCGCCGGATGGGCCGCTTTCACGCCACGTACGACCTCCTGGTCACCCCGACCCTGCCGCTCACCGCCTTCGAGGCGGGCCGCGAGACGCCCACGGGCCGCGGCCGCTGGACGAGCTGGACCCCGTTCACGTATCCCTTCAACCTCACCCAGCAGCCCGCCGCGACGGTCCCCTGCGGTCTGGACTCCCAGGGGCTGCCGATCGGGGTCCAGATCGTGGCGGCCCGCCACCGCGACGCCCTCGTGCTGCGCGCTTCCCACGCGCTGTACGAGGCGGGGGCGGCGGACCTCCCGGCGCCCTCGCTGCCGTAGTCCGGGCGGCCCGGCTGCCGTAGGGGCGCGTCGGCTCAGAGCCGCCGGAAACTCAGCGTCTCGCCCAAGGCACCCGCCCGCCAGAGGTCCTGGCAGGCCTCCGCCATCCGGTCGAGGCCGTCCACGACCTGGCCCCAGACGATGCCGGGGACCCAGCCGACGTCACCGTTCAGGAGGAGGTTGTTGCGCTCGTAGAACAGCGCCAGGTCGACGACGGTGCCCCGCTGCTCGGTGTCGTAGCCGTACGCACTTGTTCCCAATTCCGTGTCGGAAAACGTGAAGTAGCAGAGATCGCCCGGAATAGGAGTCACCGTCGGGTTCTCCAGCGGCGGCTCCTTTTCGGCGAACGCCGGGAAAAGGGCGTAGATCTCGTTGCGGGCGTATTTGGCGTGGTACACGGACGAGCCGAGCGGCAGGGCGTCCCAGACCGCCGCGCAGGTCAGCGGGGCCTTGTCGGTCAGGAGGCGGGCGGTGCAGCGGACACCGCGCTTGTCCAGGGAGACTTCGATGTGGCGTTCCGTCATCCCCCCATCGTCCCGCCGAGGTCAACACCTCCTTGTGCACAAGTGAGAACGGCCGCTCCGTGTCGGGGCCGAAATTGATCGGCATATCTCGAATGACTTCGGGTAGCCGCGCGGCCATGGCTCCACCACTTGGGAACGACAACGGGAAAGACCGTCAGGGACAAGGCCTTCGCACGCCACGGGCGGGTCGTGCGCTGCGCCGCCGCTCCGTGCTCGCGGGCGCGGCGGCCCTCGGAACGCTGGGCGTCACCGCCTGCAGCCGCGTGCCCGCGGCGGGCAAAGTGGAGGGTGGTGACCTGCTCGACCGGCTGAGGGATGCCGGGACGGTACGGATCGGGGTCGCCGGTGAGGTCCCCTTCGGATACATCGACGAGGACGGCGAAGTGACCGGTGAGGCACCGGAAATCGCCAAGGTCATCTTCCCCCGCCTGGGCGTACCGAACGTCACGGCGGTCCCCACGGAGTTCGGCGCGCTGATCCCCGGGCTGACGCAGGCCCGCCATTTCGACGTGGTGTCGGCCGGCATGTACATCAACCCGGTGCGCTGCGAACAGGTCCTGTTCTCCGACCCCGACTACCTGATGCTCGACGCCTTCGTCGTGAAGGCCGGCAACCCGCACGGCATCAAGACGTACGAGGACATCGCCAAGAAGGGCCTGAAGCTGGCCAGTGGCACCGCGTACGCGGAGATCGAGTACGCCAAGGCCAACGGCGTCAAGGAAGTCGCGGTGCTGCCCGACCAGGTGGCGGGCATGGAAGCCGTGCGGCAAGGCCGCTTCGACGCCTTCGCGGGCACCAACATCACCGTCGCCGGTGTCGTGAAGGGCAAGAGCGGGGTCGAGGCCACCGAGCCCTTCCAGCCGATGGTCGACGGCGCACCCGCCTACGGCGCGGGCGGCTTCGCGTTCCGCCTCTCCGAGAAGCGGCTGCGCGACGCCTTCAACGAGGAACTGCTCAAGATGAAGGAGAGCGGTGAACTCCTGCGCGTGGTCAAGCCGTTCGGGTTCACCCAGGACGAAATGACCGACCTCACCGTCGAGAAGCTCTGCCCGCCCGCAGGAGAAGGTGACGCGTCATGATGTCCTGGGCCTTCTTCGAGAGCTGGTTCCTGCCCGGTATCTGGATCACCATCCAGGTCACCTTCCTCAGCGCAGCGCTCGCCTTCGTCGTCTCCTTCCTGATCGGCCTCGGACGCACCGCGCCGAGCCGGACCGTGCGCATACTGTGCGGGATCTACTTCGAGCTCTTCCGCTCGACGTCCTCCCTGGTCTTCATGTTCTGGATCGCGTTCACGGTCCCGATGCTCTTCCAGGTCACGTTCATCGGCATGGCCGCCGGTGTCCTCGCCCTCGGCCTGACCTACGGGGCGTACGGCTCCGAGATCGTGCGCGGTGCCCTGCAGGCCGTGCCCGCCGCCCAGCGCGAGGCGGGGATCGCCCTCAACTTCACGCGGGTCCAGCGGCTGCGCCGGATCGAGATCCCGCAGGCCTGGCCCGAGATGCTCCCGCCGTTCAACAACCTGCTGATCGAGCTCCTCAAGGGCACCTCGCTGGTCTCCCTGATCTCGATCGCGGACATGACCTTCGCGGGGAACCTGCAGCGTCTGGTGACGGCCGACAGCGCGCCCGTCTACACGCTGCTGCTCGGCATCTACTTCGTCTTCGCCTTCCTGCTCACCCGCGGGATGCGGCTCCTCGAACGGCGTGCCAAGGCCAGGATCGGCCAGGCTCCGCCGAAGGGCGGCCTGTTCAGCGGCCTGCGTGAGCGCGGCGCCATCGATGCTGTGACCGGCACCGCCGGTGTGGGGGGTGCCAAGTGACCTGGGACTGGTCCAATGTCGACGCGTTCATGCCGCGGTTCTGGGACGGCGTCGTCGTCACCCTTCAGGCCCTGGCCGGCGGTGTGGTCATCGCCTTCACCCTCGGCCTCCTCTGGGCGATCGCCCTGCGCTCCGGCCAGGCCTGGATCCGTATCCCCGTGGCGGTGTTCACGGAGTTCATCCGCAACACCCCGCTCCTGATCCAGCTGTTCTTCCTCTACTACGTGGTGGGCGAGTGGGTGACGATGACCGCGCTGGTCACCGGCATCGTCGGCCTCGGCCTGCACTACTCCACGTACACGAGCGAGGTCTACCGCGCGGGCATCGACGGCGTCCCCGTCGGCCAGTGGGAGGCGGCCACCGCGCTCAGCCTGTCCAAGAGCCGCACATGGACCGCGGTGATCCTGCCGCAGGCCGTGCGCCGCGTGATCCCCGCGCTCGGCAACTACGTGATCGTCATGCTGAAGGAATCCCCGCAGCTGATCGGCATCGGCGCCCTCGAAATGCTGGGCGAGGCGCGCGGCTTCAGCCAGGAGACCTTCACCTTCGAGGCGATCAGCGTCGTCGGTATCGCCTTCATCGTCATCGCCTACCCGGCTTCTGTTCTTCTCCGAGCCCTGGAGCGTCGTCTTGTCCGCTGAAACCACACCCGCAGACTCGAATCCCGCCGTCGACGGCAGCGAGCTGATCCGCTTCGACAAGGTCACCAAGCGGTTCGGCGGCAACACGGTCCTCGACGACCTCTGCTTCTCCGTCGACTCGGGCAAGCACGTCACGCTGATCGGACCGTCCGGCTCCGGCAAGACCACGATCCTGCGGCTCCTGATGACCCTGGTGAAGCCCGACGAGGGCACCATCAAGGTCGGCGGCGAGTACCTCACGCACGAGGAGCGCGGCGGGAAGCTGGTCCCGGCCGGCGAGAAGCACGTGCGCGAGGTGCGCAAGAACATCGGGATGGTCTTCCAGCAGTTCAACCTCTTCCCGAACATGCGCGTGCTGCAGAACATCATGGAGGCACCGGTCCAGGTGCTCGGCCTGGGGAAGGACGAGGCCGAGCAGCGCGGGCGCGAGCTCCTCGACATGGTCGGGCTCGCGGACCGCTGCGACGCCTATCCGTCGCAGCTCTCGGGCGGCCAGCAGCAGCGCGTCGCCATCGCCCGCGCGCTGGCGATGCGGCCGCAGGTGCTGCTGCTCGACGAGGTGACCTCGGCGCTCGACCCGGAGCTCGTCGCCGGTGTGCTCGACGTGCTCCGTGATGTCGCGCGCACGACTGACATCACGATGCTCTGCGTGACCCACGAGATGAACTTCGCCCGGGACATTTCGGACCAGGTGCTCATGTTCGACGGCGGCAAGGTCATCGAATCGGGTGCTCCGGAAAAGATCTTCGGTGATCCCGATCACGAACGCACCCGGGAATTCCTCAGCGCAGTCCTCTGACTTCGCTGGGTGAACGAAGGGGTCCGGCGCGCTGATCGGCACAATCACCGAGCCAGTGGCGTCAGCCTGTGACACTGGCATATGCCAGGGTGGCGCGCTCCTGCGTAGGCGGCCTGTCCGTCGCGCGGAGCGCGCCATCAATCTCGTCAACAGCCCCTCCGTGCAAGCCGTTTGGCGGCTATCGTGGTACCGAGCCCAGCTGTCCGGAACCGGTCCATGCAGGGGGAAACCGTGGCGCTGAAGCCTGAGTCGACCGCGCCGAACCACTCGGTGCAGCACGCACTTCGCGTGCTCGAAACCGTGGCGCGGCACACCACGGGCGTGACGGATGTCCAGATCGCCCGCGAAACCGGCCTGCCCGTACGGCAGTTGTCGGCGCTGCTGTTCATGCTGCGCCGTGAGGGATACATCCAGCAGGTCGCCGACGGCGCGTACGTCAGTGGCGATGCGCTGTCCCGTCTCGGCTCGTCCACGCGCGAGCGCGAGCAGGCGATCACGGACAAGCTGCAGACCACGCTCGACGAGCTGCGGGACTCCGTCGGCGCGGCCGTCTACATCAGCCGCTACATCGACGGCGAGGTCCGCATCACGCAGTACGCGGCCGGGCCCTCGACCCCCGCGGTCAACGAATGGGTGGACTTCCGCTCGGCGGCCCACGCGAGCGCGGTCGGCAAGTCGCTCCTGACCCAGCTCGACCTCAACGGGCGCCGCGACCACCTGTCCCGCCACAAGCCGGCCAGGCTCACATCGCGCACGATCACCAACGAACGGCTGCTCTTCAGCCGCCTCGACGCCCAGCCCCCGACGGTCCCGATCCTCGACCTCCAGGAGTACGCGGTCGGCACGGTCTGCGCCGCGGTCCCGATCACGGCAGGCGCGGCGGTGGGCTGCCTCGCCCTCTCGATGCCGGTCGAGCACGCGCACCGCTTGCGAGCCGCTGCGGATACGTTGAACCGGGGTGCGGCGCCGGTGTTGCTGTCGTTGGCGATCTGAGGGCACGGGCGGGGCGGCCTCGGCCCCCGAGCATGACGAAAGCCCCCCACATTCGTGGAGGGCTTTCCTTTGCGTGCGCCGCCAGGGACTCGAACCCCGGACCCGCTGATGCTGTGTTCATCGGGGGATAACCCCCGAACCCCCAGCCGCCAGCGGCGAACCCCGGAAACGACGATGGCCCCTCGCCGAAGCGAAGAGCCATCGTGTTGCGTGCGCCGCCAGGGACTCGAACCCCGGACCCGCTGATTAAGAGTCAGCTGCTCTAACCAACTGAGCTAGCGGCGCCTGCTGACGTCGTAGACCTTAGCATCCTGATCCGGGGGAGGAAAAATCGATATGCGGACCGCCGCCCGTGCCGCCTGGACGGCTGCCCAGAGGACGACCTCCGGGCCCGGCAGCCAGGGGTGACGGGTGTCCGGGGCGACAAGCCAGCGTGCGCCGCTCGCTCCGCCGCCCGGTGCCGACGCGGGCGCCGGCACCGTCACCGCGTCCCCCGATCCGTGGCACAGCGGGGTCGGCATCGCCGTGCCCCACTCCTCCCACGCGAGCAGCGACGGCAACCGCTGGGCCGTGCCCGGCGCCGCGAAGATCAGCATGCGGCCGCGGTACGTGGCCACGGGCCCCGAACCCGGACCCTGCTCCCAGAGCCGGTCGAGCATCCGCCGGCCGAAGACCGCCGGCACGCTCACGACGTCGAAGGCCTTCCCGCACGGCAGCACCACGGGCGCTGTCGGACGTGACTCCCACAAGGCGAGCGTGGAGCGCTGGTGGGAGGCCGAGGATGCCAGCCAGGCCGCACCCTCGGGCGTCACGAATCCGGCGTGCGCCTCCATGGGGTGGCCACCGGTCAGTCGAGTGTTCATGGGAGACAGATCTACAGGTGGTGAGCGGACGGATTCGCGGAGTTACGGATTCCTGAGACGGGTGCCCCGGCCATGCAGTACCGTCCGCCCGGCATATGCCAACGCAACGCTGCGCTTCGTCGAACACAAGGCCGCATCCGTCGAACACGGGGCCGGGCCCGTCGAACGCAGCGCCGGACCCCGGCCCCGTACCGCCGCACGAGGCCCTCTTGCGCGACCCGGGACAATGGAAGACGGCCCACCTCGACCGGAAGGGGGCGCGCGGAAACCGTGAGTGGGCTCCGCACGGGTACGACGGAAGGAAGACCATGGCGGACTCCGAGCGGACCGAGCGGCGACTGCGCCCCGCACCCCTGCTCTTCGAGCCGACCGCCGCGGCCGCCGACCCGGAGCATTTCTTCGATCTGGAGTCGATCGAGGACCCGCGGCAACTCCTGAGCCGCGCCACCGAGTTGACCCTCGCGTTCCGCGCCGCGGCCGACCGTGCCGTCGAGTACCAGGCCGTCGCCGCCGCCCAGCTCGCCGACCCGCACCGCTTCGACCGGCTCACGCCCGCCGACATCGCGCGGCGCGCGGAGTGGACCGAGGACTACGCGAAGAAGATGGTCGAGTTCGGCCGCGGGCTGCTGCGCGGCGAGCCCACCGACTGAGCCCGGGCCCAGCGGGCGCTCCGGTCCTTACGGGCGCGCCTTCGCCACGGCCTCCGTACCGCCGGGGCGATCTCCGCACCCCAGCGCCCCAGCGACAGCCCGTCCTGCGTGCCGCCCTTCGGCGAGAACAGTGTGAAGCCGGACGCGCCGTGTTCGAGGACCGCCGAGGTCAGCTCCTCGGTCCACTGCGCGACATTGCCGCCGAGCCACCGGCCCTCTGCGTCCCGCGTCGCCGGGAGCGGTGCGTCCGTGATGCGGCCGGGCAGGTTGAAGACCGTGGCGATGCCGTCCGGATCGCGGCCCGCCGCCCGCGCCGCCTCGTCGATCACGGGGCGCGAGTCGCGGTAGCGCTCGCTCAGCCAGTCCGCCGCGTGCCCGGGGATCCAGCCGTCGGCCACCCGGCCCGTCACGGCGAGGGACTTGCGGCCGACCGAGCCCGTCCACACCGGGGGAGCAGGCACCGGCGCCGGCGCGATCTTGTGCACCTGGAAGTGCCTGCCTTCGTACGTGACGGGGTCGCCGCCGCCCGACAGCAGCCGGACCAGGACGATCGCCTCCTCGAAGGCCTCCACGGCCTCGGCGGGTGTCAGCTTCCGTACGCCCATCGCGGAGATCCGGTCCCAGATCCCGCCCGCGCCCATCCCGAGGATGACGCGGCCGTCGCTCAGTGAGGAGAGCGAGGTCAGGGTGCGGGCGAGCATCGCGGGCGGCCGGGTCGGGTTGGTGACGTTGGCGAATCCGGCGATCCGCTCCGTACGGCCGAGCAGGAAGGCGATCGTGGCGTACGCGTCGAGCCGCTCGCCGATATACGGGTGGTCGGAGAGCGAGAAGTGGTCGAGGCCGTCGCGGTCCGCCTGCCGGACCAGCCGGAGCAGTTCGGGGCCTTCGTCGAGAGTGCTGTGCGCGCCGAAGCCGAAGACGGGTGATCCCGAGACGGGTGATTCCTGTACGGACATGAGAGGTCACCTCCACAGGAGTTTGCGTGCGGGCTCGCACGCAAACGCGATGCAGTTCGTGGCACGAACTTTATTAGTTCGTGCCACGAACTGCAACCGTCACCCGGTGCTGCCGTCCGCCGTCAGGAAGACCTCGGGGACCGCGTTGTCGAGCACGACACGGCCGAGCAGTCCTGCGAGCAGCTCGCGTTCCTCGGCCGAGAGGCCGTCGGGCAGGCGGTCGACGCGGCGGCAGGTCTCGGTGTAGAAGTCCTGGGCGAGGCGGGCGCCTTGAGGCGTGAGCGCGACCCGTACCGCCCGGCTGTCCTCGGGGTCGGGCTCGCGCTCGACCAGCCCGTTCCGTGCGGTCCGGTCGACCAGGCCGGTCAGGCTCGACTTGGCGAGCCCGAGAGTCGAGCCCAACGCGCCCATCCCGTACGGCTGCCCCATCAGGACGCAGAGCAACTGCCCCTGCTGCGGGGTGATTCCGTACTCGCGGGCGGACTCCGCGTACACGGAGTTCACCAGGAACGACGCCCGTACGAGTGCGGCCACGACGCCGAGCCGTCCGTCTTCTGCTGCATTCTTCTCGCCCACGACGTCAGCGTAACACCGTAATTCGTACTGCGAACTTCCCGGGATTTACGTCTCGGGCGCCGGCGGTACGGGTGTCCCGGGCGGTGTGAACGCTGCCAGGACCGTCGCCGTGATCTGGGCCGCGGCGTGCTCCGAGGTGAGGCGGCCGCCGCGGATCTCCTCGGCGGCGCTGTGCATGATCGCGTGCAGGATGTTGACCATCCAGGAGACCGGCAGGTCCGTGCGGAAGGCGCCCTCCGCGCGCCCGCGGGCCACCAGGGCCTCCACGCGGGCGGCCGGTCCGGCGTGCAGTTCGAGGATGCGCGCGGCGGACAACTCCCGCTGCGCGGCGGCCAGCAGGGACCGCGCCTGGTCCACGAGGTGCCAGCCCGCGTCGATGTAGCGGCCGAGGGCGAGGCGGGGGTCGCCGGTCAGGTCGACCGCGTCGAGCACCTCGTTGCCCTCGTCGAGTGCGCGGGTCATCGCCGCGTCGACGACCTCCGCTCGGGACGAGAAGTGTCCGTACAGCGTCACGCGGCCGACCCCCGCGGCCCGCGCGATCTCGCTCATGCTCGCGTCCGGATTCCGGCCGAGGCAGACGGCGGCGGCCTGCGTGATCGCCTCGATGCTGCGCAGCGCGTCGGCGCGTTTGGCGGTGGTCATACGCGCCACCGTACCCCACTAACTCGAACAGTGCTGTTTGCGTTGTGCCCCTGGGCCGTATAACTTGAACACTACTGTTCGAGTTAGCGAGGAGAGATGAGTGTCATGGACGACACCGACGACACCAAGAGCGCCACCGCACCACCCGTGGACACACCCCACCCGCTGCGCTGGTCGATCCTGGGACTCCTGGGTCTCGCGCAGCTGATGCTGATCCTGGACATCACGGTCGTGGCCATCGCGCTGCCCGACATGGGCGCCGAACTCGGCCTGGACCGCGCCGCGCTGACCTGGGTGGTCAGCGGATACGCGCTCACCTTCGGCAGCCTGATGCTGCTCGGCGGCCGCGCCGCCGATCTCTTCGGACCCAAGCGGATCGTCCTCACCGGACTCGCGGTGTTCACTGCCGCGTCCCTGGTCGCGGGCCTCGCCACCGGCGCACCCCTGCTGCTCGGCGCCCGGATCGCACAGGGCGCGGGCGCCGCGCTGCTCTCGCCCGCCGCCCTCTCGGTGGTGGTCCGGCTCTTCGACGGCGAGGAGCGCAACCGCGCGCTCGGCATCTGGTCGGCGCTCGGCGGCGGCGGTGCCGCGCTCGGCGTGCTGCTCGGCGGACTGATCACGGCGGGCCCCGGCTGGGCCTGGGTCTTCTTCGTCAACGTCCCCGTCGGACTGGCCGTCCTGGTCACCCTCGCGCGGATCCTGCCCGCCCTGCCCCGCGCGGGCAGCGGCTCGCTCGATCTGCCCGGCGCCGTCCTCGTCGCCGCCGCCACCGGCTCGTTCATCTACGCGCTGATCCGGGCCGGCGACGACGGCTGGTTCGACGGCCTCACCATCGGCCTGGGGATCGCCGCGGTGGCCGGGTACCTGCTGTTCGGTCTCTGGCAGCGCCGGACGGCCGCGCCCCTGATGGATCTCGCGCTGCTCGGTCGGCGCTCGGTCGTGGCGGGCATCTTCGTGATCGCCGTGGCCACGGCGCTGATGGTCGGGGTCTTCTTCCTCGGCTCGTTCTATCTGCAGAACCTGCAGGGCCACGGGCCGCTGCTCACCGGCACGCTGTTCCTGCCGGTCGCGCTCCTGACGATGGTCTCCGCGATGATGTCCGGACGGCTCATCGGAAAGACCGGCGCGCGGCTGCTCGCCGTGGGCGCGCTGGCCGTGGCGGCCGTCGGCTTCCTCATCCCCGTTCTCGGGTCCGGCACCGCGACGATGGTGATCGGCGTGAGTGTCGCGGCGGCCGGTCTGGGCGCGCTGTTCGTGGTCGCGTCCGCCACCGCACTCGGCGCCGTCGCCCCGCACGAGGCCGGGGTGACCTCCGGAATCGTCAGCACCTTCCACGAGTTCGGGGCGTCGGCCGGTGCCGCGGCCGTCTCCAGCACGGCCGCCGCGAGCCTCGCGGTCGGCGGCGGCGCGGGCGGCTTCGACGACGCGTTCCTCGTCGCCATGGGCCTCGCGGCGGTCTCCGCGGTGATCGTGACGTGGCTGATCCCGGGCAAGCAGGGCTGAGGGCAGGGGTTCCGCGGGGGGCGGCATGATGGCGGAGGACCGGACCGAGAGGACGAAGGCTGTCATGAACGACCCGTACGCGAGCGGACCGCAGGTGAACGACCCGTACGAACTCCGCGTCGGTGTGCCCACCGTCGAGACCTTCCGGCGGCTGCGCACCGACGCGGGCCTCTCCGACAAGAACCCCGAGGACGTGGCCCTGGCCCTGCCCAACACCTGGCACGGCGTGGTCCTCCACCACGAGGGCGCGGCCATCGGGATGGGGCGGATCATCGGGGACGGCGGCACCGCCTTCCAGATCGTCGACATCTGTGTCCACCCCGCGCACCAGGGCCGCGGCCTGGGCCGGCGCATCATGGCCGCGCTCACCGCGGAGCTGGACCGCCGGGCGCCCGCGACCGCGTATGTCTCACTGATCGCGGACGGCCCGGCGCGCTTCCTCTACGAGAAGTTCGGCTTCGCGGACACCGCGGAGCACGGCTCGATCGGGATGTACTTGGTGAAGCGCGGCTCGTGAGCCCGGCCGGTTCGCGCGCCCCGGGTCGTGCGCCCGCCTCACGGCCGGTACGTCACCCGGTGTTCCCGCAGATGGGACAGGACCGTATGGTTCGCGTCCCAGCCGTCCGGGAACTTCACCGTGACCCCCAACTGCACGGGCTCCGTGGACGGATGCTCGTCGAGCAGCTCGGCGACCCCCGCGCGGCAGACCACGATGCACGCGTGCCGGTGCCGTGAGGCGAGCACGCACAGACGGCCCGTCTCCAGGTGGAAGGCGGTGGCGTCGGGGCGGCCGGAAAGCGGGTGCAGGACGACCGTGACGTCGTACTCGCGGCCCTGGAGCCGGTTGGCCGTATCGACCGTGACGCCGTGAACCCCCAGCTCCGCCAGGGCCGTTCGGACCGCGGCCGCCTGGTCGCGGTGGGCCGTGCCGACGGCGATCCGGTCCGCCGTGAGCGGCGCCGGGTCGGGCGAGCGCTCGCTGACGGTGACCCCGCCCCGGTCGAGCAGCCTGCGGACCACCTGGGCGAGGGCCCGTACCGCCTCGGGATCGGTGCGCGGTGTGTGCCGCGCGGGCAGTTCGAGCAGGCCCCAGCCCGAGGCCGCCGCCTCGTCGAGCACCCGGTCGTGCGCGCCGCCGTCGCCCGGGACGCCGAAACTCAGGGCGCGGTCGCCGTGCGAGGTGCCGCTGCGGAACTTCGTATACGGGTAGAAGGCATCGGAGATCAGCGGTGCCGCGGACGCGGGCAGCCGCCACGACACGGGCAGCCGGTGCTGGGGGAGCTGCGGATTGTGCGCGAGCAGCGTGCTGACCGCGGACGCCGACGGATCATAGGAGAGCCCGGCCCACTGCTCGGAGCCGACGATCGAGAACGGGTCCAACTGCCCCGGATCGCCCACGAACAGCGCCCGTTCGAAGAGGCCGGCGACGGCGAGCAGCGCGTCCGAGCGCATCTGGTACGCCTCGTCGACGATGGCGTGCTGCCAGGGGTCCACGTCCTTGACGTGCGCCCACTTCGCCGCGGTCGACACGACGATGGGCAGGCCGGTCAGATCGCCCGCCTTGGAGGACTTGCGGACCTGCCCGAACGCGTCGAGCGCCTTGTCGTACGCGTCCGCGTCGCTGCTGTGGAGGCGGCCCACCGGCAGCTCGGGGTCCTTCTCCGCGAGACGGATGACGAGATCGTCCACCTGCGCGTTCGTCTGCGCCACGATCATCAACGAGCGCCCCGCCGCGGCCAGTTCGAGCGCGGTGCTCACCACCAGCGTCGACTTGCCCGCGCCCGGCGGGGAGTCGACGACCACGCCGCGGTCCGTGCCGTGCAGCGTGTCGTGCAGGATCGCGGCGGTGGCCCGGCCCGCGGCCGCTGAGGGGTCGAAGCCCGCGGAGGCGGGGCCCGACGGGGTGGACTGGTCGGGGCCCGAGGGCGCCTGGGGGCCGGTCACAGCACATCCTCCGAGGTCGGTCGGTCGGGAAGCTCGGCGGCCGGTTCGCCCGGCGGGCCGCCGTGCGTCCAGGGAGTCGCCTCGGCGTCGGGGAGCTTCGCGCCGCCGCGAGCGTCGTGCTCGAACAGCGTCCAGCACAGCAGATCGCCCTTCACGGGCACGGACCCCGCGTCGGGCTCCTTGCCGCGGCCCATCCGGTCCAGGATCCGCAGGACCGCACCGCCCTCGCCGTCGTACCCGACGAACTCGGCCGCCTGCGCCTTGCCGTCGAGCGACCGGAACACCTTCGCGCCCTCGGCCAGATGCGGCCGGTCCTCCGTGCGCACCGTGACCAGCGGGCGCGGCCGGGGCCGCTTGTCCTCGCTGTACACCAGGACCGCCTCGGTCACCTCACCGGCGAAGGCCTCGCCCGTGAGCCGCCGCCCGGCCATCACCAGCGGATCGTCCAGGGCCTCGTGCGCCTCGAGACGGGCCTGCGCCTCCTCGCGGCGCTGGAGCTTGCGGGCCGCCGTCACCGCGTCGTCCCGGCGGGGCTGCGGGGGCTCGCCGGCCAGGACACGGTCGCGGTGAGCGGTGTACGACCACAGGTCGCGCGTCCAGCGGTCGGGGTTGCGCCGTGCGTCCGGCAGCGCGCGCAGCAGATCGACGCCCCGCCACACCGCGTCCCACGTCGGGCGGGTGCGGGAGGCGATCAATTGGGCGATGTCCCGTTGCGCGGCGGCCAGTTCACCCAGCCGGTCGTCCGCGGCCAGGCCGTCCTCGGCCGACTGCAGTGCCGTGCGCGCCCGGTCGAAGCGCTCGATGGCCGGGGCCAGCAGCCGGTTGTCGAAGGCCGGGTCGGTGGCCGGGCCCGCGGGCGGGCAGAGCAGCTGACCGTCCTCGTCCCGCCCGAGGCTCGCCACGTGGGCGGCCTCGGCGCCGCTCATGCCCTCCGGCGGATCGATCCAGGCGAGCAGCGCCCCCAGATGCTGGTCCTCCAGGCTGGACTGGCCCGTCGCCCAGTGGCGTCCGAGCAGCTCCGTCATGGCCACGAGTTGCGCGGAGCCCGGCACTTGGGCCCGCTCGCCGAAGTGCGTCAGCCAGCGGCCGAGCAGCGGCACGCGGGGTGGTGCGGGGTAGGGCGTGTCCGGGTCCTGCTCGGCGGTGCGCCGGAACCGCATGGACCGGCCGAGCAGCCGCACGAACTCCACACCCGCCCGGCCCGGCACGATCACCTGCGGCGCGTCCGTGCACAGCTCTACCTCGACCTTGACCTTCTTGCCGGTCTCGGGATCCGTCTCGGGCCGCGTCTCCGCGCGGGTCTCCCCGGCGAAGGACTCCACGTACGGCAGCACTTCCTCGGCCAGTTCGGCCAGGAACGCGAAGCGCAGCTCGCGGTCGCGCGGCTGCGGCACGACGAGCAGACGCGGCGCGTGCCGGTCGGTGCCGACCAGCGCGCCGAGCGGGGCGCCCGCCTCGCCCGCGGTGGTCAGCGGCACGAACACCAGGGGGCGCTCGGACAGATGCCGGTGCCGCACGGTGGCCAGCGGCTGTGCCCGGCCGCTGCTCACCGCCTCCAGGCGGGCCAGGGTGGCGATCAGCGACATGCGGCGCCTCCGTCCCGTACCGAGGAGTCGGCCTCGCCCGGGATGTCCGGCGCCTCTCCCGCGATGTCCACCGATGCCTGTGCGCTACGAGGAGCAGGCGCCGTGCACGCCGACACCGACGCCAGTGCCTCCGCGCGCAGGGCGGCGGCGCGGCGCAGGGCGGCCACCGCCGGGTCGTCCGGGTCGCCGCTCTCGCCGTGCGCGGCGGCAAGCACCGCGTCCACCGTGGTCAGTTCGCCCAGGTCGCCGCGGAGCGAGCGGCCGAGCGCGGTGACCGCGCCCTGTCCGCGCGCCCGGTCACGGCAGTGGAAGGCCAGCTCGCAGGCGGAGAGGCACTCCGGCGCATACGTGGCGGGCACCGACTCGACCGTGGCGGTCAGCTGCTCCGCGGGCTGCTCAAGGGCGAAGGTCGCGCCCGGGGCGAGAGCGGCCGCGATGTCCTCGATGCGGGTGAGACGGTCCAACTGCCGCCGGGTGACGGCCCGTTGCCGCCGTACGTCGACGGCCGAGGCGGTCGGCAGGTTCGAGAAGTCCTTCGGGCAGACCAGAAGGATGTCGTGGCCGACCTCGGGGGCGGGGTCGAGGCGGGCGGTGATCTGCTCCAGGGCGAGCACATAGACGGCGGCCTGACGGGCCGCGGCGCCGACCTTCGCGGCGTCGGCCGAACCGTCGATCATCGGGAAGGACTTGATCTCCACGACCGTCCAGCGGCCGTCGGGATGCACCACCACCGCGTCCGGCTCCAGGAACGCGGGCGAGCCGGCCACATCGAGCGCCACCATCGGATGGTCGAGCAGCGTCCAGACGCCCGACTCGGCCTCGCGCAGCGCCAGTTCCGTACGGGCGGCGCGGCCCTCGGGGCCGCTCGCCGTGAGCTCGGGCACGCGCGAGGTGTCCGCGGTGGGCTCCGGGCCGCCGAGCCGCTGATGGGCCAGCCGCAGCAGCTCCGCGCCGCCGTCCCCCTTGACCCGGGCCTCGAAGGCATTGCCGCGGATGAACGCGAACTGCGACTGGCCGAAGCCGGAGGGCACGCCGAGCGCCTCGGCCAGCTTCGTCTTGTCGACCCCCGCACCGTCGAGCAACGCCCGCCTGCGGCAGCCCGGATTGGCCGCGAGCGCGGCGAGCGCCCGCGCGTCCAGAGGCTTGGGCTGGGCGTCGGGTCCGCGCAGGGTGGCGAGCCGGGCGCGCAAGGGTCCGGCCGCGGTCGTCGTCGGGATTTCGCTCACCTGCGGAAGTCTCGCACTTCCCACTGACAACGGGAGTCGGTCCGGCCCGCCGCGGCGGTGCCGCGGACCCGTGCGCTACTTGCGGCACCCGTCCACTACTCGCGGCACCCGTCCGCGGCCGCGATCATCCGGGCCGCCTCGCCCAGCGCCGCGCGCAGCACCGCCGGGTCCGTCACGGCGTCCGCGTCGGTCGGCGGGAGCAGCCAGCCCGCGCCCCCGGACGGGGCGGAGGGGGAGGACGGCGAGGCGAGCGGGAGGCCGCGGCCCGCCGTCTGCGTACAGGCCGAACCCGGCACGTCCCACGCGTCCGCGGTGCCGGGCGGTACCACGAAACCGAGGGTGTCATGACTGTCGTCGTGCAGGACCGGGCCGACCGCCGGCGCACCGCGCCGCAGGATGTCGACCGCCTCGAGTCCTTGCCGGGTGGGCACGGTCACCAGGTCGCACGCGACCTCCCCGCCCCGCTTCACCGGCGAGCCGCCGCTGTTCGTACGGGAGCCGCTGCTGTCCAAACCGGCCTCCAACAAGGGAACCCCTCCTGGCTCAGGGATGCTCGCGGGTGAACCCGGCTGGGGACCCGTCACCGCATGGTTCAACGCGTGGCCGCGTCAACGGCTACGGCGCCGAATCGCCGCATTGGATGGCAGTTCATGGCGGATCGGGGCTGGGATTTCCGGTTTGTAGCAAAACTCTGCGTGGCGCACCCGTCACTCCCGGTACGTTCGTCACCCGCTGAACCCTGCTCGGCCTTGCTTGACACCGCTGAACCCTGCTCGACCCAGCTGAATCCCGCCGACCACCGTGAGCCGTCACGAGAGGGCTGGTCCATGGCATCGTCCTCGCGGACTTCCGCGACTCCCGTGTCGCCTGCATCGCCTCCGCCTCCCGCCACGCCTCCCCTGCCCGCCGCCGCGCAGGCCGCGTCGGTGCCCGCCGCCCGTGCGGCGTCCGACGGGCCGGGGCCGTCCGCCGTGCCCCCGCACCCCAACCGTGCGTTCCGGATGCTGCGCGGCAGCCTCTCGCCGGGCGAGTTCGCCGCGGCGGTGCGCAGGGCGGCGCGGGAGATCGGGGAGCGGGTCTCGTGCGACGCGCGCTACATCGGACGGGTCGAGGCGGGCGAGATCCGCTGTCCCAACTACGCGTACGAGCGGGTCTTTCTGCACATGTTCCCCGGTCGCGCCCTGACCGACCTCGGCTTCGCACCCCGGGAGACCGTCCGCGGCCGCGGGGCGCGTGCCGCCGCCCGCGCGCCGGTCTCATCCATCGAACCGCCGGGCGCCACCCCGTACTTGAAACATCCAGAGGAGAGCGACGTGCTGCGTCGCGTGTTCATGACCGGCACCACCGCCGCGGTCGCCACGGCCGCGGTCACCGCCCCTTCGCTCGGGCTCGCCGCGCCCGCGGCCGCCGTGCCGTCCCGGCGGCGGGTGGGCGGGGCCGAGGCCGAGGCTGTCGAGGAGGCCGTCCGCCGGATCCGGCTGCTCGACGACCGGCACGGCGCCGACGGCCTCTACCGCCGCGCGGCCGGACCGCTGCGCAGCGCGTACGCCCTGCTCGACGCGGGGACCGCACGGCAGGCCGTGGTCGACCGGCTGCAGGCGGGGGCCGGTGAACTGGCCATCTCCGTCGGCTGGTTGGCGCACGACTCCGGCCGCTACGAGGACGCGCGCTCGCATTACGGCGAGGCGCTGGCCACCGCGCGGCTGCTGGCCGACCCCGCGCTGGAGGCGCACGCCTTCTGCAACATGTCGTTCCTGGCGCGGGACGCGGGGCGGCCCCGTGAGGCGGTCCGTGCGGCGCAGGCCGCGCAGCGGGCCGCCGGGCTGCTCGGCTCGGACCGGCTGCTTTCGCTGCTCGCGCTCCGCGAGGCCGGCGGGCTCGCGGGCCTGGCCGACCGCACCGGCTGCGAGCAGGCGCTCGCCCGCGCCCAGCGGCTCTTCGGCCGCGGGCCCTGCGACGCGGACCCCGAGTGGATGTCGTTCTTCGGGGAGGCGGAGCTGGCCGGTCTGGAGGCGCAGTGCTGGTCGGCGCTCGGCGAGTGGTCCCGGGCCGGCGCCCAGGCCCGTACCGCAGTCGGCCTGCAGGATCCGCACTTCACACGCAACATCGCGCTGTACACGGCGGAGTTGGCCGACAACCTCGCCCGCGAGGGCCGCCCCGACGAAGCCGCCGCAACAGGCCGCCGCGCCCTTGACCTCCTCGCCGAGGTCCACTCCACCCGTATCGCCTCAATACTGCGCGGCACGGCCCGCGTCCTGCTGCCCCACCGCAGATCGGCGGGGGTGGCGCGCTTTCTGGCGCGTCAGGAAGGGCTGGGGCGGATCGCGTGAGCCGCAGGCCGGTTCGCGCGAGGCGGGTGGCTCAGCCCTCCAAGTGGCCCGTCTCGTTCCACGACTCGATCGCCGGGGCGCCGTAGGCCCAGCCCAGGACCGACAGGGACGTCGGGTTGAGGCGGATGCGGGCGGCGAAGTCGATCGGGAGGCCCAGCCAGCGGGCGCCGATCGAGCGCAGGATGTGGCCGTGCGCGAACACCAGGACGTCGCGGTCCGCCGAGCGCGCCCAGGCCACGACCTCGTCCGCCCGCGCGGAGACCTCGGCGAGCGTCTCGCCGTCCGGGACGCCGTCCCGCCAGATGAACCAGCCCGGGTTCACCGCCTGGATCTCCGCGGGGGCCATCCCCTCGTACGCCCCGTAGTCCCACTCCATGAGCGTGTCCCAGCGCTCGGCCCGCCCGCCGAAGCCGGCGATCTCGCAGGTCTCGGCCGCCCGCACCAGCGGGGATGTCCGCACCTCGACATCCGGCAGCCCGTCGTACGGCGCGCGCCGCAGCCGCTCCCCGAGCAGCTTCGCGCCCGCCCGGCCCTCGTCGAGCAGGGGCACATCCGTGCGGCCGGTGTGCTTCCCGGCCAGCGACCACGCGGTCTGTCCGTGCCGGGCGAGGAGGATGCGGGCTGCCATGGGGTTGCTCCAGAGCTACGGGGGAGGTGGGTACGCGGGTACGTCGGTGCGTGCGGCACGTACGGGGGCGTATCGCCATTGATCGCCTCGCCCGTCCATCATCGCGCACCCGCGGGAGTACGGGGCTGCGGAGCCGTCAGCGCCCTTTCGCCGTACAGGTCGGCGGACCGGCCTCCCGCCCGCGAGGCGAGGCCCCCGCCCCGCGCCGCATAATGGCCAGATGGCCAGAAGGAAAACCGCAGCTCAGGCCGTTGTCGAGGCGGTCGACGGCGGGCTCGCCGAGCTGATGCCCGATCCGGACCGGCCACGCGCCTGGACCCTCCTCGTGGACGGTGCGCCGCAGTCCCACGTGGACCTCGACGACCCCGCCTACCTCGACTTCTCGTACCAGCGCCGCCTCGGGCACGTCATCGACCTGATCGCCCCGCCGGGCAAGCCGCTGCACGTCGTCCACCTCGGCGGCGGCGCGTTCACGCTGGCGCGGTACGTGGCCGGGACGCGGCCGCGCTCCTCGCAGCAGGTCGTCGAACGGGACGCGGCGCTGGTCCAACTGGTCCGCCGCGAGCTGCCGTTGGACCCGGGCGCGCGGATCCGGGTGCGCTCCACCGACGCACGCGAGGGGCTGGCGAAGATCCCCGACGGCTGGGCGGATCTGGTGATCGCCGACGTGTTCAGCGCGGCGCGGACGCCCGCGCATCTGACCAGCGTCGAATTCCTGGCGGACGTGCGCCGGGTGCTCGGACCCGGCGGGCACTACGCCGCGAACCTCGCGGACGGCCCGCCTCTCGCGCATCTGCGCGGCCAGATCGCGACGGCCGCGGCGGTCTTCCCGGAGCTGGCGCTGGCCGCCGACCCCGCGGTGCTGCGCGGCAAACGCTTCGGCAACGCGGTCCTCGTCGCCTCCGACCGCACGCTGCCGGTCGCCGATCTCACCCGCCGTATCGCCTCCGACCCGCACCCCGGCCGCGTCGAGCACGGGCGGGCGCTGAGCGACTTCACCGGGGGAGCCGCGCCGGTCGGTGACGCGGCGGCGGTCGCCTCGCCCGCGCCACCGCCCGGGGTGTTCCGCTGAGCGTGCCCCCAGGGATCAGGGATCGTCGATCTCCACCTGCGGCGGGTGGTCGTGCCAGGTGCAGAAGACGGACACCTCGCGTCCGTCCTGCGTGAACGTGACCCGGATCCAGTCCAGCTCGGGCTGGTTCCAGATCTGCATCTGCCAGCCGGTGCGCGGCGTCGCGGAGACCAGCTCGGCCGATGCGCCGTGGATCTCGAAGACGACCTGCCCGCCCGAGACGCTGTAACTCTTCACCTTGCCGTTCGCGGACGAGGAGCCCGAGGAACTGCTCGGCGCACTCGGCGTACCACTGGGAGACTTCGCCCCGCCGTCCCCCGACCCCTTGCCGGATTCGGACGGTTTGCGCGACCCGCCCTTGTCGTCCTGCTTCGCGGACTTCGACGGTTCCTTGGGCCGGTTCGTGGCCGAGGTCTCGGCGTCGGCGGCCTGCTGCGTGGTCTCCTGCGGGGCGGAGAGCGACGGGGTCCTCGGCCGGTCATAGGCGGTCCCGGCCATCACTGTGTGCACCCCCCACCAGGACAGCGTCACGGCCGCCCCGGTGGCGCATGTCCAGGCCACTCCATGTACCAAACCTCTGTGCATCGCGCGCCATACTGCCTCATGCACCCCAGGCGTGTCCCGGGGCCTGCCTGGAAT
The DNA here is from genome assembly GCF_044458745.1 of Streptomyces sp. NPDC050418. Classification (NCBI taxonomy): domain Bacteria; kingdom Bacillati; phylum Actinomycetota; class Actinomycetes; order Kitasatosporales; family Streptomycetaceae; genus Streptomyces; species Streptomyces sp. NPDC050418. The sequence goes on from NZ_JBITIG010000008.1 coordinate 275,691, forward strand.
GGCCCCGTCCCCGGGAACGCCGGTCCGCTGACCGCGTTCCCCCGTATGGCGTACGGTGCGGGCCATGGCAAGTGTGCTCGTGGTCGAGGACGACCAGTTCGTGCGCTCGGCCCTCATCCGGCATCTGACCGACGCCTCGCACACCGTGCGCAGCGTCGGCACGGCCCTGGAGGCGCTGCGCGAGGTCGCTCATATCCGCTTCGACGTGGTCATCCTCGATCTGGGGCTCCCTGATCTGGACGGCGCCGAGGCGCTGAAGATGCTGCGCGGGATCACCGACGTCCCGGTGATCATCGCGACGGCCCGTGACGACGAGACGGAGATCGTCCGGCTCCTCAACGACGGCGCCGACGACTACCTCACCAAGCCCTTCTCGGTCGAGCACCTCTCGGCCCGGATGGCCGCCGTGCTGCGCCGCGCGGGCGCCGGCGGGGGGAGCGACACCGCGGCGTCCAGCGTGCTGCGCGTCGGCGGTCTCGCGATCGACCCGCTCCGCCGCCAGGCCTCCCTCGACGGCTCGGCCCTCGACCTGACGCGCCGCGAGTTCGACCTCCTCGCGTTCCTCGCGGGCCGCCCCGGCGTCGTCGTCCCGCGCAAGGAACTGCTCGCGGAGGTCTGGCAGCAGTCGTACGGCGACGACCAGACCATCGACGTCCATCTGTCGTGGCTGCGGCGCAAGCTGGGCGAGACCGCGGCGAAGCCCCGCTATCTGCACACCCTGCGCGGCGTCGGTGTGAAGCTGGAGCCCCCGCGGTGAGGTGGGCCCTCGTCAAGGTGTGCCTGGCCGTCACCACGATGGTCGTGGTCGCCTTCGCGGTGCCCCTCGCGCTGGTCATCAAGGAGATGGCCAGCGACCGTGCGATCTCCAACGCCGAGCGCCAGGCCGCCAACATCGCCCCGACGCTCTCCATCACCACCGAACGCGCCGAACTGGAACGCGCCATCGCGATCACCGACGCGGGCGGCGACGGCCGGATGGCCGTCCACGTGCCCCGCGGCGACGGGCAGGCCGCGTACCAGCTGGGCGTGCAGCGCGCCTCGGACGCCGATGTGGAGACGGCCCGCCGCAAGAGCCGCGCGTTCATCGCGCAGGCGCCCGGCGGCTCGGTCCTGCTGCAGCCGACCGCGCTGAGCACCGGCGGCAACGCGGTCGTCGAGATCTACGTGCCCGAGGGCGAGGTCGGCGACGGCGTCACCACCGCGTGGGTGGTGCTCGCGGGTGTCGGCATCGCGCTGATCATCGGCTCCGTCGCGGTCGCGGACCGCCTGGGCGTACGGCTCATCCAGCCGGCCAAGCGCCTCGCGGGCGCCGCGCAGGCCCTGGGCGAGGGGAAGCTCGGGGCCCGCGTGCCCGAGGAGGGGCCCACGGAGCTGAAGTCGGCGGCGGTGGCCTTCAACTCGATGGCGGACCAGGTGGTCCAGCTCCTGGCGAACGAGCGCGAACTCGCGGCGGACCTCTCCCACCGCCTCCGTACGCCGCTGACGGTCCTGCGCCTGAACGCGGCCTCGCTCGGCGACGGCGCGGCGGCCGACCAGACGCGGTCCGCGGTCGAGCAGCTGGAGAACGAGGTCGACACGATCATCCGCACCGCCCGCGAGGCCAAGCCGCAGACCGCGCACGGCGGCGGGGGCGGCTGTGACGCGGCCGCGGTGATCCGCGAGCGGATGGACTTCTGGTCGGCGCTCGCCGAGGACGAGGCACGCAAGGTACGGGTCGCGGGCGTGGACCGCCCGGTGCCGATCCCGGTCGTACGGACCGAACTGACCGCGTCCCTCGACGCGCTGCTGGGCAACGTCTTCCGCCACACACCCGAAGGCACGGCCTTCGCGGTCGACGTGCACAACGGCGAGGACGCGGTGATCATCCTCGTCTCGGACGCGGGCCCCGGCATCACCGACCCGGAGGCGGCCCTGCGCCGCGGCGGCGGCTCGGGCGCGGCGGGTTCGACGGGCCTCGGCCTGGACATCGTGCGGCGGATGGCCGAGTCGACGGGCGGCGACGTCCGCATCGGCTCCTCGGTCCTCGGCGGTACGGAGATCCGTATCTGGATCCAGCTGGACGAGCGCCGGCCCACGGAGGGCAGGCGCCGCCACCGGGGCGCGGCGGTGCGCCGCCGCAAGAAGGGCCAGACGGCCGGCGCTTCGGGGGTGTGACACACCCCGGCCGGGCTTCCCCCTTCTGTCCGGCCGGGGTGTGTGTCCGGGTCCTCCGGCCGTCAGTCCACCGGCGGCAGCACCCCCCTGCGGGCCGCCTCCGCGTACCAGCGCGCGCTCGTCTTCGGTGTCCGCGCTTGCGTCTCGTAGTCCACGTACACCGCGCCGAAGCGCTTGCTGTATCCGTACGCCCACTCGAAGTTGTCGAGCAGCGACCACAGGAAGTAGCCGCGTACGTCCGCTCCTTGGCGGATCGCCGCGTGGACCGCGGACAGATGCCCGTGCAGATAGCGGACGCGGTCCGGGTCGTGCACCGAGCCGTCCTCGCCGACCCGGTCGTCGAAGGCCGCCCCGTTCTCCGTCACGAAGAGCGGAACCCCCGGGGCCTCGGCGGTGTATTGAAGGAGAAGGTCCGTGAGGCCGGTCGGGTCCACCGGCCATTCCATCGCGGTGAGTTCGCCCGGCGCCCGGTGGAAGGCCACCGAGTCGGCGCCCGGCCAGGGGGAGTGGGAGCTGGAGTTGTGCCCGTCCGCGCGCGGGGCGGTGGGATCGCTCGTGGCCGAGACGACCGCGGGCGCGTAGTAGTTGATGCCGAGGAAGTCGAGGGGGTTCTTGATGGTGGCGAGATCGTCGGAGCGGACGAAGGACCAGTCGGTGATATGCGCGGTGTCGGCGAGCAGATCGGCCGGATAGGCGCCCTTGAGCAGCGGCCCGCTGAAGATCCGGTTGGCGAGCGCGTCGATCCTGCGCTGCGCGTCCCGGTCCGCCGGTGCATCGGTCAGGGGGCGTACGGCACTGGGATTGAGCGCGATGCCGACGCGCGCCCGCGCCGGGAGCACCGCCCGCAGCGCCCGGGTGGCGAGCCCGTGCCCGAGGTTGAGGTGGTGGGCCGCGCGCAGGGCCGCCACGTCGTCGGTGCGGCCCGGCGCGTGCACCCCTGAGCCGTAGCCCAGGAAGGCGCTGCACCACGGCTCGTTGAGCGTGGACCACAGCTCCACCCGGTCGCCGAGCGCCTCGCCCACGATCCCGGCGTACTCGGCGAACCGCTCCGCCGTGTCCCGCTCGGGCCAGCCCCCGCCGGCGCTGGAACCGCTGGGGAAGGCCGTCTCCAGGTCCTGCGGCAGGTCCCAGTGGTAGAGCGTCGCCATCGGTGTGATGCCGTGCTCCAGCAGCTCGTCGACCAGCGCACGGTAGAAGTCGAGCCCGCGCTGCACGGCGGGCCCGCGCCCGGTGGGCTGCACGCGGGGCCAGGAGACGGAGAACCGGTAGGCGCCCAGGCCGAGTTCGGCCATGAGGCGGACGTCGTCACGGAAGCGGTGGTAGTGGTCGCAGGCCACATCCCCGGTGTCACCGCCGAGCACCTTGCCCGGCGTACGGCTGAAGGTGTCCCAGATGGACGGGGTGCGCCCGTCCTCCTGGGCGGCGCCCTCGATCTGGTACGCGGCCGTGGCGGCCCCCCACAGAAAGCCCGGCGGAAAGCCGGCCGGTCCGGAGGGGGACAGTTCGGTCGCGGGGACTGCGGTCGCGAGGGCTTCGGACGCTTCGACTGCGGGCACGGGAGCGCTCCCATTCTTCGTACGGGAAAGGGGAGTTGATGAATCGCATCTTCTGTGGGCGGGGGGAGGGGGAGAGCTCAGCCCTTCACCGCCCCCTGCATGATCCCGCCCACGATCTGCTTGCCGAACACGACGAACGCGATGAGCAGCGGCAGCGTGCCGAGCAGCGCACCCGCCATGATCACCGACTGGTCGGGGATGTACCCGCGCCCGAGCCCGGTCAGTGCGACCTGCACGGTCGGACTCCCGTTCTGGGTGAGGGCGATGATCGGCCAGAAGAAGTCGTTCCAGGCCTGCACGAAGGTGAGCATCCCCAGCACGGCCATCGCGGGCCGCGCCGCGGGGAACACCACGTGCCACAGCACCCGGAAACTGCTGGCGCCGTCCACGCGCGCCGCCTCGACCAGCTCGTTCGGCAGCGCCTGCACCAGGTACTGGCGCATGAAGAACACCCCGAAGGCACAGACGAAGAAGGGCATGATCACGGCCTGCAGCTGGTCCGTCCAGGACAGCTCGGCGATCAGCATGTACAGCGGGACGACGCTCAGCTGCGGCGGCACCATCATCGTGGCGATCACGAAGAAGAGCAGGAAGTTCTTCCAGCGGAACCGCAGTTTGGCGAAGGCGAAACCGGCCAGCGTGGAGATCAGCACCGTTCCCGCCGAGGCGATGCTCGCGACGATCGTCGTGTTGAGCAGCGCCGTCCCCATGTTGGCGTCGGTCCAGGCGATCTCCAGGTTCTTGAAGAGATTCCCGCCGAACCAGAAGGGCGGCGGGGTCTGCGCCAGCCGGGTGTTGTTGCGCGAGGCCGCGATCGCCGTCCACACCAGCGGGAACAGCGAGAGCACGGTGACGACGATCAGGACGAGATACGTCCACTTGCCCCCGTACAGCGTCTTGCCGGCCTTGCTCTTACGGGACTTGCGCGGGCGTGAGCGGTCGTGGCCCGGACCGGCGTCCGGCACCCGGTCGGTGACGGTGGCGCTCATCGGACCTTCCCTTCGTTCTTCTGCAGCCGGCGGGCGAGCAGCCAGTTGACCAGGGCGATCAACAGGAGGATCAGGAACATCGCCCAGGCGATGGCCGAGGCGCGGCCCAGATGCAGATTCACCCAGCCCTGTTCGTACAGATAGAGGCCCAGCGTCTGGAACTGGTGGTCGGGCCCGCCCGTCGGCGAGGCGCCGTCGTTGAACAGCAGCGGCTCACCGAACAGTTGCGTCGCACCGATCGTGGAGACGACACACGTGAACAGGATCGTCGGGCGCAGCGACGGCAGCGTCACATGCCAGAACTGCTGCCAGCGCGTGGCCCCGTCGAGCGCGGCCGACTCGTAGAGGTCGTTGGGGATGGACTGCATCGCGGCCAGATAGATCAGGGCGTTGTACCCCGTCCACCGCCAGATCACGATCGTCGACACGGCGAGCTGGGACGTCCATGTCCCGTTCTTCCAGTCGATGTTGTCGATCCCGAGCATGCCGAGACCCCAGTTGAACATCCCGTAGTCGCGCCCGAAGAGCAGCACGAAGACGAGCGTCGCCGCGGCCACCGAGGTCGCGTACGGCGTGAGGACCGCGACCCGGAAGAACCAGGAGCCGCGGAGCCGGTAGTTGAGGAGATGCGCGATCCCGAGCGCCATCACCAGCTGCGGCACGGTCGAGAGCAGACCGATCGTGACCGTGTTCTGCAGCGCGTTCCAGAAGAATTCGTCACTGAGCAGCCGGGTGAAGTTCCTCAGCCCCACCCACTCCATGTCGTTCGGAGCGGTCAGCGAGACCCGGTGCAGAGAGGCCCAGCCGGTGTAGAGCAGCGGAAAGAGCCCGAAGGCGAGGAAGAAGAGGAAGAACGGCGTGAGGAACGCGTACGGACTGAACTTCATGTCCCAGCGGTAGCGCCTGCTGCGCCACGCCCGGGCCTTGAGCTCCTTGGGGCTCGGCTCCTTCGCCGGGCCCTCGTCCACGCGCGGGGCCGCGGCCCCCTCCCCCAGGGGGGCCGCGGTGGTCCGGTACTGATTCACCATTTACTGATCCAGCGCGTTGTCGATCGACTTCATTGCCTTGTCCCAGGCCTCATCGGGGTCGGTGCCCTTCTGGTCGACCTGGAGCATGCCCACGTCCGCGAGGTTCTGCGCGATGATCAGGTCCTTCGGACCGAGGATCTGCACGGGCGTGCCCTCGGCTGCCTTGGCGAAGATCTCACCGATGGGCGCGTTGCCGAAGTACTTGTGCTTGGCGTCCTTGACCGCCGGCAGCTCGTACGCGGCCTTGGCGCTCGGGAAGCTGGCGCGCTCGGTGAAGAGCTTCGCCTGCTGCTCGGGAGCGGTCAGCCAGGCGGCGAGCTTGGCGGCCTCCTCCTTGTTCTTGCCCGCTTCGGGTACGGCGAGGAAGGAGCCGCCCCAGTTGGAGGGCTTGGGCGCGGAGGCCACGTCCCACTTGCCCTCGGCCGTCTTGCCGCCCTTGTCCTTGATGTAGCCGAGCATCCACGCCGGGCAGGAGATCGTGGCGAAGTCACCGTTGGCGAAGCCCTGGTCCCACGACGGCGTGAAGCTCTGCAGCTTCGCCGACAGGCCCGCCTCGGCGAACTCGGCGGCGAGGTCCCAGCCTTCCTTGATGACGGGGTTGGTCTTGTAGACGACCTCGCCGTCCTTGTCGTAGAAGCGGTTCTCGCTGCTGCCGTGCACGGCGGCCATCACGTTCTGCGCGCCGTCGACGAACTTGGAGTCCTTCACCTTGGCCTGGAAGTCCTTGCCGACCTCGAGGTACTTGTTCCAGTCGCCCGCCCACAGCTTGCTCACCTCGTCACGGTCGGTGGGCAGCCCGGCCTTCTTGAACAGGTCCTTGCGGTAGCAGATGCCCTGCGGGCCGACGTCCGTGCCGAGGGCGACCGTCTTGCCGTCCTTGGCGGTGCCCTGGGCCCACTTCCAGTCCAGGAAGTTGTTCTTGTCGACGCCCTCGACCTTGCCGAGGTCCATGAGTTTGTCGGCCTGGGTCGCGGTGATCTCCGCGATGTTGTTGACCTCGACCGCCTGGATGTCGGCGAGACCACTGCCCGAGGCGAGGTGGGTGAGCAGCGCGGGGTAGTAGTTCTCGTTGCGCTCCACCGAGGTCTGTTCGATGACGATGTTGGGGTTTTCCTTCATGTACTGCTTGTAGAGACCGGCCTCCTTGAGGCCGAAGGCGCCGAACACGCCCACGGTGATCGTGGTCTTGCCCTTGGCGTCCTTCTTGCCGCCGCCGGATCCGCCGGGCTCGTCCGAGTCCTCGGCACAGCCGGCCAGCAGCCCCGCGCCCAATGCGGCGACGGCCGCAAGGACCACCGCTTGACGGGACGTTCGGTGCCTCATGCGCATTGCGTCCTCCTTGTGCCCTGACGTGCCGACTCCCAGCCAACTCTGTCGTGCTGTGGGGGTATTTCAAGGTGCGGCTCGGGCGGGAACGTGCGGGTGTTGTAAGTGCCAGGTACGGTGGGAGCGCTCCCATGTGTGATGAGTTGAAGAGTCCCGGCTCCGCCAAGGGGTGTCAAGGGACCTGACGGACGGAGTCGAATCGGTTATCCGGCTGTTAGTTTTCGCCCGGGTGACCGAAGTTCCGGCCGGATGCGCGAATGATTCGTGCGGGACGGGGAGACACCCATGGCGTACGGGAGGGGAGGCGGGCATGGCGCTCGGTCCGGGAGGGCAGGCATGACGTTCCGTCTGGGGAGGCAGGCATGACGATCCGTCAACCCCGTCCGGGAGGACGGGCCAGGAGCGGCGGCCGGCCCACGCTCGAGGAGGTCGCGGCGCGCGCCGGCGTCGGCCGCGGCACGGTCTCCCGCGTGATCAACGGCTCGCCTCGCGTCAGCGAACGGACCCGCGCCGCCGTCGAGGCCGCCGTCGCCGAGCTCGGCTATGTCCCGAACACGGCGGCGCGCGCGCTCGCCGCGAACCGTACGGACGCGATTGCCCTGGTCGTGCCGGAACCGGAGGGCCGCTTCTTCGCGGAGCCGTACTTCTCGGACATCATCCACGGGGTGGGCGACGCCCTCGCCGACACCGAGGTCCAGCTGCTGCTCACCTTTGCGAGCAAAGCCCGCGAACGGCGGCGCCTCGCCCAGTACTTGGCGGCCCAGCGGGTCGACGGCGTGCTCCTCGTCTCCGTCCACGCGGACGATCCGCTGCCCGATCTCATCGAGCAGCTGGACATCCCGGCGGTGGTCTCCGGCCGCCGTTCGGCCACCGAACCCCTCACCTCCGTCGACTCCGACAACTTCGAGGGCGCGAAGGCGGCCATCGAGCACCTTCTCTCCCGGGGCCGCACCCGGATCGCCACCATCACCGGCCGCCTCGACGTCTACGGCGCCCAGCGCCGCCTCGACGGCTACCGGGCGGCGCTGGCCGCGGCGGGCCAGGAGGTGGACGACACGCTCGTCGAACCGGGGGACTTCACGGAGGAGGGCGGCCGCCGCGCCATGACCGAACTGCTCGCCCGCCGCCCCGACCTCGACGCGGTCTTCGCCGCGTCGGACGTGATGGCCTCGGGCGCCCGGCAGATCCTGCGCGACAAGGGCCGCCGCATCCCCGAGGACGTGGCGCTGGTCGGCTTCGACGACTCGGCCGTCGCCCGGCACATGGACCCGCCGCTCACGAGCGTGCGTCAGCCCATCGAGGAGATGGGGCGCGAGATGACCCGGCTGCTGCTGGCGGAGATCGCCTCGGTGGGCGCCCGCCATCCGCAGGCATCCCGCCGCCTGGCCCGCGAACAGCTGGTGCTGCCCACGGAGTTGGTGGTGCGGGCGTCGTCCTGAGGCGCGCCCGCGCGAAGGTGTCCAGAGATCCCGGTCGGCTGCGGCGACGTAAGTGTCCTGGGCCGCTGGACGACACCGGCGTCTTGCCGGCGGCGGGATTCGAACCCGCGTTGCTCTCTTATAGGGAGAAGTAGCCGCTGCCTTCGCACCTGAACGCCTTCACCGTAGCGAGGCGCAGGGGTGCGGGCATCTGCTTTTCGGCGCCCTACGAGGCGAGGAACGCCCCCAGCCGCGACGGATCCACGTTCCCTCCGCTGAGGATCACCCCGACCCTGAGCCCGCGCAGCTCGGCCGCCCGTTCGCGGGCGGCGGCGAAGCCGAGGCAGCCGGTGGGCTCCACCACGGTCTTCATACGGGATGCGAACAGCCGCAGGCACTCGATGAGTTGCTCGTCGGTCGCGGTCAGCACATCGCGCACCCGCTCCCGGATCACGGGAAACGTGTGCTGTCCCAGATGCTGGGTCTGCGCGCCGTCCGCGATGGTCCGCGGTGTGTCGATGTGCACGATCTCGCCCTTGCGGAGCGACTGCTGACCGTCGTTCCCGGCCTCGGGCTCGACCCCGTACACCGCGCACCCGGGAGAGAGCGCCTCCGCCGAAAGGAGCGTGCCCGACAGCAGCCCGCCGCCGCCCAGCGGCACGAACAGGGCGTCAAGTTCGCCGGCGTCCTCGAAGAGCTCCTTCGCCGCGGTCCCCTGCCCGGCCATCACATGGGGATGGTCGTAGGGCGGAATCAGAGTGAGCCCGCGCTCGTCCGCCAGCGCCCGCCCGATGGCCTCCCGGTCCTCGGTGTACCGGTCGTACACCACGATCTCGGCCCCGTACCCGCGCGTCGCCGCGACCTTCGCCGCGGGGGCGTCGTGCGGCATCACGATGGTCGCCGGGATCCCGAGGAGCCGCGCGGAGAGCGCGACGGCCTGCGCGTGGTTCCCGGATGAGTACGCCACCACCCCGTCCCGCCGCTGCCGCTCGTCGAACTGCGCCAACGCGTTGTACGCGCCACGGAACTTGAACGCCCCCATCCGCTGCAGATTCTCCGCCTTGAAGAAGAACCGGGCACCCAGCTCCTCATCGGTGAGCCGCGAGGTGAGCACGGGCGTGCGGTGGGCGACCCCGCCGATCCGCTGATGGGCGCGTACGACGTCCTCGTACGTGGGAGAGTCGGCGGCAACGTGATCGGTACGGTCCATGGGACAAGTCTCGCAGCCAGGCGGCCGCACCCAGGAGGAGCCCCGTATGCGCCGAACTCTCGCCGTGCCCGCGCTCGTCATAGGTCTGCTGCTCGGCGGCTGCTCGGAGGAGCCGGACCCGATCACGGGCGAATGGGTCGCGGACGGCGCCCAGCCGCAGGGCTTCTCGGACTTCGCCGACTACGCACAGATCCGCGTGTACGAGACCGGCAAGGCGGACCTGGGCACGTCGCCGTCGCGGCTCTGCGGGGGCGCGAAGGTGACACCCAAGGACACGGACGGCGAGTACCGCATCGCGTTCGAGACCGCGTGCCTCACGGTCAGCGTCCCCGTCAGTCTCGAAGTCGTCCTCGTCGACGACGACTCCCTGGAGGCCGTTCCCACGGGCCGCCCGGGCGGCGGCGAGCCCTACCGATTCAAGCGGTCGTGACGACGCTTCGAGCGGCCGTGGCTACGCTCGCCTCATGACCAGCCCCGGCGACGTTCCCCCGGACATCCTGAACCGGCTGCGCCCGATCTGCGAGCGGCTCCCCGAGGCGTACGAGGAACCGGCCTGGATCGGCCTGCGCTGGCGCATCCGCGCCCGCACGATCGCCCACGTCTACAGCCCGGACATCGACCGCTCGCCGTTCTACGCCCCGTACGCCACGGCCGGCGAGGAGCTCACGGTCGTCACCTTCCGCGTCCCCGCCGACGACCTCCTCGGCCTGACCAGCGAGGGCTTCCCCTACTTCCGCGCGGCCTGGGGCCAGAACGTCGCAGCCGCGATCCTCGGCCCGCACACGGACTGGACCGAACTCACGGAACTCCTCACGGACAGCTACCGGCTCCAGGCTCCGAGGTTCCTGGCGGCGAAGGTTGCCGGGATGTGAGACCCGTATCGCCGGCAGGGCCGTACTACGCATCAAGGCCCGCCCCGTTTTCACGGGACGGGCCTTGATCATTCAGGGTGAGTGACGGGACTTGAACCCGCGGCCACCTGGACCACAACCAGGTGCTCTACCAACTGAGCTACACCCACCATGTCCGGTCGTTTTTCCGACCGGCCGAGAAAAAGTGTACAGGGTCCGAGAGGGTGCTCGCGCCCACCTTTTTCCCGGGCGGATCAAGGGCTGATCAGGGGCGTATCAAGGGGCTGTCAGGACTCGTCCGCAGGCAGGACGTGCTTCGCCGCGATCGTGCGGGCCGTCTCGGAGTCCGGTCCCGGCTGCGGGACGAAGATCGCCTCGCGGTAGTAGCGGAGCTCCGCGATGGATTCGCGGATGTCGGCGAGCGCGCGGTGGTTGCCGTTCTTCTGCGGGCTGTTGAAGTAGGCCCGCGGGTACCAGCGCCGCGACAGCTCCTTGACCGAGGACACGTCCACGATCCGGTAGTGGAGGTAGTCCTCCAGGGTGGGCATGTCGCGGAGCAGGAAGCCGCGGTCGGTGCCGACCGAGTTCCCGCAGAGCGGGGCCTTGCCCGCGTCCTTGACGTGCTCACGTACGTAGGCGAGGACCTGCTCCTCGGCGTCGGCCAGCGTCGTACCGCCCGCGAGCTCGTCGAGGAGGCCCGAGGCGGTGTGCATATTGCGCACCACCTCGGGCATCGTCTCCAGCGCCGCGTCCGGCGGGCGGATCACGATGTCCACGCCTTCACCGAGCACGTTCAGTTCCGAGTCGGTGACCAGTGCGGCCACCTCGATGAGTGCGTCGTCCGTCAGCGAGAGCCCGGTCATCTCGCAGTCGATCCACACCATGCGATCGTTCATGCCCATCACCCTACGGGGCGCTCCCGCTGGCCGGGCAGCGTCGGACGGGCCGGGGTGCCGGGGGCGTAGAGGTCCGAGCCCGGTTTGTCCGGGTCCGGGGCGCGATCTCCCCGGTCCGGAACCCGTTCGCCCCGGTCCTGCCCGCGTGCTCCATCCGCCGGTACGGACGCCGACGGCATCCCGTGTGCACTCGCCGCCGCCGTACGGCGGGTCTGTGCGGGGATCGGACCCTCCACCGGTTCCGGCGCCGGGCGCTCGGCCTGCGGCCTGCGGGCCCGGTAGGCCGCGCGGTAGGCGGCGGGCGAGGAGCCCAGCTGGCGCCGGAAGTGGCCGCGCAGCGCGACCGGCGAGCGGAAGCCGCAGCGGCCCGCGACCTCGTCGACCGAGTAGTCGGAGGTCTCGAGCAGCCGCTGGGCCTGCAGCACACGCTGCGTGATCAGCCACTGCAGCGGCGCCGAGCCCGTCAGGGAGCGGAAACGGCGGTCGAAGGTACGGCGTGACATGTACGCACGGGCCGCGAGCGTCTCGACGTCGAACTGCTCGTGGAGGTGCTCCAGTGCCCAGGAGACGACCTCGGCGAGCGGGTCCGCGCCGATCTCCTCCGGTAAAGACCTGTCGAGGTAGCGCTCCTGACCGCCGGAGCGGCGCGGCGGCACGACCAGACGGCGGGCCAGGGCCCCGGCCGCCTCGGTTCCGTGGTCGCTGCGCACGATGTGCAGACAGAGGTCGATTCCGGCCGCGGTGCCGGCGGAGGTCAGCACGTCCCCGTCGTCGACGAAGAGCTCGCGCGGGTCGACGTGGACCGACGGATAGCGCTTGGCGAGCGTCGGCGCGTACATCCAGTGGGTGGTCGCGGGGCGCCCGTCGAGCAGTCCGGCCGCGGCGAGCACGAAGGCGCCGGTGCACAGACCGACGATCCGTGCCCCTTCCTCGTGGGCGCGGCGCAGGGCGTCGAGGGCGCTCTGCGGCGGCGGTGCGGTGATCGAGCGCCACGCGGGCACGACGACGGTGCCGGCCCGTGCGATGGCTTCGAGACCGTACGGTGCGGTCAGTTCGAGCCCGCCGGTGGTCCGCAGCGGTCCGTCCTCGCCGCCGCACACGAGCAGGCGGTAGCGCGGCACGCCGGCGTCCTGGCGGTCGACGCCGAACACGGACAGAGGGATGGAACTCTCGAAGATGGGCCCGCCGCTGAACAACAGCACGGCGACGATTTCCCTGCGCCTTCGGCCGGAGAGCTTGCGGCTCGTCTCCGGTGCGGCGGAGTCGTGGCTCATGGCGCTAAGCCCCCCTCGGTGGTCGCGGCACCCCTTGCGTTTCGGCGTCCTGCACTGCCGCAGCGTCGCTCCTGCACGTTTCCCCTCGCAACGAGTCCCCCGCCTGGACGGTCATGATCGAATCTACTGGGTCCGATGGTGCCGGCGTGACCAGTTAAGGCCGTACTGCATTGTCGACAAGGCAACTTGGCGTGAAGCATTCGATCACGAAGCGTTGCACTCCAGGGCGTTGCTGGGAAGTCCGCCTTTTGCCGGTGGCCGGTCCACATAGGGTGTGCGGCCCCCCGCCGGGGCTTTTTCCGCTGGTGGTACGGGGGTTGGGGGCCCTGCGGCGCAACGCCACGCGCCGTCCGGGACTTTGGCCGAAAAGCGACGGGGGCGCACGACCGTTTCCGGTCGGCGCCCGGCGTGAACCAGCCGCCTCCCCGCCCGCCCCTGTGAGCCCTTGTCTGCGCCCCCTCGGCAGGGTGTCGTGCGAGGCTCGTAGCTTGTGACGAGTCCGGGCAAATGGCTGTAGGAGGCAGGGACCATTGCCATACGGTCAGCGCTCATGCATGCTCCTGAAACGCCGCGGGGAGCCCCCTGCGGAGCCTGGGCAGGAGAGGAGTGTCGCCGTACCCTTGGGGTATACGGGTTGGGAAGATGATTCCCGGACACTGCTCCGTGGCACAGCCCTTCGCCAGCCCTTGCACCTTGAACCTTCTGCACCTGAGCCCTTCGTCAGTCCCTCTTACTGCTGTCCCCTCCTTCGAGGACTCACTTTTCCGAGACACCGATGGCCGGTCACGAATTTCCCGAACCCGCGCCCCGCAAGCGCCAGGTCGCCGATCCCGATGAGATCGCGGCCCTCGCAGGCGAGCCGATCGCCGCGGAAGAGCTGCGCAAGTCCTGTGATCCCGCGTTCCGTCATGGCGTCGTCGTCGGCTTCGACGGCTCGACCTCCAGCGAGCGCGCCCTCTCGTACGCCATCGGAATGGCCCGGCGCTCCTCGTCCGCGCTGATCATCGTGCACGTGGCCAACCGGCTGCCCACCACGGTCTGGGCGGGCTGCGAGCCGCCGGTCTTCGTCGACGTCCCCGACCACCGCACCGAGGTGCTCGGGCTCGAGCTCGCGTGTGCGGACTATCTCTCCGAGGTCTCCTGGATCCTCGTCGAGCGCGGCGGTGACATCTGCCACGAGCTGGAGGAGGTCGGCCGCGAGTACGAGGCGGACGCGATCGTCGTCGGCTCGACGCACGGCATCGTCGGCCGGATCTTCGGCTCGGTCGCGGGGCGGCTCGCGAAGCGGGCGCAGCGGCCGGTCGTCGTCATCCCGTAGAGCCCGCCGCCCTCGTCTCGCAGCACTCCGCCGTCCTCACCTCGTGGCGCTCCGCCGTTGCCGTTCCGTAACTCCCCGTTGTCCCAGGTGAGATGGGGCGTTCGAAACGTCAACTTCCCTTTGACGGTCGACAAATCTACTGCGCAGTAGAGGTGCTTTGTGCCTTTGTGAAGGGTACATAAAGCTCGCCGGCCCCACTGCACGAGCCGGCACCGCGCAGCACGACTGCACCTTCGAAGGGAGCCCGCCGTGGACAACGAAGTCTCCGCGGGAAGCAGCACCACGTCCACCCTCGGCCAACTCGCACTCGGAGTGACCCTCCTGGCGTTCGGTCTCGGTCACGCCGATGTGATCGACGGAGTGACGGCCGCCGACGCCATGTCCGTCGCGACCTATGTCGGCGGTATCGCGCTCTTCATCGCCGGCCTGTTCGCCTTCCGTGACCGTGACTCCTTCACGGGCACCGCGTATGCCGGTCTCGGCGCCTTCTGGTTCACCTGGGGCACCGCCGACGCCGAAGTCTCCACCAACGCAGCAGGTCTCTTCCTGCTCCTCTTCGCTCTGCTGGCCCTCAGTCTGACCCTCGGAGCAGCCGGCGGCGGTCTGCTCGGCCAGGGCATGTACGCGCTCACCTTCCTGTCCCTGCTCCTGCTCGCCATCGCCTCGTTCGGCGAGACCGAAGGGCTCGCCAAGGTCGGCGGCTGGGCCGGCGTCGCCGCGGGTGCGGTCGCCTGGTACGGCGCCACGGCGGTCCTCGCGAAATGGCCCGCCCTCACCGGACGTGCTGCCGGCCGGGGGGTGACGGCCACCGGCTGAGCAGCCAACGGGCCGGAGTAATGGGCGACTTCGGCTCACACGAGAACGACCCCCTGTGCGCTGGTGGCACACACAGGGGGTCGTTCGCGTCCGTACGAAGGACGTGACTACTCGACGGTCACCGACTTCGCGAGGTTGCGCGGCTTGTCGATGTCCCGGCCCAGGGCCAGGGCCGTGTGGTACGCGAAGATCTGCAGCGGGATGCCCATCAGGATGGCGTCCAGCTCGGTCTCGTTCTTCGGCACGACGATGGTGTGGTCGGCCTTCTCCTGCTCCTGGTGCGCGACGGCGAGGATCTGGCCGCTGCGGGCCTTGATCTCCTCCAGGGCCGCGCGGTTCTTCTCCAGGAGGTCGTCGTCCGGGATGATCGCGACGGTCGGCAGCGAGGGCTCGATGAGCGCGAGCGGACCGTGCTTCAGCTCCGAGGCGGGGTACGCCTCGGCGTGGATGTACGAGATCTCCTTCAGCTTCAGCGAAGCCTCCAGGGCGACCGGGTAGCCGCGGACCCGGCCGATGAACATCATCGACTTGGCGTCCGCGTACCGCTTCGCCAGCTTCTTGATCTCGTCCTCCTGCTTGAGGATCTCCTGGATCTGGCCGGGCAGGCGGCGCAGGCCCTCGATGATCCGCTTGCCGTCGGCGACCGACAGGTCGCGGATGCGGCCGAGGTGCAGGGCGAGCAGCGCGAAGGCCGTCACGGTGTTCGTGAAGCACTTGGTGGAGACGACGCAGACCTCGGGTCCGGCGTGCACGTACACACCGCCGTCGGTCTCGCGGGCGATGGCCGAACCCACCACGTTCACGACACCGAGGACGCGGGCGCCCTTGCGCTTGAGCTCCTGGACGGCCGCGAGCACGTCGTAGGTCTCACCGGACTGCGAGACCGCGATGTAGAGGGTGTCGGGGTCGACGACCGGGTTGCGGTAGCGGAACTCCGAGGCGGGCTCGGCGTCCGCGGGGATCCGGGCCAGTCCTTCGATGAGACCGGCGCCGATCAGGCCCGCGTGGTAGCTGGTGCCGCAGCCGAGGATCTTGATCCGGCGGATCGTGCGGGCCTCGCGCGCGTCCAGGTTGAGGCCGCCGAGGTGCACCGTGGAGAAACGGTCGTCGATGCGGCCGCGCAGGACGCGGTCGACCGCGTCGGGCTGCTCGCTGATCTCCTTGTGCATGTACGTGTCGTGGCCGCCCATGTCGTACGACTCGGCCTCCCACTCCACCGTGGTGGGGGAGGCGGTCGTGCGGGTGCCGGACGTCGTGTACGTACGGAAGTCGTCGGCCTTGATGGTGGCCATCTCGCCGTCGTCGAGGGTGACGACCTGGCGGGTGTGCGAGACGAGCGCGGCGACGTCCGAGGCGACGAACATCTCCTTCTCGCCGATGCCGAGGACGACCGGGGAGCCGTTGCGGGCGACGACGATGCGGTCGCTGAAGTCGGCGTGCAGGACGGCGATGCCGTACGTGCCCTCGATGAGGCGCAGGGCCTCGCGGACCTT
Source organism: Streptomyces sp. NPDC050418 (assembly GCF_044458745.1). NCBI lineage: Bacteria > Bacillati > Actinomycetota > Actinomycetes > Kitasatosporales > Streptomycetaceae > Streptomyces > Streptomyces sp. NPDC050418. Next base: position 292,020 of record NZ_JBITIG010000008.1, read on the forward strand.
CTCCTCCAGCGTCTCGGCCTGGGAGCGGGCCACCAGGTGGACGAGGACCTCGGTGTCGGTCTCCGAGGCGAACTCGACGCCGTCGGCGGTCAGCTTGGCGCGCAGGTCGTCCGCGTTGTCGATGATGCCGTTGTGCACGACGGCGACCTTGTTGTCGCCCGACATGTGCGGGTGCGCGTTCTCGTCGGAGGGGGCGCCGTGGGTGGCCCAGCGGGTGTGGGCGATACCGGTCGTGCCCTTGAAGCGGGCGGGGACCTTGGCCTCCAGGTCGCGGACGCGGCCCTTGGCCTTGACCATCTTCAGGCCCGCGGCCTTGGGGCCGGTGATGACGACGCCGGCGGAGTCGTAGCCGCGGTACTCCAGGCGCTGCAGGCCTTCGAGGAGGAGCGGGGCGACGTCTCGCTTGCCGATATAACCGACGATTCCGCACATATGAGGGTTCCTCTGGGTCGGGTCGAGTAGGGGCGTCCGGTCCGTCGGCGTTCAGCCGTCGGTCCGTGGGCGTTCAGCCGTAGACGATGCGGCGCAGCTGGCGGAGGGACAGCTCCGGTGGCGCGACCGCGCGGTATTTCAGGTCCGCCGCGATCTGTTCGAAGATCGTCGCGTTCACCAGGCCCTGACTCTGGAGTTCGCGGTGGCGGCGACGGACGAAGTCTTCTGTCGTCTCGTCGAAGTACGCGAGGACGTCCTGGATCACGCGCAGCGCTTCGCCCCGCTGGAGCGGGGTGGTTCGCGTGAGGTGATCAACGAGGTCGTCGTGCATTGGGGAGATCCTGGGGGATCGGGGGGCTTGTTCGCAACGATCCTGCCCGGAATCGGGCAGGGGATGAATGTTTCCCCTGCCTGGCCATCCCTGAAACCCGTTTTGTGATGATTACAGCCGCTTGAGAACCGCCTGCTTCGCCAGCGTGAACTCCTCCGCCGTGAGGATTCCCGACTGGTGAAGTTCACCCAGTTCGCGCAGGCGGCGGAGCAAGGCGTCGTGGTCCTCGGAAGGGGTGGCGGCCGCGGCGAGGGCCTTCGGGGTCCCGGGTGGGGTGGGTTCCGCGGCCGGGTGCGGTAGGCGGGCCTGGACCGCTGCGGCGATCAAGGACATCAGCGGGTCCTTCTTGAAGCCCCAGAGCTCGATCGCGTTCGGGTCGTACTTCGGGGGCGCCTTCGTCGAGGCGTTCCTGACCTTGAAGCGGAGGTAGCCGTTCTCCAGGCCGGCGGACGGCTGCCACTCCACGGCCTCGATGTCGTCCAGGGCGAGGGTGCGGGTGCCGGAGGCCGCCTTCGCGTCCTCGGTGTTCCACTTCCACTCCAGACGGACCCGCTCGCCGTCGAAGCTCGCGGTGCCGTCGCCCGCGCTCACGGAGAGGGGGACGGCGGGGCCGGGGAGGAGGTACGTGGTGCAGGGGTCGGCCGGGACCTGCTCCAGGAGGTGGGCGTTGCGTACCTCGTCCACGAAGTACTCGGCGACGCCGTAGCGGTCGGATTCGACGGTCAGTTGGTACGGGTCGGCGGCGTCCGCGAGCTTGCCGCCGGTGACCACCGTGAGCGGATCGGCGCCCTCGCGCAGCCGCAGCCTGAGCCGCCCCTGCTTCTTGCCCTGTTCGAAGGAGATGCCCGCCAACGCCTGGACGGGGAGCTCCAGTTCACCCAGCGTCTTGCGCAGCACACTGACGTTCTTGTCGTGTCCGGGTACGAGCCGGAGGGTGTCGCCGTCGAAGGTCCAGGTGCCGTCGCGCTGGATGATTTCCGCCATGGGTTTGATTCTGGCATCCGGCGCCGGATTGTCATGGGGGAGTTCCGGGTCCGCGGGCGGCTCACTGTCTACGGGCGGCTCACTGTCTACGGGCGGCTCACTGTCTACGGATGGCTCACTGTCTACGGGCGACTCACTGGTCTATACCTTGACCGGTCGAATGCGGTGCGGTACGGATGGTGACCGTTCGACTGCACACAGGACTGGACCACACCCGTCGAAGGGACCGGCTTGTGAGACAGCACAGAACGTCCGCCCGGCTGTTCGGCCCGCTGCTGCTCGTGGCGGGCATGGTGATCTCCTGCGGAGGGGCCGCCCCCGCCGGCGAGGCGCGCGCGGTGCCCGCCGTCACCCCGCTCGGCCAGGTGATCCCGGCACCCGCGGAGGTCGACGCCGGAGGATCCCCGTACGAGATCACCTCGGGCACCCGGATCAGCGTCGAGGACGGCTCGCGGGAGGCGCGGCGGATCGGTGAGGCGCTGGCCGGGGTGCTCCGGCCGTCCACGGGCTACCGGCTGCCGGTCACCGAGGACCGCGGCAAGGGCGGCATCAGGCTCGAACTCGACCGGCGCGCCAGGGACTTGGGCGGTGAGGGCTACCGTCTGGTGTCCGGGAAGCGCGGCGTCACGATCACCGCCAAGGAGCCCGCGGGGCTCTTCCACGGGGTGCAGACGCTGCGGCAGCAGCTGCCGGCGCAGGTGGAGAAGGACAGTGAGCAGGACGGCCCGTGGAAGGTCGCGGGCGGCCGGATCGAGGACACCCCGCGCTTCGCGTACCGCGGGGCGATGCTCGATGTGTCACGGCACTTCTTCACCGTCGGCCAAGTGAAGCGCTACATCGACCAGATGGCGATGTACAAGGTCAACAAGCTGCATCTGCACCTCAGCGACGACCAGGGCTGGCGGATCGCCATCGACTCCTGGCCGCGGCTCGCCGAGCACGGCGGGTCCACGCAGGTCGGCGGCGGCAAGGGCGGCTACTACACGAAGGCCCAGTACACGGAGATCGTGCGGTACGCCTCCGAGCGCTATCTGGAGGTCGTCCCGGAGATCGACATGCCGGGCCACACGAACGCCGCGCTCGCCTCGTACGCCGAACTGAACTGCGACGGCGTCGCCAAGGAGCTCTACACCGGTATCGAGGTCGGCTTCAGCTCGCTGTGCGTGCCCAAGGAGGTCACGTACGACTTCGTGGACGACGTGATCCGTGAGATCGCCGCCCTCACCCCCGGCCGCTATCTCCACATCGGCGGGGACGAGGCGCATTCGACGTCGCACGAGGACTACGTGAAGTTCATGGAGCGCGTGCAGCCGGTCGTCGCCAAGTACGGCAAGACCGTGATGGGCTGGCACCAGTTGACGGGGGCGAACCCGGCCAAGGGCGCCGTCGCGCAGTACTGGGGTTACGACCGGACCGGGCAGGCCGAGCGCGACCAGGTCGTGGCGGCGGCGAAGAAGGGCACCAAGCTGGTGCTCTCGCCGGCGGACCGCGCGTACATCGACCACAAGTACACGAAGGACACGCCCCTGGGCCTGGCGTGGGCGGGCCTCGTCGAGGTGGACCGGTCCTACGACTGGGATCCGGGGACGTATCTGACCGGGGCGCCCGAGTCCTCGGTGCTCGGCGTCGAGGCGCCGATGTGGACGGAGACGCTGTCGACGAGCGAGCACATCGAGTACATGGCGTTCCCGCGGCTGCCGGGGATCGCGGAGCTCGGCTGGTCGCCCGCGTCCACGCATGACTGGGACGCGTACAAGGGACGGATCGCGGCGCAGGGACCGCGCTGGGACGCGCTCGGCATGGAGTACTACAAGTCGCCGAAGGTGCCCTGGCCCGGGGAGTGAGGCAGGCGGGCCGACGCACTCGCGTCCGGCATGCCGGAGCCCTGGGAGGACCGTCTCCCAGGGCTCCGGAGTGTGCGGGCGTGCCCGGCGGGTCAGTCCTCCTCGGACTCCGTGACCCCTGCCACCGCCTCGTCGCGCAGCCGGTCCTCGCTGGCGCCCAGGCGCCAGTAGCCGGTGAAGCTGACGGAGCGGCGGTCGTAGCCGCGGTCGTCGAGGAGGTGCCGGCGGATCAGCTTCATCGCGCCCGCCTCACCCGCGAGCCAGATGTACGGGGCTTCGGCGGGCAGCCCGTCGGCGGCGCGGATCGCTTCGAGGGCACTCTCGCCGCGCTCGCGCGCGAGCCAGGTGACCGTGAGGTCCGCAGCGGTCCGCGGCGCCAGCTCATCGGCGGCGTACGGGACTTCGAAGAAGGCGCGGACCGGGAGGCCGGCCGGGAGCGACTCAAGGATCGCGGAGGCGGCCGGGAGCGCCGTCTCGTCGGCCCACAGGAGCACCCAGGGCGCGGACTCGGGCAGCTGGAACCGTACGCCCGTGTTGTCGGCGTCCGCCGGACCGAGCACGTTCACGCGGTCGCCGGGCGCGGCCTTCTCCGCCCAGACGCACGCCGGTCCGCCGTCCTCGTGCAGCGCGAAGTCGATGTCCACCTCGCCCGCCTCGGGGCGCTGGGCGCGCACGGTGTACGAGCGCATCACGGCGCGCTCGTCGTCCGGCATCGAGCGGTACGCCATGTACCAGGCGCCCGGCTCCTGTTCGGGCGGGAGCACCGGCTCCTTCTGGCCCGGCTGCGGCAGGAACAGGGAGCAGCTCTGGTCGAGGCCGCCCGAGCGGAACCCGGTCAGGGCCCGGTCCTCGTCGGACTCGCCGTATCCCGTGAACGTGACGCGCGCCAGCGACGGCGACAGCCGCTCCGTGCGGATGACTTCGAGGCCGAACAGGCGGAAGGTCACTTGGTGACCTTCTTCGCGTCCTCGATCGCCTTCGCCAGGTCCTCCAGGATCGGCGTGCACTTCGCGTACGAGTAGATCGGCTCGGTCACGCGCGGGACGACCTGACCGGCCTTGACCGCGGGGAGCTGCTTCCAGGTCGGCTTCGACTTGTCGAGGTCCGCGGGCTGGAGCGTGCCGGTGCGGTTGTCCATCATGATCACGTCGGCCTTGTACTTGTCGACGTTCTCCCAGCTGAGCTCCTCGAAGAAGCCCTGCGCGTTGACCTTCGGCTTCACGAACTCCACGCCCAGGGACTCGAAGTACGCGGTGTCCGCGGCCGTCTTGGCGAGGGTGACGTAGAAGAGGTCAGCGGAGCCGGAGCCGACCATGACCTTGATGCCGGGGTTGGCCTTGGTGGCCGCGCGCAGCCGGGCGGCGGCCTTCTCGAAGGCGGCCTTGGCGTCGGTGACCTTCTTGGCGGAGGTGTCGGCGCCGAGCGCCTTCGCGAGGTCCACGCGGCGGGCCAGCGCCTTGTCCATGGTGGTCTCGGCGGCCCACAGGGCGACCGAGGGGACCTTCAGCTGGAGGATCTTCTTCTCGGCGGCGGTGCCCGTGATGTACCAGAGCTGGTCCTTGATCCACATGTCCGTGATCAGGAGCTCGGGGTTGAGGGCCGCGTACTTCTCGACGCTGAACTTGTCCCAGGCGTTGCCGAGGATCTCGACCTTGGAGATGTCCATGTCGCCGGCCTGGACGTCGGGCTTGCCGTCCGAGGTCTCGGTCGGGCCGAAGACACCCTTGACCTCGATGCCGTAGTCGTGGAGCGCGGCGGCGGTGCCGGTGAAGGCGACGACGTTCGCGGGGATCTTGCCGGCCTTCACCTCGGTGCCGCGGTCGTCCGTGAAGGAGAACGAGCCGGAGCCGCCGGTCTTCGTCGAACCGCCGTCCTTCTTGCCCTTGTCGTCACCGCACGCGGCCAGGACGGCACCGAGGCCGACAGCGCCGCCCGCGGCGAGCAGACCACGTCGGGAGAGCCGGGAGAGGTGGGGCTTGGGCATGTGCAGTCTGCTTTCTCGGGGACGGACGTCGAAGCGGGCCTTAGGTTAACCTAACCTAAGGCCCGCTTTCGATGTGGTGCTGCTCTCAGCCGGTCAGCCCGTCAGCCCCAGCTCCCGCGCGATCAGCATCCGCTGCACCTCGCTCGTGCCCTCGCCGATCTCCAGGATCTTCGAGTCGCGCCACATACGGGCCACCGGGTACTCGTTCATGAACCCGTAGCCACCGTGGATCTGCGTGGCCTCGCGCGCGTTGTCGACGGCGATCGTCGACGAGTAGAGCTTGGCGAGCGCGGCCTCCTTCTTGAACGACTCGCCGTGGACGAGCCGCGAGGCCGCGTCACGCCACGCGAGGCGGGCCGTGTACGCCTTCATCTCCATGTCGGCGATCTTGAACTGGATCGCCTGGTTGGCGCCGATCGGCTTCCCGAACGCCTCGCGCTCCTTGGCGTACTTCACCGACTCGTCCACACAGCCCTGCGCGAGCCCGGTCGCGAGCGCCGAGATGGCGATGCGGCCCTCGTCGAGGATCCGCAGGAACTGGGCGTAGCCGCGGCCGAGTTCACCGAGCAGGTTGGCGCGCGGGACGCGGACGTCGGTGAAGGAGAGCTCGCGGGTGTCCGAGGCGTTCCAGCCGACCTTCGAGTACGGGGCGGCCACCGTGAAGCCCGGGGTGCCGGACGGGACGATGATCGAGGAGATCTGCGGCTTGCCTTCCGGGGAGCGGCCGGTGACCGCCGTGACCGTCACCAGACCCGTGATGTCCGTACCGGAGTTGGTGATGAAGCACTTGGAGCCGTTGATCACCCATTCGTCGGTGGCCTCGTCGAGTACGGCCGTGGTGCGGGTGCCGCCCGCGTCCGAACCGGCGCCCGGCTCGGTGAGCCCGAACGCGCCGAGCATCTCGCCGCTGCACAGCTTCGGCAGCCACTGCCGCTTCTGCTCCTCGGTCCCGTACAGATGGAGCGGCATCGCGCCGAGCGAGACACCGGCCTCCAGGGTGATCGCGACGGAGGAGTCGACGCGCGCCAGCTCCTCCAGGGCGATCCCGAGCGCCAGGTAGTCGCCGCCCATGCCGCCGTACTCCTCGGGGAAGGGCAGCCCGAACAGGCCCATGCGGCCCATCTCGCGGACGATCTCGTACGGGAACTCGTGGCGCTCGTAGAAGTCGCCGATCTTCGGCGCGACGACGTCGTGCGCGAACTCCTCGACGGTACGGCGCAGTTCTTCGTGTTCGGCGGAGAGCCGGTGGTCCAGGGTCATCCCTGATCACTCCAGGTGAGAGACGGGCTCAGTCCTTGTGGGAGAGCGCGCGGACGGTGCGGGAGGGGCTGGGACGGCCCAGCTGTTCGGCCAGCCACACGCTTGTGGCGGTGAGCGCGGCCAGATCGACCCCGGTCTCGATACCGAGGCCGTCGAGCATCCACACGAGATCCTCGGTGGCGAGATTGCCGGTGGCGCTCTTCGCGTACGGGCAGCCGCCGAGGCCGCCCGCGGACGCGTCCACCGTGGTGACGCCGTGCTGGAGCGCGGAGAGGGTGTTGGAGAGCGCCTGGCCGTACGTGTCGTGGAAGTGCACACCGATGGCGCCGGTGGGCACGCCCTCCTCGTTCAGCGCGGAGAGCAGCGCCTGGACGTGGCCGGGGGTGGCCACGCCGATGGTGTCGCCGAGGCTCAGCTCGTCGCAGCCGAGGTCCAGCAGCGCCTTGGCCGTACGGACGACCTGGTGGACGGGGACGGCGCCCTCCCACGGGTCGCCGAAGCACATCGACAGATAGCCGCGGACGTGCATCTTGGCGTCCTTCGCGCGGACGACCACCGGCTCGAACATCGCGAGGGACTCGGCGACCGACCGGTTGAGGTTCTTCTGCGCGAAGGTCTCGGTGGCCGACCCGAAGACGGCGATCCGCCGCGCGCCCAGCTCCAGGGCGCGGTCCAGGCCGCGCTCGTTGGGCACGAGGACCGGGAGATCCACGCCTTCGACGGTGGAGACCTGCGGGAACAAGGCTTCCGCGTCGGCCAGTTGGGGCACCCACTTGGGGTGCACGAAGCTGGTGGCCTCGATGGTGGTGAGGCCGGTGGCGGCCAGGCGGCGGATGAACTCCGCCTTGACCTCCGTCGGGACGGTCGCCTTCTCGTTCTGCAGCCCGTCGCGCGCACCCACCTCGTGGATACGGATCCGGGGCGGCAGCTCGGGGGCGGGGACGGTCATCGGCAGCCCGGTCATGAGGTCTCCTCGGTGTGCGGGGCCTCTTCGTGCGGGGCGACGACCGCGAGGATCTGGTCCATCGCGACGGTCGCGCCCGCGGTCACATCGAGCTCGGTGACCGTGCCCGCGTGCGGGGCGGCGATGACGTGCTCCATCTTCATCGCCTCGACCACGAGCAGGCTCTGCCCGGCCGCCACCTCCTCGCCCACGGCGACCTTCACGACGGTGACGGTGCCGGGCATCGGGGCGGTCAGGGCGTCGGCGCCCGCGTGCGCGGCGCCGGTGAGCGCGGCCTCGACGGGGTCGTGGTCCTGGAGGTGCCAGCTGTGCCCGTCGCGGGCCAGCCAGGTGCCGTCGGCGCCCGTGGCGTAGGTGAACTTGTGGGTGAGGCCCGCGAGTTCGACGGTGAGGTGGGTGGGGGTGAGCGCGGTCAGGCGGGCCCGGGCGGGCGCGGCCTCGGTATCCACGCGCACCTCCGTCCCGGAGGGCCCGTCGGTGCGCACCGCGACCGCCACCGGCTCCTGACCTGGCACGCGAACGGGGTGCTCCAGCCAGGCGGGTGCGTCGCCCATGCGCCAGCCGCTGGGCACGTCGAACGGGTCGAGCCAACGGCCGGGAGCCGCCTGCGGGTCGAGCCGGGACCGGGCCAGCAGGCCGGCGGCCGCGTACACCTCGTCCGGTACGGCGGTGTCGACCAGTCCGTCGACCTCGCGCTCGACCAGCCCCGTGTCCATCTCGCCGGACACCACGTCGGGGTGGGCGAGAAGGCGGCGCAGGAAGCCCGCGTTCGTCTGCACGCCCAGTGTCACGGTGTCCGCGAGCGCGGCCCGCAGCCTGCGCAACGCGTCCGCCCGCGAAGGGCCGTACGCGATCACCTTGGACAGCATCGGGTCGTACAGGCTGCCGACCTCCGTGCCCTCGGAGAGCCCGGAGTCCGTGCGCACCCGGTCCCCGGACGGCTCGTGCAGCGCGAGCACCGTGCCGCCGGACGGCAGGAAGCCGCGGGACGGGTCCTCGGCGCAGATCCGCGCCTCGACCGCGTGCCCGGTGAGCGTGATGTCGTTCTGCGCGAACGGGAGTTGCTCCCCGGCGGCCACCCGCAGCTGCCACTCCACCAGGTCGATCCCGGTGACCAGCTCGGTGACGGGGTGCTCGACCTGAAGGCGCGTGTTCATCTCCATGAAGTAGTACGCGGAGGGGTCACCGCCCGGGACGATGAACTCCACCGTGCCCGCACCCGAGTAGCCGCACGAGCGCGCGGCCTGCACGGCCGCCTCGCCCATCGCGGCCCGGGTCGCTTCGTCGAGGAGCGCGCTGGGCGCCTCCTCGATGATCTTCTGGTGGCGGCGCTGCAGCGAGCACTCGCGCTCGCCGAGATGCACCACGTTCCCGTGGCCGTCCGCGAGCACCTGGATCTCGATGTGCCGGGGCCGGTCGATCCAGCGCTCCACGAGCAGGGTGTCGTCGCCGAAGGAGGCGCGGGCCTCGCGCCGGGCCGCGGCGATCTCCTCGTCGAGGACCGCGAGGTCCCGTACGAGCCGCATGCCCTTGCCGCCGCCGCCCGCGGACGGCTTGAGCAGGACCGGAACGCCGATCTCCCGTGCCGCATCGGCCAGTTGGGCGTCGGTGAGCCCGCTGCCGGAGGAGCCGGGGACGACCGGAACCCCGGCCGCCTTCACCGTCTCCTTGGCGCGGATCTTGTCGCCCATCAGGTCGATCGCCGAGGCGGGCGGCCCGATGAAGACCAGGCCGGCGTCCGCGCAGGCCTGTGCGAAGGCGGCGTTCTCGGCGAGGAAGCCGTAGCCGGGGTGCACGGCCTGCGCGCCCGTGCGCCGGGCCGCGTCGATCAATGCGTCCATGCGCAGATACGACTCGGAAGCGGGCGGCGGCCCGATCCGTACCGCCGTGTCCGCCTCCCGTACGTGCCGGGCATCGGCATCCGCGTCGCTGAACACCGCGACCGAGCGGACCCCGAGCGCCCGCAGCGTACGGATCACGCGGACCGCGATCTCGCCGCGGTTGGCGACCAGAACTGTGTCGAACATCGTCAGGGGTCCCCTCACATCCGGAAGACGCCGAACTCGGGGTCGCCGAGTGGGGCGTTGGCACAGGCGGTCAGCGCGAGGCCCAGGACCTGGCGGGTCTCCATGGGGTCGATGACCCCGTCGTCCCACAGGCGGGCCGTCGCGTAGTAGGCGTTCCCCTGTGTCTCGTACTGCGCGCGGATCGGCGCCTTGAACTCGTCCTCGGCCTCGGCCGCCCACTCCTCGCCGCGACCCTCGATCTGGTCGCGCTTGACGGTGGCGAGCACGGACGCGGCCTGCTCGCCGCCCATCACGGAGATCTTCGCGTTGGGCCACATCCACAGGAAGCGGGGGCTGTACGCCCGCCCGCACATCGAGTAGTTGCCCGCGCCGTACGAGCCGCCGACCACGACCGTCAGCTTCGGCACGCGCGTACAGGCCACGGCGGTCACCATCTTCGCGCCGTGCTTGGCGATCCCGCCCGCCTCGTAGTCGCGGCCGACCATGAAGCCCGAGATGTTCTGCAGGAACAGCAGCGGGATGCCGCGCTGGTCGCACAGCTCGATGAAGTGGGCGCCCTTCTGGGCGGATTCGGAGAACAGGATGCCGTTGTTCGCGACGATCCCGACCGGGTGCCCGTGGATCCGCGCGAACCCGGTGACGAGCGTCTGCCCGTACTCGGACTTGAACTCCTGGAAGCGCGAGCCGTCGACGATCCGCGCGATCACTTCCCGCACGTCATAGGGCGTACGGGAGTCGACGGGCACGGCGCCGTAGAGCCCGGCCGGATCCGCCTTCGGCTCCTCGGGAGCCTCGACCGACCAGGGCAGCGCGCCGCGCTCGGGCAGCGTGGCGACGATGTTCCGTACGATCCGCAGCGCGTGCGCGTCGTTCTCAGCGAGGTGGTCGGTCACGCCCGACGTCCGCGAGTGGACCTCGCCGCCGCCCAGCTCCTCGGCCGTGACGACCTCGCCGGTCGCGGCCTTCACCAGCGGCGGGCCGCCCAGGAAGATCGTGCCCTGATTGCGCACGATCACGGCCTCGTCGCTCATCGCCGGGACGTACGCGCCGCCGGCCGTGCACGAGCCCATGACGGCCGCGATCTGCGGGATGCCCGCGCCGGACATCTTGGCCTGGTTGTAGAAGATCCGCCCGAAGTGCTCACGGTCGGGGAAGACCTCGTCCTGCATCGGCAGGAAGGCGCCGCCGGAGTCGACCAGATACAGGCAGGGGAGACGGTTCTCCAGGGCCACGGCCTGGGCGCGCAGATGCTTCTTCACCGTCATCGGGTAGTACGTGCCGCCCTTGACGGTGGCGTCATTGGCGACGATCACGCACTCGCGCCCGGACACCCGGCCGATCCCCGCGATCACCCCGGCGGCCGGCGCGTCCCCGCCGTACAGGCCGTCCGCGGCGAGCGGGGCCAGCTCCAGGAACGGGGAGCCCGGGTCGAGCAGCGTGTCCACACGGTCGCGCGGCAGGAGCTTGCCGCGCGCGACATGGCGGGCGCGCGACTTCTCGCCGCCGCCGAGCCGGGCCGCGGCGAGCTTCTCGCGCAGCTCCTCGACGAGCGCGCGGTGCGCCGCCTCGTTGGACCGCCAGGCCTCGGACGCCGGATCGGCGCCGCTGCTCAGCACGGGTGCCTGCTGCATGGTGGTGAGCCCCCTTGCTCGGTTAATGAGCGTTAACCCATTGCCAACAGGTTAACGACCGCTAACCGCACTGTCTAGAATGACTTCATGAGCACCACGACCGCGGGCGCGACCCGCCGCGAGCAGATCCTCAAGGAAGCGGCGCGGCTCTTCGCCGAACGCGGGTTCCACGGGGTCGGCGTCGATGAAATAGGGGCCGCGGTCGGTATCAGCGGCCCCGGCCTCTACCGGCACTTCGCCGGCAAGGACGCGATGCTGGCCGAACTGCTCGTCGGCATCAGTGAACAGCTCCTGACCGGCGGCAAGCGCCGGGTGGCCGAGGCGGAGGGCGAGCCCTCCGCGCTCCTCGACTCGCTCATCGAGGGCCATATCGACTTCGCGCTCGACGACCGTCCTCTCATCACCCTGCACGACCGCGAGCTGGACCGCCTGCGCGACAGCGACCGCAAACTGGTCCGCCAGCTGCAGCGCCAGTACGTCGAGCTGTGGGTCGAGGTCGTCCGCAAGGTCTACCCGTCCCTGGTGGAGGCGGATGCCCGCGCCTCGGTCCACGCGGTCTTCGGTCTCCTGAACTCGACCCCGCACCTGAGCCGGCCCGGCGCGCTTCCGGGGCGGGCGGCCATGGCGGGCTTGCTGCACCGGATGGCTCGCGGGGCGTTCGCGTCCAGTGGTGTGGCCATCGCCACCCTGGACGCGCGTACCAACCGGCCGGTAACCTGAGCAAGCGCTTAGCCAGGGTGCAGCCCCTCAACGACTGTGGGCGCCCCACCGACGTAAGAGGAGACCCCGTGCGCCGCACCGTGTTCACCGAGGACCACGACGCCTTCCGCGAGACCATCCGCGCGTTCATCGAGAACGAGGTCGTCCCCGTCTACGACGAGTGGTACGAGGCCGGCCAGGCCCCGCGCGACTTCTACTACAAGCTCGGTGAGCTGGGCATCTTCGGCATCCGCGTCCCGGAGGAGTACGGCGGCGCCGGCATCGACTCGCACAAGTACGAGGCCGTCATGTACGAGGAGACCGCCCGCGCCGGCGTCTCCTTCGGCGGCTCCGGGGTGCACGTCCTCCTCGGCCTCCCGTACATCCAGCTGCTCGCCTCCGACGAGCAGAAGAAGCGCTACCTGCCGAAGTTCGTCTCCGGCGAGGAGATGTGGGCGCTCGCGATGACCGAGCCGGGCACCGGCTCCGACGTCGCCGGCATGAAGACCACGGCCAAGCTCAACGAGGCCGGCACGCACTACATCCTCAACGGCGCCAAGACCTTCATCACCGGCGGTGTGCACGCCGACCGTGTGATCGTCTGCGCCCGCACCTCGGCGCCGACCGAGCAGGACCGCCGCTTCGGCATCTCCCTGTTCGCCGTGGACACCAAGTCCGCCGGCTACTCGATCGGCCGCAAGCTCGACAAGCTGGGCCTGAAGACCTCCGACACCGCCGAGCTGGCGTTCGTCGACGTCGAGGTCCCCGTCGAGGACCTCCTCGGCGAGGAGAACAAGGGCTTCTACTACCTCGGCCAGAACCTGCCCTCCGAGCGCTGGGGCATCGCCTTCGGCGCGTACGCCCAGGCGGCGGCCGCGGTGAAGTTCGCCAAGGAGTACGTCCAGGAGCGCACCGTCTTCGGCAAGACCGTCGCGTCCTTCCAGAACACCAAGTTCGAACTGGCCGCCTGCCAGGCCGAGGTGGACGCCGCCGAGGCCGTCGCCGACCGCGCCCTGGAGGCCCTGGACGCCGGTGAGCTGACCCCCGCCGAGGCCGCTTCCGCGAAGCTCTTCTGCACCGAGGTCGCGCACCGCGTGATCGACCGCTGCCTGCAGCTGCACGGCGGCTACGGCTTCATGAACGAGTACCCGATCGCCCGCCTGTACGCGGACAACCGCGTCAACCGCATCTACGGCGGCACGTCCGAGGTCATGAAGTCGATCATCGCGAAGGACATGGGCCTCTAAGGCCACCTGCCTTGAACGAAGAACTGCAGCGCCTGCTCGATCTGCTCGACCTGGAGCGGATCGAGCAGGACTATTTCCGCGGGCAGTCGCAGTCCGCGCTCGTGCCCAGGGTCTTCGGCGGGCAAGTCGCCGCCCAGGCCCTGGTCGCGGCCGGCCGCACCGTGCCCGAAGGGCGCGACGCCCACTCCCTGCACGCGTACTTCCTGCGCACGGGGGACCCCGGCGCGCCCATCGTGTACGAGGTCGACCGGATCCGCGACGGGCGTTCCTTCACCACGCGCCGGGTCGTCGCGGTACAGCACGGCAAGCCGATCTTCCACCTCTCGGCGTCGTTCCAGGCGTACGAGGAGGGCATGGAGCACCAGGCGGAGATGCCGCCCGCGCCCGACCCCGAGTCGCTGCCGACCGCGGCCGAGATGCTGCCGCGGTACGCGGCGAACTTCCGGGACCCCGGCGTCGTGGACCGCATGATCAAGGCACGCGGCGCGGTGGATCTGCGGTACGTGGACGCCCCGCCGTACGGGACCGTCGGCGAGGCGCGCGAGCCGCGCTCGCAGGTCTGGTTCCGCGCGAACGGCAAGCTCGACGACGACCCGCTGCTGCACGTCTGCCTGGCCACGTACGTCTCCGACATGACGCTCCTCGACTCGGTGCTGCTCGCGCACGGCCGCGGCGGCTGGACGGTCGGCGATGTGGTCGGCGCCTCGCTCGACCACGCGATGTGGTTCCACCGCCCGTTCCGCGCGGACGAATGGCTCCTCTACGACCAGGAGTCCCCCTCGGCCTCCGGCGGCCGCGGCCTGGGCCAGGCCCGTATCTACACCCAGGACGGCCGCCTGGCGATCTCGGTGATCCAGGAAGGCGTGGTCCGGGTACCGCGCTGACTCGCCTGCCGCGCGGCCCGGATCGCACCGCATCCGAACCGGACATACCGTCGCGACATGAGCGAGCCGGAGCACTCGGAGTCCGTCGGGACGGTCATCGTCGCCGTCTGCGTCAACCTCGCCATCGCCGTGGCGAAGGCCTTCGCCGGAGTGATCAGCGGCTCCAGCGCCATGCTCTCCGAGGCCGCCCACTCCCTCGCCGACACCGTCACCGAGCTGATGCTGCTCGTCTCCCTCAGGGCGGGCGGGAAGCCGGCCGACGAGGCCCACCCGCTGGGCTACAGCGGCGCCCGCTACGTCTGGGCGATGCTCGCGGCCGTCGCGACCTTCGTCGGCGGCGGGGTCTTCGCCGTGTACGACGGCATCCACACGCTCACGCACGGCGAGGCACCGGGCGATCCGACGGTCTCGTACATCATCCTGGCGCTCGCCTTCGCCCTGGAGGCCTCCTCACTGCGGGTCGCGTGGCGGCAGGTGCGCGGTGAGGCCGCGCGGTACCGGGTCGGCGTGAAGCGCTATGTCCGCTGGACCCCGGACACGGCGGTCAAGGCGGTGTTCCTGGAGGACAGCGCGGCCCTGATCGGCCTCACGCTCGCCGCGGGCGGCCTCCTCGGCGGCCAGCTCTCCGGCTCCGGGGTCTACGACGGCATCGCGTCGGTCCTCATCGGCCTGCTGCTCGTGGGGGTGGCATGGGAGCTGGGCCGCAGCAACGCCGACCTCCTGATCGGCCGTTCGCTGCCTCCGGAGACGCGCGAGCAGATCCGCGAGGAACTCCTCGCCGTCCCGCATGTGATGGAGGTCGTGGACCTGGTGACGCTGGTCCAGGGCCCGGGCGAGGTGCTGATCGCGGCGAAGGCGGACTTCCGTGACGTGGTGACGGCGGCGGACGTGGAGCGCTCCTGCGAGGAGGCGGAACACCGCCTGCGGGCCCGCTTCCCCTCGGTGCGGCGGGTTTTCATCGATCCGACGCCGCCCACGGACATCGATCCGGCGCCGCCCACGGAGGGCGACTAAGGGGACTGTGCCGGGCGGTTGAGGACGAGGTCGGCCGCGCGGCGGATGACCTCGGCCCGGGTGTGCCCGCCGTGGCCGACCGAGAGGAAGTGCTCGCCGATCGCCACGCAGAAGGCCATCAGGCTGCGGGCCTCCACCTCCAGGGGGTCGGAGCAGAAGCCGCCGATGACCTCGCGCAGCAGGGCCATGCGCTGCTCGTCCACGCGCAGCAGCCGCTCGGCCACCTCCGGGTCGCGCCGGGCCCAGTCGCGGACGGCGAGGTCGAGGGGGAGCAGCCGGTCGTCGGAGAAGGTGAGTTCGCCCGCGCGCTGGGCCTGCGTCCTCGGGTCGCCGCCCTCCTGCGCGATCTGCTGCAGCACCTCGTCGGTGCTCTCCCGCTCCCACGTGTCGAGCATGGCCGTCAGGAGTGCCGCGCGGTCGGTGAAGTAGCCGTAGAAGCCGCCCTTGGTGACCCCGAGCCGCTTCGCGAGCGCCTCCACGCGGACGGCGTCCGGGCCGCCGTCGGCCAGGGCCAGCAGTCCTTCCTCGATCCACTTCTCCCGCGGAGTGCGCGCTGCGCCCATGCTGTGTCCCACCTCACCGTGACCGGTCGTACGCCCAGTTATACGCCACCGTATAAAAGGCGTTAGCCTTGAGTTGTACGCCACCGTATAACGCGATGTGTACCGGACGTGTACCGGAACGGAGACGACGATGAGGCTCCCCGGAACTGCCCATACGGACCAGCCGTGGCGCATTCACGCACTGGCCGACGACTTCCGGCTCGAGGACGTGTGGGCCATCCGCACCCCCGGCGCCGGCCCCGGGGACTTCCCGGAGATGCTGGCGGCGTTCGACGCCGCCTTTGAGCCCGCGCGGCAGCCGTGGCCGCTGCGGTTCCTGTTCGCCGTGCGCTTCAAGCTGGGTGCCTGGTTCGGCTGGGACAAGGCCGGAACGGGCCCGGCGGCGCACGGTTCGCTGCGCGACCGGCTCCCTGACGACCTGCGGGCGCTCGCGCCCGAGCCCGCACCGGCGGGCGAGCTGAGCACCCTGTACGTCCTGGACCGCGAGTGCGCCCGCGAGATCGCCAACGGCACCGCGCACGCGATCATGCACCTCGGCTGGGTGCCGGCCGCGAGCGGTGACCACGAGCTGCGCATGGCGGTCCTGGTCCGGCCGAAGGGGCGGCTGGGCCGGCTGTACATGGCAGGCATCGCACCGTTCCGCCACCTGATCGTCCTGCCGACGCTCACGCGGCTGTGGGAGCGGGCGTGGCGCGAGCGCGGGCTCGTGGGGGAGGCGGCACCTGGGGGCGGGCCGCACGTGAAGCCGGGCCCGCAGCTCCCGTCCGTGGAGCAGGTCCCGTCCGTGGAGCCGGCCCCGTCCGCGGAGCCGGTCGAGCGGGCGGTCGGGGAGCGGGCCGTCCCCGCCCACGCCCGTGCGCTGACCTCGCTGCCGTCGTACGACTACGTCGACTGGTTCGCGCTGCGTACGGACGCGGCGGGGGAGACGGCGGGGGAGGCGACCGGCAGGACGAGCGCCGAGGACTGGGCGCGGGCGATGTTCGGCGACGAGCCCAGCCGCACGGAACGGTTCATATGGCGTGGGCTGCTGGGCCTGCGGCTGGCCGGGGGCCGCTCGCCGCGGACCGTGGCGGGCTGGCGGATCGCCGGGCGGGGCGAGGACTGGGTGCGGCTCGAGGCCGCGTCCGGGTCCCTGACCGGCCAGCTGATCGTCCGGGCGGCGGAGGGCCGCGTGTCCCTGACGACCTTCCTGCGCTACGACCGGACCCCCGGCCGGCTCGTGTGGACGCCCCTGTCCGCGGTGCATCGCAGGCTGGGCCCCGGACTGCTGCGGGAGACGGCGGCCAAGGTCGGGGCGCGGCAGCGCGCGGCTGCTGCGGCGGGGGCTGCTGAGAGGGCCTGAGCCGCGGCGGGGCGTGCGGGTGGGTGCGAGGGGGGAGCGGTTTGACGTCCCTGGTCCCCCGGTCCACCCCGGCGCGCCCCGTCCGGCGGGCTCTCACGCCTCAACCGGATCCGGCAGGTCGAGCGCCGCCAGCCACGCCGGGTCGGCCACGGAAGTGATCTCCGTGATGCGGCCGTCGGTGACCGTGAACGCGAGCAGCGCGAGCGGGGTGCGGTCCGCGCGCCAGGCCAGGTAGCCGGGGCGTCCGTTCACGAGGACGGCCCGTCCGAGCGCCCCCGCGCCCGAGCCGATCCGGGCGCCTGCGGCGACCTTGCTGGCGCCGATGACGACGAAACGGCCGTCCGGGGTGTCGGCGGTGAGCCGCACCTCGGGGTCGAGGACGCGCAGGAGCGCGTCGAAGTCACCGTCGCGGGCCGCCGTCAGGAACGCCTCGACGACCGGACGCTGCTCCCGCGCGAAGGCCGTCGGCCGCTCGCCCGCCTGCACCTTCCTGCGGGCTCGGCTCGCGAGCATCTTCGTGGCGTCGGTGGACTTGCCGAGGATCCGGGCGATCTCGTCGAAGGGCACGGCGAACAGGTCGTGCAGCACGAACGCGAGCCGCTCGTGCGGGCGGAGGGATTCGAGGACGACGAGCAGGGCGAGCCCGACCGAGTCGGCGAGCGCCACCGACTCCTCGGGTCCGGGTCCGTCGTCGGCCGTGACGACGAGCTCGCCGCGTTCCTCGTCGTCGAGCGAGGCCTGCGGACGGGCCTGGCGCGAGCGCAGCACGTCGAGGCTGATCCGGCCCACCACCGTGGTCAGCCAGCCGCCGAGGTTGTGGATCTCCGCCGGGTCCTGGCGGGACAGCCGGAGCCAGGCCTCCTGCACCACGTCCTCCGCGTCGGCCGCCGAGCCGAGCATGCGGTGCGCGATGGCCCGCAGCCGGGTGCGCTGGGCCTCGAAGGCCTCGGCCATCGGATCCTTCGGACTGCTCCCGCTCATGTTGTCACCTTCCTCGCGACTGCTCCGTCAGGAAGGTGACGGGCCCGGACGGGCCCACGTAACCGATGAAGGAGCAGTCCGATGGAAGCACGTACCGAAGCACGTACCGAAGCGCGCACCGGCGAACGTACCGACGCCCGCACCCCGCGCATGCAGGGCGCCTCCAACCCCGACGTGACCACCGCCGTCCAGCACCTCTACAAGGCGATCCACTCCGCCGGAGTCGACGAGAGCCTGCTCGGCCTGGTCCATCTGCGGGCCAGCCAGATCAACGGGTGCAGCCCCTGCGTCTACGCCGGGGTCGAAGGCGCGAAGAAGCGCGGGGAGAGTGACGTACGGCTGCACAACGTGGTCACCTGGCGCGAAACCCCCTTCTTCAGCGACGAGGAGCGCGCGGCCCTCGACCTCGCGGAGGCCGCCACCCGGATCCAGGACGGCGCGGCCGGCGTCACCGACGAGATCTGGGACGCGGCCGCCGACCACTTCACCGAGGAGCAGCTCGCCGGGCTCATCCTGGAGATCGCCCTCACCAACTTCTTCAACCGGATCAACCGGACCGTACGGGAGCAGGCCGGGAAGGTCTGGTGAGACCGGGGCAGGTGGCCTACTGCTCCAGACCTGCCGCGTCCAGCAGGAACGCCGTCATCGGCTCGTAGAACCGCGGGTCGAGGACGTGGTCGTCGAGGGGGACCGTGACCTGCACGGTTCCCTCGGCCTCGCCGAGGAACAGCGCCGGGTCGTTGCAGTCCGCGTACCCCACGGAGTCGATGCCGCGCTGGCCCGCCCGCCCCGCCCAGCCGTGGTCGGCGACCACGAGGTCCGGCAGCGGGCTGCCCTCGGCCTCCAGGGCGTCGAGGATCGCGTTCATCGGCTCGGGCGAGTGCGTGTGCCACAGGCTCGCGCCCCGCTCGAAGACGGCGACATCGGCGAACTGGAAGACATAGCCCTCGTCCGCGACGAGCCCGCCGGGGATCCGTACGATCTCGCAGCCCGCGCGCCGCATCGCGTCCGCGGTCGCCCGGTGCACGTCGAGCAGCGCACCCGGGTGCCCGGTCGCGAACAGGACGCGCTGCTGCGCCTCCGCGGCCTTGCGCAGTCGCGCCGCCATCCGCTCCAGACCGGCGACGGTCAGCTCGGGGTCGATGGTGTCCTGCCCGAAACGGTGCTCGGGATCGTCGATCACCCCGCAGCGCTCGGCCATTACCGCGAGGACGTCCTGCTCGTCGGTCCACCGGTCGCCCAGGTCGATTCCCAGCCAGTAGTGGCGGTCGCCGTTGGAGAGCTTGCGGTAGTGGGAGAGGTTGTTCTCGCGGGGTGTGGCGACATCACCGGCGATACGCGTACGGACGAGATGGTCGACGAGGGCTTCGCGGCTGGGTATCGGCATGGGTTCATTGTGCCTTCAGGCCGTACGGGCCGACCGGGCGTCCCGGTGGTCGGACACCGCGGAAGGTGAACCGGGGAGCGCGCGGCGCGACGATGTGGCAGGTCGGCGGCGGCCGGGGCGACGAAGTGGAAGGTGGCCCGCGGGAGGGACGGTGTGACACTGGTGAGGCACAGACGGCGCCACCCGAAGGAGCTCGACGATGAGCAGCAGCCAGACCCCCGGCACCTCCGCCCCCTCCGGCCCGCGCGGCCCCGTGGACTCCTCCCGCATCCCGCGGTACGCGGGTCCGGCCACGTTCGCGCGGCTGCCGCGGCTCGACGAGGTCGGTGCCGCGGACGTGGCGGTCGTCGGTGTGCCCTTCGACAGCGGTGTCTCCTACCGGCCCGGCGCCCGCTTCGGCGGCAACGCGATCCGTGAGGCCTCGCGGCTGCTGCGCCCCTACAACCCGGCGCAGGACGCCTCGCCCTTCGCCCTCGCGCAGGTCGCGGACGCCGGCGACATAGCGGCGAACCCGTTCAACATCAACGAGGCCGTGGAGACCGTCGAGGCCGCCGCCGACGAACTGCTCGGCACCGGCGCCCGGCTGATGACCCTCGGCGGCGACCACACCATCGCGCTTCCCCTGCTCAGGAGCGTCGCCAAGAAGCACGGCCCCGTCGCGCTCCTCCACTTCGACGCGCACCTCGACACGTGGGACACGTACTTCGGCGCCGAGTACACCCACGGCACCCCGTTCCGGCGCGCGGTCGAGGAGGGCATCCTCGACACCGAGGCGCTGTCCCACGTCGGCATCCGCGGCCCGCTGTACGGCAAGCAGGACCTGACCGACGACGAGAAGATGGGCTTCGGCATCGTCACCTCCGCCGACGTCTACCGGCGCGGCGCCGACGAGGTCGCGGACCAGCTGCGCCAGCGCATCGGTGACCGCCCGCTGTACATCTCCATCGACATCGACTGCCTCGACCCGGCGCACGCGCCCGGCACGGGCACCCCCGAGGCCGGCGGCATGACCTCGCGCGAGCTCCTGGAGATCCTGCGCGGCCTCGCCTCCTGCAACCTCGTCTCGGCGGACGTGGTCGAGGTGGCGCCCGCCTACGACCACGCGGAGATCACGGCGGTGGCCGCCTCCCACACCGCGTACGAGCTGACGACGATCATGAGCCGGCAGATCGCGCAGGAGCGGGCCAAGTGACCCACGACCACGACGTCGAGCTGCGGCCCACCCCGGCCCAGACCGAGGCCGCGCTGCACCCGCCGGCCGGGCGCACCGGCGGCGACCTCGTGATCGAGACGCTGCACGGACTCGGCGCGACGACGGTCTTCGGGCTGCCGGGCCAGCACGCGCTCGCCCTGTTCGACGCGCTGCGCCGCTCCTCGCTGCGGTACGTCGGGCTGCGCGTCGAGAACAACGCGGGCTTCGCCGCGGACGGATACGGCCGGATCACCGGGGAGGCCGCCCCGCTGTTCCTGTCGACCGGTCCGGGCGCGCTGACCTCGCTCGCCGCGCTCCAGGAGGCCGCGGCCGCCTCGGCTCCCGTGCTCGCGGTCTCCAGCCAGATCCCGGTGCGGGGCCTCGGCGGCCACCGCCAGGGGCATCTGCATGAACTCCGCGACCAGCAGGCCTCGTTCAGGGACGTGGTGAAGTCCGTCCACACGGCACGGACCGCGTCCCAGATCCCGTCGGCGATCGCCGACGCCTGGCGGTCGGCGCTGACGGTGCCGCACGGTCCGGTGTGGGTGGAGATCCCGGTGGACGTGCTCGCCGCCGAGACCGTACTGCCGGTGGTGAACGCCCCGGACGCCTTCCCCGAGGACCTCGCCCCGCGCCCCGAGCTCACGGCGGTCGCCGCGCATCTCCTGGCGGGGGCCGAACGCCCCGCGATCATCGCGGGCGGCGGCGTCGTACGTGCCGACGCGGCGGGGAAGCTGCGCGCGCTCGCCGAGCAGCTCAACGCCCCGGTGGTCACCACCTTCGGCGGCAAGGGCGCCTTCCCCTGGGAGCACCCGCTCTCGCTCCAGTCCTGGCTGGAGGACCGCCACACCACCGACTTCCTGGAGGACGCGGACGTCCTGCTCGTCGTCGGCTCCGGCCTGGGCGAACTCTCCTCGAACTACTACACGTTCAACCCCAGGGGCCGCGTCATCCAGATCGAGGCCGACGCGGGCAAGCTGGAGGCCGTCCTGCCGGCGCTCGGCATCCACGCGGACGCCCGCCTCGCGCTCACCGCGCTCCTGGAGACCCTCGACGGACCGCGCGAGGACGCGACGGCGGCTCCCCGGGTACGGGAGGTCCTCAGCCGTGTACGCGAACGGATCGCCGGCCAGGACCTCGACGCCGAACAGGAACTCCTGGCCTCGATCCGCAGCGCACTCCCGGACACGTCCCCCAGCTTCTGGGACATGACGATCCTGTCGTACTGGGCCTGGTCCGCCTTCGACGCCCGCCGCCCGAACACGATGCATTCGGCGCAGGGCGCGGGCGGACTCGGCTACGCGTACCCCGCGGCGCTCGGCGCGGCGGTCGCCGACCCTTCGCGCCCGGTCCTCGCGGTCTCCGGCGACGGCGGCGCCCTGTACTCGATCGCCGAGCTGGCCACGGCCCGCCAGCACGATCTGCCGGTGACCTGGCTGATCGTGGACGACGGCGGGTACGGGGTGCTGCGCGAGTACATGACCGATGCGTACGGGGAGGCTTCCGGCACCGAACTGTCCCGGCCGGACTTCGTGGCCCTCGCGGAGTCCTTCGGCGTACCGGCCCTCCGCACCTCCCCCGAGACCCTGGCCGACGACCTGGCGAAGGCCCTCGCGGACCCCGGGCCCTCCGTCGTGGTCCTGCCCGCGGTCGTACGGCTCTTCGCGGCCACGCATCCGGGATGAGCACGTATCCGGGATGAATCCGCTCCACCCCGGTGTTGATCCCTTCGGCAGCGAGGCGACAGCGGGAGGCAGCACGTGGCGGCGGCGGGACAGCAGGGGTGGGCCAGGAGGCTGACCGGGTACGCGTGGCGCTATCCGAAGGATGTCGTCCTGGCGCTCGGGTCCAGCCTGGGCGGCATGGCCGTCATGGCGCTCGTCCCGCTGATCACCAAGGTCGTCATCGATGACGTGATCACGGCGAAGGAGCGCTCCCTCGGCACCTGGACCGGGCTGCTCATAGGAGCCGCCCTCGTCGTCTACGTCCTCACGTACATCCGCCGCTATTACGGCGGCCGGCTCGCCCTCGACGTCCAGCACGACCTGCGCACCGACATGTACGGGGCGATCACCCGGCTCGACGGGCGGCGCCAGGACGAGCTGTCCACCGGGCAGGTCGTCGGCCGCGCCACCAGCGACCTCCAGCTGATCCAGGGCCTGCTCTTCATGCTGCCGATGACCATCGGCAACATCCTGCTCTTCCTGATCTCCCTGGCCATCATGGCCTGGCTGTCGCTGCCCCTCACCCTCGTCGCGCTCGCCGTCGCCCCCGCCCTCTGGTTCATCGCCAAGCGCTCCAAGACCCGCCTCCACCCGGCCACCTGGTATGCCCAGGCCCAGGCCGCCGCCGTCGCGGGCGTCGTGGACGGTGCCGTCTCCGGCGTACGCGTGGTGAAGGGCTTCGGGCAGGAGGAGCAGGAGACCGGGAAGCTGCGGGAGGTCGGCCGCCGGCTGTTCGCCGGGCGGCTGCGCACCATCCGCCTCAACTCCCGGTACACCCCGGCCCTCCAGTCCGTCCCCGCCCTCGGCCAGGTCGCGATGCTCGCCGTCGGCGGCTGGCTGGCGGTGCGCGGGGAGATCACGCTCGGTACGTTCGTCGCCTTCTCCACGTATCTGGCCCAGCTCGTCGGCCCGGTCCGGATGCTCGCCATGGTCCTCACCGTCGGCCAGCAGGCCCGGGCGGGCGTCGAGCGCGTCCTGGAGCTGATCGACACCGAGCCGGTGATCGAGGACGGCACGAAGACCCTCGACGCCGACGCCCCGGCGACCGTCGAGTTCGACGAGGTCTCCTTCGCGTACGAGGACGGCCGCCCGGTCCTGGAGAACTTCTCGCTCTCCATCGCGCCCGGCGAGACCGTCGCCGTCGTCGGCTCCTCCGGCAGCGGCAAGTCCACCGTCTCGCTGCTGCTGCCCCGCTACTACGACGTCACCCACGGCGCCGTCCTCGTCGGCGGACAGGACGTGCGCGAGCTGACCCTCGCGTCGCTGCGGGCCGCGATCGGCCTGGTCCCCGAGGACTCCTTCCTCTTCTCTGACACGGTGCGCGCCAACATCGCGTACGGCGTCCCGGATGCCACCCAGGAGCAGATCGAGGCCGCGGCCCGCGCCGCGCAGGCCGACCGGTTCATCGACGAGCTGCCCGACGGCTACGACACCAAGGTCGGCGAGCAGGGCCTCACCCTCTCCGGCGGCCAGCGCCAGCGCCTGGCGCTCGCCCGCGCGATCCTCACCGACCCCCGCCTCCTCGTCCTCGACGACGCCACCTCCGCGGTGGACGCCCGCGTGGAGCACGAGATCCATGAGGCCCTGAAGCAGGTCATGGCAGGGCGCACCACCCTGCTCATCGCCCACCGCCGCTCCACCCTGGGCCTCGCCGACCGGATCGCCGTCCTCGACGAGGGCCGGCTCTCCGACCTCGGCACCCACGAGGAACTGGAGCGGCGCTCGGCCCTCTACCGCAGGCTCCTGACCGACCCGGACGAGCTGGGCGCCGTCTCGCCCGGGCACCTCACCCCGCTCACCAAGGAGCTGGAGGACACCTCCGTACGGGCCGAACTGGACGCAGAGTTCGACGCCGAGCGGGGGATCACCCCCGAGCTGTGGGCGGGCGACCGTACGCCCAAGGACACCGCGCTCAGCGACACCCCCTCGACGCCCGAACTGCTCACCGCCGTGGACGCGCTGCCCCCGGCCGACGACACCCCCGGCATCGACGAGGCCAAGGCGGTCGCCGCCGAGACCTCGTACGGGCTGCGGCGGCTGCTCAAGGGCTTCGGCAAGCCGCTCTCCGTCGCGCTCGCGCTGGTCGCCGTCGACGCGGGCATGGGCTTGCTGCTGCCGGTCCTCATCCGGCACGGCATCGACGAAGGCGTCACGCAGGCCGCGCTCGGCGCCGTCTGGGCGGCCGCCGGACTCGCGCTGCTCACCGTCCTGATCCAGTGGGCCGCGCAGACCGGCGAGATCCGCAAGACGGGCCGCACCGGCGAACAGGTCCTCTACTCGCTCCGGCTGAAGATCTTCGCGCAGCTGCAGCGCCTCGGACTCGACTACTACGAGCGCGAGCTGACCGGCCGCATCATGACCCGGATGACCACGGACGTGGACGCCCTGTCCACGTTCCTGCAGACCGGCCTCGTCACGGCCTTCGTCTCCGTCGTCACCTTCTTCGGCATCATGGCCGCGCTGCTCGTGATCGACCTCCAGCTCGCCCTCGTCGTCTTCGCGACCCTCCCGATCCTGGTCGTCGGCACGTACTTCTTCCGCAAGTCCAGCGTGAAGGCGTACGAACTCGCCCGCGAGCGCGTCTCCGTGGTCAACGCCGACCTCCAGGAGTCCGTCGCGGGACTCCGGATCGTGCAGGCCTTCCGGCGCGAGCGGGCGGGCAGCGAGCGGTTCGCCGAGCGCAGCCACAGCTACCGGCAGGCGCGCATCAAGGGCCAGTGGCTGATCTCGGTCTACTTCCCGTTCGTGCAGTTCCTGTCGTCCGTGGCCGCCGCGGCCGTCCTCATCGTCGGCGCGCACCGGGTCGACGCGGGGACGCTGACCACGGGCGCCCTGGTCGCGTATCTCCTCTACATCGACCTGTTCTTCGCGCCCGTGCAGCAGCTCTCGCAGGTCTTCGACGGCTACCAGCAGGCGACCGTCTCGCTCGGCCGGATCCAGGAGCTGCTCCAGGAGCCGACGTCGACGAAGAGCGCCGAACAGCCGCTCGATGTCCCGGAGTTGAGGGGCGAGATCGTCTTCGACGACGTGCAGTTCGCCTACGGGGACGGGGAGGACGCGCTCCACCACATCGAGCTGACGATCCCGGCCGGGCAGACCGTCGCGTTCGTCGGCGAGACCGGCGCGGGCAAGTCCACGCTGGTCAAGCTGGTCGCCCGGTTCTACGACCCGACCGG
This sequence comes from Streptomyces sp. NPDC050418, assembly GCF_044458745.1. NCBI lineage: Bacteria > Bacillati > Actinomycetota > Actinomycetes > Kitasatosporales > Streptomycetaceae > Streptomyces > Streptomyces sp. NPDC050418. The sequence continues at coordinate 317,686 of NZ_JBITIG010000008.1, forward strand.
CGGACGTGTCACGGTGGACGGCGCCGATCTGCGTGGCCTGGACCTCACCGCGTACCGCCACCGCCTCGGTGTCGTCCCGCAGGAGGCCTATCTCTTCGCGGGGACGGTGCGCGACGCCATCGCCTACGGGCGCCCCGACGCGAGCGACGCGCAGGTCGAGGCGGCCGCCCGCGCGGTCGGTGCGCACGACATGATCGCCACGCTCGACGGCGGCTATCTGCACGAGGTCAGCGAGCGCGGCCGCAACCTCTCCGCCGGTCAGCGCCAGCTCATCGCGCTCGCCCGGGCCGAACTCGTCGACCCGGACGTCCTGTTGCTCGACGAGGCCACCGCCGCGCTCGACCTCGCCACGGAGGCCCAGGTCAACCAGGCCACGGACCGTCTCGGCGCGCGCCGTACGACCCTCGTGGTCGCCCACCGCCTGAGCACCGCGGCCCGCGCGGACCGCGTGGTCGTGATGGACCACGGGCGGGTCGCGGAGGACGGGACGCACGACGAACTGCTCGCGCTGGACGGGATGTACGCGCGGTTGTGGCGCACCTTCATCGGCGAGGCCGAGGAGGAGGCCGGGGCGGCCCCGGTCAGCAGCGCTCGGTGATGCCGGAGATCTTCCCGCTCGCCTTACGAGCGTGCCCGAACCGGGCAGAGCCCTTATAGAAGCGAACACTTTCGGCCAGAGCCGGAACCGACCCGTACCGGTACGGCGTCGTATCTTCGTACGCTGCAGGGGTGGGAGGGACTCAGGTGAAGGGTGGGGCGCTGCGCAGGGTCCGGAGCGGACTCGTGCTGCTCGCCGCCGCCGTGCTGCTCACGCTGGTGGGCCCGCTGTCCGGCGCCGCACACGCCGCGGCGCACTGCCCGGGCCGCAAAGTCGACACCCTGCGGTTCTCGACCGGATCCGTGCACGTGTACCGCAGCGGCGGCTTCCTCTGCGCGATCACCCACGCCAAACGCCCCGGCGCCGTGCGCTCGATGAGCGTCAGCATCCAGCCGCGCGGCAGCCGTCCCGTGGTGAAGGCGGGCCGCCACCGCAAGTCCGTCGGACCGGTGCGCACCCACGTCGGCAGCCGCAAGGTGTGGATCAAGGCCTCGGTGGGCTCCGGCAAGGTGAGCAAGGGCTGGTTCGCCTACCGGCGGTGAACGTTCCGCCTCTCCTCGTGAACCGATGCCGGTGCGGTGAACTGCCCCTGGTGCGGGATCAGTTGCTGCACTAGGTTCCGGTGCTATCCATGACCACAGGGGGAGGGACCTGCATGCGCAAAACGCTCAGACGGCTGCTCACACTCGCGGTGCTGATAGCCACCGTGCTGGCGGGCACGGTAACGGCCACCGCCGCCGCCACCCCGCAGTCGACCGACATCCTGGACCGACTGCTCTCGATCAAGGGCATGAGCCTGATCGAGGAGAAGCCCTACGCGGGCTACCGCTACTTCGTCCTCAACTACACCCAGCCCGTGGACCACCGCCACCCGTCCAAGGGCACCTTCAAGCAGCGCCTGACCGTGCTGCACAAGGACACGGACCGCCCGACCGTCTTCCACACCTCGGGCTACGGCGTCTCCACCAACCCGGGCCGCAGCGAGCCCACGCGGATCATCGACGGCAACCAGGTCTCCATGGAGTACCGCTTCTTCACGCCGTCCCGTCCGCAGCCCGCCGACTGGTCGAAGCTCGACATCTGGCAGGCCGCCAGCGACCAGCACCGCATCTTCCAGGCGCTCGACGCCGTCTACCCCAAGCGCTGGCTGTCCACCGGCGGCTCCAAGGGCGGCATGACGGCCACGTACTACGAGCGCTTCTACCCCAAGGACATGGACGGCGTCGTCGCGTACGTCGCGCCGAACGACGTGGTCAACAAGGAGGACTCGGCCTACGACCGCTTCCTCGCCACCGTCGGCACCAAGGAGTGCCGCGACAAGCTCAACAACATCCAGCGCGAGGCCCTGATCCGGCGCGCGCCGCTGGAGGAGAAGTACGCCGCGTACGCGAAGGAGAACGGCTACACCTTCGACACCGTCGGCTCGCTCGACAAGGCGTACGAGGCCGTCGTCCTCGACTTCACCTGGGCGTTCTGGCAGTACAGCCTGCTCGCCGACTGCGCCTCCATCCCGGTCGCCAAGTCCGCCACGGACGAGGAGATCTGGAACGTGGTCGACGGGATCTCCGGCTTCTCCTTCTACACCGACCAGGGGCTCTCGCCGTACACGCCGTACTACTACCAGGCGGGCACCGAGCTCGGCTCCCCGGACATCGCGCAGCCGCACCTCAAGGGCCTGTCGCGCTACGGCTACCAGCCGCCGCGGAACTTCGTGCCGCGGGACATCGCGATGAAGTTCAAGCCGTCGTCGATGCGGGACGTGGACAGCTGGGTGCGCAAGAACGCCACGCGCATGATGTACGTCTACGGCGAGAACGACCCGTGGGGCGCGGAGCGCTTCCGGCCGGGCAAGGGCACGCATGACAGCTATGTGTTCACCGCGCCCGGCGCCAACCACGGGGCCAACGTGGCCGGTCTGAAGGCCGACGACAAGGCGCTCGCGACCGCGCGCATCCTCGAGTGGGCGAACGTCGCACCGGCCTCGGTCCAGGCGGACCCGGCCAAGGCGAAGGCGCTCACCGCGTACGACGCACGGCTCGACGGGCAGGACGGGCTCGACGGGCAGGACGGGCCGCGGACGCTGCGTCCGTGATGCCTGACGCGTGAAGCCTGACGCCTGACGCGTTGAAGCCGGTGTGGCGCCCCTCCGCGGGGCGTCACACCGGTTCTGCTTTTCAGACCGGCTCGGCGCAGCCGACCGGCTTCTTCCCGCCCAGCTGGACGTACAGAGCGGTGCTCGCCGGGCACTTGTCCCGGTCTTTGACGGCGGAAGCCACCTTGAACTGCGGCTTGTTCTTGGCCGAGCCGTCGCACGCCGTCTCACGGACCTCGCTCTTGCCGGCCGTGTAGACGCAGTCACCGACGACCGTGCGCGGACCGCCGCCTCCGCCCGGGTCGCCCGGGTGCGGCTCCTCCAGATTGCGCATGCAGGCATAGCCCTTGGGCACGGCCCCGTCGCCGTCCTCGTCGTGCGCCGGGCGCGACTCGCTGATGTGCAGCACGAAGTCCGTGGTGCCCGGACAGGACGGCCCCTCCGACTGCTTGCCGTCATAGCGGGCGATGACTCTCGCCCGCGCCTTCTCGCTGGTGCACGGCACCTCGGTGAAACCGCGGCCGCGCGAGGCGCATTCGTCGACACCGAGGAAGACGAGGCCGTAGCCGGACGGAGACTTGGATGCGGAATTGTCGTTCAGACTGCCGCTCGCACCGGGCGACTTCTGGCAGGCGGACAGGGCGAGCAGCCCCGCAAGCACCCCCACCAGAGCCACGAACCTGACAAGAACCGGCGCGCACGGCACCCGCGCGAAGTGCGCATAGCGCATGGTGAACCCCCCGAGACGTCCTTCCAGCGTGAAGGCAGGCCGGGGGCGCACGCCAGATGTGCAGGGTGCTTTGGGCCAGTTGGGGGTCGGGCGCCGGGTGTGCGGCGTACGCCGGATACGTCACACACCCGGCCCCGGGCTAGTACGACAGTCCGTAACCGATCGCGTACAGCGTGGTGGCGGGATCGTCGGGGTCCTGCACGGGGACGGGCAGCCGTCCCTTGGGGGAGGTGCCGGCGATCACCCGGGCCGCCGCCTCCAGTTCGGTGTCCGTCCAGGAGTACGCGGCGAGCACGGCCTTCGCGTCGGGCAGCCGCGCCACGTCGTACGGACGGTTCACGGCGATGGCCACGACCGGGACTCCTGTCGCGGCGAGACGGCTGACGAGCGTGCGCTGGGAACTCGTCGCCGAGACGTTGGACGTGAGCACCACGACCGCGTCCTTGCCCGCGGCCGCCGCCACCGCCTCGTCGATCTTCGCGGCGCTCGGTGCGGTCCCGGTGGACAGCGCGGTCGCCGTGAAGCCGAGGCCGGTCAGGGCCGCGGTGAACACCGTCGTCGGCGGGCCCGTCGTACCGGAAGGAGAGGCCGGATCGACGCCCGCCACCAGTACGTTCGGCGTCCGCCTGGGCGCGAGGGGCAGCACGCGGTCCTTGTTCACGAGCAGCGTCGTGGTCTCGTCCGCGATCTTCTCGGCGGCCTTGCGGTGTGCACGGACGCCCACGGTGCGGTCCACGGCGCGATGCGTGGTGTGCGGGTCGTCGAACAGGCCCAGCTTGTCCTTGAGGCGCAGGATCCGCAGGATCGACTCGTCGAGCCGCTCCTCGGTCAGCTCGCCGCTCTTGACCGCGTTCAGTACGGCGTTCCACGCGACGTCGAGCTTCGGCGGGTTGAGCAGCTGGTCGACGCCCGCCTTCAGGGCGAGGACGGGCACCCGGTCGTCGCCGTACTTGGTGCGGACGCCCTTCATGTCGAGGGCGTCGGTGACCACCACGCCGTCGTAGCCGAGCTGTTCGCGCAGCACGCCCGTGAGGATCGGGTGGGACAGAGTGGCCGGGTCCTCGTTCGGGTCGAGGGCGGGCACCACGATGTGGGCGGTCATGATCGAGTCGATCCCCGCCCTGATCGCCGCCTTGAACGGCGGCAGATCGAGCTCCTCCAGCTGCTCGCGCGTGTGGTGGATCCACGGCAGCTCGAAGTGGCTGTCGTTCTCCGTGTCGCCGTGCCCGGGGAAGTGCTTGGCCGTGGAGACGATCCCGGCGCCCTGGTATCCGTCGACCTGCGCGGTGACGAGACCGGCCACCGCCTCGGGGTCGGCGCCGAAGGACCGTACGCCGATGACGATGTTGCCCGGGTTCACGTTGACGTCGGCGACCGGCGCGTAGTTCTGCCGGATGCCGACCGCGGCCAGTTCACGGCCCGCGATCCGGGCAGCGCGGCGGGCGTCGGAGCGCGACCCGTTCGCACCGAGCGCCATCGCGCCCGGCATCAGGGTCGCGGGTTTGCCGACGCGGCAGACGATGCCGTGCTCCTGGTCCGTCGAGATCAGCAGCGGGATCGGCGTGTCCTGGCCGAGCGCCGCGTCCTGCAGCCCGTTCGACAGGTCGGCGATCTGGTGCGGCTCGCGGACGTTGTGCGCCCAGACGAAGTAGATGATCCCGCCGACGTGGTACTTCTCGATCAGCTCCGCGGCGCTGCGGACGCCGAGCTGGGCGAGGTTGAGGTCGATGTCGGCCTGGGCGGGGTCGGTGGCGGACTCCCCGTAGACCCGGGAGACGAAGAGCTGGCCGACCTTCTCCTCCAGGGACATCCGGGCGATGATGCGGCGCAAGGCACGGTCCTTGTGGTTCCGGTCGGAGCTGCCCTGTGGGGTCCGGGTGACCTCCGGGGCTTCCTGGGCATGGGCGGTGAAGGCGGGGCCGGTACCGGCCGCGGCGGCCGCCACGGCGGTCGCGGTGACGGTCAGCAGCGTGCGTCTGGAGGTACGGAGCGGACCTTGCTGCACGAGCACTCCCAACTGTCCGTGGGGGCCCGGGCGGTGGGGCACCCTCGGGACTCCCTGAAGGAAACTTCCAGGGATCACGGATAGTCGGAAAATTTCTGCCGGTCAAGACTCCCGGGACGGAAGCGGAACGCGTGGCGGCATTTGGCGGGTCATCTGTGCGGCTCCTGCCGGGAACCTGTTGCAGCCCTTGCTCGTCCCATGCACAGCTGCCGGAGAGTCACCGCGGTGCGCTGTCGGCCTCGCTGCTGGCTGCGAACGCTGACCACCCTCTCCAACGCACGCGGCCGGCAGCATGCCGTCACCGGCGCGCCCCCCTCCGATTGCGCCGGTGACGGCCCCATACGGGGCCTGCGGAACTCCCGCTCATACGCCTGTTCCTCCCCGCTCCGCCCCCGTGGCTCAGGCGGCGTCGCTGAGGAGCCGGGACAGATGCTCGCGGCCCGCGCCGAGCAGCGCGGGCAGCGCCGTCGCCGCTGGATACCACCGCTTCTCGTACTCCCAGCACAGCCAGCCGTCCCACCCCTGGCGGCTGAGCACCTCCACGCACTCGGTGAGAGGCAGCACTCCTGCACCGAGCGCGAGCGGTGTGGTGTCTTCGGCGGAGGCGATGTCCTTCACCTGGACGTAGCCGAGATACGGGGCGAGCGCGGCGAACGACGTACTCGGCTGCTCCCCGCCGAGCCACGTGTGCATCACGTCCCACAGCGCCCCGGCGTGCCGGTGCCCCACGGTCCCGAGCACCCGGCTCACGGCGGCACCCTCGCGGTGCGAGTCATGCGTCTCGATGAGCACCCGCACCCCGAGCCCGGCGCCGTACTCGGCGGCGGCCCCGAGCCGTCGCGCGGCCGTCGCGTCGGCCTCCTCGGAACTCTGCTCACCCCCGCCGGGAAAGACCCGCACGAAGGGCGCCCGCACGTCATGCGCCAGCCGCACCAGCCCTCGTATCTCCTCCAGCACGGGCTCATCCGCCCCGGCCGCCGCGACCCGCGCGTACCCGGCGATCCCGAGCACCTCGACCCCGGCGCCCTCGAACTGCCGCAGCACGTCGGCACGTTCGCCGCCGTCGAGCCCGGGGTGCACGGGCTCATCGGGGTGAGCCCGGAGTTCGATGCCGTGGTAGCGGTGGGTTTGGGCGAGGCGGAGGGTGTCGGGGAGGGGGAGGGCGGGGGTGCCCAGGGTGGAGAAGGCGAGCTTCATGGGGGTCCTTTCGCTGTGAGTGGCAGGTCAGGGGCCTGGGGCGTTCAAGCCCCTGCCTTCCGCGTCAGACCGTCCCCGAGGACAACCCCAACCGCCAATCCTGCCCCACCAGATCGTGACCGAACGACCGATGCGCCTTCTCCGCGGCGAGCACGAACCCATGCCGGAGATAGATCCGCCGCGCGGCGGTGAGCACATCGTTCGTCCACAGCACCACCTCCCGGTACCCCTGCTCCCGCGCGAACTCCACCACCGCCGACACGAGCCGGTCCCCGATGCCGTGCCCGCGCGCGTCGGGCTCCACGAGCAGCAGCCGCAACCGCGCGGTACCGGGCGCGTCATCCCGTACGCACATCACCGAACCGACGGGAATCCCGTCGAGCTCCGCGATCCACACGCGCTCCAGATGCGGATCGTGATCCTCGGCGAAGTCGGCGACGATCCGCGCCACAAGCCCCTCGTAGTCCGCGTTCCAGCCGTACTCCGCCGCGTACAGCGCCGCGTTGCGCATCACCATCCAGCCGAGGTCACCGGGCCCGGGCTCGCGCAGCCGGACCTCGGCGGGCTTGGTGGGGCGGGCGGCGGCGAGGATGCCGCGCACGGTCCGCATCGCCTCGGTCAGACGCGGACGCTCGGCGGCCGGCACCTTGCTGAGCAGCACACCGACCGCCTCGCGCGAACGCTCCTCCTGCAGCGCCGCGGTCTCGCGCCCGCGCGCGGTGAGCGTGATCCGCTGGCGGCGCGGATCGCGCGGCGACGGCGCACGCTCGACCAGGCCGTCCTTCTCGAACTTGGCGAGCAGCCGGCTCAGATACCCGGCGTCGATACCGAGTTCGGCCCGCAGATCCGCGGCCTCCGGCTCGTCGCGGTGCGCGAGCTCGTACAGGACACGGGACTCGGTCAGCGTGTGCGGAAGGTACAGATGGCGGCTGTAGTCGAGCGCGCCGATCAGGTTCGTGTAGAAGCGGTTGAACGCCCGGATCTCATGAATGAACTGCTGGGCCATGGCGCACCTCGGCACCTCGGGAGTTACCGTTGACTCAGTCAAAGGTAACGCGCGAAGCGGGCCGTGGGAACCGGGGCGGACCGGGTGGGCCGGATGGGCCGGGGTGGGCCCGGCCTCTGTGTCGGCTGTCGGCCCCTCAGCCGCGAGGCCGCGCCGTGGACCCCCGCACCATGAGCTCCCCGGCGATCACCGCCATCCGCCCCGGCGGCTCCGCCTCCCGCCCCATGGCGATCCGCCCGGCCCGCGCCCCCGCCTCATGCAGCGGAAGTCGTACGGTCGTGAGCGCGGGCACGACGTCGACGCTGAACGGCAGATCGTCGAAGCCCGCCACCGACACGTCCTCGGGAATCCGCAGCCCCGCCTCGCGCACCGCGGCGGCCGCGCCGAGCGCGACCGTGTCGTTCGCGGCAACGATCGCCGTCAACTCCGGGTCCCTGCGCAGCAGTTCGCGCGCCGCCTCGTAACCGGACTGCCGGTCGTAGGGGACATGGACCGTCTCCCCCTCGTCGACCCCCGCCCCCTTGAGCGCGTCACGGTGCCCTTCGAGCCGGTGCCGTGTGGTGGTGCGCTCCTCGGGGCCCGCGACGTAGCCGATCCGGCGGTGGCCCAGGCCGAGCAGATGCTCGGTGAGCCGCCGCCCGCCGCCGCGGTTGTCGAAGGCCAGGGCGATGGCGCCGGTGTCGGGCACGGGCGGACGGCCGCACAGGATGATCCGTGTCCCCGCCTCGGTGAGCCGGCGCAGCTTGGCCGCCATGGCCTCGGCATGCGGCACGTCCTCGACCGCGCCACCCGTGATCACCACGGCCGCGGCGCGCTGGCGCTGCAGCAGCGTGAGATACGTCAGCTCGCGCTCGGGGGAGCCGCCGGTGTTGCACACGACCGCGAGCCGCTCCCCGCCGGCCCGCCCGCCCGGACCGCCGATCTCGGACTGGACCGCCCCGGCGATGATCCCGAAGAACGGGTCCGCGATGTCGTTGACCAGGATCCCGACCAGGTCGGAGGTGGCGGCGGCGAGCGCGCTCGCGGGGCCGTTGAGCACGTAGTCCAGCTCGTCCACGGCGCGCAGCACGCGCTCGCGGGTGGCCGCGGCGACCGGATAGTTCCCGTTCAGGACACGGGAGACGGTCGCGGGGGAGACCTGGGCGCGCGCCGCCACATCCGCCAAAGTCACGGTCATGTCGTCCTCCGGGGCCGGGAGCTGGGTGGTCACTACCGCCCGGAATCCGGCGGCCCGGTCGCAGCCGCCCGTCGCGAACTGCACCGTTGCAGTCAGTGATACCGGCAGAACCCCCGCTCCGGATACGTTTTCCGGCCACGAGATGGCTACGACTTCCGCCCACACCCGCAGAGCCCACCCCCGCCCCACCGGCCCCCTGGTCTGCACGAACACCACAGCCCACGGGGGCAACCCCACCCCGTGCGCGGGGGCGCGGGGTGGGTGCGGGTGAGGCGTGCGGGGTGAGTGCGGGGTGGGTGCGGGCGAGGTCGCGGGTGCGGGCCGGCGTGGGGCGCCCCACGCGCAGAGAGCCGAGCCCCGGTGAGACCCCCCACCCCAGGCAAACGAACCCTCAAGCGTTTGCAGGGATTTGAGCCGCCCTCTTGTCCGGGCATCATCCCGCAGGCTAACTTTCCCGCAGGCCCGGATAGAAAGCGCTTGCTATCGAGCGTCGTCGAGGGTGTGGCCGGTGGTGCGCGTCATCCGTGCCGATGCCCGGGTGACGAACGGCATGCACCGGGACACCGGGGACGGGGCCACCGGGCCGCAGGGCCACCAACTGAACCGGCGTCGAGGCCGCCCGGCGCGCGCCTGCATACGGAGGGACATCAGTGACTCGCAAAACGGTGCGTATCGCCATGAACGGCGTGACGGGGCGCATGGGTTACCGCCAGCACCTGGTCCGCTCGATCCTCGCCCTGCGCGACCAGGGCGGCCTCGACCTCGGTGACGGCACGACCCTGTGGCCGGAGCCGGTCCTGGTCGGCCGCCGCGAGCCCGCCCTGCGCGAGCTCGCCGAACGTCACGGCCTGGAGCACTGGACCACCGATGTCGACGCCGTCCTCGCCGACGACTCGATCGACATCTACTTCGACTCCCAGGTCACCTCCGCCCGCGAGGAGGCCGTGAAGAAGGCCATCGCCGCCGGCAAGCACCTCTACATCGAGAAGCCCAGCGCCACGTCCTTCGAGGGCGCCCTCGAACTGGCCCGCCTCGCCAAGGACGCGGGCATCAAGCACGGCGTCGTCCAGGACAAGATCTTCCTGCCGGGTCTGCTCAAGCTGAAGCGCCTGATCGACGGCGGCTTCTTCGGCCGGATCCTGTCCGTGCGCGGCGAGTTCGGCTACTGGGTCTTCGAGGGCGACTGGCAGGAGGCCCAGCGCCCCAGCTGGAACTACCGCGCCGAGGACGGCGGCGGCATCGTCGTCGACATGTTCCCGCACTGGGAATACGTGCTCCACGAGCTGTTCGGCCGCGTGAAGTCGGTGACCGCCCTCGCCTCCACCCACATCCCGCAGCGCTGGGACGAGAAGTCGAAGCCCTACGCCGCCACGGCCGACGACTCCGCGTACGGCATCTTCGAGCTGGAGAACGGGGTGATCGCCCAGATCAACTCCTCCTGGGCGGTCCGGGTCAACCGCGACGAGCTCGTCGAGTTCCAGGTCGACGGCACCGAGGGCTCGGCCGTCGCCGGACTGCGCAACTGCCGTGCCCAGCACCGCTCCGCCACCCCGAAGCCCGTCTGGAACCCGGACATCCCGGCCACCGAGTCCTTCCGCGACCAGTGGCAGGAGGTGCCCGACAACGGCGAGTTCGACAACGGGTTCAAGGTGCAGTGGGAGCTCTTCCTGCGCCACGTCGTCCTGGACGAGCCCTACCACTGGGACCTGCTCGCCGGCGCCCGCGGCGTCCAGCTCGCGGACCTCGGCCTCAAGTCCTCGACGGACGGCCGCCGTTACGACGTCCCCGAACTGACCCTGTGACCGGCCGCGAACCGACGGAGCCCGCACCATGACCCTCCACCTGCCGCGCGCCGGCGGCGGCACCTACGCCCACACCCCGCGCACCGCACCACACACCGCACCGCTCACCGTCTCCGGCACCGCACCCCTGGTCTCGCGCACGGTGTTCTCCGCCGCGCACGTGGTCGCCGACCCCTACGCCGATGTGTCACCCGACGCCCCGGCCGCCGTCGACTGGGACGCGACCCTCGCCTTCCGCCGTCACCTCTGGTCGCATGGCCTCGGCGTCGCCGAGGCCATGGACACTGCGCAGCGGGGCATGGGCCTGGACTGGGCGGGCGCGGCCGAGCTGATCCGCCGCTCCGCCGCCGAGGCCAGGGCGGTGGGGGGACGGATCGCGTGCGGTGTCGGCACCGACCAGCTCACCGGACCGGCCGGACTGCCGACGCTCGCCGAGGTGACGGCCGCGTACGAGGAACAACTCGCGCTCGTGGAGGGGACGGGCGCGCAGGCGATCCTCATGGCGTCCCGCGCCCTCGCGGCCGTCGCGCGCGGCCCCGAGGACTACCTCGCCGTGTGCGGCAGCCTGCTGCGGCAGGCCTCCGAACCCGTGATCCTGCACTGGCTGGGCCCCATGTTCGACCCGGCCCTGGAGGGCTACTGGGGATCGGCCGACCTCGACGTCGCCACCGAGACCTTCCTCGATGTGATCGCCGCCCACGCGGACAAGGTGGACGGCATCAAGGTCTCACTGCTCGACGCCGAGCGCGAGATCGCGCTGCGCCGCCGCCTGCCCGACGGCGTGCGCTGCTACACCGGCGACGACTTCCACTATCCCGAACTCATCGCAGGTGACGACCACGGCTTCAGCCACGCCCTGCTCGGCATCTTCGACCCGCTCGGCCCGCTGGCGGCCGAGGCGGTCCGTGTCCTGGACACGGGTGACACCAAGGGCTTCCGTGAACTCCTGGATCCCACTGTTGAGTTGTCGAGGCACTTGTTCCAGACACCCACCCGCTTCTACAAGACCGGAGTCGTCTTCCTCGCCTGGCTCGCCGGCCACCAGTCCCACTTCTCGATGGTCGGTGGTCTGCAGTCGGCACGCTCGCTCCCGCATCTGGCACGCGCGTACCAACTGGCCGACGGCCTCGGCCTGTTCCCGGATCCGGCGCTCGCCGCATCCCGTATGAAATCCCTGCTCGATGTGCACGGAGTCGCCCAGTGAACAACCCGCCGCAGTCGCCCGCGGACCCCGCGCCCGGCACCCCCCTCTCCGGCCTCTCGCGCTTCAGCATCAATCAGATGACGGTCAGACAGCTTTCGCTGCCTGAACTTGCCAACGCCTGTTGGCATTCAGGAGTTCCCGGCGTCGGCCTCTGGCGCGAACCGGTGCAGGAATTCGGTGTCGAGGCGGCCGCGAAGCTCTTCAAGGACGCCGGTCTGGCGGTCACGACGCTCTGCCGCGGCGGCTTCTTCACAGCGGTCGACCCGGCCGAGCGCCGCCGCGCGCTCGACGACAACCGCGCGGCCATAGAAGAGGCCGCGACACTCGGCACCGACACACTCGTCCTCGTCTCGGGCGGACTGCCCGCAGGGGACAAGGACTTGGCGGGCGCACGGGAACGGATCGCCGACGCCCTCGCCGAACTCGGTCCGTACGCCGCGGAGCACGGCGTCCGCCTCGCGATCGAACCGCTGCACCCCATGTACGCGGCCGACCGCTGTGTCGTCTCGACCCTCGGCCAGGCCCTCGACCTGGCGGAACGCTTCCCCGCCGAGCAGGTCGGGGTCTGCGTGGACACGTATCACATCTGGTGGGACGACCAGGCGCCCGCGGGGATCGCCCGGGCGGGCGCGGGAGGGCGGCTGTACAGCTTCCAACTGGCCGACTGGACCACGCCGTTGCCCGAAGGCGTGCTCACCGGGCGCGGTCAGCTCGGCGACGGCTCCATCGACTTCGCGTACTGGTGCGATCTGGTGGACCGGGCCGGATATGCGGGCCCGATCGAGGTCGAGCTCTTCAACGCGGAGCTATGGGCGCGGCAGGACGGCGAGGCGGTTCTCCGGGAGACCGCCGAAGCGTTCCGTCGCGTTGTACCCGAAGCCCTCTAGGCGACGGCTACTTCTTGCCGCCGCCCAAGATGCTCCCCAGCAGATCACCGAGGTCGAGCCCGCCCGCCGCCTTGCCGTCGGCGGAGGGAGCCGCGCCGGGGGCCGGTGCCGTCGCACTCGGCGGTACCGGCCCGGGGCTGGGCACCCCGCCCGCCTGGGCCGAACCCCCGCCTCCGCCGCCCTTCGTGGAGGCGGCACGCTTGGTGAGGACCGCGAGCAGGACCGGGATGAGGAGCTCGATCGCGCGCGAGACCGTCGCCGCCGGGATGCCCGTCTTCTTGGACACCGCCTGAGCGACCGGCTTGCTCATCTTGCCGAGCATCCCCGCCATCATGCCGCCGCCGAGCAACCCGCCGAGCCCGCCGCCCAAGGTGGCGACGCCCTGCAGGGGTGCCGCGCCGGCGGCCTCGTCGACCTCGGCGAAGGCCTGGCGTACCTCGTCCACGTCCTCGGGGGCGCCCTGCGCCTTCTCCTGCATTCCGCCGGAGAGCGCCGAGACCGTCTCGGTGATCATGTTCTGCGCACCGGCGGCGTCCGTATCGAGCAGACCGGCGATCTCCTGCAGCTTGTCGTCGCCGAGCTCGTCGATGACGGCCTTCTCCAGCGGCACGTTCGCATCTTCACTCATGCCTGAAACGCTACGGCCGCCCTGGTTCGTCGGCACCTGGAAGGGCCCGGACCCGCCTGGAAGGGGAGGCCAGGGCCTGCGGCCCAACCGGGATCCGCCCTGCTCGGAAGCGGAGCCGCGGTACTCGCAAACGGAGCTGTGGCTCTCACGAAAATTACTGCGCGCAGCCGTACAACCCTTTCTCGGTGACGTGGGTCGTATTAGGCATCAGGGCTTCCGGGAGGGGATCCGAGGGGGGATCGGGAAGGCCTGTAGGAGGGGACCAGAGGGGGTTCGGCCGGGGGGCCGGGCCCCCTCAAACATGTTGTCCACAGGCCGCGGGCGGCTGTCCGCCGGGTTTTCCACAGGCTTCCCGCGCTGTCGGTGCCGACCGCTAAATTCGCCTCATGACCAGCCGGACCGGCATCAGCGCGGGAGTGCCCCCGCCGCGGCTCGCGGTGCTCGAAGGAGTCCTCGAGCGGATCACGTACGCCAATGAGGAGAACGGATACACGGTCGCCCGCGTCGACACCGGACGCGGCGGCGGCGATCTGCTCACCGTCGTCGGCGCGCTGCTGGGCGCCCAGGTGGGGGAGTCACTGCGGATGGAGGGCCGCTGGGGCTCGCACCCGCAATATGGCAAGCAGTTCACGGTGGAGAACTACACGACGCTGCTGCCCGCCACGATCCAGGGCATCCGCCGCTATCTGGGATCCGGCCTGGTCAAGGGCATCGGCCCGGTGTTCGCGGACCGCATCACGCAGCACTTCGGCATCGACACCCTGCGGATCATCGAGGAGGAGCCCAAGCGGCTGATCGAAGTCCCCGGTCTCGGGCCCAAGCGCACCAAGAAGATCGCGGACGCCTGGGAGGAGCAGAAGGCCATCAAGGAGGTCATGGTCTTCCTGCAGGGCGTCGGCGTCTCCACGTCCATCGCCGTCCGTATCTACAAGAAATACCAGGACGCCTCGATCTCCATAGTCAGGAACGAGCCGTACCGACTGGCCGCAGACGTCTGGGGCATCGGCTTCCTCACCGCCGACCGCATCGCCCAGTCGGTCGGGATTCCGCACGACAGTCCTGAGCGGGTCAAGTCCGGTCTGCAGTACGCCCTTTCGCAGTCCACCGACCAGGGGCACTGCTTCCTGCCCGAGGACCAGCTGATCGCGGACGCGGTGAAGCTGCTCCAGGTGGATACGGGCCTGGTGATCGAGTGCCTGGGCGAGCTCGCCGAGGATCCGGAGGGTGTCGTACGGGAGCAGGTGCCGGGTCCCGACGGCGCCCCGGTGACCGGGGTCTATCTCGTGCCGTTCCACCGTGCCGAGCTGTCCCTCGCGAGCCGGCTCAAACGGCTGCTCGGCACGGACGAGGACCGGATGCCCGGATTCCGTGACGTCGACTGGGCCAAGGCACTCGGATGGCTCAAGGAGCGCACGGGAGCCGATCTCGCGCCCGAGCAGGAGGAGGCGGTGCGCCTCGCCCTGACCCGCAAGGTCGCGGTGCTCACGGGCGGGCCCGGCTGCGGCAAGTCCTTCACCGTACGGTCGATCGTGGAGCTGGCCCGCGCCAAGAAGGCCACGGTGGTGCTCGCCGCGCCCACCGGCCGGGCCGCCAAGCGCCTCGCCGAGCTCACCGGCGCCGAGGCCTCGACGGTGCACCGGCTCCTGGAGCTGAAGCCCGGCGGGGACGCGGCCTATGACCAGGACCGTCCGCTGGACGCGGATCTGGTGGTCGTCGACGAGGCCTCGATGCTGGATCTGCTGCTCGCCAACAAGCTGGTGAAGGCCGTGCCCCAGGGCGCCCATCTGCTGTTCGTCGGGGATGTGGACCAGCTGCCCAGCGTCGGAGCGGGCGAAGTGCTCAGGGATCTGCTGGCCGAGCGGTCGCCGGTGCCGGCCGTGCGGCTCACCCGGATCTTCCGGCAGGCGCAGCTGTCGGGCGTCGTCACCAACGCCCACCGGATCAACTCCGGGATTCCGCCGCTCACTCAGGGGCTCAGCGACTTCTTCCATTTCGTCGAGGACGAGACGGAGGACGCCGGGCGGGTCACGGTCGATGTGGCGGCGCGCCGGATTCCCGCGAAGTTCGGCCTGGATCCCCGCCGTGATGTGCAGGTGCTCGCCCCGATGCACCGCGGCCCGGCCGGCGCGGGGACGCTCAACGGGCTCCTTCAGCAGGCCATCACACCGGCGCGTCCGGACCTCGCGGAGAAGAGGTTCGGCGGACGGACGTTCCGTGTCGGCGACAAGGTCACGCAGATTCGCAACAATTACGAGAAGGGCGCCAACGGGGTGTTCAACGGGACCGTCGGTGTGGTCACGGCACTCGATGTCGTGGACCAGAAGCTGAAGGTCCTCACAGATGAGGACGAAGAGGTCGATTACGACTTCGACGAACTCGATGAACTGGCCCATGCGTACGCGGTCACGATCCACCGTTCGCAGGGCAGCGAGTACCCCGCAGTGGTGATCCCGGTCACCACCGGAGCCTGGATGATGCTCCAACGCAATTTGCTCTACACGGCGGTCACCCGAGCCAAGCGGCTGGTGGTGCTCGTCGGGTCGCGCAAGGCGCTTGGCCAGGCAGTTCGTACGGTTTCAGCGGGCAGGAGGTGTACAGCCCTGAGCCATCGGCTCGGTGGAACCGGAGGGGCCGCGAGGGGTGATCGTTGATCGATCATCCCGGTGGCAAACATCACCAAGGGGTTCCGGAACCATGGTCGAGGGGGCAGGATGAGCAGGCTGACGGCACTGAGTGCCGTCAATCGACCTAATGGTCCACCCCGAGTGCACTGCCCAGGGCCAAATGGGGGATGGTGGACAGCAGTCAGGGCACCTCGAAGAAGAGGCACTACGTCGGTGAGGGATGACGTGAGCGACAACGCGAACAACGCTGTAGTAGTTCAGTACGGCGATGGCGAGTACACCTACCCGGTGATCGACAGCACCGTCGGTGACAAGGGCTTCGATATCGGGAAGCTGCGCGCCCAGACCGGTCTGGTGACCCTGGACAGCGGTTACGGCAACACCGCCGCGTATAAATCGGCGATCACCTATCTCGACGGCGAGAACGGGATCCTGCGCTACCGGGGCTACCCGATCGAGCAGCTCGCCGAGCGCTCCACCTTCGTCGAGGTCGCGTATCTGCTGATCAATGGTGAGCTGCCGACCGTGGACGAGCTCGCCACGTTCCGCAACGACATCACCCAGCACACGCTCCTCCACGAGGACGTGAAGCGCTTCTACGACGGCTTCCCGCGGGACGCCCACCCGATGGCGATGCTGTCCTCGGTGGTCTCCGCGCTGTCCACCTTCTACCAGGACAGCCACAACCCGTTCGACGAGAAGCAGCGTCACCTCTCGACGATCCGTCTTCTCGCGAAGCTTCCGACGATCGCCGCGTACGCGTACAAGAAGTCGGTCGGCCACCCGGTCGTCTACCCGAGCAACAACCTCGGTTACGTCGAGAACTTCCTGCGCATGACGTTCTCCGTGCCGGCCGCGGACTACGAGCTCGACCCGACCGTGGTCGCCGCGCTCGACAAGCTGCTCATCCTGCACGCGGACCACGAGCAGAACTGCTCGACCTCCACCGTGCGTCTGGTCGGCTCCTCGCAGGCCAACATGTTCGCGTCGATCTCCGCCGGTATCTCCGCGCTGTGGGGTCCGCTGCACGGCGGCGCCAACCAGTCCGTCCTGGAGATGCTCGAGGGCATCCGCGACTCGGGCAACGACGTCGACACCTTCATCCGCAAGGTGAAGGACAAGGAGGACGGCGTCCGCCTGATGGGCTTCGGCCACCGGGTGTACAAGAACTTCGACCCGCGCGCCAAGATCATCAAGGCCGCCGCGCACGACGTTCTCTCCGCCCTCGGCAAGTCGGACGAGCTGCTCGACATCGCCCTCAAGCTGGAGGAGCACGCGCTGTCCGACGACTACTTCGTCGAGCGCAAGCTCTACCCCAACGTGGACTTCTACACGGGCCTCATCTACCGCGCGATGGGCTTCCCGACCGAGATGTTCACCGTGCTCTTCGCCCTCGGCCGTCTGCCGGGCTGGATCGCCCAGTGGCACGAGATGATCAAGGAGCCGGGTTCGCGCATCGGCCGCCCGCGCCAGATCTACACCGGTGTCGTCGAGCGGGACTTCGTCCCCGTCGAGGCGCGCTGAGGTTTTTCAGGGCTCACCTGAACGTTGACTTCGAGCCGCGTGGTTCCCGTTGGTACGGGGGCTGCGCGGCTCGGTCGTTTCCGGGGTTCGGCTCAGTCGTTTCCGGGGCTCAAAGGGAAAAGCGCCTCACCCGCCAGTCCCCCCACGGGCCGGCTGGTGAGGCGCCTTCCTAGCCCCGGTGCGGATTCCCCCCACGGGATCCGGCCGGGCGTCTGTGGAGCGCTGAAGCCTTTTGGTGCTGCGGTCCGCCGGGACGCGTAACGCGGGAGGGCCGCTCAAAGCTCTCCGTGCACGTGTCCCGGCCAACGCGGACTGGGAACGTCCCCCAAGACATCCCCTGATGACCGAAACGCCCCCCAAGACGTTCCTGCCATCGCCTCTTAGACCTACGAGCCCTCCGAATGGTTACGTTGGATTCGATGTGATCTACGTCTCTCGGCAATGTCCCGAACCGGCACGTCCGAACCTGATGTGCCGAATCGATCCATAGCGTAAGGGAGTTGTGGTGAGTATGTGAAGCCCCAGCTCGGGCCGAGGTCCGGTCGGAGTGCCGCCCCGCCCCGCCCGCTCAGGAAAAGCGCCGCAACCGCAGGCTGTTCGTGACCACGAAGACCGAGGAGAAGGCCATCGCCGCCCCCGCGATCATCGGGTTCAGGAGCCCCGCGGCGGCCAGCGGCAGCGCCGCGACGTTGTAGCCGAAGGCCCAGAAGAGATTGCTCCTGATCGTGGCCAGCGTGCGCCGCGCGAGGCGGATCGCGTCGGCGGCCACGCGCAGATCGCCGCGGACGAGCGTGAGGTCGCCGGCCTGGATGGCCGCGTCCGTGCCCGTGCCCATGGCGAGGCCCAGGTCGGCGGTGGCGAGCGCCGCCGCGTCGTTCACGCCGTCGCCGACCATCGCGACCGTACGGCCCTCGCCCTGCAGGCGCCGTACGACATCGACCTTGTCCTGCGGGAGCACCTCGGCGGTCACGTCCTCGGCCGGGATCCCGACCTCGGCGGCCACCGCCCGCGCCACGGCCGCGTTGTCCCCGGTGAGCAGCACCGGCTTCAGGCCCAGCGCCCGCAGCCGGGTCACGGCCTCGGCGCTGCTCGGCTTCACCGTGTCCGCCACCGCGAGCACGGCCCGCGCGGCCCCGTCCCATGCGACGAGCACGGCGGTACGGCCCTGGTCGGCGGCCTCGCGCTGAGCGGCGGCCAGAGTGGCGGGCACGGCGATCCCCGCCGACTCGATCAGCGCGGCCCGCCCCACAAGGACCGTGTGCCCCTCGACCGTCCCGCGCACCCCGAGTCCGGGCTCGGCCGCGAAGTCCGTGACGGCCGGCAGCTCCCCGGCGTACCCGGCGGCCACGGCCCGCCCCACCGGATGCTCCGACGCGTGCTCGACGGCCGCCGCGAACCGCAGCGCCCGCTCCTCGTCCGCGGCGAACCGCAGCGCCCGCTCCTCGTCCGCGGCCACGGACGACGCGTCCCCGGCCGCCGACGCTCCGCCGCCCCCGAACGCCCCACCCCCACCGGAAACCGCAGTCACCGACACGAGCTCCATCCGCCCCGACGTCACGGTCCCGGTCTTGTCGAGCACCACGGTGTCGACCCGGCGCGTCGACTCCAGGACCTCGGGCCCCTTGATCAGGATCCCGAGCTGGGCGCCCCGCCCCGTACCGACCATCAGCGCGGTCGGCGTCGCGAGCCCCAGCGCGCACGGGCACGCGATGATCAGGACCGCGACGGCCGCCGTGAACGCCGCGCTCGCGTCGCCCGTCATCCCGAGCCACGCCCCGAGCGTCCCGGCCGCGATCAGCAGTACGACGGGCACGAACACCGCCGCGATCCGGTCCGCGAGGCGCTGGACCTCCGCCTTCCCGGTCTGCGCGTCCTCCACCAGCTTCGCCATGTGTGCGAGCTGCGTGTCGGCGCCCACGCGCGTGGCCTCGACGACGAGCCGCCCGCCCGCGTTGACCGTCGCGCCCGTCACCGCGGAGCCGGGCGACACGTCCACCGGCGCCGACTCGCCGGTCAGGAGCGAGGCGTCGATCGCCGAGGCGCCCTCGACCACGGTGCCGTCCGTGGCGATCTTCTCGCCGGGCCGTACGACGAAACGGTCGCCCACCCGCAGCGCCCCGACCGGAACCCGCACTTCCTTGCCGTCGCGCAGGACCGCCGCGTCGCGCGCGCCGAGTTCGAGCAGTGCCCGCAGCGCCGCCCCCGCCTTGCGCTTGGCGCGCGCCTCGAGCCAGCGTCCGAGCAGGATGAACGTGACGACCCCGGCGGCCACTTCGAGGTAGATCGTGGACGAGGCGTCGCCGCGGCCGACCGAGAGGTCGAAGCCGTGCCGCATCCCCGGCATCCCCGCGTCCCCGAGGAACAGCGCCCACAGCGACCAGCCGAAGGCGGCGAGCGTGCCGACCGAGACAAGGGTGTCCATGGTGGCGGCGCCGTGCCGTGCGTTCGTCCACGCGGCCCGGTGGAAGGGCAGCCCGCCCCAGACCACGACGGGCGCGGCGAGCGTCAGCGAGAGCCACTGCCAGTTGTCGAACTGCAGCGCCGGGACCATCGCCATCAGGATCACCGGCAGGGTGAGGACGGCGCTGACGGTGAACCGCTGCCGCAGCCCGTCCGCCTCATGGTCCTCGGCGGTGGTCGGGGCCGGTCCGGCCGCGACCGGCTCCGGCACGATCTCGCGCGCCGAGTACCCGAGCTTCTCCACGGTCGCGATCAGGTCGTCGACCGCGACCTCGTCCCCGTACGCGACCTTCGCCTTCTCGGTGGCGAGATTGACCGAGGCCGTGACGCCCTCGATCTTGTTGAGCTTCCGCTCGATCCGCGAGGAGCAGGAGGCACAGGTCATCCCGCCGATGGAGAGCTCGACCTCGGCGGGCCCGGCGGTCGGCGGGGTTATGGCGGCGGAGGCTGTGGTGGGCATGGGGTGACTTCCAGGGATACGTGGACGAGGTTCCGTACGCGCAACGGCTGAAGGGGGCGCACGGCCGATGGCCGTACACCCCCTGCTTGCCGTGCCGGATCAGGCGCGGCCGGTCAGCTCGTAACCGGCCTCGTCGACCGCCGCGCGCACCGCCTCGTCGTCGAGCGGAGCGGCGGAGATCACGGTCACCTGGCCCGTGGAGGCCACGGCCTTGACCGAGGTGACGCCCGGCAGCTCGGAGATCTCGCTGGAGACCGCGCCCTCGCAGTGGCCGCAGGTCATGCCGGTGACCTGGTAGACGGTGGTGATGCCGTCCTGCGTGTCGGCGGCCGGCGTGCTGCTGCAGCTGCCGCCGCCGCAGCAGGAACCGGTGGTCTCGGCCTGGGGGAGCTCGGTCTGGGCGGTCATGTCGTTCTCCTGTCGAGGGAGTGCGTCGGGGAGGGGCGCGCTCGTGTCGGGCTGCTGCCCGGCACCAGAGTGCCCCATGAGGAGGCCGGTTCTGCCGGGGCCTCCCTCACGCTCTCCACCGTATACCCCTAGGGGGTACTTTTCCAAGTGCTGTCGCGCTGCGCGAGCGAGCGCAGCCACTTGATGCCGATCAGGGAGATCAGGACGAGACCGCCGATCGAGAACAGCGTGAAGAGATGTTTCTGCTGGTCGGTCGGCTCGGGGATATAGCCCTGGGCGAAGAGCGAGCGGTCGAGACCGCCCGTGGTGATCCGCGCGACAAGCCAGATCGCGATGCCGTGCATCGAGTCCCAGAGCGCGTGCAGCAGGGCCACGCCGAGATACGCGCCGATGACGGGACCCGCGAAGCGGAAGCGGCCGTCGGGGCGGCGGAACGCGAAGAGCACCGCGCCCGCGATGGCCGTCCACAGCCCGTGTCCGAACGGCGCGAGGATCCCGCGGAGCAGCTCCGTCTCCAAAAGCGCGCGCAGGTCGATGCCCTTGGTGGTGACGGCGGCGTTGAACGCGTACCCCGCGCTCTCGAACGCGGCGAAGCCGAAGCCGACCGCCGCGCCGAGCACCAGGCCGGTGCGGATGCCGCGCAGCTGCGGGCGGCGGCGTACGACCCAGATCAGCGCGGCGAGCTTCACGGCCTCCTCGATCAGACCGACGCCGATGAACATCCACAGCGAGGGGTGCAGCAGGTAGTACTCCATCACTGAGGCGCCGAGCACCCCGAGGATGCCGCCGGTCACGAAGCAGCCGAGGATCACGCCCACGCCGATGTCGCGCCCGTGCCGCTCGTAGGCCCACATCACGAAGACCGCGGGCACCAGGAAGCTGCCGAGCAGGATGAGGGTCGGGAGCAGAGTGGTGTTCTTGGTGAAGTACGTGACGACCGCGGTCAGCAGCCAGAGGGCCAGACCGCCCCACAGGCAGCGTTTCCAGAGGCCGGGGGTGATCTCCGGACCGTCGCTCGCGGGGATGGGCGGCATGGCAAGTACCTCCGGATTCAGCGGATTTGACCGGTCGTATGAGACGAGGGCGGTCGGTCCGCACGGGGCAGGCTGCGGGAGCGTTTTGTCCGGAGTTTATGGTAGACAGCCGTTATGTCGCAGTCCGGGACGCTGATCCTGATCATGTCCATCGCGGTCCTCGCGCCCCTGCTCGCCTACGGCGTGGGCCGCTGGCTGCCCATCCCGCTCGTGATCTTCGAGATCGGCCTCGGCATCGTCATCGGCCCCGACGTCCTCGGCTGGGCGACCGACGGCGAACTGGTCGACGGCCTCTCCCACCTCGGCCTCGCGATGCTGATCTTCCTGGCGGGATACGAGATCGAGTTCGACCGGATCCGCGGCGACACCCTGACCCGGGCGGCCTGGGCCTGGGGCTGCGCGCTCGTCCTGGGCCTGAGCGCGGGGCTGCTGCTGGCGTCCGGCGGCTTCAGCAAGGCCGTCTGCATCGGCACCGCGCTCACCTCCACCGCGCTCGGCACCGTGATCCCGCTGCTGCGCGACGCGGGCGATCTGCGCACGCGCTTCGGATCCGTGATGCAGGCGGTCGGCGCCTGCGGCGAGTTCGGGCCGATCATCGCGATGGCGGTGCTGCTCAGCGGGCGCAGCCCCGGCAAGTCGACGGTCATCCTGGTGCTCTTCGGGCTGCTCACCGCCGGCGCCGTCTGGTGGGCGATGCGGCCGCACCAGCCCTGGTTCGCCAACGTCATCGCCAAGACCCTGCACAGCAGCGGCCAGTTCGCGGTCCGGCTCGTCGTGCTGATGCTCGCCCTGATGCTGGGCCTCGCGACCTGGCTCGGCCTCGACGTCCTGCTCGGCGCCTTCGCGGCCGGGGTGATCACCCGCATCGTGCTGCACCGGGCCGCGCCCGAGAGCGCGCACGAGGTCGTCTCGAAGGTGGAGGCGATGGGCTTCGGCTTCCTGGTGCCCCTCTTCTACGTGGTCACGGGGATCAGCTTCGACCTCGCCGCCCTCCTCGACGGCGGCCGGGCCCTGTTGCTGCTGCCCCTGTTCCTGGTGCTCTTCCTCGTGGTGCGCGGCCTGCCCGTGTGGCTGCTCGCCCCGCGCGACCTGGGGACACGCGACCGCACGGCGCTCAGCGTGTACGCGTCCACAGCGCTCCCGCTCGTCGTCGCGATCACCACGATCGGTCTGGAGGAGGAACTGCTGCAGACCAGCGAGGCGGCCGCGCTGGTCGGGGCCGCGATGGTGTCCGTGCTGGTCTTCCCGCTGGTCGCGATGAGGCTGCGGGCGGGCGAGGGGGCGAAGCTGCCGGAGGGGCCGCGGCAGGGGGCGGAGGCGTGGTGACTCAGCCGGCCTGGGCGGGCGCCTCCGCGACGGGCGCCTCCGCGGCGGGCGGTCCCGGCGGGATCTCGCAGAGCATCGGGTCGAGGTAGCGGAAGAGCACCTTCTTGAGCTCCGCCTGATAGGCCTCGCGCTCGTCGGGGTGTGCGGCGATCAGGTCGAGTCCGGCCTTGAACAGGGCGAGCGTCGTGGTGGTCACCCGGGTGGCCTCGGCGGGCGGGATGTCGGGCAGATAGCCGGTGAGGATCTCCTCGATCCTCCGCAGCACCACGGAGTGGAAGACCTCGAAGGCGTCGGTGACCTGGCCCGGAGTGTCCGGGCCGTGCATCAGGACGTGGAACGCCGGGTTCTGCGCGTTGAAGTCGAGCAGCGGGTCCACCACCGCGTCCACCATCTCGGCCAGCGGCAGTTCGAGGTTCGCGGCCGACAGGGCCTGGCCGTACGACTCGCGCCACTGCTCCAGGAGCCGGTTGCCCAGGTCGACGGCGATGGCCTCCTTGTTCGGGAAGAACTGGTAGAGCGTCCCCGGCGACACCCCCGCCTCGCGTGCGATGGCGTTCGTGCTCGCCGCCGTGTACCCGACCCGGCTGAACACCACGGCCGCCGCGTCCAGAAGCTGCGCGGCCCGGCGCTCGCCGCGCGCCTGACGGCGGCGCGGCTTGGGTGCGGTGGCCTGGTGCTCCTGGTCGGGCATCGATGTCTCCCCACTGCTTGATCCGTGCGGTGCCGAGCCTATGCGAGGCGGCCGCGGAGACCGCCTGCCCTGCGCCGGACAGAAATGCGAGCGACGACTCGGGTTTTGGATTGACAAATGCGAGCGGTGACTCGCATTCTAATAAATGCGAGCGCTGGCTCGTGTTTACCTCGGTTTACCACGGTGAAGGGGACACCGCTATGCCCGCCGAACCCGCAAACCCGCCCGGCGCCAAACCCGCAGGCCCGCCCGCACCGGGCGGCTTCACGCGCTTCGTCACCGCCCGTCCCCGGCTCTCGCTCCTGGTCGCCCTGGTGATCACCGCGCTCGCGGTGTTCGCCGGCAGCGGGGTCGCGGACCGGATGGGCAGCGGCGGCTGGGAGGACCCGGCCGCCGAATCCACCGCCGCGGCCGAGATCCTGGAACGCGAATTCCCCGACTCCGAGCCGAACGTGCTGCTCCTCGTCGACAGCGGCAAGGCCGGGGTCGACGCCCCCGCCGTCGCCGCCGAGGGCAAGCGCCTCGCGGGCGAGCTGGCCGCGCAGAACGGGGTGACCGGCGTCGGCTCGTACTGGCAGGCGCCCGAGGAGGCCCGGGCCGCACTCCGCGCCGAGGACGGCCGGCGCGCGCTGGTCTCCGCCCGGATCGAGGGCGACGAGAAGACCGCGGCCGCCACCCTCGAACGGATCGCACCGGACCTGAAGGGCCGCCACGGACCGGTCGAGGTCTCCATCGGCGGCCCTGTGGCCGTGCAGCACGAGATGACCGAGATCATCCAGGAGGACCTGCTGCGGGCCGAGATGATCGCGCTGCCGATCACCCTCGTGCTGCTCGTGATGGTCTTCGGCAGCGCGGTCGCCGCCCTGCTCCCGCTGCTCGTCGGGATCGTGGCGATCCTCGGCACCAACGCGGTGCTGCGCGGGATCACCGAGTTCACCGATGTCTCCGTCTTCGCGATGAACCTCACCACCGCGCTCGGGCTCGGACTCGCCATCGACTACGCCCTGTTCATCGTCCGCCGCTACCGCGAGGAGCTCGCCGCGGGCGCCGAGGCGCGGGCGGCTGTCGGGACGACGCTGCGGACCGCCGGGCGGACCGTCCTGTTCTCCGCGCTGACCGTCGCCGTCTCGCTCGCCGCGATGCTGCTCTTCCCGCAGTACTTCCTGCGCTCGTTCGCGTACGCCGGGATCGCCGTCGTCCTGCTCGCCGCGGCGGCCGCACTGATCCTGCTGCCCGCGGCGCTGATGCTGCTCGGCGACCGCGTCAACTCCCTCGACCTGCGCAGGCTCTGGCGCCGCAATCGTGGTAGCCGCCCTACGGACCAGGCGCAGCCCAAGGAGCAGGGCGCGGCCTGGGGCAGGGCCGCCGGCCTCGTGATGCGCCGCGCCCCTGTCTTCGCCCTCGTCACCACCGCGGGTCTGCTGCTGCTCG
The DNA here is from genome assembly GCF_044458745.1 of Streptomyces sp. NPDC050418. Lineage (NCBI taxonomy): Bacteria > Bacillati > Actinomycetota > Actinomycetes > Kitasatosporales > Streptomycetaceae > Streptomyces > Streptomyces sp. NPDC050418. Next base: position 342,970 of record NZ_JBITIG010000008.1, read on the forward strand.
GCCTGCCGTTCCTGGGCGTCAAGTTCGGCACCCCGGACGACCGGCAGCTGCCCGCGAGCGCCGAGTCCCATGTCGTGCAGCAGCACATCCGCGACGGCTTCCCGGGCAGCCCCGACGGCGCGCTCAAGGTGCTCGCGGGCCGCGGCACGCCCGAGGAGTACGGGGCCTACCGCACCGAGCTCGCCGGACTGCCGGACGTGCTGCGGGTCGAGGGCCCGGTGCCGTCCGCCTCGGGCGACGCCGCGTACTTCACCGTGCTGCCGGAAGGGGAGGCGGTCGGCGAGCAGGCGCAGCATCTCGTCCATGAACTGCGCGCTCAGGACGCCCCGTTCGAGACCTCGGTGACGGGACGGGCGGCTCAGCTGGAGGACTCCAAGTCCGCGATCGGCGACCGGCTGCCGTGGGCGCTCGCGATCATTGCGGTGGTCACACTGCTCCTCGTCTTCCTGCTCACCGGCAGCGTCCTGATCCCGCTGCAGGCCGTGCTGCTCAACGGCCTCAGTCTCACCGCGATGTTCGGCGCGATGGTGTGGATCTTCCAGGAGGGCCATCTGTCCGGACTGCTCGGCTTCGCCTCGACCGGCGACATCGAGACGACCCTGCCGGTGCTCATGTTCTGTGTCGCCTTCGGACTCTCCATGGACTACGGGGTGTTCCTGCTCTCCCGGATCAAGGAGGAGTACGACCGCACGGGCCGGCACGAGCACGCGGTGAAGTTCGGACTGCAGCACACCGGCGGTCTGATCACGGCGGCGGCGGTGATCCTCGCCCTGGTGATGGTGGCGATCGGCACGTCCCGCGTCACCAACACCAAGATGCTCGGCCTCGGTATCGCGCTCGCGGTCCTGATGGACGCGATGGTCGTACGGAGCCTTCTGGTCCCGGCCGTCCTCAAGCTCACGGGCCGCTGGACCTGGTGGGCGCCCGGGCCGCTGCGGCGGCTGCACGACCGGTTCGGTCTGAGCGAAGGGGAGTCGTCACCCGCGCCGGACGGGCCGGCGCCGGACGGGTCCACGCCTCGCGAGAAGGTGCCCGTCGACGCCTGACCGCGCAAACGCCGGGGCCCTGCACCTGACAAGAGGTGCAGGGCCCCGGCGCGTCCGGTCACTCCCGGCGCCCCCGGTTGCCCGGACGCGCGGCCACCCAGCGGCGGATGGTATCGGGGTACCAGTACGGCTTGCCGGACTCCACGTGGTCCGGCGGGGGAAGCAGCCCATGCTTGCGGTACGAGCGCACGGTGTCCGGCTGGACCCGGATGTGTGCGGCGATGTCCTTGTACGACCAGAGTTCGCGGTCGGTCATGTGCACCTCCCTGTGCGCAGCGCGGCGGCGGCCCGGGGGGAGCCGTCGGGGGAGCCGCGTGCGTGTCACGGTGATCACTCAACGTCTGCTGACGATCACCCAGCCTTTGCCCCGTGAACGACGCACAGCGACGGGAGGGGTGGGGCTGTTGACGGGGCGTGACGGGAAACCCGCGTGAGTGAGACGTCTGTGACGCAAGGGGGACGTTTGCAACAAAACCGCAGAGTTTTGCCCTGGTTTGCCGGTGATCGGGGACGACAAAGGGCCGGGCTCACTGCACGGGAGCCCGGCCCTGTCGGCCCCCGTTCCCCCGTCGGCAGGTCGACCCGCCCACCTTGCCTCAGCGCGTGGGGGCGGTCTTGGAGAAAGGCGCGGTTCCGTCCGGTGACAGGAGCAGGCTCGTGGCCTCGCCCTGCAGCCGGTCCGGGTCCGGCGGTCCGGCCGCCGGCGCGGCGGGCAGCCGCCGGGCCGCCGTGAACTCGCCGGGCGTGCACCCCGTCATCGCCCGGAACTCCCCGCTGAGATGCGACTGGTCGTAGAACCCGCAGGCCGCCGCCGTCTCCGCCTGGCTGCGCCCCGCGGCCAGCATCCGGCGCGCCCGCTGCAGCCGCAGCACCCGCGCCACCGCCTTGGGCCCGAGCCCGATCTGCTCACGGAAGCGCATCTCCAACTGCCGTACGCTCCAGCCGACCTGCTCGGCGAGCACCGCCACCGGGACGGCCCCGGACGTACGGACCAGCTCGTCCCAGGCGGCGACCGTCCGCGCCGAGCAGGGCGTGCCGGTCTCGTACCAGTACGTGAAGACCTCGTCGAGCAGCGCGAAGCGCGAGGACCACGTGGGCAGCGCGCCCAGCGCGTCCGCCAGCGCGGTCACGGAGCACCAGCCGCCCCGTACGACCGACAGCGCGTCCACCGGATCGGCGACCTGGTCGGCGAGTTCGTGCTGGTCGACGCCGAACAGCGTGAACGCCGCCCAGGGGGCGATCAGGACCTCGATGCCGGAGAGCCGCCCGTCGTGCTCACCGACCACCGGCGTCGTCGCGAGCCCCGACACGGCGCACACCCGCGTGACCGTCGGCCGTCGCGCGTGGTGCACCCGCAGCGGCCGGTCGAAGCCGAGCAGCAGCGTGACGGCCGGGACGGGCGTCTCCAGCCGGCGCCGCGGCCCGTCCAGGGCGAAGCGGAAGCCGCGGTACGCGAGGATGCCCGGCCGCAGCCGCGGATGCGGCACGCCGAGCGCACGCTCCCAGGTGCCGTCGGGGCACCTCTGGGTCCTGCCGGCCTTGGTCCGCACCTCGGTCCTCCCAGGTCGTCACGCCCCACAGGAGCGCAGATAGGCGCGGGTGCGGCGCGCGACGGGCAGGGGACGGTCCGGCTCGCACGGGTACATGTCCTGCTCGACGATCGCGAACAGTTCGATGCCCAGTGCCTGAGCGGCCGTCAGAACAGGGGGCAGCGCCGGAACTCCGGCCGGCGGCTCGCACATCACGCCGCGGCCGACCGCGGGCCCGAATGGCAGGTCCTCCGCGTGCACGGCCGCGAGCACGGCCGGGTCGACCTGCTTGAGATGCAGATAGCCGATCCGGGAACCGTACGTCTCGATCAGCTTGACGGTGTCGCCGCCGCAGTACGCGTAGTGCCCGGTGTCGAGGCAGAGCGACACGAGGCCGGAGTCCGTCGCGTCGAGGAAGCGGGTGACGTGCTCCTCGGTGTCGATGTGGGTGTCCGCGTGCGGGTGGACCACGATCCGCAGCCCGTACGTGTCCCGGACCTCGCGCGCCAACCGCTCGTATCCACGGGCCAGTTCACGCCATTGTTCCGCCGTCAGCTCGCGCTCCTCCAGGACCGCGCCCGTCTTGTCGTCCCGCCAGAAGGACGGGATCACGACGAGATGGCCCGCGCCCTGCGACCGCGCGAGCGCCGCGACCCGGGAGACCTGCTCCCAGGTGGAGTCCCACACGGATGGGCCGTGGTGCAGGCCGGTGAAGACGGTGCCCGCCGAGACCTTCAGACCACGCCGCTCGGTCTCCGCACGCAGCACGTCCGGATCGGTGGGCAGATAGCCGTACGGTCCCAGCTCGATCCACTCGTACCCCGACGCGCTGACCTCGTCGAGGAACTGACGCCAGGGCACCTGCCGCGGATCGTCGGGGAACCACACGCCCCACGAGTCGGGGGCGGAGCCGATTCGGATGCGGGAAAGGCCAGGCGCCGGCGTCATTACGCCAGCTTTCCGGCGGTGCGAGAAGGGTGTCAAGGAGCCTGACGGGCGTGGTCCGAATGTAAGGACAATCCGTTGACAGTGCGGGGCGTGCGGCATTAGACCTGGGGTCGGCGGTACGACTTGGACCGGGGCGAAACCGAAAGGGTGTGGCCGGTGTCCGAACCGCAGGGTCAGTCCGAACGGCGGGATCCGTTCGACGTGCTCACCATGGGCCGGATCGGCGTCGACCTCTATCCCCTGCAGTCGGGAGTGCCGCTCGCCGACGTGGAGACCTTCGGGAAGTTCCTCGGCGGCAGCCCGTCGAACGTGGCCGTCGCGGCCGCGCGCCTGGGGCGGCGCACCGCGGTGATCACCCGGACGGGCGCGGACGCGTTCGGCACGTATCTCCGCCAGGCGCTGCGGGAGTTCGGCGTCGACGACCGCTGGGTGACCCCGGTCGCGGGCCTGCCGACCCCCGTGACCTTCTGCGAGATCTTCCCGCCCGACGACTTCCCCCTCTACTTCTACCGGCAGCCCAAGGCGCCCGACCTGGTGATCCACCCGGATGAGCTGGACCTCGAAGCGGTGCGCGCCGCCCGCGTCTTCTGGATGACGGGCACCGGTCTGAGCGAGCAGCCCAGCCGCGACGCGACCCTCACCGCGCTCACCGAACGAGCCCGCGCCGGGCTCACGGTCTTCGACCTGGACTGGCGCCCCATGTTCTGGACCGAGGAGCCGCGCCCGTACTACGAGCAGGCCCTGCGCCGGGCCACGGTCGCCGTCGGCAACCTCGACGAGTGCGAGATCGCCACAGGTGTACGGGAACCCCTGGCCGCCGCCCGGGAGTTGCTCTCGTACGGGGTGGAACTCGCTGTCGTCAAGCAGGGCCCCAAGGGGGTGCTCGCCGTGAACAGCAAGGGGGAGCGCGCCGAGGTGCCGCCCGTCCCGGTCGAGGTGGTCAACGGCCTGGGGGCCGGGGACGGCTTCGGCGGGGCGCTCTGCCACGGCCTCCTGGCGGGCTGGGACCTGGAGCGCATCATGCGGTACGCCAATGCGGCGGGCGCGATCGTCGCCTCACGGCTCGCGTGCTCGGCCGCCATGCCGTACGCGCACGAGGTCGAGGCCGTCCTGGAAGGCGGCCGGGTGTGAGCGTCCCCGTGATCAGCCCCGCCGCGCTCGCGCGCACCCGGGCCATCCGGCCCGAGGCCGTGGCGGAGGCGGCCGCGCGCCGCTCCCGCAGGCCGCTGATCGGCCCGAGCGGCCGGCTGCTGATCATCGCCGCCGACCATCCCGCCCGCGGCGCCCTCGCTGTCGGCGACCGCCGGCTCGCCATGGCCAACCGGCTCGACCTCCTGGAGCGGCTCTGCCTCGCTCTCGAACAGCCGGGCGTGGACGGGGTCCTCGCCACCGCCGACATCCTCGACGACCTGCTCCTGCTCGGCGCCCTCGACGGCAAGGTCGCGCTCGGCTCCATGAACCGCGGCGGCCTCGCGGGCTCCGCCTTCGAACTGGACGACCGCTTCACCGGCTACCGCCCTGCCGACCTCGTACGCTCCGGCCTCGACGGCGGCAAGCTGCTCCTTCGCATCGACTACGACGACCCGGGCTCGCTCGCCACCCTGCACTCCAGCGCCCGCGCGATCGACGAGATGGCGGGGCATCAACTCCCCGTGTTCGTCGAGCCGTTCGTGTCCCGCCGCACCGACGGACGGCTGCGCAACGACCTGTCCGCCGAGGCCGTCACCACCTCGATCGCCATCGCCTCCGGGCTCGCCGGCACCTCCGCGTACACCTGGCTGAAGGTGCCCGTCACGGAGAACCCCGACGACATGGAGCGTGTCATGGCCGCCTCGACGCTCCCTTCGGTGATCCTCGGCGGGGACACGCGCGGCGATCAGGACGCCGCGTACGAGAAATGGCGGGGCGCGCTGCAACTGCCCACCGTGCAAGGGCTTGTCGTGGGCCGCTCCTTGCTCTATCCGCCCGATGATGATGTGACGGCGGCCGTACGGACCGCCGTCGGTCTGCTGTAGGAGTGGCGATGCATGTACCCGCCGGTGAGACGGCGCACGGCCCGTACGCCCTGGACATCGATCCGGCGCGGGCGGGCTGGACGTACGCGTCGCTTCGGGTGATCGACCTGCCGCCGGGCGGCTCGCACACCCTCGCCGCCGGTGACAGCGAGTGGATCGTCCTGCCGCTCACCGGTGGCTGCACGGCCGTCGTGGACGGCGAGCTCTTCGAGCTCGAAGGACGCAAGAACGTCTACGCGGGGGCCACCGACTTCGCGTACGTGCCGCGTGACGCCCACGCCCAGATCGCCTCCGCCGTGGGAGGCCGGTTCGCTTTGGCAGGAGCGAAATGCGAGCGGAGACTCCCGGCTCGCTACGGCCCCGCGGCGGAGGTTCCGCTCGAAGCGCGCGGCAGCGGGCGGTGCGCCCGCCAGGTGCGGGGCTTCGCCGCCGCCGACGCCTTCGCCTGCGACCGTCTGATCGCCGTCGAGGTCCTCACCCCCGGCGGCAACTGGTCCTCGTATCCGCCGCACAAACACGACGAACAAGTGCCGGGCGAGGAAAGCGAGTTGGAGGAGATCTACTACTTCGAGATCGACGGCGGCCCCGAAGGCCTCGGCTACCAGCGGGTCAGCCCGTCGCGCGAGGGCGGTACGGACGTGCTCGCCGAAGTCCGTACGCGCGACGCGGTCCTGGTGCCCGACGGCTGGCACGGGCCCTCGGTCGCCCAGCCCGGGCACGACATGTACTACCTGAACGTGATGGCCGGTCCGGGGGCGGGCCGTGAGTGGCGGATCCGGTTCCACCCCGACTTCTCGGAGGGTTACCGATGAGGCTCACCGTGGCGCAGGCCCTCGTCCGCTTCCTGGCGCAGCAGTACACCGAACGCAACGGCATCCGGCAGCGGCTGATCACCGCGACCTGGGGGATCTTCGGGCACGGCAACGTGGCCGGACTCGGGCAGGCGCTCGTCGAGTACGGCGACGAGATGCCCTTCCACCAGGGGCGCAACGAACAGGCGATGGTGCACGCGGCCGTCGGCTACGCGCGCCACTCGCGGCGCCTGTCCACGCACGCCGTGACCACCTCGATCGGCCCGGGCGCCACCAACCTGGTCACGGGCGCCGCGCTCGCCACGATCAACCACCTGCCCGTGCTGCTCCTGCCCGGTGACGTGTTCGCCGCGCGGCCCGCCGACCCCGTACTGCAGCAGCTCGAAGTCCCGTACGCGGGCGATGTGTCGGTGAACGACTGTCTGCGGCCCGTCTCGAAGTACTTCGACCGCGTGACGCGCCCCGAGGCCCTGATCCCGGCGGCGCTGAGCGCGATGCGGGTGCTCGCGGACCCGGTGGACACCGGGGCGGTGACGCTGGCGCTTCCGCAGGATGTGCAGGCGGAGGCGTGGGAGTGGCCGGAGGAGTTCTTCCGGGAGCGGGTGTGGCGGGTCGCGCGGCCCGAGGTGCACGACCGGGATCTGTACGAGGCGCTTGAGCTGATCCGCGCCTCACGCCGTCCGCTCATCATCGCGGGCGGCGGTGTGCGGCACGCAGGCGCCGAGTACACATTGCAGGTGCTCGCCGAGAGCACCGGGATCCCGGTTGCCTCCACCCAGGCGGGCAAGGGCTCGCTGCGTCACGACCACCCCGCGGACGTCGGCGGGATCGGGCATACCGGGACGCTCACGGCCAACGCTCTCGCGCGTACCGCCGACTTGGTGCTCGGGATCGGCACCCGCTACACGGACTTCACGACGGCCTCCGGGAGTCTCTTCGACAACCCGGACGTCCGCTTCGTGAACCTGAACATCGCCGGGTTCGATTCCCACAAGATGGGGGCGGTGTCGCTGGTCGGGGACGCGCACACGGGGATGGCGCAGCTGCGCCGCCTGTTGCGCGAGCACACCATCGACACGGTGGTGACGCCCGCCTACCGCGTCCCCGCGACGTACGAGGCCGAGTACACCGAGGCCAAAGCGGACTGGGAGTCCCAGGTCACCGGCGCCTACGCCGCGCCCGACCCCGAGGCCCGCCCCACCCAGATCCAGCTCCTCGGCGCCCTCGACGAGCTGGCCGAGGACCGCGACGTCCTCATCAACGCCGCCGGCTCCCTCCCCGGCGACCTCCACAAGCTGTGGCGTACGCGAGGACGCGACCAGTACCACGTCGAGTACGGCTACTCCTGCATGGGCTACGAGATCCCCGCCGCCATCGGCGTCAAGCTCGCCGAACCCGGGCGGGAGGTCTGGGCGCTCGTCGGGGACGGCACGTATCTGATGAACCCGACCGAACTGGTCACCGCCGTGCAGGAGGGCATCGCGATCAAGGTCGTGATCCTGCAGAACCACGGGTACGCGTCCATCGGCGGCCTCTCCGAGTCCGTCGGCGCCGAGCGCTTCGCGACCGCGTACCGGATGCGGGCCGCGGACGGCTCGTACACCGGGGAGCCGCTGCCGGTGGATCTCGGGGCGAACGCGGAGAGCCTCGGGATGCGCGTGCTGCGCGCGGGGACCGTGCGTGAGCTGCGGGAAACGCTGCGCGAGGCGCGCGCCGCCGATGTGCCCACATGTGTCTATGTGGAGACCGGATCCGCAGACACTGTGTCGGGCGTGCCGTCCGGGCAGGCGTGGTGGGATGTTCCCGTGGCCGAGACCGCGAGCCGTAAGGCGGCGGTGGAGGCGCGCAGGACCTACGAGCGGCGGGTGCAGGCCCGTCGCCGGCATCTCTGACCGGCGCCCGGCCCCATCTGTGACAACCAGCAGGAGTTCGAGGAGTACGCCATGACGAAGACCGTGCACCACTGGATCGGTGGCAAGACCGTCGAGGGTGCCTCGGGCCGCTCCGGGCCGGTCACCGACCCGGCGACCGGCGCCGTGACCACGCAGGTCGACTTCGCCTCCGTGGAGGAGGTGGACGCGGCCGTCGCCGCGGCCAAGGAGGCCTGGCAGACGTGGGGCCTGTCCTCGCTCGCCCAGCGCACCACGATCCTGTTCAAGTTCCGTGCGCTGCTCGACGCCAACCGTGACGCGATCGCCGAGCTGATCACCGCCGAGCACGGCAAGGTGCACTCGGACGCGCTCGGCGAGGTCGCCCGCGGTCTGGAGATCGTGGACCTCGCGTGCGGCATCACGGTCCAGCTCAAGGGCGAGCTGTCCACGTCGGTGTCGAGCCGTGTGGACGTCGCCTCGATCCGCCAGCCGCTCGGGGTGGTCGCGGGCATCACGCCGTTCAACTTCCCGGCCATGGTGCCGATGTGGATGTTCCCGCTGGCCATCGCCTGCGGCAACACCTTCGTGCTGAAGCCTTCGGAGAAGGACCCGTCCGCGTCGCTGAAGATCGCCGAGCTGCTCGCCGAGGCCGGGCTGCCCGACGGTGTCTTCAACGTCGTGCACGGTGACAAGGTCGCCGTCGACCGCCTCCTGGAGCACCCGGACGTCGCCGCCGTCTCCTTCGTCGGCTCGACCCCGATCGCCCGCTACATCCACACCACCGCCTCCGCGAACGGCAAGCGCGTCCAGGCGCTCGGCGGCGCCAAGAACCACATGCTGGTGCTGCCCGACGCCGACCTCGACGCGGCCGCCGACGCCGCCGTCTCGGCCGCCTACGGCTCGGCGGGCGAGCGCTGCATGGCGATCTCCGCGGTCGTCGCGGTCGGTTCGACCGGTGACGAGCTGGTCGCGAAGATCCGCGAGCGCGCCGAGAAGATCAAGATCGGCCCGGGCGACGACCCGACGTCCGAGATGGGCCCGCTCATCACCGCCGCCCACCGCGACAAGGTCGCCTCGTACGTGCACGGCGCCGAGGCGCAGGGCAGCGAAGTCGTCCTCGACGGCACCGGCTACACGGTCGAGGGCCACGAGAACGGCCACTGGATCGGCCTCTCGCTCCTCGACCGTGTCCCGGTCACCGCCGACGCGTACAAGGACGAGATCTTCGGCCCGGTGCTCTGCGTGCTGCGCGCCGAGACGTACGAGGAGGGCCTGGCCCTCATCAACGCCTCGCCGTTCGGCAACGGCACCGCGATCTTCACCCGGGACGGCGGCGCGGCCCGCCGCTTCCAGCTGGAGGTCGAGGCCGGCATGGTCGGCGTCAACGTGCCGATCCCGGTGCCCGTCGGCTACCACAGCTTCGGCGGCTGGAAGGACTCGCTCTTCGGCGACCACCACATCTACGGCAACGACGGCACGCACTTCTACACCCGCGGCAAGGTCGTCACGACCCGCTGGCCGGACCCGTCCGAGGCGCCGTCCGGCGTGGACCTGGGCTTCCCCAGGAACCACTGACGCGTCCGGTTGACGCCTTCGGTCACACCAGGCTCTTCGTCGCGGCGGCGGCCCTCACCGCCGCCGCGGCGAAGCCCTGGATCACCGGGTGCGCGCGGGTGCCGTCGCCCGCCAGTTCCGGCTGGAACAGCGAGGCCAGGAAGAACGGGTGGTCCGGAAGCTCGACGACCCGGACGTCGCCCGCCTCGTCCGTACCGCTGAAACGCAGACCGTGGGCCGTCAGCGTGTCCACGTACTCCTCGCGCAGGGCGTACGAGCAGTGGTAGCGCTCGAACGAGGTCTCGGCGCCCAGGAGTTCCTGGAGCAGCGTGCCCGGCCGCACGTGGATCGCGCCCTCGTGCCCGACCAGGGAGCAGGCGAGCGGCACGATCAGATGCTCCCGCGCCTCGGGGTCGTTCTCGGCGTGCGCCATGTCCGGCAGGCCGCAGACGTCGCGCGCGAACTCCAGGAGCGTGTGCTGGAATCCGCCGCAGGTGCCGAGGAACGGGATGCCCTGCTCGCGCGCCGTGCGCACGGCCCGTACCGCGCCCGCCTCGCTGCGGTAGGGGCTGCCGGGCAGCACCCAGATTCCGTCGAAACCCTCCACACCCTCGGCGGCCGCCTCCTCGGTCGGGATCCAGTACGCCTCCAGATCGAGGTGATCGCGCTCGCGCAGCGCGGCGAGGATCCCCGAGATCCGGGTGTGCGAGCGGACGTTGGGGGAGCGGTCGGCGACGAGGGCGATACGGGCCCGGGTGTTCTCGTGAGTCGTGGTCATGGCGTCATCCTGGACCGGCCCTGTGCATCAGGTCCAACGATGATTACTGGAGAGTGCATCAGCGATCGTGATGCACACTGGTCGCCGTGGACCCTCATCTCCTGCGCACCTTCGTGGCCGTCGTCGACGAGGCCTCCTTCTCGGCCGCGGCGGGCTCGCTCGGCTATACGCAGTCGGCCGTCTCGCAGCACATCGCCGCCCTGGAAGCCGACCTCGGCGCCCCGCTGCTCACCCGCAGGCCCGTCGCGCCGACCGCGGCCGGGGCCCGGCTGATGGAGCACGCCCGCCCGCTGCTGCTGCGCCTCGACGCCGCCCGCGCCGACCTGGCCCGCCTCAACGAGGCGCCCGCGCAAGGGATTTCGCTCGCCTGCACGCCGCTCGCGCGCCCGGCGCTGCTCTCCGTGCCGTTGCCCGGACGGGCTCCGCGGCTCAGGGTGCTCGGCCGGAAGGAGGCGCTGCGGGCCGTGACCGCGGGGGACGTCGACCTCGCGCTGGTGGACGGGGCGGCCGCCCCGAGCGACCCCCTCGCGCTCGCGGACCTGGGCCCGCTCACCACGCGGCGGGTGACCGAGGGCCCGCTCGCCGTCGCCCTGCCGCTCGGCCACCCCTTGGCCCGCCGCCGCTCGGTGCGCCTCGCCGACCTGGCCGAGGCGCACTGGATCGATGCCCCCGACACGGGCGTGGAACTGTCCCGCCTGCGGGTGGCGGCGGGCTCCGACGGATTCCGGGCCCGGATGACCTACGAGGGCACGGACGTGCTCACGCTCGGCGCGCTGATCGCCGCCGGGCACGGCCTCGCGCTGCTGCCCGAAGCGCTGGTCGCCCGGCTCGACGGAGTGGCCGCGACGGGGATCTCGGCGCCACGCATCGTGCACCGCGTGGAGGTGGTCCACGGACGGCTGCCCGCGGGGGCGGCGGCGGAATGGGCCGAGCGGGTCGGGTCGGGAGAGGGGCCTGCAACGTAACTGCGGCGTCGCTGCCGCGGGAAGCTCAGCCGCGGCCGCCTCCACCGCGGCTGTGCAGCAGCTCCCGCGATGCCGCCGCGACCGCCTCGGCCACGGCGGCGAGGGACGGGGTGTCCAGCTTCCACTGCTGCCAGTACAGGGGTACGTCGAGATGCTTGCCCGGCACCAGTTCGACGAGCGTTCCCGCATCGAGCAGCGGCGCCGCCTGCATGTCCGGGACCAGACCCCAGCCGAGACCCGCGGCGACCGCGTCGCGGAAGCCCTCGGAGGTGGGGACATGGTGCCGCAGCGGTCCCGCGCCCGTGCGGCCCCGCGTCAGGGTGCGCACGAAGCGGTCCTGGAGCTCGTCGCGCCGGTCGTACACGACGACCGGCGCATGCGGCAGCCGGCGGCTCGGCGGGCCCGGGCTCAGCCACCGCCGTACGAACTCAGGTGTGGCGACCGGCAGATAGCGCGCGAGCCCGAGCGGCCGCACCGTGCAGCCCGCCACGGGTTCCGCCGAGGAGGTCACGGCCGCCATCACGCGGCCCTCGCGCAGCAGTGTCGCCGAGTGGCCCTCGTCCTCGCGCAGCAGCTCGAAGCAGACCGGCGGGTCCTGCGGCACCCGGGTCAGGGCGGTCAGGAACCAGGTGGCGAGCGAGTCGGCGTTCACCACGACGGTCAGCCGGGCCGCCGCCCGCGGGCCGTCGGCCTCGGTGTCGTCGGCGAGCCCGAGGTCCAGTTGCGCGGCCTGTTCGAGGGCGGCGAGCTGCCGGGCGAAACGCACCACCACCTCGCCCGACTCGGTGGGCCGGATCGGCTTCGTACGCATCAACAGGACGCGTCCGGTGCGCTGTTCGAGCGCCTTGATGCGCTGGCTCACGGCGGACGGGGTCAGATGCAGGGACGCGGCGGCGGCGTCGAAGGTGCCCTCGTCGACGGCGGCGAGAAGGGTGCGGACCAGGTCGTGGGGCAGTTCCATGGACGCTTCCGTTCCCTCGCCGGCCACACGCGATCATTAGCATCGCTGAAGGTACCTAAGAAACTGTAGCTGTACTGATGACGTCAAGACCCCTAGCGTCGAAGCCATGAACAGCAGTGGACTCCTTCCGGCCGTCGCCGCGGGCTTCGGTACCGGCCTCTCCCTGATCGTCGCCATCGGCGCACAGAACGCCTTCGTGCTGCGCCAGGGCGTACGCGGCCAGGCCGTGCTCCCGGTCGTGGCGATCTGCGCCGCCTCCGACGCCGTCCTGATCGCGCTCGGCGTGGCGGGACTGGGCGCCGTGGTCACCGCTTGGCCCGCGGCGATGACGGTGGTCGGCCTCGCGGGAGGCGCGTTCCTGCTCGCGTACGGGGCCATGGCAGGGCGTCGCGTGCTGCGTCCGGCGGCCGAGGGGGAGGGACTGCAGACGAAGGGGGCCGGTACCCGGTCCGTGCGGGCCGCGGTGCTCACCTGTCTGGCGCTGACCTGGCTCAACCCGCACGTCTACCTGGACACGGTGCTGCTCCTCGGCTCGGTCTCCGCGCAGCGCGGCGATCTGCGCTGGGTGTTCGGGATCGGCGCGATGCTGGGCAGCCTCGTGTGGTTCACGGCGCTCGGCTACGGGGCGAAGCTGCTCAGCGGAGTGCTGGCCCGGCCCACCGCGTGGCGGGTGCTCGACGGAGTGGTCGCGGTGACGATGCTCGCGCTCGGCGGGATGCTGCTGCTGCGTACGTTCTGAGCCGGATGCCGTCCGCGGCGAGCGGCCCCGCGCCTACCGGCCGAACTCCCACAGCAGCACCGCGCACACCCCGTCGTCCTTCGCCCCGGTCGCCCGGTAGGTGGCCAGCGCACCCTCGTTGTCCGTGTCGACCGGGACCCACATGTCGTAACAGCCCGACTCCCGGGCCAGCGCGGCCAGTTCGGCGATGAGGGCCGTCGCGATGCCCCGGCGGCGGTACGGGGCGTCCACGCCCAGTTCGTACAGGCACATCTCCACCCCCTTGTCGGGGTGGTGGATCTCGATGCCGGTGATGAAGCCGACCGGCCCGCCGTCCTCGTACGCGAGGAACATGTGGTGGCCGGCGGCCGCGAGGAAGCTCCGGGTGGCGTCCTCGCGCGGCGGTCCGTCGAAGAGGTGGGCGGCGGCCCTCACCTGGTCAGGGTCGATGGCGCGGCGGATGTCCATTCCTCATCGGTATCACGGGAGTCCGCTGAGGACGCAGCGGATTTACGCCGCCGGATCCGGCGCACCATGGCGCGCAGCCCGCCTCTGCGGCGGATGCGGCGCCCGCCCCACACGAGCAGGAGCAGGCCGACGAGGCCGAGGAGCGCCTGCCAGGGGACGGCGACGAAGGAGGTCTCGGCGGTCGTGCGCGCCACCTTCGGTTCGTCGAATGCGCCCGCCGTCACCTTCAGGTCCACCCAGTCCAACTGGGGCGCGTCCGCCCAGCGTTCGGTGAACTCGACGCGCTGCCCGGGGAGCAGTTCGAGCTTCAGTGCGCGGGGTCGCTGAGTGAGGACGTCGCGTCCGAAGAGGCCCTCGGCGGAGAGCTGGACGGTCGGGCGCAGCCGGACGTTGCCGCGGTTGACCAGGACGTAACGGACCGTGGCCTTGGCGTCGGCGGTCCACGGGAGCAGCGGCGCGCTGCGGCCGACGGTCACGGACTCGACGGCCAGGTCCGGTGCCGCGGGCCCGTTGACGCGCAGATACATCCGCGCGCCCACCGAACGCTGCACGCCCACCTGGACCTTGTCCTTCTTGCGGACGGACTCCACCTTGGTGTTGAGCGCCACGATGCCGCCGACGTGGTCACCGGGCGAGGCGTTCGCGGGGACCTTCAGACGGAACGGGATGTCCACCCGCTGTTTCGCGCCGACCGTGATCGTCGCGTCGCGTGCCCTGTCCTTGGCACCGAGTTCGATCCACGTGCCGACGTCCTTCGGCTCGCGCTCCACGGGCAGCAGCGCGAACGCGCCGCCCTGCGGGGTGTTCATCGCGTCGGTCGCGAAGACCCGGAAGGTGAGGTCCTTCTCCGAGGTGTTCGCGATGGTCACGCTGTCCTCGATCACACCGCCGGGGTCCGCGGAGTGCGCGAAGTACTCACGGCTGCGCTTGTCGCTGCCCTCGGGCGGGGTCGGGAACACCGCCCAGGTGCCGTTGTCCGCGGCCTGCGCGGCGGGCGGCGGCCCGCTCAGGACCAGGAGCAGGCCGGCGACTGCGGCCACGATCAACGCGTACGGTCTGGGCATGCCTGCTCCAAGCGTGCGGTACGAGGGGGCGGACGGAAGGTGGTGCAGGGTGCGCCCTGAGACCAGCGAGCCGGGGCGCACCCTGCACCGTTGTGCCGTCGGTTACGCCATCGAGAACGTGACGACCGACTGGTAGGCGTCCGCGAACATGAACGGCGGGAGCTTCAGCGAGGCTCCGCCGCCGACCGCGAACTCGCCACCGGTGAGCTCCTCACCACCGGGCGCCTGGGAGGCGACCTGCTTGGGCGTGTCCGTGATCGCCCCGGCTGCACCGACCGCGCAGGCGCTCGGGCTGTCCGGGTTGGTCACGGTGCAGGTCGGCGCGATGGTCAGCGCCGCGGTGTTCATCGCGTGGCCCGTGTCCGTGTTGAGGAACGGGGTCCTCGTGACGGTCACGTCCCAGCCGAGGCTGCCACCGCGGAAGTCCTGCACGGCGGCCGCGTTGAACGTGCCGGTCACCGTCTGGGACTTTCCGTTGATGGTGATCGAGCCCATGTCGAGGGTCGGCAGACCGCCCGCGGGACCGATCGCCAGGGCGCCGGGCAGCACCTCGATGTCGACGGGGTGCGGCACGCCTTCGATGGGGGTGACCCAGACGAAGGCCTTGCCCGGAGTGTCACCGATGCGGATGCTGTCCGCCTTGGTGGTCACGGTCAGCGCACAGGTCGCGTTGCCCGCGGCGTCCGCTGTGCCCGTACCGGTGTCCGTGTCGACGCCGGCCAGCGAGGCGGTGCAGGTCACCGGACCGGGCGCGAAGTTGACACCCGTCGCCGTGACGGCCGTGCCGGGACCGCCGTTGTTCGGGGTCAGCTTGGTCGTGGTGGGGACGGTCGGGACGGGGATCTGGTTCGTCACGACCTTGACCATCGGGGCGTTCGCCGTGCAGACCGTCTCCTGGTTGCCGAGCGGCGGGTTGGTGATGGTGGTGATCGTCTTGGACGAGTGGACCAGCCAGTCGATCGCACCGGGCGTCGCGCTCGCCGGGACGGTGACCGGGGCGTTGTTCGTCCAGGGCTCGATCACCGGCTCGCCGTTCGCCGGGACGTCCTGCGAGGCCTGGACGTCACCGGTGACCGTGACGGTGGTGCCGTCCGCGATCCCCGCGTTGTCCAGTTCGAACGTGACCGAGGGTGTCATCGTCAGGGTGAGCGCGAGCGGCACCGTCACACCGGTCGCCGAGGGCGTCACCTTGATCGCACCGGCCGGGATCACATCGCCGGGCTGCACCTCGTCCGGCACCTCCACGGTGTACGTGGAGTTCATGTCCCGCGGGTTGGGCGCCGGGGAGCCCGCCGGCAGCGTGCAGTGCATCGACGCCGTCGCGGTGCCCGTCACGGCGCTCGCCGGGGCCGCGAGCCCGACGACTCCCGCCCCCACGGCCAGGGCCAGCGCTCCCACGCAGGCCAGACTTCGTCTACGGGTGGTTCTCACTATTTGGTGCCCCCTTGGATCGAGATATCCAGTTACGCGTACGGGAGTTGAGGCCGTACGCGATCACAGGAGGTGTCGGTCCGCGGGGTGATGCGCCTACATTGGGACCGGCACTCCTGTGCCGACAGACCGGCCACCCTTGACCTGTTGGCGCGGGAAAGGGTGGCCGGTTCTCTGTGTTCGTCTGTCCTGTTCGTTTGTCGTTGCGCATCATGCGCAACGGGTGCTGTGGTGCGGCTCGGTGCGGTGACCGCATTAGGGCGCCAGGTGCCTGAGATGTCAATGACATGTGAAAGGTGCCCAAGGCAGCTTTTGACGGTCCATCAGAAGTGGTACCGCTCCCATTCCGGATTGTCCGTAATGCCCTGAGTAAGGTGCGCTTTACGCGGCCTGTTTCCGATGGACGGCCACGTACTGCGTCTGCGGTACACCGGCCACGCCGTCTACGTCCCGGGGAGGCCATCCGATTCCGTCCGGCGGGGGCCGCGGTTGTCACACAGGCCGCTTACGCTCGTAGGCATGGATCTTCGACTGCCCCGGCTCACGCGTGCCCGCGCGTGGTCACGCCCCCGCCGGCTCGCCGCCGCGGGCGCCGCGCTCGCGGTGCTCGTGGGCGCCGGCACGTGGACGGCCGTGGCCGCCGACGACGACCCGGCCGTGCACCGCAGCGACCGGGTGATCGCCACGAACGGGGCGCGGATCGACACCTCGTACTTCACGGCGGGCGACAAGAGCGAGAAGCGGCCCGCCGTCCTCATCGGCCATGGCTTCGGCGGCAGCAAGAACGATGTACGGGAGCAGGCCGAGCGCCTCGCGCGCGACGGCTATGCGGTCCTGACCTGGTCCGCGCGCGGCTTCGGCAAGTCCACCGGCAAGATCGGTCTGAACAATCCGCAGACCGAGGTCGGCGACGTCTCGCGCCTGATCGACTGGCTGGCGGAGCGCCCCGAGGTCCAGCTCGACAAGAAGGGCGACCCGCGGGTGGGCGTCACCGGCGCCTCGTACGGCGGCGCGGTGTCGCTGCTCTCGGCGGGCCATGACCGGCGCGTGGACGCCATCGCACCGATGATCACGTACTGGAACCTGGCGGACGCGCTGTTCCCCGACGGCGTCTTCAAGAAGCTCTGGGCGGGGATCTTCCTCTCCACCGGCGGCGGCTGCGAGCGCTTCGAGCCGACCGTCTGCGAGATGTACCAGCGCGTCGCGGTCGCCGGGAAGCCGGACGCCGAGGCCGAGAAGCTGCTCGCGATGCGCAGCCCGTCCGCGGTCGGCGACAAGATCGATGTGCCGACGCTGATCCTGCAGGGCCAGACCGACTCGCTCTTCCCGCTCGGCCAGGCCGATGCGATGGCCAAGGCCATAGGGGACAACGGAGGACCGGTCGCCGTCGACTGGATCGCCGGCGGCCACGACGGCGGCGACATGGAGACCGGACGGGCCCAGGCCCGCGTCGGCGCCTGGTTCGACCGCTATCTGAAGGAGAACGAGGGCGCCGACACCGGCCCCGCGTTCCGCGTCACCCGCACCGGGGGAGTGGACTCCACCGACGGACGGGCCCAGCTGCGCGGCGCCACCGACGGGCAGTACCCGGGCCTGGACTCCGGACCGAAGGCCGTCCCCCTCGCGAAGGGCACCAAGTCCCTGACGAACCCGGCCGGTTCGAGCCCGCCCGCGGTCTCCACCGTGCCCGGCCTCGGCGGCGGCCTGAGCCAGCTCTCGTCGCTCGGGCTCGGCGGGCTCTCGCTCGACTTCCCCGGCCAGTTCGCGAGCTTCGACTCGAAGCCGCTCACCGAGGACCTGCGCGTCACCGGCTCGCCCACCGCGCGCGTCCGCGTGCAGTCCGACAGCGGCGAGGCCGTGCTCTTCGCGAAGGTCTACGACGTCGGGCCCGACGGGCAGCAGCAGGTGCTGCCCTCGCAGCTCGTCGCTCCGCTGCGGGTGAGTGACGCGAAGGACGGCCGCGAGGTCGACCTCACCCTGCCCGCGATCGACTACGAGGTGCAGTCCGGCCACAAGCTGCGCCTCGCCCTCTCCTCGACCGACCTCGGCTATGCCTCCCCGGTCGACCCGGCCACGTACAAGGTGACGCTGCTCGGCGACCTCACCGTGCCCACGGCCCCCGGTGTGAAGACCGAGGCGGCCGCGCTGCCCGCATGGGTGTGGATGCTGCCGCTGCTCGGCGCGGCGCTCGCGGCCGGACTGCTGTGGTCCGCCCGCCGCCGCGCGGCCGCACCGCCCGCGGACCCCGCGCTCGCCGAAGTACCGCTGCAGATCACGGACCTCAGCAAGAAGTACGGCAAGTCGGAGCGGTATTCCGTACGGGACCTGAGCTTCCGCGTCGAGAAGGGCCAGGTGCTCGGTCTCCTCGGACCCAACGGCGCGGGCAAGACCACCACCCTGCGCATGCTCATGGGCCTCATCACCCCCGACGGCGGCGAGATCCGGGTCTTCGGGCACGCCATCCGCCCCGGCGCTCCGGTCCTCTCCCGGGTCGGCGCGTTCGTCGAGGGCGCCGGATTCCTGCCGCACCTCAGCGGCCGGGAGAACCTGGAGCTGTACTGGGCGGCGACCGGCCGCCCGGCCAAGGACGCCCACCTCGACGAGGCGCTGGAGATCGCCGGCCTCGGCGACGCCCTTGCCCGCGCCGTGCGCACGTACTCACAGGGCATGCGCCAGCGCCTCGCCATCGCCCAGGCCATGCTCGGCCTGCCGGATCTGCTGATCCTCGACGAGCCGACCAACGGGCTCGACCCGCCACAGATCCGCGAGATGCGCGAGGTGATGATCCGGTACGCGGCGGGCGGTCGCACCGTCATCGTCTCCAGCCATCTCCTCGCCGAGGTCGAGCAGTCCTGCACGCATCTGGTCGTGATGGACCGCGGGCGGCTCGTGCAGGCCGGGCCCGTCGGCGAGATCGTCGGCTCGGGCGAGACGCTGCTCGTGGCCACCGGTGAGCCGGTCAGCGAGGCGCTCGCCGAGAAGATCGACGCGCTGCCGGGCATCGGCTCCGCGGTCCTCACCGAGGGCGGTCTGCTCGTACGGCTCGACGGCGCGAGCGTGCCGGAGCTCCTCGCCGAACTGCTGCGCCTCGAAGTGCCGGTGACCGGGGTCGGCCCGCACCGCCGCCTCGAGGACGCCTTCCTGAACCTGATCGGAGGCTCGGCGTGAGCACGAAGACGGACACGCCCCGCACCGCGGCGGCCGAAGCGGCCGAGGCCGCCCCCGGCTACCGGCCCGGGCGCACCCTGCCCTTCCGCGTCGAGGCGCTGCGCCAGCTCAAGCGGCGCCGCACGCTGGTGATGGCCGGGATCCTCTCGGTCCTGCCGTTCATTCTCGTCGCGGCCTTCGCGATCGGCGGCACCCCCGACGGGGACGGCGACCGCGGCCCGACCCTGATGCAGACGGCCACCGAGTCGGGCGCGAACTTCGCGGCGACCTGTCTGTTCGTCTCCGCCGGTTTCCTGCTCGTGGTGCCCGTCGCGCTGTTCCACGGCGACACCGTGGCCTCCGAGGCCAGCTGGTCCTCGCTGCGCTATCTGCTCGCGGCGCCCGTGCCGCGCGCCCGGCTGCTGTGGAGCAAGCTCGCCGTGGCACTGGCGTTCAGCGCGGCGGCCATGGTGCTGCTGCCGCTGGTCGCCCTGGTCGTGGGCACGGCCGCGTACGGCTGGGGACCGCTGCAGCTGCCGACCGGCGGCGGGCTCGGGGCGGGGGACGCGGCCGGGCGGCTGCTCATCGTCACCGTCTATGTGTTCCTGTCCCAACTTGTCACCGCGGGGCTCGCGTTCTGGCTCTCCGTGAAGACGGACGCGCCGCTCGGCGCGGTCGGCGGCGCGGTGGGCCTGACCATCGTGGGCAACGTCCTCGACGCGGTGACCGCGCTCGGCGACTGGCGCGATGTGCTGCCCGCGCACTGGCAGTTCGCGTGGATCGACGCGCTGCAGCCGAAGCTGGAGTGGGGCGGGATGCTGCAGGGCGCGGCGGTCTCGGTCACGTACGGCGTGGTGCTGTTCGCGCTGGCGTTCCGGGCGTTCTCGCGCAAGGACATCGTGTCCTGAGGCAGCGGCCGCCGGGCGGGGCGTACCGACGCTCCGACCCCGCGGCCCCAACTGCCCCACCCCGCCCGGACGTTATGGTTCCGCGACTGCGGTGACCCCGCCGTCCCCGCCCCGTGACCGCCCCGCGATCTTCGTTATCGGCCCGCGACCGACGTTGCCGCATCGCAACTCTTCCGCAATCCCCCGGGCCGCACGTTCCGCGCACCCCCTGCGTCACAGTCACATGACATTGACAAGGGGGTACTCAATGGGACGCGTACGGACAGGAGTACGGGCCAGGACCGGGGCCGTCGCCCTGGTGCTCGCCGGGGCGATGCTCGCCACCGGCTGCGGAGGGGGCGACAGCAGCGACGGCGCAAAGCATTCCCGGGAGGGCGGCGGAAAACAGGACAGCGCGCCCATGCCCGCACCTGATCAGCCGCAGGGCACCGAGGGCGCGCAGCAGGACGAGGCGCAGAAGGGCATCGCGCCCGAGAAGCCCGACTACCTCTCGACGTTCGCGCTCGACGTGGACACGGCCTCGTACGGCTACGCCCGCCGCTCGCTCAAGGAAGGGCGGATGCCCGATCCGGCGGACATCCGGCCCGAGGAATTCGTCAACAGCTTCCGCCAGGACTACGAACGGCCCGACGGCGACGGCTTCTCGGTGACGGTCGACGGCGCCCGCACCCACGAGAAGAACTGGTCCCTCATGCGGGTCGGCCTCGCCACCCGCGGCAGCGACGAGGAGCGCAGGCCCCCGGCCGCGCTCACCTTCGTCGTGGACATCTCCGGCTCCATGTCCGAGGCGGGCCGCCTCGACCTCGTACGGACGTCGCTCGGCCTGATGACGGACCGGCTGCGTTCCGACGACCGCGTGGCGATCGTGACGTTCAGCAGCGAGGCCGAGACGGTCCTGGAGATGACCCGGATCGGCGGCAACGAGGACCGGATCCACGACGTGATCGACGGGCTGCGGCCCACCGACTCCACCAACGTCTCGGCCGGGGTCCAGGAGGGCTACGACACCGCCGTCGACGGCAAGGTCCGCGGCTCCACCAACCGCGTCGTGCTGCTCTCCGACGCGCTCGCCAACACCGGCGAGACCGACGCGGACGCGATCCTCGACCGCATCGAGGACGAGCGCGAGGACCACGGGATCACCCTGTTCGGGGTGGGCGTCGGCAGCGAGTACGGCGATGCGTTCATGGAGCGGCTCACCAACAAGGGCGACGGCCACACCACGTACGTCTCCGACATCGGCGAGGCCGAGAAGGTCTTCTGTGAGCAGCTGCCCGCCCACATCGAACTGCGTGCCCGCGACGCCAAGGCGCAGGTCGCGTTCGACCCGGAGACGGTCAAGCAGTTCAAGCTGATCGGCTACGAGAACCGCAAGGTCGCCGACGAGGACTTCCGCGACGACAGCGTCGACGGCGGCGAGGTCGGCCCCGGTCACACGGTGACGGCCCTGTACGCGGTGAAGCTGCGCGACGGCGCCGCCGGCGGACATGTCGCCACGGCAAGCGTGCGCTGGCTCGACCCCGGCAGCCGGGCGCCGCACGAGGAGTCCGAGCAGGTCGAGGCGTCGGCCCTGAGCGGGCCGCTGTGGGGCAACGGCACGCCGAAGCCGCTCCAAGTCGCGGCCGTGGCCGGGTACTTCGCGGACGGGCTGCGGGCCGCGTCGGGCTACCGGCCGTGCGAGTCGGACACCGTGTGCAGTGAGGGCGGCGAGGGCTCACGGACCGCGGATCCGTCCGGGACGCTCCCGGGCGCACCGTCGCTCCCCAAGCTGCGTGCGGTGGCGGGCCAGTTGGCGTCGTCGACCGGTGACGGGGCCGTACGTGAGCTGGCAACGGCGCTCGGCCAGGCCTGCAGGCTGCTCGGCCTGGAGACGCCGCCGGACGAGGGCTCGGACGACGGTGAACCGGAGGGCGAGCTGTAAGGACCACCGGGCGGTACGGGCCCTCGGTCCAACCGCGGCGCGGCTACAGGTTGTCCTGCGGCCCGGGCCCCGTCCGCCGGTCACCGCGCTGCGCCCGCCGCACGACCTCGCCGGCGGTCAGCGTCGCCGAGGCCACCCCGCGCACCCACCGCGGCCCGCCCCGCGCGGCCCAGACGACGCAGACACAGCCGAGGACGGCGACGCCGAGGATGGCAAGCAGCACGAGCGCGGTCACGATGAGGTTCCCCCTGAGAGCCCCGGGCCCGGCCCGGGGGTGAACAACGGTCCGGACCATCCTGGCAGCCCGGGGCCCGGGGCGGCGATCCGCCCCGGGCCCGGTAGGACGTCCAGAAGGGCGGAAGGGTTCACCGGGAACGGCCGCGGACTCGGCTCGTCCTACCTTCCGCCGCACAACTCCCGTTCCGCCACGGCCGGATCCGTGGGAAAGCGGAACGTCGTGCGCTCGACCGAACCCGTCAGATTGGCGACGAAGCGCCCGACCG
Source organism: Streptomyces sp. NPDC050418 (assembly GCF_044458745.1). Taxonomy (NCBI): domain Bacteria; kingdom Bacillati; phylum Actinomycetota; class Actinomycetes; order Kitasatosporales; family Streptomycetaceae; genus Streptomyces; species Streptomyces sp. NPDC050418. The sequence continues at coordinate 365,609 of NZ_JBITIG010000008.1, forward strand.
TGAGCGGGGCGTGGGTGGCCTCCCGCAGCTCGGCGAGGGCTCCGCACCGCAGCGCGCGGCGGGCGGAGGCGACCGCCAAGGGGTCGGTTCCGCGCGGCAGTTCGGCCGCGCCCCGGTCCGCGATGATCCACGCGTCCGGCAGCCGCTTGTCGTGACCGACCCGCCCGCCCGACACCCGCTCCGAGTGCGCCGCCAGGGGATAGGCGAGACCGATCGGGTCCAGCGCGGCGCCGTCCAGCGGGACCGAGGTGCCGTTGTGCCCGAGCACCGGATAGACGCCGGTGACGGACGGACTCCCGCCCGGGAGCGGTGAACTGCGCCCGAGCAGCAGCGCGGGCGGTACGGCGGTGCGTGCCGCCTCGCCGTACCGCGCGTGCCAGGGCGCGCCCGCGAAGGTGTGGTGCAGCGGGTGCGGATCGGCGTTCTGCGCCACGTACACCCCGCGCTCGTCGGCGATCCCGCCCGGGCCGACCCGCCCCTCGTAGTCGATCCGCAGCGCCCCGGCGCACAGCGCCGCCCACACCGCGACTCCCACCGACGCGAGCGCCGTCGCGCGGCTCGCGGGCGCGAGGAACACCGGGAGCAGCATCAGGAAGAGGCCGGGCAGCAGCATCCGCGCGTGCATGAAGTCCCCGCCCACCTTGATGACATACGCCCAGCACAGCGCGCCGGCGACGACGGGGGCGAGGACCGGTACGAGCGGCACCTGCGTCCGCGTCCGCACGCGTGCCCGCGTCCGCGCGTGCAGGGGCACCGCCGCCGCGAGCACGAACAGCACCGGTACCCACAGCAGATACGGTCCGGCGAAGTCCCCGACGTAGGCGAATCCGCGCGCCCACAGGCTCTGCGAGGCCTCCTTGGTGACGGCGGGCAGCGGGACGAGGTGCCCGTAGTAGCCCGCGCGGAAGATCTCGTACGCGAGGGGCAGCGCGAGCGCCGCGCCGAGCCCGGCCGCCGCGCGCTTCTTCGAGGGCCGCACGAGCAGCCACTGCGCCCCGAGGAAGACGGCCGACACAAGGCCCAGATCCGGCCGGACCAGCGGCCCGAGCCCGAGCGCGACGGCCGTCCAGACCGACGCGGGCCGTGTCACAAGGAGCAGCCAGCCGCCCGCGAGCCAGCAGGTGGCGAGGCCCGTCTCCAGGCCGGAGGTCGCGAAGTCCCAGACGGGAGGCAGGGCGAGCAGCAGCGGCGCGCCGAGCGGCAGGACGGACGGCGAGCCGTGACTCCCGTACAGCGCAAGGCAGCCGAGTGCGGCGAGCGCGAAACCGGCGGCGGTCAGGAGGAGGCCGCCGTACACCGCGGCCGAGGTGAGGTCGAGGCCCGTGCTGCCCGCGGCCGCGAGCAGCCACTGCCAGAGCGTGCCGGTGGAGGCCTCGGCGCGTTCGCCGGGATTGAAGACCGGGCCGTTGCCCGCGAGGATCTGGCGGACCGTACGGACATAGATGAGCGCGTCGTCGGACATCCAGCGCCGCTGGTACCCGGCGACGAGGATCACCAGCGCGGGCAGCGCGACCAGCGCGGGCCGCAGCCACCGTCGCGTGGGGGCGTCGTCCTCGGTGAACTCCGCGGTGGGGGAGGGTGCGTACGTCGTGGCCATGTCCCGACCCTCACCCGGCACGGGCCCGGCGCCGTGCGGGCGCGCCGGGGTGTGGGCCTGACGGGTGCACGTGAACTGCCCTGTCGGGGGCATTGATTTCTCATTACGCGCCGGTAAGTTGACTCATGCGTAAAGAACTTGGCACCACCGGGCACCACCGTGAGCACCCCCCTCCAACACTGCGGACCACGGAGCCGACCATGGGCGTACGCAAGGACCTGAAGCGGGCGAAGCAGCGCACCGATCTCGCGGCCAGGACCCGCACCGAGCTCCTCCGCGAGGACGGAGTGGTACGCGAGGTGCGCACACCGGCCCTGGTCGACGAGCGGTCCGGCGGCTCCGTCGCCGACATCCCCTTCGTCAACGCGCAGGACGACCCGCGCGCCGTCGTCGTCCGCCGCAAGGACGGCGACCAGTGGCGCCCGGTGACCGCCGAGGCCTTCGCCCGCGAAGTCACCGCCGCGGCCAAGGGGTTGATCGCCGCGGGCCTCGAACCCGGCGGCCGCGTCGCCCTGATGTCCCGTACGCGCTACGAATGGGCCGTGCTCGACTTCGCGATCTGGGCGGCCGGCGGCCAGAGCGTCCCCATCTACGCGACCTCGTCCGCCGACCAGATCGCCTGGATCGTCGCGGACTCCGGCGCCCGCTTCGTGATCACCGAGACGGCCGAGAACACCGCCACCGTGCGCTCGGTCGTCAACGAGTCGCAGGCGCGCCTCTTCGAGCTGGACGCCGGCGCCGTCGTCGAACTGGCCACGCTGGGCGGGGACATGGCCGACGAGGAGGTCGACAAGCGCCGCGCCGCCCTCACGCCCGACACCATCGCCACGGTCTGCTACACCTCGGGCACCACCGGCCGTCCCAAGGGCTGCGTCCTCACCCACGGCAACCTCCACGCCGAGGCCGCGAACACGGTCGAGCTGCTGCACCCCGTGTTCAAGGAGGTCACCGGCCAGGTCGCCTCCACGCTCCTCTTCCTGCCCCTCGCGCACATCCTCGGCCGCGCGATCCAGATCGCCTGCCTTCTCGCCCGGATCGAGATCGCGCACTGCCCGAGCATCAAGCCCGACGAACTGCGGCCCGAACTCCGCTCGTACCGGCCGACGTTCATCGTCGGCGTCCCGTACCTCTTCGAGAAGATCCACGACACGGGCCGCGCGACCGCCGAGAAGATCGGCCGCGGCGCCTCGTTCGAGCGCGCGGACCGGATCGGGGTGCGCTTCGGCGAGGCGTATCTGCGCAGGTTCCTGGAGACCGGAAAGGGCCCCACCCTCGGCACGTATCTCGCCTGGGGCCTCTACGACCTGCTCGTCTACCGCCGTATCCGCAAGGAGCTCGGCGGCCGGCTGCGCTACGCGATCAGCGGCGGCTCCCCGCTCGACGCCCGGCTCAACCTCTTCTTCTACGCGGCGGGCATCATCATCTACGAGGGCTACGGCCTCACGGAGACCACCGCGGCCGCCACCATCACACCCCCGCTCAGCCCCCGCCCCGGCACGGTCGGCCTGCCCGTCCCCGGCACCGCGGTGCGGATCGCGGACGACGGCGAGGTGCTGATCCGCGGCGGCATCGTCTTCGGCGCGTACTGGAACAACGCCGAGGCCACGGGGGAGGCCCTGGACGACGGCTGGTTCGCGACCGGCGACCTCGGCGCCCTCGACGACGACGGCTATCTGCGGATCACCGGCCGCAAGAAGGACATCATCGTCACCAGCGGCGGCAAGAACGTCGCGCCCGCGGTCCTGGAGGACCGGCTGCGCAGCCGCCCGCCGATCGGCCAGTGCCTTGTCGTCGGCGACAACCGCCCCTTCGTCGGCGCCCTGGTCACCCTCGAGCCGGACGCGGTGACGCACTGGCTCTCCGTCCGCAAACTGCCCGCGGACACCCCGCTCGCCGAGATCATCAAGGATCCGCGCATGATCGCGGATGTGCAGCGGGCGGTGGACTACGCGAACGAAGCGGTGTCGCGCGCCGAGTCGATCCGTGCGTTCCGTCTGGTCGAGGGCGAGTTCAGCGAGGAGAACGGGCTGCTCACACCGTCGATGAAGGTCAAGCGCGGTGCGGTGGTGGCGGCCTTCGCCAAGGAGATCGAGGAGTTGTACGAGGGGCGCTGAGCCGGGGCCGCGGCGCTCAGCGCACTCCGGTGAGGTGCGCGTACACGACGGTGTTGGCCTGGTAGCCGCCCGTGATGCCGGGGGCGGCGGGCTGGTACGCGCCGCCGCAGGTGAGGAGCCGCAGCTCGGGGCGGCCGGTCGTGCCGTACACCTTGGAGTCCGGGAAGGCGTTGCCGTCGTGCAGTTCGACGGAGTCCACGGTGAACACGGCGACCCGGCCGTCCGCGCGGTCGACCTCGATCGTGTGGCCAGGGCCGAGCTGGGTCAGCTGGTAGAAGACCGCGGGCCCGTTCGAGGAGTCGTAGTGCCCGACGGCGAGCGCCGTGCCGGCCGCGCCTGGCATCGTGCCCTGCTCGTACCAGCCCGCGAGCTCCGGCGTCAGCGGGGACGGGACGTCCAGCGAGCCGTCGGGCCGGACGCCCAGCCCGACCAGGCTCGTCTGCACCCCGATCGCCGGGATCCGCAGCCCGAGCGGCCGGGAGGGCGGCAGCGCGGGAATCCCGTCCGCCGTCGTCTGCTGCGGCGCCGGCACGGACAGCTTCGGCGGCGCCTCCACGGCATCCGCGTTCCGTACGCCCTCGGCCGCGAACCACGCCCCGAGCAGCACCGCGAGCGCGGTCGTACCGGCGAGCGGGGCCTTGATGCCGGGGAGGCGGTGGCGACGAGGGGCGGGCATGGGCTGCACCTTGTCCTTGTCCTTGTGCTTGCGCTTGGCTGAAGTGGCCTGCTGTATACGGGAGTTGGCGCCGGCGTGGGATGGGTGTGGGGGTTACGCCACCCGGTCCGCGGCCGCCGCGCGCCGGTTGCGGCGGCGGATCAGGAACGCGCCGCCGGCGCCCGCCGTGAGCGCGAAGGCCGCGCCGCCCGCGATCTGCACCGAGGTGTCGACGCGCTCCGGGGCGCCGCCGCCGAGCCCGGCCGACACCCGGCCCTGCGGGACCACCGGTGACACGGGCTGCGGGCGGAGGGTCGGCGTGGTGACCGTGCCCGTCGGACGGGTGGTGGGTGTCGTGGGAGCGGTCGTGGGCGTGGCCGCCGAGGAACCGGAGATCGTGACCCGCTGCGAACCCGCCGCGTCACCACCACTGCACACCACCGCCACCGTGTAGGTGCCGGGCTTCACCCCGTTCCAGGTGGCCGAGCCGCCGGTGAGCATGGCCTGCTGGCCGCCCGCGAAGCTGCCGTTGCCGCCGCCGATCAGGGAGGCGCGGCCGCCCTTGGAGCAGGCCGAGGTGGTGGCCTGCACGGTCGAGCCGTTGACGGTCACCTTGATTCCCGCGGCTCCCGCGCCCGCGACGGGTTTCGTCCCCTCCTTGCCGCCCGCCCCGTCCTTCGGCAGGAGGGTGAGCGCCGCCCCGCCCGCGAGGACGGCGAGCACGACGACCGGGGCTGCTGTGACGACGGTCCTTCGCACGTTCCGCTGCGTCCGCATCCGTATGCCTCCAGCGAAGCCCGGGGTGGCGGCACCGTGTCCGCCTCGGTCGCCTGGCGCCCGCGCTCCATCCCCTAGAGCCAAGGGGCAGAGCGGCCCGTCCGCATGCGGAAAGGGGTCCCGGTTGGCCGGGCCGGGTGACGCACTGGGCCGGATGGCTGACGGGCGGGCCCGGCCCCGGGTCACCCGTTCGGCCCTCCGTGGATCGCCACCGCCTTGGCCCCGGGTTTCGCTGAGCGTCACGGAACCGGGAGGTGGGCGACGTGCCCGACGAGACGAGTGCCTCGGACGAGGTCGAGCGCCTGCGCGCCCGCGTCGCCGCGCTGGAGGCCGAACAGGCGGCCCGGGCCGGACAGTCCGCCTCGACGGGGAGCGGCCGCCCCCGGCGCCGCGGCCGCTCCGCGCTCGCGACCGTCCTCATCGTCATCGGCTGTCTGCTCGCTCCGCTGAGCGTGGTGGCCGCATGGGCCTCCGGTGTCATCGGCGACACCGACCGCTATGTGTCCACGGTGCAGCCGCTGGCCTCCGACCCGGACGTCCAGGACGCCGTCGCGGCCCGTGTCACCGACGTCGCGATGGACCACATCGACCTGGGCGACCTGCTGACCTCCGCCGCGAGCGACGAACGCCCGCTCCTGGAGAAGGCGTTGGGCAGGCTCGGCGACTCCCTGGAGGACTCGGTCCGCAGCTTCGTCAACGACAAGGCGCGCGACGTCGTCGACTCCAGCGCCTTCGAGACGCTGTGGACCGAGGTGAACCGCAAGGCGCACGCCGCCATGAACAAGGCCCTCACCGGCGACGGCGGCGGTCTGGTGAAGCTCGACGACAACACCGTCACCGTCGACCTCGCGCCGGTGGTCGAGCAGGTCAAGGAGCGCCTCGTCGACTCCGGTCTGACGCTCGCGGAGAAGATCCCCGAGGTCCACACCGAGTTCGCGGTCGCCAAGTCCGAGGACATCACCAAGGCCCGTACGGGCTTCCGGCTGCTGCAGCTCGTGGGCAACTGGCTGCCGGTGCTCGCCCTGCTGCTCATCGCGGGCGGCGTCCTGCTCGCCCGCAACCGCCGCAAGGCCGTTGTCACCGCGGCCCTGTGCACGGCCGTCGCGGTGGGGCTGCTCGGCATCGCGCTGACCGTCTTCCGGCCCGTCTACCTCGACGCGCTCCCGGCGGGCGTCTCGCAGGGCGCGGCCGGCTCGGTCTACGACACGCTGACGCGATTCCTGCGTACCACCGTCCGCATGGTCATCGCGCTCGGTGTCGTGGTCGCCCTGGCGGCCTGGCTCACCGGGCGGGGCCGCCGGGCTTCTCTCGTACGCAACCTCTGGTTCTCCGGCATCGGCGCCGTCCGCTCCACCGCCGACCGCGCGGGCCTGAAGCTCGGGCCGGTCGGGCCCTGGGCCGCCGCGCACCGCCGGTGGATCGTCTGGGTGCTCATCGCCGCCGCCGTCCTCACGTACGTGCTCTGGAGCTACCCCACGGGCTGGGTCGTCGTCGGCCTCGCGCTCGCGCTCCTGTTCGCGCTCGCGGTCGTGGACTTCCTGGCCGGACCCCGCGACCACCCCGAGGCCACCGGCCCCACCGAGGCCGCCGGCCCCACCGGCCAGGAGGCCACCGAAGCCACTCCCGACACCACCACCCCGGAAAGCCCCTCACAAAGGAGTACGCGATGACCCTCGCCTACGACTACCCGATACTCAGCCTCTTCTGGACCATGCTCCTGCTGTTCTTCTGGGTGCTCTGGTTCTTCCTGCTCTTCAAGATCATCGGCGACGTCCTGCGCGATGACGACCTCAGCGGCTGGGGCAAGGCGGGCTGGCTGATCTTCACGATCCTGCTGCCGTTCCTCGGCGTCTTCGTCTACGTGATCGTCCGCGGCCGCTCCATGGGCGAACGGGACGTGGCGCAGGCCAAGAAGGCGGAGGCCGCGTTCAAGGACTACGTACGCGAGGCGGCCGGCTCCGAGGGCGGGCAGGGCCCGTCCCGTACCGACGAACTGGCCAAGCTGGCGCAGCTCAAGGAGAGCGGTGCGCTCACCGAGGAGGAGTTCGTCAAGGCCAAGGAGAAGTTCCTCGCCTGAGCCCCGAGAGCCCCGGCCCTCATGGCACGCACGTAACGGACAGGCGGGAGCGACGACTTGAACGCCACTGGGGAACAGAGCCCGCCGGAGACCGGCCCGGCCCTGCTGCGCAGCACCCTGCTCAGCCCGGGCTACCTCCGGCTGCTGCTGCTCTGCGCCCTGACCGGCGTCCCGATCGCTCTCGCCTGCTTCGCGTTCCTCACCGCGAGCCACGAGATCCAGCACGCCGTCTGGGAGAAACTCCCCGACGCCCTCGGCTACGACCGCGCACCCTGGTGGTGGCCGCTGCCCGCACTGCTCGTCGCCGGACTGATCCTCGCGCCGGTCATCACGCGCATGCGCGGTCACGGCGGTCACGTCCCGGTGCACGGACTCGGCGGCGCGCCGCTCGGCCCCGCCGATCTGCCCAGCGTGGTCCTCGCCGCGCTCGCCGCCCTGCCCCTCGGTGTCGTCCTCGGCCCCGAGGCGCCCCTGATGGCGATCGGCGGCGGACTCGCGCTGCTGGCCGTGAAGGGGATGAAACAGCAGGCCGCCCAGGGCGGCGCGGCCGCGGCCAAGGCCCCGATGCTGCTCGCCACGGCCGGATCGACCGCGGCGATCTCCAGCATCTTCGGCGGCCCGATCATCGCCGCCGTCCTCGTCGTCGAGAGCGCCGGACTCGGCGGCGCGGCCCTCGTGATGCTCCTGCTGCCCTGCCTGATCGCCAGCGCCACCGGCGCACTCGTCTTCACCGGGTTCGGCGACTGGACGGGCCTGTCCATCGGCGCCCTGTCCCTGCCGAAGGTGCCGCCGGACATGACGCCCGACGCGGGCGACTTCCTGTGGGGCATCCCGATCGCCGCCGTCATCGGTGTGGCCGTCGCGTACCTGCGCGGCCTCGGCTACGCGGTCGAGCGCTGGGTGGCGCACCGGACCGCGCAGCGCATCGTGCTCTGCGCGCTCGGCGCGGGCGTCCTGATCGCCCTGTACGCGCTGCTCACCGACCGCTCCCCGGAAGAGGCCGCGCTCTCCGGCCAGGCCACGCTCGGCGCCCTCGCCGCCGATCCGCACAACTGGTCCGTGGTGGCGCTGCTGCTGCTGTTCCTCTTCAAGGGCTTCGCCTGGACGCTCTGCCTCGGCAGCCTGCGCGGCGGCCCGATCTTCCCGGCGATCCTGCTCGGCGGCGCCGTGGGCCTCGCCTGCTCCGGCCTGCCCGGCCTCGGCACCACCCCCGCGCTCGCGCTCGGCATGGCCGCGGGCAGCGCGGTCGTGACGGGACTGCCGCTGAGCAGCTCGGTCCTGACGGTGCTGCTGCTCGGCAAGGACGCCCACAACCAGATGCCCGTCATCGTCGTCGCGGTCGTCGTGGCCCTGGTCGCCGCCCAGCTCGTGCCCCGGCGCGACAGCCTGCCCGCCGCCCTGCCGGACGGAGCCTGACCCATGGCACGTGTCGACGCGGCCGCCGCACGGCGGATGACCGAGGCCCTGTTCATCGAACGCTCCCTGCGCAGCCCCAGTTCCACCCGCTTCTGGGCGCTGCTCACGCTCGCCTCCGTGATCGCCGGCGCCGGCGTCATCGGCGACTCCACGGCCACCGTGATCGGCGCGATGATCGTCGCCCCGCTCATGACCCCGATCCTGGGCAGTGCCCTGGCCCTGGTCCTCGCCGACCGTGACCACGTGCTGCGCAGCGTGCTCCTGGTCCTGCTCGGCGCGAGTGCCGTCGTCGCCATCGGCATGCTGCTCGGCTGGGTGGTCTCGCCACCGGACGCCTTCGCCTCCAACAGCCAGGTCTCGTCGAGGATCAGCCCCCGGCTGATCGACCTGTTCGCGGCCCTCGCGACGGGCACGGTCGGCGCGTTCGCCCTGGTCCGCACCGATATCTCGGACACCCTGCCGGGCGTCGCCATCGCCATCTCGCTCGTCCCTCCGCTGGTGGTGACCGGCCTCCTGATCACCGTGCGCCGCTACCACGACGCGGGTCAGTCGGCCCTGCTCTTCGCCACCAACGTGGCCGCGATCGTGGCCACCGGCACCATCGTCTTCCTCGTGTACGGAGTGCGGGAGGCCGCGGCCGAAGCGGGGCTGACCGTCGGGCAGTTCGGCGGCCGCACCCTGGCCGTGGTCCTCGGCGTCGTGCTCCTTGTCGCCGTGCCCCTCACCGCGGGCACGGTCACGGTGGCCCGTGACCGCTCCCTCGTGGCCGACGCCCGCCCGGTCGCCGAGGCCTGGGCCGCGACCGGCCACTGGCAGATCGCCTCCGTCGAGGCCCGTAACGGCATCATCGTGATCGGCGTCCTGGGCCTTCCGCCCCAGCCGGCCCCCGCGGCCCTGCGCACCGCACTCGACCGCCACGGCATGCGCGACGCGGACCTCGAACTCCACCTCGTGGGCGGCCGCACCCACTGGTGCCCGGCGGACACGGACACCTGCACGGTGAAGGAATCTGCCCGCAGCTGAGGCCTCGTCCTGTCTGACGCGTCCTGTCCGGCTCGTCCCGTCCCGCTCGTCCCGTCCGACGGTATGTGTGCTGCATACGGCTGTATTCCCGAAGCGCCCGGGACCCTCCGGGGCGTGGCGCCCCATTATTCGTACTAATGCGTCCGTAGGTTCGGCCGGAATCGCACAGGCAGCGGCCGCGTGCGCGCGGAGACGGACCAGGCAGTCGCCACCGCGGCGCATCCCGGCACGGACGAAGGATCTGCATGCCGGGAAACAAGCGCGGGCCGGCCCGCCTCACCCTCAGTACGATCACAGCGCTCGCGCTGCTGTACGGCGCCCAGGCGGTCGCGGTACCGGCTGCCGCGAAGGCGCCCGACGACCCGCAGAGCTCTGTCAGCATCACCAAGACCAATGACACCGGCGGCGAACCGCTGGAGCCCGGCGACGATTTCATCTACACGCTCACCGCCCAGTGCTCGGGCCTGACCGTGGACTGCGTGAACTTCACGGTCACGGACACCCTGCCCGAGGGCCTGGACGTCACGAGCCTGCCGCAGTCCACCAGCACCCGCGATGTCACGTACGACGAGTCGACACGGCAGCTGACGATCGTCTACAAGGAGGCCCTGCAGAACCCCGACGACGAGACGGGTCTGCGGGCCGGCCAGGCAGGCAGCATCGAGATCGGGATGAGGGTGCCTGCCGACACCCAGCTCACCGACGGCACGACCATCACCAACACCGGTGAGGTCAAGGCCGACAACGCGCCCGCCCACACCGCCGACACGGATGTCACCATTTCCATCCCGCGCGTGGTCAAGCCCGTCGCCACCAAGACCTGGGAGGACGGCTCCGCGGTTGCGGGCAGCGGTGAGACGAGCACGATCACCCTGAACGTGCGCAACCAGTCCTCGTCCTCGGCGGAGGTCACCGAACTGTCGGTGTCCGACAGCACCGAGGAGACCTTCGAGAACTTCGACTTCGTCAGCGCCTCGGTGACCCGCTTCCCGAAGGGCGCCGACACCGCGCAGCTCGTGGTCACCACCGCCGGCGGCACGACCCGCACCGGCCCCGCGATCACCGAGCCCGGCGAGCTGCCGCTGCCGGCCGGCGTGGACCCGGAGGACGTGGTCGGCTTCGAGGTGGTCTTCACCAACAGCGACGGTGACCCGCTCCCGTACGACGAAACGGGCGGCACCGTCGAGGTGGAGATGAAGCTCCGCGACACCAAGCGCTCGGACGACTCGCCGCTGCGGCCCACCGACAAGGTCACGGTGGACAACTGCGCGACGCCCGCCGTCGAGGAGGCCACCGAGGGCGCGGTCGAAGGCACCGAGGCCTGCGACACGTACGACATCCTGCCGGACATCCTGGTGCTCCAGCCCACGAAGCGGTTCTACCCGGACACCAATGGTGACTTCGGCGGCGCGGCCGACACCGGCGAGCACGCGGTGCTCGGTGAGAACTCGCCGGTCAGCACCGAGGTCGACGTCAAGAACGCCTCGCCGTTCCCGGTGAAGTCGATCACCATCATCGAGCCGTCCGCGGACACGCCCAACGAGTTCGACAAGATCGACGTGGACAAGGTGCGGCTGCGCTTCCCCTCGGGCGCCACCGAGGCGAAGCTGACCGTCACCTACGCCGACGGCACGAAGTTCGAGGAGACGTACACCGAGAACACCACGGTCGACGTCGCCAAGGCCGGCACCACCGTCACCAAGGTCGAGGTGACCTACACGGGCGTGGACGAGGACGGCAACCCGACCATCGCCGAGGGCACCACCGCCGGTCTCGACCTGCACGGCACCCTCACCGACGACGTCACCGCCGAGGACCTGCCCGCGGGCACCAGCCCCGGTATCGACAACTGCGCCTCGTACAAGGGTGACGCGGGCCGCACCGACGGCAGCGGCACCGCCGCCGGCGATGCCTGCAAGAACCTGGCGATCGAGTCACCGAACACCTCGGGCAGCGGCACCAAGGACTCCTCGCAGCAGGAGATCCCGGCCGACCAGCCGATCACCATGAACCTGAAGGTGAGCAACAACGGCAACAAGCCGCTTGTCTCGCCGGTGGTCACCGACCCTGCGGCAGGCCCGGACGGCGCCCCCGCCTCCACCTCCCCGTTCGACGTCCTGCAGATCACCTCGGTGAGCGTCAGCCCCTCCGACGCCCCGGTGGACCTCGAACTGTGGGACCCCGAGGCGGACGGCGGTTCCGGCGCCTGGGTCCCGTATGACGCGAGTGATGCCGCACTCCTCGAGCGCGCCACCGGCGTCCGCGGCAGCTACGACGGCGAGATGTCCCCGCAGACAAGCTTCACGGTCATCATCGTCGCCGAGCGCCGCGAAGGCGTCCCGGACGGCACCACTCTGCAGAACTGCTACTCGATCGACGCGGGCGGCGACTACACGCCCGGCGCCCCGGTCTGCGGCCCCTCGATGGACACCGCACCGGCCTCCGACTCGGCCTCCCTGAACAAGTCGATCAGCCCGGGAACGCTCCCCGAATACGTCCCGGGTCTGCCGCGCCAGCACGCCGACATGTCGCTGACCATCGCCAACACCGGCAACATGTCCGCCAAGACGCTGCAGATGACCGACCGCGACGAGGACTTCTTCGACGCCGTCGACCTCGTCTCCATCAAGTCCAACCAGATGCCCGCCGGCGCCAACCGCGTCCAGATCGACGCGTATGTCGACGGGGAGTGGGTGAACGGCACCCCGTCCTCGTCGGCGGCGCTGCCCGCCGGAGTGAACGCCGCGGACGTCACCGGCATCCGCGCCACCTACAGCTCGACCAGCACCAGCAACGACGGCTATGTCATCAAGCCGCTGTGCGGCGGCAGCAGCTGCTCCGGCATCCTCGTCCTCGACGTCAGCCCCCGCCACTCCCTGCGCTCCAACGGCGAACCCGTCCCCAGTCACCTGGAGGACACGGTCAGCGGCAGCTTCCTCACCAAGCTGCAGACCGACGGGGACCCCAAGGCGATCGACCCGGTCGACGCCACCCTCGACCTGGTCAAGGGCACGCCCCGGCTCACCGTCAGCAAGGACCCCGACACCGTGCTCTCGCCCGGTGCGGACGCTCCCTTCTACCTGAAGGTCACCAACACGGGTACGGCCAACGTCCCCGACCTGCTGGTCAAGGACCTGCTGCCCGAGGGCATCGAGTTCGTCGACACCTTCGACGGTGACAACGGCGAGCCGTACAAGGTCATCAACACCAAGGTTCCCGAGGGCACCCCCGCCGTCCCGACGCCGGTGTTCACACCGACGTCGAGCGGTGACCGTATCTCCGCCCTCGCCTGGGACTTCTCCGAGGACGCGGACGGCAAGCCGTGGGTCTTCGCCCCCGGAGCCACGCTCACCATCGAGATCCGTGTCCGCCTCGAGCCCGGGATCGGCGCCGGTGACGTGGTCACCAACGAGACCGGCGCCACCTCCTCCGACGAGGACCTCGCCTGCGAGGGCACCTCGGAGACGGACGGGGACTTCGGCGAGGGTCTCTACTGCACCGACACCGCGACGCTCACCGCCAAGTCGGGCGCGGCCTTCGCCGCCCGTAAGTGGGTCTCCGGCAACGACGCGCTCGGCTGGTACAACTCCCGTACCAAGAAGACCGTCCCCGTCGGTGACCCCTCCTGCCTGGCGACCACGGACGCGGAAGGCCGCAACTACACCGCCAACCCCTGCATCGCCCTGGTCAACCCGGGCGACGAGTACCACTACCTGATGCGGATCCAGAACTCCGGTACGGAGTCGGGTACGGCGATGCGCATCGTCGAGCGCTTCCCGGTCCAGGGCGACCGCGGCGTGCTCCTCGACCAGGAGCGCGGCACCGCCTGGGACAAGCGCCCGACGCTCGCCTCGGAGCCGCAGCTCACCGGCCCGGGCACGATGACCACCTCGTACGAGAACACCGAACCCCTGTGCACCGACGACCTGCACATGGGCGGGGCGGGCTCCAGTGAGCCTCAGTGCCCGGCCTCCGTGTGGGACGACCCGTACAGCGCGCAGGCCGTCGGCGCCCGCTTCGACCTGAAGTTCGCCCCGGCCATGGCGCCGGGCGAGACGGTGGACATCACCTGGGCGATGGACACCCCGCTCGACGTGAAGAAGAACGGCGACCCGACGATCGCCTGGAACTCCTACGCCCACAACGAGACCACGGACCGTGCGGGCAGCCCGCGGGTCCTGCAGCCCAACGAGCCCATCCAGGTCGGTGTCGCCCTCGCCTACGGCGACCTGAAGCTGGTCAAGCGGATCGGGGACAGCCCGGACTCGCTCGACCCGGTCCTGGCCAAGGTGCCGTTCACGTTCCACGTCACCTGCGTCATCCACCCGCAGGGCGGCGACGACCGCACGGTCATCGACGCCGACTACAAGGTCACCGCCGACAAGCCAGTCACCGTCACGGGCATCCCGGCCGGCGCGGACTGCGAGGTCTACGAGACCTCGGCCCACGGCGGCCAGGCCACCCACACCAAGGACGACCCGCTGGAGGTCACGATCGAGCCCGGGCTCGGCACGACCACCGTCGAGACGGCCCGGATCACCAACGCCTTCCGCTTCGGCGAGCTCAAGCTCGTCAAGGAACTGGCCGGTGACGGTGCCTCGTACGCGAAGGACCGCACCTTCGACGTCAAGGTCACCTGCGCCCTGCCCGGCGCCGACGGCAAGCCGTCGCACCGGATCCTCACCAAGACCTACGAGGTGACGGCCGACAAGCCCGTGACCGTCAAGCCGCTCCCGGTGAACACCCGTTGCTGGGCCGCGGAGGTCGACACGGGCGGCGCCGACACCGCGGTCGTCGATCACGGCACGCCGCGCACGGCGGTCGTGATCACCGAGGACGGTGCGGAGGAGCAGGCCACCATCACGGCCACGAACACCTTCAAGGCGGCGAGCCTGACCGTCACGAAGAAGATCATCGGCGAGGACGAGGCGCTCTCCTACTCCTTCACCGTGGTCTGCACGACCGCGGAAGGTGATGTGGCACTGGCCCCGGGTGACGCCAAGTTCACGCTCGGCGCCGGTGAGAAGAAGGTCATCTCGGTTCCCGATGGCGCCCACTGCACGGTCACGGAACGGGACGTCGCGGCCGAGGCCACGGTGACCTACGCGAACTCGGAGGGCGACAAGGACGGCTCGGTCGACGTGAAGGGTTCGGCATCGGTGACGGTGACGAACAAGTTCCCGCCGCCGCCGAACCCGGACGGCCCCGACAAGGACAAGGACGACGACAAGGGCGGCTTCCTGGCCCACACGGGCCCGGACGACTGGACCACCACGATCGGCGCGCTGTTCGTGACGCTGGTCCTCGCCGGAGCCGGGATCCGCTGGGCGGCCGGCCGGAGGGAGCGGCTGATCGCGTAAACGCCTGCTGAAGTGACGGTGCCGCCGCCGGGGTCTGCTCCGGCGGCGGCACTGTTGTGTGTACGGGCTTTTGCTGTACGGGCCTTTGCTGTACGGGCCGTATGCGCACGGTTGTCGGGCGTACGGTTGTCGGGCGTACGGGTCACGCCGGCCGGCGCGCGAACAACTCCAGGTGGCCGCACTGCGGGCAGCGGAACGCCTCGATCCGCCACCGGGGCCGCCCCATCCGCCGGGCACCGCCGAAGAGCCCGCGCTCCAGGCGTCCGGGAATCCACCGGGCGTACCCCTTCGCGTACTGCCCGTCGTCCTCGACGAATCCCTCTCCCAGCCCGACGGTCCCGCACTGGGTGCAGCGCTGCAGATGCGCGTCACTCGCTTCATCCATGGGCTTCATGAGGGCAGCGTAGGAAGGGGTTGTCATGGCCGTGTCCCCATCGCACCCCAACCGGGCTGCAGCGCACGCGTCTTCGGGTGCGGCTCCCCGCGTCTTCGGCGGCCGCGCTCACCACCCGCGGTCGTTGAGCACATACACCTCCGACCGCAACACCTCACCCCCGTCGAACGGCTCCACGGAGTAGGACACCCGGTTCGACGCACTGCTCAGCCACGGGTTCGGCACCCGCACGATGAGGGGGATCCCGGCATCCGTCCCCCACACCCGCACCGGCTCCTCGTACCGCGTACCGCGTGCCTCCCAGTGCACGGTGACGACATCGTTCGCCCTCATCCCGGGATACGGGGGCACGCGCACGGTCAGCGGCGCGGTGTACTCCCAGTCGAGAAACCCGTCCGGCGCCTCCAGCACCGTGGGCGCAGGCAGCAGTTCCACGAACCTCACTCCCCTCGGGTCAGCCCTCCTCGAACACGTACCAGCAGATGCTGTTCCGCAGCCGCTGGTCGTCGAGCACGAGGTCACGGATCTCCTCGGGCAGCCGCTCCCGCTGCCACCGGCACTCGGCCCGCCCCGCGTCCTCGCCCTCGGCCGCCCGCACCGCCTTGATCGCGTACGCCGCGGCCCCCAGCTCATGCGCGGCGACGTGCGCGACGACGGCAGCCTGCCCGGCGGCATACGCGGCATGCCGCGCCGCACCCTTCAACTCCCGCGCGGCACCCATGGCATGCCCACCGGACGCCCGCGTCTCCATCATCTTCCGCTCGCCCCGCACCCAGGCGCGTACGTCCTCGATCGCCTGCCGCGGCCGGGTGTCCGCGGGCTGCTCGGCCTCGAAGTACCCGAGCACATGCTCGGCGCACTCGGCGGCCCACAGGGCGAGCAGCCGATGATGCTCGTCGGTGAGGGTGCCGCCCCGCCGGAGCGTCACGAACCGCGGGTCGCGCACCTTCGGCAGAATCACTCCGCCGCACTCCCTCCGGTCACGGCCGCGACGATCCCCGCCGTACCGAGCGGATGCACGCCGAGCCCGGCGATCTCCTCCAGACCCTGCTCGCTCACACGCGAGACGGCATCGGACGCGAGCACGACGCGGTAGTCGCGCTCACAGGCCTGGATGATGCTGGCCCGCGGGCAGTTGGGCAGATTGCACCCGGCGAACACAAGCGTGTCGACCTTCAACTCGGTGAGCAGCTCCTGGAGCGAGGTGCCGTAGAACGCGCCCCACCGCGGCTTGAACACGGCGTACTCGCCGGGCCCGAGCACCTGAGGCACGCCACTCGTCACCATCTCCCCGTCCACCTCGGGAGCCCCCTCCTGCGCGATCCCCTCGGCCAGCCAACTCCCCTCACTCCCGGGCGCGGCCAGCTCCACTCCGCTCTCCAACAGGCGCCGCCGCACCGGCTCGGCGTTCCCGCCCCCGACCTCGTACAACCGCACCACATGCACGACGGGCCGCCCGGCCTCCCGGAACGCCTTCGCCAACTCCCTGAGCTGCGGCAGCACTTCACTCGTGCCGGGTATGCCGTACGGCGCCTCGGAGAGGAAGTCGCGCTGCACATCGATGGTGATGAGAGCGGAGCTCTCGAAGTGAGGCTCGGTATACGGATCCCGAACGCCGCTCATGTTCCCCATGCCGTCCCCCAGCCTCGTCGTGCGTGCCGTACTCCTGATACTCGCGGTCTGCTGCGCAGCGGACCCACAAGAGACCGTACAGACGACCACTGACAGCGCCGTGACCGCGGAGCCTTGCCTACCAGCGACGCCCTGTCCGTCCGCGACGCCCCGCCCACCCGCCCGTCAACTCACCCAAGATCCTTGGCAAACCAATGATCCGCCCTACCGTGCCCCTCGTACGGCGCGGTCTCCTCGTACCCGCTCGTCGCGTACAGCGCCCGCGCCTCGGTGAGCGGACTGTTCGTCTCGCACACCATGCGCGTGGCCCCCAGCTCGCGCCCCGCCTCCTCGGCGGCCGCGAGGAGCCCTCGCCCCAGCCCCGTGCCGCGCCCGGCATCGCGTACGAACATCCGCTTGAGCTCCGTCGTCCCCGGCACGAGCGGCAGCAGCCGCACCCCGGCACAGCCGAGCAGCTCCCCACTCGCGCGCCGCGCCACCAGAAACTGCCCCGTGGGCGGGGCAAGATCGTCATGCGGATCTCGGCCCATGGCCCACCGCAACTCGGCCTCCACGGCCGGCCGCCCCATGACACGTTGCGCGATCTCGGCGAAGTACTCCCACATCACGCCATCGATCTCGGGACCGGTGACGTGCTCTGGCCTGATGGTCCATACGGGCATGCAGGGAATGGTCGACCACGGGGCGGGGGCGTGTCTACGATCCCGGCAGCGCGTGGAAGGGCTGTACGGGAGGGACCTGTGGGATAAGGCGTGGGGGTGGACGTGATGGGGGACATGCCTGAGACATCCGTGAGCGTGGACCAGGAACCCCGCCGACAGAGCAACCACCGCGGTCATCGGAGCGACGGGAAACGGTAGGCAGGGTTGTCGGTGGCCCGTACTACCGTGCCCGGGGCGTTCCACCCCACCCACACCCGTACGGCCGAGGAGCCAAGTTGCCCGAAGACGAGCCCGACTCGCCTGCCCAGAGCCTGCGCACTCTCATACCCGAGTACGCGTGCCTCGCCCGCGAAACCGTCCTCCTCAATCCCGAGCCCGGCCTCCCTGACCCGCGCGAGAGTTCGCTTGGAGGCAAGCCGCTCTGGCCGGCGGACGAGCCGTGGCCGTACTGCGCCCAGGAGGACCACTGGACGCTCGGCTCCAATCTGCCCACGGAGATTGTGGCGGGAACGGTACCGATGGTGCCGATCCTCCAGCTGTTCGCCCGTGATGTACCGGCGCTGGAATTTCCGGCGGGAAAGGACCTGCTGCAACTGGTGTGGTGCGCGCTGATGCACGAGCATGACGACAGGCTGCTGGTGATGCCGCAGCTGTACTGGCGCAACGAGGCAGAACTCATGACTGACGGCCTGCTGTCCGAGATCCCCATTGCGCGCAAGGGCGAGTTCGACGAGTACAACATGCCGCAACCGTCCACGCTGTCCCCGACGATCGCAGAGGACTATCCGAGGTGGCTTGATCTGCCCGAGGGCATGCGGGAGACCTGGGAACCACGCTTCCGGACGCCGACCGGCCAAACCATATGGCCCCCCGACTCCAACCTCATCGGCACGAAGGCCGGCGGCTGGCCCGCCTGGACCCAACCCGCCGACTGGCCGGACTGCGCGTGCGGCCACCGCATGGAGCACCTCCTGACGATCACCGGCGACATCCAACTGGGCGACTGCGGCGGCGTTTACTTCTTCCTCTGCCGACGATGCTCCGACCTGCCGTGGGACTGGCGGTACGACTGTCACTGACGTGGCCTTGCGAGCGGGCTTTTGGCGATCATTCGGCCTCCGACACCCTCGCCGGCGTCGATGTCTTGAACCTGCCTCTGGCGGTGGGATATCCGGCTGCTACCGTCCGGCGCCATGTGGACCGAAGAGATTGTCTCCGGCCTGCCCGCGTGGCGGCACACGCCATCGGGAGTGGTCTTCCGGGAGGTGCCTGGTGGAACGTTCCGGATGGGACTCTCCGACGGCGAGCTGGAGGCCGTCCGTGCCATCGAACGGGCCGATGGAGCCGAAGACGATCTCGAACCGTTCTTCGCCGCAGCTGTCCAGGCCCAGCCGGTACGGGACGTGCTGGTTGAGCCGTTCCTGATTGCGCGGCACCCGCTGACGGTCGCGCAGATACGGCACTGGCTGCCCGAATTCGAGGATGAATTCGCCGACGAGGACTCGAATACAGCCCGGCTCGATGGCGACCTGGACGCCCTGCTCGAGGTGCTGCCGTTCCGGCTGCCGAGCGAGGCGGAGTGGGAGTACGCAGCCCGGGCCGGCACCAGCACGCTGACGTTCCACGGCGACGGAAGGCCTGACGAGGATCAGGTACTCAACGACTTCGCCGACGAAATGCGCGTCGCCGCAGCGCAGAACGCCTTCGGACTGGCTGCCATGGGATCGGCGAACGAGATGTGTGCCGATGTATGGATTCCGCACTTCGTGGACGCGCCGGGGAACGCCCGTCCCCGTACCGGGGACGGGGCGCGCGTGGTGCGCGGCGGTGCCGGTGATCTCCACCCATGGCAAGGCTGCGACGAGTGGCTGTTGTTGCTCTCCGCAACCCGGTCCGAGTTCGCCGACTTCACCGCAGTTCGCCCTGTGGCGTCTGTGCCTGCCGACCATAAGCGTGCCTGACGGCGGCGGCTAACTCGCACTCGCAGGGGGCGTATCAAGGGCCGGGTGCGCAGTACCGGACGCGCGCCTTCAGTCGGCGATGTCGACACCGTATCCGCGAGCGAGCGCGCCGAGGGCGTGGTCGTAACCCTGCCCGACGGCGCGTAGGCGCCATACCGGACCTCTGCGGTAGATCTCCGCAAGCAGCATGGTGCGTTCGGTGGTGGCGGCATCGAGGGTGGCGCGGGCGAGCGGTGCGCCGCTGCTGCCGAGGGCGGTGCCGACCTGGATCGCACCGACCGTCCCGAAGGTCGCGGCACCGTCGATGGCTGCGGCGACGACGACCTTGCGCGTCGCCAGCGGCAGGGAGGCCAGGTCGAGAGCGATGGACTGTTCGGTGGGGCCACCGGTGAGCAGCCGCACGGTTCCGGCGGGGTTCTCGGGAGCGCCGTAGAAGATGAAGTCCTCGTCGTGGTTGACCTGTTCGTCCTCGTCGAGGAGAAAGGCGACGACATCGATCTCGTGCCCGTCCTGCGTGGCCCAGCCGGCGGTGACGTACCACTCCGGCGCGGGTCTGCCGTGTGGCGGCATGGGCAGGTCGATGACGCCGCCTCTGGGCATCACCTGCGGCTCCTGCGTTCGAAGCGCCTCGGCCGGGGCGCCGGCGGTTGGAGAAGCGAGCCAGAGGACGTCGTGCACGGGGAGTTGGAGGGCGGTGATACGTCTCATGCGCCGGTCGCTCTGCCCTCCCTCCAGGAGTACGACGTCGGTGACGCTGGCGGACAGGTTGATCGCCGCGGACGCGCCGAGCTCGACGACGCGGGTCCGAGCTGCTGCGGCATCGGCATGGATACCACCAAGCACCAGCACGCGACGCCCGGCCAGCGGCTTGTCCGGCGTGCCGACGGACGGCTTTGGTACGCGTGGTGCGGGCACCCCAGTGCCGGGTACGGCCGTGGTGAGGGCTGCGGGTTCCGGGACCGCCTCGGCAGAGGGCGCGGAGGGCGCCGACTCGGCGTCTCCGGCAACGACTTCAGCTTCCGGCTGAGCAGGGGCGGCGACGGCAGCCGTCGTCTCATGCGCTGTAACCGGTTCATGCGCTGTACCCGGCCGTACGTCGGCCAGCAGCCGTAGGAAGGTCGGCTCGTCGATGACCGGTACGCCCTCGGCAATGGCCCGTCGGGCCTTTGCCGAATCGGACGCCGGTTCATTGGTGACCAGCACACTGGTGTGCCGGCTGACGGAGGTCATCATGTTCAGCCCGGCGGCGACCGCACGCCCCACCAGTTCCGCCCTGGCGTGGGCCGTCTCACCCGTGATTGCGACCTTCATCCCTTGCTGGAGTGGTCCACCTGAAGTCAGCCGTCCGGGATTGCGGTAAGCGCAGGGTGTCTTCGGCGGCTGCGGCGTGAACTGCGACTCCGCCCGGGGCGGGCAGGTCACCAGCGGCAGGGGCAGGTCGAGCCGAGCTGCCTCACGCAGTAACGCCCGAAGGATTCCGGCCAGCACTCGAGTGTCGTCCAGCGCATCGTGCGCGCGCTGCTGAGGGGTGCCGTAATGGGCGGCGAGGGTGCCAAGCTTCATGTCGTCCGTCGGCGGATCCACCTGTCGATTCAGCGCAAGGGTGCACAGCCGCTGTGAAACCGGCAGCCACATCCGCGCACGGGCGAACTCGTAGGCCAGGAACTCGTAGTCGAACTGGGCATTGTGGGCGACCAGCACCCGGTCCTGAAGCATCGCTCCGATCTGCCCGGCGACCTGGCCGAAGGTCGGTGCCCCCTGCAATCGCTCGACGGTCAGCCCATGTACCTCCACCGGTCCCGGATCGCAGCCAGGATTGAGCAGGGTGGAGAACTCGCCGGTCTGCTCGCCGTCCGGACCGATCGTGATCACAGCGACGGAGAGGACGCGATCCCGCCGGGCCATGAGACCCGATGTCTCCACATCTACCAAGGCCCAGTCGTGTGCGTAATCGCCCCTGTCGGGCACATCGAAGGTGGCGGAGACGAGACTCATGGCGGAAGGATGATCTGACATCCAGCACACATTCAACCTGATGCCTTTTTGCCCACGTTTGTTCGTCTTCGGCGGCAAAGACGCCTGGGATGTTCGTACGGGTCGAGGGCGAGGCGACCTTCAGGTAGCCCTCGGCGTCCAACTCGAGCTGGCCGGTGAAGAGTGGTGACCGAGCGGGTGAGGAAGGTGGCCTCCTCCGTGGCGGTGTCGCCGCCGACCACGGCGATGTCGCGGTCACGGAAGAAGAAGCCATCGCAGGTCGCGCACCTCAGTGGTGGTGGTCAGCGAGCCGCCCACGAAGATCGAGCTGCCGAACAGCAGCGGCCTCAACTGGGCGCGGGCGGTGTAGAGGGCGGCGGTGTAGCCGGCCGGGCCCGAGCCGATGATGACCACGTCACGTATCTCGCTCACTTGGCCGCCTCCGGGGCGATCTCCGCGATCAGGCCCTCGACCAGGACCTTGATCTCGTCACGGATCGGGCGCACGGCCGCGACGCCCTGGCCGGCCGGGTCCTCCAGCTGCCAGTCGAGGTAGCGCTTGCCGGGGAAGACGGGGCAGGTGTCGCCGCAGCCCATCGTGATGCAGACGTCGGACTCCTTGACCGCCTCCACGGTGAGGATCTTCGGCACCTCGGCGGAGATGTCGATGCCGACCTCGGCCATGGCCTCCACCGCGGCCGGGTTCACGGCGTCGCCGGGCGCGGATCCCGCCGAGCGGACCTCGACACGGTCGCCCGCGAGGTGGCTGAGCCAGGCGGCGGCCATCTGGGAACGGCCGGCGTTGTGGACGCAGACGAACAGGACGGACGGCTTCTCGGACATCGGAAGGGCTCTCTTGTCTCGCGGGGACTCGCGGGGACTGCGGTCTCACTACACATCAGCGCCGAGTGGTATCAGCTAGCGCTGATGTGAGAGTATCAGTCCATGATGACGTCAGTCGACACTGAACTGATCCGAATCCTGGGTGACCCCCTCAGGCTCAAGATCGTGACTCTGCTCGCCCGCGAGACGCTGTGCACCACACACCTCGTGGACGAGACCGGCGCCAAGCAGACCAACCTCTCCAACCACCTGAGAGTGCTGCGCGAGGCCGGAGTCGTGGAGACCGAACCGTGCGGCCGCTTCACCTACTACAAGCTCAAGCCGGACGTCATCGCCCAGCTCGCCGGCCAGTTCGCCGACCTGGCCGAATCCGCACGCTGCGCTGCCGACAACAAGAGAGCCTGTCCGTGACCCGCACCGAACCACCCGCGACCATACGTGCCGAGGACGCCTCGGTCGTCGCGAAACTGTCGACGCTCGACCGCTTTCTCGCCGTCTGGATCCTGCTCGCCATGGGCCTCGGCCTGGGGCTCGGCCGGCTGATCCCCGGTCTGAACGACGCGCTGGCGAAGGTCGAGATCGGCGGCATCTCGCTGCCCATCGCGGTCGGCCTGCTGATCATGATGTATCCGGTCCTGGCCAAGGTCCGCTACGACAAGCTCGACGCCGTCACCGGCGACCGCAAGCTGATGATCTCGTCCCTGGTCATCAACTGGATCCTCGGCCCGGCCATCATGTTCGCGCTGGCCTGGATCTTCCTGGCCGATCTGCCCGAGTACCGCACGGGACTCATCATCGTCGGGCTCGCCCGCTGCATCGCGATGGTCATCATCTGGAACGACCTCGCGTGCGGCGACCGCGAAGCCGCTGCGGTCCTCGTGGCCCTCAACTCGGTCTTCCAGGTCCTGGCGTTCGGCCTGCTCGGCTGGTTCTACCTGGACATTCTTCCGGGGTGGCTGGGCCTCGGCGAGGGCGAACACCTCGACATCTCCATGGGGAAGATCGCGCTGAACGTCGTCATCTTCCTGGGCGTCCCACTCCTGGCAGGGTTCCTGACCCGCCGTATCGGCGAGCAGAAGCTGGGCCGCGAGGCGTACGAGGCCAAGTTCCTGCCGAAGATCGGCCCGTGGGCGCTGTACGGCCTGCTCTTCACGATCGTCATCCTCTTCGCCCTGCAGGGCAAGACGATCACCTCGCAGCCGGTCGACGTCATCCGGATCGCACTGCCGCTGCTCGTCTACTTCGCCGTGATGTGGTTCGGCACCTTCTTGCTCGGCAAGGCGATCGGCCTCGCTTACGAGCGGACCGCGACCCTCGCGTTCACCGCGGCCGGCAACAACTTCGAGCTCGCCATCGCGGTCGCCATCGCCACCTTCGGCGTCACGTCGGGGCAGGCCCTGTCCGGTGTCGTCGGACCGCTGATCGAAGTTCCGGTTCTGGTCGCGCTCGTATATGTCTCGCTGGCCTGGCGCAAGAAGTTCACGGCGGTCCAGTGACCTCGTACACGGATGTGGTGGTGATCGGCGGCGGCCAGGCCGGGCTCGCTGCCGGTTACCACCTGCGCCGCCTCGGCGTGGACTTCGTCGTCCTCGACGCACAGTCCACCCCGGGCGGCGCATGGCAACAGACCTGGGACTCGCTGCACCTGTTCTCCCCAGCCTCCTATTCCTCGCTGCCGGGATGGCTCATGCCCGCCCAGGCGGGCGAGACGTATCCGGACGCCGCCCATGTGGTGACGTATCTGAGCGAGTACGAGAAGCGCTACGAGCTGCCCGTCCAACGCCCCGTACGCGTCGGCGGAGTTCACCGCGACGGCCAGGCCCACCTGCGCGTCGAGACCGATGCGGGCAGCTGGCGGGCCCGCGCGGTCATCAGCGCCACCGGTACCTGGTGGCGGCCCTTCCTGCCCACCGTCCCCGGCCGATTCGACGGCCGGCAGCTGCACACCATCGATTACCGCAGTCCGCGGGACTTCGCCGGTCAGCGCGTCGTGGTGGTGGGCGGCGGCAACTCGGGCGCCCAGATCGCCGCCGATCTCGCGTACGACGCCGACCTGACCTGGGTCACCCAGCGTCCGCCGCGCTACCTCGCGGACGACATCGACGGCCGTGCGCTCTTCGACGCCGCCACCGCACGGCGCCGGGCCCTCGAAGAAGGGCGCCCGGATACGGGTGGAGTCGCCTCCCTCGGCGACATCGTCGCCGTACCCCCGGTCCGCGAGGTCCGCGGCCGCGGGCTGCTCAAGGCATCCCCGATGTTCAACCGGCTGGTCCCGGACGGCATCCAGTGGGCTGACGGAAGTGCGGCCCAGGCGGACGCGATCATCTGGTGCACCGGCTTCCGCCCGGCGCTTTCCCACCTCGCACCGCTGGGCCTGCGCGGGACGCGTGGCCACATCCCGACCGACGGCACCCGCGCCCTCGGGGAACCCCGCCTGCACCTGCTCGGCTACGGCGACTGGACCGGCCCCGCCTCCGCCACCCTCATCGGCGTGGGACGCCCGGCCCGTGACGCCGCCCGCGAGATCCGAGCCCTGCTGGCCTGATGTCCGATACGCGCCCCCGCGTCTGATCTGAAGGAGACGCAGTCGGTGCGGGTGTCCGACGGGGAGGTCCCGTGTCTACCGCTACCCGGCGAAGCATTTCTACTTCCATCGCGCACAGCTCACGCTGCCCGCGCGCTGAAGGTCAGTTGGCTCCGGTCGGTGTGGTCAGCAGCCGGCCCATCGCGGCCACCACGGAGGGCTCCACGCGGTAGTAGACCCAGGTGCCGCGCCGCTCGGAGGTGAGCAGGCCGGCCTCCTTGAGCTTCTTCAGGTGGTGGGAGACGGTCGGCTGGGACACCCCCACGTCCGAGATGTCGCACACGCACGCCTCGCCACCCTCATGCGAGGCGACGGCGGAGAACAGCCGCAGCCGCACCGGATCGCCGAGCGCCTTGAACATCCTCGCGGTCCGCTCGGCCTCCTCGGCCGTGAAGGTCCGCTCCGTCAGCGGCGGGCAGCACGGCTCGACGGCCCCGTCGGCGGCGGGCTCGATCAGTGGCAGCGTCTTCGGTGGCGTCTTCGTAGCGGGCATGGCTCCACCGTACCTGGCACTTCGATGAACGTCTATGTTGACGAACGTCGATTCAGGGTGACAGACTCCATCTCGAAGTCATCGACAAGCATCGAAACAGGGGGGCCGTCATGGCCGTACGCATCTCCGCTCTGCTGGCTGGCGTCAAGACGCGGCTGTCGAGCCGCAACCTGGACGGCGTCAGCTTCTGTGACAGCTGCGCCCAGGTCTGCGACACCACCTGCCGCTCCGAGCCCCGGCTTCGTGCCACTGAGACCGCCCTGGCCGCCTTCGGGCCCGTTCGCTGAGCGCTCCGGACACCCCGGACACCCGCCCTCGTCACTCCAGCCCCATCCCGCAGACCTCAGCAAGGAGACAGCAGTCATGAGCGAGCAGCAGCTTCCGGTGGTCGTGATCGGTGCAGGACCGATCGGTCTGGCCGCCGCGGCGAACCTGATCGAGCGCGGTATCGAGCCGCTGGTCCTGGAGGCGGGACCGTCCGCCGCGACAGCGGTACGCGGCTGGTCGCACGTACGGCTCTTCTCCACCTGGGCCGAAGTCATCGCCCCTGCAGCGGAGAAGCTCCTCGCCCCCACCGGCTGGGTGCGCCCCGACGGCGACACGTATCCGACCGGCGGCGACTGGGCCGAGCGCTATCTGCAGCCGCTGGCCGACGTCCTCGGCGACAAGGTCCGCTACGGCGCCAGGGTTACGGGAGTCTCGCGCACCGGCCGCGACCGCGTGGTGGACGCAGAGCGTGAGCAGCAGCCCTTCAGCGTCCACGTCGAGCACGCCGACGGCACCGGGATCCGGCTGCTCGCCCGGGCCGTGATCGACGCCTCCGGTACCTGGTCCACCCCGAGCCCGCTCGGCGGCGACGGCCTGCCGGCGCTCGGCGAGAAGGCTGCCGCGGACCGTGTCTCCTACCGCGTCCCCGACCTCAACGACCCGGCCGTACGAGCCCGTTATGCAGGCAAGCGCACCGCCGTCGTCGGCTCCGGCGCCTCCGCCTTCACCGCCCTGGCCTCCCTCGCCGCCCTGGCAAAGGAGGAGCCCGGCACCCACGCGGTGTGGATCCTGCGCCGCGGCATCAGCGGCAGCACTTTCGGGGGCGGCGAAGCCGACCAGCTTCCCGCACGCGGCGCCCTGGGCCTCGCGGCCAAGGCGGCCGTCGACGACGGGTACGCGGACGCCGTGACCGGCTTCCGTACCTCCGCCATCGAGAAGACCGAGGACGGACAGCTGATCCTGGTCGGCGAGGACGGCCGCCGCCTCGACCCGGTCGACGAGGCCATCGGCCTCACCGGCTTCCGCCCCGACCTCACCTTCGTCGACGAACTCCGCCTCGCACTCGACGAACGCCTCCAGGCCCCGGTCGAGTTGGCCCCGCTGATCGACCCGAACGTCCACTCCTGCGGCACGGTCTACCCGCACGGCGTGAACGAGCTCTCCCACCCGGAGAAGGACGCCTACCTGGCCGGCATGAAGTCCTACGGCCGCGCCCCGACCTTCCTCGCCATGACCGGATACGAGCAGATCCGCTCCATCGCCGCGGCCCTCGCCGGTGACCAGGATGCCGCCGAGAGGGTCGAGTTGGTGCTGCCCGAGACCGGCGTGTGCGGCGGCGCGGGCCTGTTCGACGAGCCCGGGCAGGCCGAGGAGAGTGACGGCGGCGGCTGCTGCGGGGCGCCCGCCACGCTCCAGATCGGCGCCCCCGTCACAGGCGGCGGCTGCTGACCCGGTGGCCGACCTGCGTGCCGAGGAGGCCGCGACCGGAACGGACGACCGGTCGCGGCCTCGCGGCGTCCTGCCCGCCCTGTGCGCGACACAGATCACCGGCTGGGGCATCGTCTACTACGCCTTCCCGGTCCTGAACGCCCGCATCACCGCCGACACCGGCTGGTCCACGAACGCGACGACGGCCGCGTTCTCCGCGGCCCTGCTCGTCTCCGCCGTGGCCGGCATACCCGTCGGCCGCATCCTCGACCGTCATGGCCCCCGCACCGTCATGACCGCAGGGTCCCTGCTGGCGGTCCTGGCCGTGACCGCCATCGCGTCCGCCCCCGACCTGACTGCTTTCACCGGAGGTTGGCTGCTCGCCGGCCTGGCGATGTCAGCGACCTTCTACCAGCCGGCGTTCGCCGCGGTCACCCGCTGGTGGGGCGCCGACCGGATCCGCGCACTGACCGTCGTGACCCTGGCCGGCGGCCTCGCCTCCACCGTCTTCGCGCCCGTCACCGCAGCCCTGGCCGAGCACTTCCACTGGCGTACGACGTACCTGATCCTCGCCGCGATACTCGCTGCGATCACCATCCCGGCCCACGCCCTCGCGCTCCGCGCACCCTGGCCACCCGCACCGGCCGCCCACGCCCGGCAGACCGCCGACGCGGCCGAGACGGCCCGCAGCCGCCCCTTCCTCCTCCTCGCCACGGCCTTCATGCTCTCCGGCTTCGCCGTCTATGCCGTCGTCGTCGCCCTCGTCCCCCTGCTCGCCGAACGAGGCGCCGACCCCACCACCGCGGCCTGGGCCCTCGGCCTCGGCGGCGCCGGCCAGACCCTCGGCCGCACCCTCTACGCAGCCTTCGCCGCCCGTACCGGCGTCACCACCCGCACGGTCACCCTCATCGCCGCCGGCGGCGCAACCACCGCCGCCCTCGGCCTGGTTCCCGGCCCCATGCCCCTGCTGATCGGCCTGTCGGTTCTCGCCGGAATGGTCCGCGGCAACCTGACCCTCCTCCAGGCCACCGCAGTCTCCGACCGCTGGGGCACCGCCCACTACGGCCGTCTCTCCGCCCTGCTCGCCGCCCCGGCGACCGTCGCCGCCGCACTCGCGCCGTGGGCCGGGGCGAGCCTCGCCGGCCTGTTGGGCGGCTATCCGGGGCTGTTCGTCGCGCTGTCCGGCGTATCGGCGGTCGCGGTGCTCTTCGCGCTCGCGAGCGGGGCGTCCGATCGGGGGCGCCGGAGCGAGTGATCCCCAGGTCGCCGGGCTGTCGTAGAGGGGCGGGCTGCGCAGAGGTCAGGTGATCGCAGAGGCCGGGCGGCCTCGATGATGCCGTGCACCGCCCGCGCGATGTGGTCGGCGGCCCGGTCCGGGTCGGGTTGGCCCGCGTCGAGCCAGTGGATCACCGCCTCGATGGTGAACGCGGGAACGATGCCGGCCGCCCAGTTCAGCCACGGCCCTTCGGGCAGCAGCCTGGCGAGATTGCGCTGGGCCACCTCCGTGGACGCGGCGCTCAGACTGTCGACCAGCTCGCGGAACTCCGGCTCCCTCGCGGCGTGACGGAACAGCAGCCGGAACGCGTCCGGGTCCGCCGACGCGGCCCGTACCAGCGCCGGAATGGCGTCGTCGTCGAAGTCGTCACTGCCCACACCCTCGGCGATCCGGGTGCAGGCCCGGTCGAGAACGGCACGGTAGAGATCGGCCTTCGACTCGAAGTGGCGGTAGAGCAGCA
This sequence comes from Streptomyces sp. NPDC050418, assembly GCF_044458745.1. Taxonomy (NCBI): domain Bacteria; kingdom Bacillati; phylum Actinomycetota; class Actinomycetes; order Kitasatosporales; family Streptomycetaceae; genus Streptomyces; species Streptomyces sp. NPDC050418. The sequence goes on from NZ_JBITIG010000008.1 coordinate 394,601, forward strand.
CCTTGGTGATGCCCGCCTCGGCGGCCACCTCGTCGAGCCCGGTCGCCGTGAACCCGCCACCGGCGAAGGCCCGGGTCGCGGCCGTCAGAATCTGCTCCCGCCGCTCGGCGCGCGGCATTCGCCGGACGGTCGTCCGCTCGGACCTCTGCTCATCGGATGAGGCGCGCTCGTCTCTCAACTCGGCTGTCTCCCAGCGCAGTTGCCTTCTTGTTTGCTTCGGAGTATACAAATAACGTTGTTTATGTTCGAGTAAACAAACGAGCGGGACCGGGGGTCTCACGCCATGCAGTTACCCTTCGCGCAACCTCACCCACTGGAACTCCCTCCACTGCTGCACGCGCTCCAACGCCAAGGCGCAGTACACCGCGTACGTACGCGGGTGGGGGATCCCGCCTGGCTCGTGGTCGGCCACGAGGAGGTCCGCCGGCTCCTGGACGACGACCGGCTGGGCCGCTCCCACCCATGTCCCGCCGCGGCCGCCCGAGTCAGTGAATCCGCCCTGTTCGGTGGCCCGTTGGGCGCCTTCGACTCCGAGCGGGCCGATCACGCGCGGATGCGCTCGCAGCTCCAACCCCACTTCACGCCGGGCCGCATGCGTGCGTTCCGGCCCCGCGTCGGGGCCCTGACCACCCAACTCCTCGACGCCCTCGCCGAGCGCGGCGCCGACCCGCACGCCGACCTTCTCACTGCACTCGCCCTGCCGCTGCCGATCCTGGTGATCTGCGAGCTCCTCGGCATCCCGTACGAGGACCGCGTGCGGTTCCGTACATGGACCCAGGCCGCCGCCGACATCAAGGACCGCGCACGCTCGAAACAAGGCCTGGGCGAACTCTTCTCGTGCGGAAAGGAGTTGGTGGCCGGCAAACGCACCACGCCCGGCGACGACATCCTCACCCGCCTGTGCGAGACCGAAGGACTCGGCGACGACGAGATCGCCATGCTCGCCATGGCCCTGCTCTTCGCAGGCCACGAGACCACCGTCGTCCAACTCGGCCTGGGCGCCCTGCTCCTGCTCACCCACCCCGACCAGTGGGCGGCCCTGGGCGCCGACCCCGCGCTCGCACCCGGAGCCGTCGAGGAAATCCTGCGCGCACCCGGCCGCGGCGGAGGCGGCATCCCGCGCTACGCGCGCACCGACCTCAGCCTCCACGGCCACGACATCAAGGCCGGCGACCTGATCCTGCTCGACAACGGCGCCGCCAACCATGACGAGAAAGCCTTCACGGACCCCGCCCGCTTCGACATCACCCGCCGAGCCGGCGCCCACCTCACCTTCGGCAGGGGCGCCCGCTACTGCCTGGGCGCCCCACTGGCCCGACTGGAACTCGAAGTCGCCCTCGGCGCACTCACCACACGCTTCCCGACGATGACCCTGGCCGTCCCGCCCGACGAACTCCGGCTCCGCACCGACACATTGACCGGCGGACTCGCCGAACTCCCCGTCAGATGGTGACCTCCACGCCCCACCAGCAGCGGCCTCGAGGGTGATGATGGTTGCGCCCCACCGAGAGCCGTCGCAACGAACCACCGTTGCCGTCAGTACCGCCGTCATGTTCCAGTGCGCGGTGATGCTTCAGGGGAGTCGAGCGGGCGTTGATGCCCGCATTCCAGGGTGACGCCGTCTTGCCCGACCACTTTGAAGTCGAGGACTGCGTTGTAGGGGTCCCCGTCGTGGAACATCCACACCGTGACGTGGTCCGGCTTGACGATCACGGAGAACTCGATCTCAACGTCCGCGTCAACAGACGGGATGACCGTGAAGACTTCCCCCGGAGACATCCAGAAGTCTTCACCATATGGCTCGACGAACAGACTGGTGAGGTGCTGCCCGCCGTTCTCCACGGGAAGCCTGTTGCTCATACCCGCTCCCATGTTGTGCCGGCGACGGCGACGGTTGGTGCGCCCGCGGACACAGTACGGTCTGCGCGCGCCAAGGATGATGCGATATAGGAGCGTCCTTCCGTCAAGGAAGACTTCGGGAGGAACCTGGCCCAGACCCGTCTGGAACCGGCTTCAGCCGGACTCCTGCCGCCGCCAGAACCGCCCGTCGACCAGGCAGCCGCACTCGTATCAGGCCCCTGCCCAGCAAAAAGGCCCCGCCGAAGCGAGGCCGAAAGATGGCGCCCCCGGCAGGACTCGAACCTGCGGCCAAGCGCTTAGAAGGCGCTGGGACAATCGCGTTTGCGGAGGGGGCTGACCAGGCTGTTCCTGCCTGAGCGTAAGCGGATCCGGTGCACTTCGACACGCATTCGACTGGCGACCTCGGCTAGCCAGGCGTGGCCGTCGCCAAAGTCAGCCTCATGTCTCGTCGTCACACCGTTCAAGAACGAGTTCAGCGGACCCCTCCACGAGGCCGTTGCCGTCCTCCAGATGAAGGTGACTCCCATCGGGCACCCCGTCGTTCGCGAGGGTGAGCAAATGGCCGGCCAGCGTTCTGAGGCCTGCGGCATTCGCCTCGACGACCACCGTGCTCCCGAGGTTCCTCACCTCGATCCTTGCATCTTCATCCCAGGTGAAGACCTGCGCCACACCATCGGTCACGGTCGTGACGCGCATGCTCTCGAACGGGGCGTTGCTGGATCCGTTGCTCATGATGCCATCCTCCCGCCACGTGCACACGGCTCCGGAGGGCGGTTGAGTATCGGACAGGTGCGCAGGTCACAGAGTTCTCATGGACGAACGAACGGAGCGCGTCCACGAATAGTCCGCGTTCCTAGGCTTCTCCGTTGGCACTGAGCCATTCGGGCGGAGTGGCAGCCTCGGGTACCATCACTGCGGGTTCCAAATTGCCGGGACGCGGCCATTCATTACAGCAAATTCTTCAACATGCTTCTGGAGCACCCCATAAATCCATCCAGAAAGTTGAGCAATGAAGTCCACGTCAAATCGCACATCGGCCGTAGAAAATGCCAGGTGGGTTCCACTGTGAGCCACAGTATTTCGCGCCTGAACGATTTGGCGAAGCTGATCCTGCGGCTTTCCTGTCGACCGGTTGATAGCTCCGGGAATGTTTGGCGCCTGATAGTTATCAGTAAATTCTTTACCCACCTTCTGCCATGGAGCTTCTACTCCAATCAGCTTCATGAGCGTCGCGACTGTATCTGGTCCAGGGTTGCCACCAGTGTCGACGGCATAGTCACTCCAGATCCTTCCCGCGACGTAGTGCTGAGCCATGATCAGGCTCTCCGCTAGCCTCACCTGGTCAGATCTTTCGACGCCGTATCTGTTCCTCTGCAGGGCTGCCATCATGTTCTGCTGAACTATGTGCACCCGCAATGCGTTTGGTAAATCAGTCAAGGAGATCGGCGGAGTGGCTCCCCCATGTTGATCCAATGCATACGTTACCGAATCCCTCAGGAACTCTTCGAATCGTGCGCAGAGGAGCACCACCGCTCCTGAAATGAATGGCTGAATACTGAGTTTGAATGGCAGGTATGACACTGCGGAACTTCGACTCGCGATGGCGTCCGCCAGGTCCAGAAGTTCGTAAACGTCCTGGAGTTGAGCAATGAACTTCTGCCTAGGCATCGCTAACCCACTGTCTCACGGACTAGCTTGCTCACCATTTCTACTCGAACATGGAAGGATGCGGTTGTATTGGTGGCAGCATCAACGGTGCTCGCGAAGGCAGGATCAGAGAAGAGCGCCTTCATACCGGCCTCGATTTCTGCTGCGTTCGCCTCAATTGCAGCCAGAGAAACATCCCTTACCGCCAGCATCTGTGCATCATAGATTGCCACGAGCAGCTGCTTCCGTGCCGCCGATTTCTGTGGCTGCCACCTTCGGAACAATACTTCTCCGAATGCAGCCTTAGCCTTTTCTAGGGACTCAAAAAATTCCGCACGCAGAGCGCTCAAGCGAGTTTCATCCAGATTGACGTTTTGCCGCATATTCTCATTCAGGGCGACGGCCACGGACCCCGAATAGCTCCTCCAATTCTCCCTGAAGGTGAAGTACCTCAAGACCAGTTCGGCATCCCGCATTTCTCTCCAGATCGCCGAAGTCTCCTTCCTTTCGATCCGGAGGGCGTCGTGAAACTCCGGCGCCTCGGAGATTTCCATGATCAATGCGTTATAGGGCCCCCTGAAGGCGTTGTTGCGAACTTCCTGGGCATTCAGTGCCACTCCACCCGTGTTCAGCCTGTCGAAGACGTCATACTTCAGGGTCGGGTCAGAGACATGCAGCAAGATCGTTGCCCGCAGGCTTGCGCGCGTTCGGAGAACGCGCTGGAGAGTGATATCGAGTTCGCTAAATGTCTTATCGTTCGCCTCATAAAATACGTCAAGCCCCTTGAGTGCGTAACGATCATCTAGAAACTCAATTACGGCGCCAACTCGCTGTTTCCCGTCGATGATCGAATACTGTCCGTACTCGTCTTCGTTCAGGAAGATTGGCGGAATCGGGATATTCAGCAGAAACGACTCAATCAAGCGAGACTTGCGCGTTAGATCCCAGCGATCGCGGCGCTGATATTCCGGCTCAAGGTCAATAAAGGACTCCTTTACCAAGTCTGCTAGCGTCCCGAGCGTGTAGTCGATTACCTGAGTGACTAGGTCACGTTGCCCTTGCTCCCATCGGGCTCGGGCAGACTCCTTCTCCTCGAGGGTCTTCTCAGTGCTGTCCAGCTGTTCCGCGGTCTCTTCGATGTCAGGCTCAACGCTGCTACTCATCGTGGCTGCCTTTCAGTACGGGAACGAGAGCGCTGTGTTGCTCGCTTCAAGAGTATTGATCGGCGCTCCCTCATGAGGTTGTCTCTACGCAAGCCGGTAGAACGGCTTTGGCGGGTGTGCCCCTGCCTGGTGTGAGGTCGCGCATCATCAGAGGGCCGCACGTTGGTTGGTAACTCGGTCAGACTGCTCGCCCTCCCGCCGGCCGCCGTGGCCTCTCTGTCGATGCCGGAATGGACGCCACGCCACCGAGGTAGCCGAGAAGGCAGGACACACATGAGTCGCCGCGAGACGTGCCAGACAACCTCACGGCCAGCGAGCATCAGCCTTGCTCCGGATCTGGGACGGCCCGCGACATCGAGATGGGCGCACAGGACCGCTTCACGTAGGCCTCTCACGCATCGTGGCCCGAAGGTCCAGCCCAAACCGAAGCATGCAGCTCACTACACGTCCAGTACACGGCCCCACACGAGCGATTGAGCCCTAGAGCCACACGAGGTCCGAGGTCCCCGGTAGCATCCACTGACATCAACCAGAGTCGTAACCAACTGTAGTAGCACAGTTCTGGTCGAGCGTATTAGCTAGTAAGGAAGAGCCTTGAGTACAGCTAGTGGTGGCGAGAGGAAGCCCACTCTTGTCTCCCTCTTTTCGGGGGCGGGAGGGCTTGACGCGGGCCTTGAGCGTGCGGGATTTCATACAGTAAGCGCTACTGATTTTGACGCCAACTGCATGAAAACGCTTGCGGAAGTGCAGTCGGCAAAAATCCCTGTTCGTGGGCAATCCGGGAGTTTCCATCTCGACGGAACTCGCTTGATCCACGCATCTGCAGAGGACATCTCACCTGCGGATCTGCGGCCGGCTGGGGCAAATTCGAGATGGCGCCCAGATGTACTCTCCGGCGGTCCTCCATGCCAGCCCTTCAGCTCCGCTGGTCGGCAGCGAGGAATCGAAGACCCACGCGGAAAACTGTTCCTGGAATTTGTGAGCCTAGCAGATCAGTTGAAGCCTCGAATCATTCTCTTTGAGAATGTGCGCGGTTTGGTGACGGCGAAGACACCGGATGGCGAGCCCGGGGGTGTACTTCGCATGATTCGCTCTTCATTCGAAGAAATTGGATACGCCACCCGCTTCAAATTGCTAAACGCCGCCGACTTCGGCGCACCTCAGCGGCGCATTAGGCTTTTCATGATTGCCGCGAAGGACAGGGCGCTGCCTGATTTTCCAGAACCGACCCACTCCCGTGACGCTGGCGACACACTATTGGGCAGCGTGAAGCCCTGGGTTTCCCTGGGAGAGTTTCTCTCGGGGCAACCCGCACCTGACCCTTCTGAGATTATTCATCCGACAGGGTCATTGATCGATGAACTTGCAAATCTAGTCCCTGGAACTGGAGTAAAATCTGGCGGAATTGTTGAGGCTAATCGCCCCAGCGGCCATTGGGGTTACCGTCAGGACCGTTTCCTTGCAGATCTGAAGCTTCCCGCTCGAACAATCCGTGCAGCTACAACTCCAGACTGGATTCGCCTTGAAGACGGCTCAATGCGACGTCTCTCGTGGCGCGAGTGTGCTGCACTGCAGGGATTCCCGCGGGAGTGGGCATTCCAGGGAACCACGGCCAGCAAGTTTCGCCAGATCGGAAATGCGGTGCAGGCTGAGATGGCCGAGAAGATCGGCCTGATGCTTATGAGATCCATTTCATCAAGCAAGAGGGTGTCTCCAGTCTCAGCGTCATGGCCTGCAGAGTTCCATAAGTGGATGGCCTATACCGCGATGGAGCACAATACGAACGGTAAGCATCGTGCTGCCGCTCGCGAGAAAAGAGAAAAGGCGAGGTAAGTGTGATGGTTCGTGCGTGGCAGTTGCCTCAAAATTGGACTGAGAGGCAACTGATTGAGGGGCGCGCGCATTCCGAAGAACTATTTCGGCAGGAGCGAAAAGAAGAAGGACCTAGAGCTTTCGAGGGAGTTTATGCAGAAGTTGAGCCTCGCGTGCGGGAAGCTCTCGAACTGACGGATGACCTCCTGAATTTGACTGGGCAAGTCTTCATATTCGACTCGTCACTCTGGAAAGTCCTACGATACTTTTGCGCCCCTCCCGTGAGCGAGGAAGATCTATGGACCCTGGTGGGGCAGAAGTTCAGCAATAGAATACCGGAGGTGCTGGCTGACGACACAGCCGAAGTGATCCGTGAGGTACTCGACCCCGTTCGCTTTTCATGGGCCCGGGAAAGACGGAAGCCCACTGAGACGGAACGTGAATCTGCCGTAATGGCGACCAGCGCACTTCTCGCACTAGAGCTCTTGCGTACTAGACGTCGAGGGGACGCGAGCAAGCGCCAGGAAGCTGAAGTTGCTCAGGCACTTGAGAATATTGGGTACTCTTTGGATCCCCGGAGAGACGATATTGACGTCCTTGACGTCCTCACGCGCCGTTCCTTCTCTCGCGAGAGAAAGGTCGCTGGAGCTAAGTGCGATGTCCCGATTCGGATTGCAGACGGGCGGCTCCTGGCTGTTGAGTGCAAGGTCTCTAACGGCCCAAAAAACTCCTGGAAGCGTCTAATTAGGGAGTGTGGGGGAAAGTCTGAGACGTGGCGTCAGCACTTCGGAACGCAGGTGATGACTGTTGCAGTTCTTGCAGGCTCATTTGATCTCTCATGTCTGGAACGCGCGCAGAACATGGATGGACTCTGGGTCTTTTGGCAACACGACTTGGATCCTCTAATGGAATTCATTAATTCCATTCATTCGCGTTGAGGAACCACCTCAGCGGCTTTGGGCTGGAGCTGCTTTGGGGCGAGTGATCATGGCCCCGTAAGCTCATCGCGAGTCGGGCAGTCTGTTGACCTGCCCGTTAAGCACGACGTTGGGGCCATGATCTTCGAGGCTCGCCCCAAAGTGGCTGCGTAAAGCCGTGGAGCCGGCCGCCCCCGCCGAAGGGCAACGGCCATGGTAGCGGGGTCGTCGACATTGCACCGCCGCCGCGATCCGGCCTTAGTCGAAGCACAATGCGTCTTTGACCTGCACGTTATGGCGTCCCCGCTTGCCCCTGTGACCATGTGTTTTCGCCCCCCTTGCGGGCGCGGTCGGGCGCCGACGCGCGCGCCTACCGGCGTAGACATGGTGGAGGGCGTGCGGTGGCGGCCGGCCGCCGCCGCGCTGTGCGCGGCCCTCAATCCTTTGGATTTATCCTTCTGGACTTGGATCTACTTCGTGTCCTGGTGGTTCTTGGGGTTTCTGGGGTTCTGCCTGCACTGTGCTCGGCGAGATCAACCGGCGCTCTTCTTCCCTCTCCGAGGCCGGATCGCGGCGGCGGGGCGAGGCCGACGTACACGCGCGGTCATGGACATGATCACTTCAGGCGCGGGTGGTCCCGCAAGCGCCACCGGCGCATCCTCAACGTCGCTATGAAGTACGCGATCAAGCGGCGCATCCTGCGCACGAATCCTCTCCCCAAGGGGAAGGACGCGACCACAACGACCAAGACCACGAACGCCGTCGACAAGCGCTGTTTGATCAACCCTGGCCAGGCGGCGGCTCTCCTTGACTGGGTCCGGCAGCGCCCCCGAGGCGGCAAGCGACTGCACGCCTTCTTCGCGACCATGTACTACTGCGGGCCTCGGCCCGAAGAGGCAGTAGCGATGCGGGTAGCGGACGTGCACCTCCCCGACCCGGATGCGGCCGATCAGTGGTGCGAACTGCTGATCCACACGGCGACCCCGGAAGTCGGCAAACAGTGGACCGACACCGGAGAGATCCACGAGCAGCGCGACCTCAAGGGCCGCGCCGAAGGCGACACTCGAACGGTTCCGGGGCATCCCGCCCTGGCACGGATCCTTCGGCAGCACATCGCGGCCGAAGAACTCAAGCCTGGTGACCTTCTGTTCCAGGGTGAGAAGAGCGGAATCCTCGCCGGCTCGGTCATCCGCCGGGCCTGGCGAAGCGCCCGTGAGGCAGTGCTGGCCCCGCACGTCTTCGAGTCACCGATGGGCAAGCGTGTGTACGACCTCCGGCACACCCGCCTGACGAAGTGGCTGAACGACGGAGTCCCGCCGGCTCAGGTAGCGGAATGGGCGGGCAACAGCGTGCCAGTGCTCCTCGCGGTCTACGCCAGGTGCGTCGACGGTCAGCTTTCGGACCTCAAGAGGCGGCTCGAAGCGGCTGGGGATCTGGAAGACCTCCCCGCGGCCGACTGAGCTGATCGCCCAGAAACTTCGACACGTATTCGACACAGCGACCCGCAGAAACCCGGTGACAGCCGGACAGCCCTGGACTCGTTCCTTGATCACCAAGGGAGCGACCGGGGCTTCTGCATGCTCAGCGAAACGGCCCCTGACCAGCAAAAAGGCCCCGCCAAAGCGGAGCCATTTGAAGGCGCCCCCGGCAGGACTCGAACCTGCGGCCAAGCGCTTAGAAGGCGCCTGGTGAGGGTGGAGTGGATGGGTCTGTGGCCTGCACGGATGTGTATTCCTGATTGGGCGTCAGGTAAATTTCCGACGTTCTCGGGAAACGGTGGTGCGGGCATGGCTTCGAGGCCCGGAACTTCCTTGACGCTCTCACAGGCTGACGGAAACAATCCGGCCCCTCGTGGTGATTGCCGATCGCTGCGTGTGAGGCGAGGAGGGGACGGTGCCGGGTCTGAAGCTGTTCGACGTGGGTGGGGACAAGGCGGTGGAGATTGCCGCGCGGACGGCCATGGTGGAGAGCGATCTGCAGCGCCTGGTCGAGGCGAACATGGAAGCGATGCTCGGGGTGCGCTTTCTGGCGAGCGAGTACAGCACTGGGCCGCTGCACGGGGGCCGGATCGACTCGCTCGGCGTGGATGAGAATGGGTCACCCGTGATCATCGAATACAAGCGCGGCAAGGATGCCGGCGTGATCAGCCAAGGGCTGTTCTATCTGGCGTGGCTGACCGACCACCGAGCCGAGTTCCAGCACCTGGTCCATGAGCGTCTCGGAGCAGCGGCTGCGGCCCAGGTGACGTGGGCTGCTCCGAGACTGATCTGCATCGCGGAGGAGTTCACCCGCTACGACGTCCATGCGGTTCGGGAGATGCGTCGCACGATCGACCTCGTCCGCTATCGATACTTCGGTGACAACTTGCTTGCCTTGGAATCCGTCGTCTCCACCGCCTGCCCGGACCCGAGGTTGCGACCTCTGCTCAAGCAGAGGGAGCTTGCCTCGGGCCGAGCCACAGCGGAGCTGAGGGTGGCGGTCGACGAAGTCCTGACGGCTCTCGGCGATGACGTCACACCTGTCGATCGCAAGCAGTACCGGGCGTATCGCCGGTTGCGGAACTTCGCTTGTGTCGGCAGCACCCAGCAGCGGGAGGTTGTGCTGTACCTGTCGGTGAACCCGAGCGAGGTCGACCTCGTCCCGGGTTTCACCCGCGATGTGACCGGCATCGGGCACCACGGCACGGGTTCGCTGGAAGTTCGGCTGCGCTCGGAGAAGGACTTGGAGCGCGCCAGAAACCTGTTCCAGCTCGGCTACTCGGCCGCGTAGACCTCTTCGTGGTGGTCACGGACACGGGCTGACTTCCGCACTCCTCGAAACTCTCTGGTCCGCACACCATGACATCGGATGGCCCCCAATCGCCCCGGTACGTCGGGCCCGGATGTCGGCGGCCGGCAACGTTTCAGCGCCTGCGTCGTTGGGAGCCGATACGGGGACGCAGCCCGTACCGGACCTTCGCCGGGCCCTCGTGCTCGCTCCAGAGCCGTGACTCCGCTCGCATGAGAGTCCAGCCGCTGTCCTCATAGGGCATGAGTTCGCCGATGCTGAGCTGTCCCAGGACGTGGGTCAGTTCCTTGGCCATCCGTAGATCATGCTCGCGCTCTCGTGCGTCAGCATTCGCGTATCCGTCGGCGCGAGCGGTGAATTCCTCGTAGGACGCCTCACCGAGACGACGCCGATGCGCGATCAGCGCCTCGGCGTCGACGTACGCGTCGGAGTACTCCTTGCCGAAGCGGCGCCCGTACTTGCGCACGCGCTGCCGTTCCTCCTCCAGCATCTCGGGGCTGATCTGCCGCTGACGGAAAGTGGCGATTTCCTCAGCGCGAGACAGGAGCCAGGTCAGAGGGGAGGGACACAGGAAGATTCCCAGCCTGCCGTACCCCTGCCATTGGCATTGCGTGTATCCGACGGCTTGCGCAACCCAGCCGTAGCGCTCGCCGGTGCTGGTGTTCGGGGCGAAGTTCTTGAACTCGATACCGAAGGCTGGTTCCGCATCGTGCCAGCCGTCCGGGTCCCGGGGACGCAGTACTGCGTCTATTCGTGTCTCTTCGCCGGTCCAATAGCGCCCTGGTACCTGCTCCTCGATGTGGAACCATCGGTTCATTTTGCTGAGCACGAATGCTGCAAGAGCCTTCTCGTCAGGGAACGTTCCAGGGGCCGGCAGCAATGCCTTCTGTCCGTAGCGCACTTGGTCTGACCCTTCGGGAAGCGGAGAGGGGTGCAGGCTTCTGCCCCTTGGTGGTGGCCACCACCACAGTCCCTCCTGCCGCGGCGATGGTCCGCACTTCACTCAGTCGTCCGCTCCCAGCGAGGGGTCAGGGCCGAACTCGGTTACCACCATGGTGGCCTGGCCGCCAGGGGGACTGGTTAGTGCCCCACGTACCCGTACGGGGATTCCGGCGTCATGGCAGTGCACGGCGGAGTGATAGGTGCTGTCCGGCAGGTCCATCCAGACGGTCCTGCTTCGGCGTTTGATCAGTGTCTGAACTCCGACCCGTCCGGTCTCGTCTTCTGGATGCCTACTGAGATCGGTGACGATGCCATAAATCACGTGCTGGCTTGTGTAGACCCTGGTTTTCAACTGCTCGGATACGCGGTCCACGATCTCGATCGCGTCCCTGGTGAACTCCACGCGGGGCGGGGTGCCAGGTGGCGGGGAGGCGACGCGGGACCAGTTGAAGGAGACGTCCAAGGCACTGACTGATTCCGTATTCACCACTTTGGCGAGTGCCTGGCAGAGTTCATAGGAGACCCCCTCCCCGATGGAATCGGTGATCTCGCTAGGGGTCGGTGCGCGTTCGGCCGTGGCCATGTCTTCGAGTACGCCAAGAGCGCGTGACATCGTCGCGGTGACCCGCCGGTCGAAGAGGGTCTCCTCGACTTGGATCTCGATGTGGTTTTGGCCAGGCGAGTACACGTCCTCGGGAGACCGAGCCTGGCTGATGATGGGGACGATGTATGAGCCACGCCGAGTCTGGCCGAGACGCACCTCCCGGGCCTGGTCCCGGGCGCGGGCGGGGAAGTTGCGGAAGTGGCCCTGCCGGCGGATGGATGCCGCAGCCGAGGCCACACGCAAGCGCTTGGCGGAGACGAACAGCTCGTATCCGGCTTCCAAAGGAATGGACCCATCGCCCAGCGAAGGGTGGGAGGCACGGAGATCCGTGACGTCGTGGTACACCGTGGCGATGGCGTCATGGACCGCTTGCACATCCTGGGACTCGACTCGCGAGAGATCCTGAAGCAGGATGCGGGCCCGCTTCGTGAAGTCAGGCGCTCCCGGTTTCATGGGCACTAGTACGACCTCGTCGGCAGGCCCAGGGAGACTCCACAGCTCGGCGACGTCTCCTCCGGAGACGGGGGACCAGCCCGTGACCTTCAGATAGCTGCGGATTTCCTCGGGGCCGAAGTCCGGTTCGACATGCACCATGTCAGTTCACCCCCGTGCCGCCGGCGCTCGTCATACGACGCGCCGCATCGAACATGGTGCCCATGGCTTTCGCTGTGAGCTGTTGATGCTCGGGAAGCGAGATTGACGTGGTGACACTGCTCTTGGCCTTGCCCATGCCCTGGAGGGACGCCCAATACCCGTGGCAGGACAGAACGATCGAATCGGGCTGGTGAGACACCCAGCGCCCTATGTCCGGTGGGACGATGAGCAAGGCGAGATGACCAGGCGCAGACCGCTCTGGATCCCGCAGTTTGTCGTACGTCTCGACGTCGAGATCGAAGCTGTAGCCGCTACGGACAGCGCGTGGGCTCTGCGTGCACTTCAGTTGGATGTCGACCATGAGCCCCCTTGAACGAAGGGTGACGTCGACACCGTCCTTGTCCACGTTCCAGTCACAGATGGTGTATCCACCCTGAGTGGCGAGGGCTTGCACGTACGCACGGCTGACTTGTTCCTTCTGCCAACTCGTCGCCTCGGCAACCACTTTGGCCCCCCATCGTGTGACCGCGAGGATAGGTCCCACCGTTCTGTGAGGGAATAGGGCCTCCTTGCGCATGCCGAGGTCAGGAGCCCTGTTTCCTCCGCCTGCTGGCCGTCGTCGGAGAAGGGCACAGCGGCCCTGATCGAGACACGTCTACTGCGGTCGGCGCTTCGGCGGCACTGGCCCCGGTATGACGTCGAGGTCCATGTGCTCCTTGAACAAGTGGACCAGGTTCGCGCCGTCCAGGAGCTCGAGGCGGCCGTGTTCGTTGGCGAAAGCCTCGCTGGCCCGTCCGAACCAGGATGTCGTCACGAGGATGCCCTTGGCCGCCCGCTTGTGTTCCACGACGCCGGCGAGTGCCGAGACGGTCTCGAACGGCACCACGTTCTTCGTGCGCTTGGCCTGGATGATGCACAGGCCCCTCATCACCGGGTCGGTGTTCATCGCGATCGCGTCAACACCCTCGTCCTTGGACGGCTGGGTATTCACACTGTCCAGGCCGATGGCCTCGAACAGTTGCCGGATCAGGTGCTCGAACTCCGTGGGCGTCAGGTCCATCAAGACGGGGCGGCTGTCGAGTCCTGCTACGACGTCCAGGCTGTCCATGAGCCGGAACTTGCTCAGATCGAACGTGACCAACGGACGAACCGGCTCCAGCTCGTACGGGTTCGGCGAGATCAGTGAGCGCAGCCGCTTGAGGCAGGCGCGGGGGTCTACCTGGGTCAGGACCAGCTGATCGAACTCCTCGCGACTCGTCTGGAGGGTGATCAGACAGGGATGCACCTCACGGCCGGTGGCGCGGTCGATGGTGGCCACGTGACCGTTGAGGGCGATGGACTGAACGGCGCCTTCGGTGTCGGCGGCGAACAGCTCGTACACGGTGCGCAGCGCGGTCTGGGCGAGGACCGAGGCGTACAGCTCCCTGCGGTCCTTGTCCGGGCGCGGCACCGGGTTCATCTCGTCACGGGACTTCACGTAGCGGTATGCACGAGCCGCTGGAACTACCTCCTCAAGAGGGAGGTCGATCTCCACGAGCAGATCGCCGGTGTCCGCCTGGAACGACACCCGATGTGCCTTGGGAAAGCCATGTGGGTACTTGGACGCGGCGAGCGCCTGGTCGATGAACCACTCGACGGCTTCGATGTCCCGCTCGCGGTAGGAGGCACGACGCTCCTCGATGCGAGCGTTCCACTCATCGACCCGGGCAGCCTCCTGCCGGTTCTGCTCCTCGTGCTCGGCGCGGAGTCTGTTGAGCTTCTCGACGCGCTTCTTCTCATCCCGCGCGTGGTTGCGCAGCGCCTTGTCGAATCGTCCGCGTGCCGCCTCGACTTCGGCGTCGTACCCCTTGCGGCCGAATCCGAGTGCACCGAACAGACCGCGTGGCGGCTCGGGTTCGTACTCTTCCCACCGCGGCTGGTGAGCTGCCTTCGACCGCCCCTTGGGAGGAGTGAAGTTGGTGGGAATGAACTTCTGCTTGAGCTTCTCGAAGGTCAACGGCTTGCGGTCAAGCACCGCTGTGCGCAACAGAGTCGATAGGTCCTCGACGTCGTTCTCGAGCACATACGTACGGTCGACAGCTTCCTGTGCACGGGCTGCCTCGTAGGTGAGCTTCTCTTCACGCGCCTTGCGCTTCGCCTCGGCCTCCGCGGCTCTGCGGGCCTTCTCCTGCTCTCTGGCCTGCCGGGCGAGCTCCCTTGCGTAGGGGTCGCTTCCGCCCGCCCCGTTCCTGCCTGCCACTCCGCCCCCAGGTCAGTGCATGATCCACCAGTCGATCCTCCGCAGTATTACGTACCCATACGACAACATCAGGAGGCTTCGGAAGTCTGGCGATGTTCATGCGGTCGGCCTGGAGGCCCGAACTTCAGCGCAGCATCTGCAGGACCCGGTTGCGCAGCACGTGATCCTCGATGTCGTATGCCTCCCTCCAGGAAGCGGCGGTGACTTCTTCGGCCTGGAGCTCGCCGACATCTGCCGAGGTGCGGAAGAGAAACCGGAAATCGAAGTGCTGGTGGTCCGGTTCGTCCTTGGCCGGGTTGGCGGGGATGGGGTGGGCGTCGATATGCAGGGGGCGATGCCCGGCCGGGCTGACAGCCGAGGCGGTGATGCCGGTCTCCTCCGTGAGCTCGCGCTGGGCGGCGGCGAGGAGACTGTCGTCCTCGGGCTCGACGTGGCCTCCGGGCAGGAGCCAGCGGTTCAGGGCGAGGTGGCGGATGTGGAGGATGCGGCCGATCGGGTCGGCGAGGATCGCGCCCGCGGTGACGTGCCCTCGGAATTCCTTGCGGCTGGCGAGGTCCGCCTCGGTGTCGAGGAGTTCGGAGAGTGGGACGAGGCGCTGCTTCTCGTCGGGGTGGGCGTTGAGGTAGTTGTCGAGGGTGTCGCGGATGTGGCCGGTGGTGATAGGCACGGGTGTCTCCTCAGCGGTTGAAGTAGTCGAGCCAGGTGGCGGCGATGGTGGCGCGGTCGGTGGGCGGGATTTCATGCAGTCCGGGATCGAGGCCGCCGCGCGTGAGGGCGGTGGAGGCGGCGAGTATCTCGGCCTGGACGAGGAAGATGAACGGTCCCACGCTGGCGCCGTGCAGGAAGTTGACGGCGTTGCCTCCGTTGAGCAGGTAGAAGTAATGGCCCGTGGTCAGGTAGCGGGTGATGTGTTCCGTGACCGTGGCGCGCTCGTACACATCGGGTAGACCCGCGAGTTCGAGCTCGTCCTCGCTGCTGGTGACCGTGGCCACGTAGGCGCCGTTGCGCAGGTAGGGGAAGTCCTCGCCGCGCAGCGCGAGAGACCCGGTCGCGCAGAGGACCAGACCGGCTTCCTTGAGGCCGGCTTCGCGGTCACGGGCGACGGTGAAGCCCTGGGAGAGCGCTTGGGTACGGCGCACCGGGTCGATGTCGTAGACGGTGACCCGTACACCCTTGGCATGCAGGAGGCGGGCGATGGAGCTGCCGAGCTTGCCGAAGCCGATCACCAGGGCGGTGCGGCCGTGCAGGATGTCGCCGCAGCTGCGCATCAGTGCCTCGGCGGAAAAGACGACCGACTGGCCGACGAGGAAGTCCTCGGGGTCCTTGAGCGGGGAGCGGGCCACGGAGACCACCGGACAGGGCAGCTTGTCCTGCTCGGCGTAGCGGCGGTGCCCGTTCTCAGTGTCCTCGACGACGCCGAGGATCTGACCGGAGAACCGGTCGCACAGGGCGTCGAGGGCGGGGGCGAAGTAGCCGCCGACGTCGAGGAGCACCACCTGGCTGCCGGCCGCGCGCTCCTCGAGATAGCGCAGGGCCCGGTCGGGATCGGCGAACAGATCGCGGCTGAGACGGTCACAGGCGAATCCGTCGCCTTCAACCTGCCGGAGTGCCTGATCGTGCACGGACTTGGGCTTGGGCAGGACGGCACGCAGCTTGGTGACGGCACCCACCCCTCGTACGAACGCTGGCCGCTCGGGCAACAGATGGGTGATCAGGAACGCGGCAGGGCGCTCGGCCGGCGTGAAGCGGGAGGCGATACGGCTGAAGTAGGCGTCAAGGCGGGCGCGTTCGAAGGTCTCCATAGCGGCCTCTCTTCCGTGGCGACGGTGTACTGGTGGAGGGCATGGCGGAGCTTCTCGGGGTCGGTGAGGGTGTCGTCGTCGGGCAGTTCGCACCATCCGCCGAAGTATTCGTCGGCGCGGTACGGGTTGGGGGCGACCAGCCAGGAGCCTTGGGATAGCAGCCGTACCGGCAGGTCGCGCCATGTGCCGGCCGTGCCCGAGGGAACGGCGAAGTACAGGCGCGCGCCGGGCCGGTCGTACAGCACAGGCCCGATGGCCTCACCGGTCGTACGCAACAAGGCCAGTGCCAGGAATCCGGGTTCTGCGGGAACCCGCAGCAGATCCCAGTTGCCACCGGCCGCCAGGAAGTACAGGCCGGGCACATCGCCGATTTGTGGTGCACTGCGCAGAGCCTCGCGGAGGTGCATCAGCCACCGCTCTCCGTCCGTCGACCGACTCCTGCGGCGGTGCGAGACCGCCTCGGATGCGGAGGACGGATCATCATCAGGCGGACATCGAGATCTGCTATCTGCCGCTCGCGCTCCGCAGCGATGTGCCGGGGCCCGAGGTGATTCCGAGCGGGCACGACGAGCCCGTACGCATCGGGCATGGCCAGGGCGTCGAGCGCGCCAATGAAGGCCGGCGAGCGGATGTCGCGCGCAAGGGCGTCGGCCTCGGTGAAGACGCCGCACAGCGTGAGTTCGTGCTGGCTGCAGTAGAGGGACAGCGACTCGGTGAGGGCCCGGCGTCGCGCAGGCCCGCCTCGTCCGTGGCGCAGGTACCCGTAGACGCATGGTCCGTGGACGGGGCGGTGCTCCGTGAGGGGTTCGAATGCCATGGCAGCAGCGTCGAGCGAACCGAACGGCCTTGAAATGACCGCCTGTTGCACTTGCGTTGCACTTTCCGCTTCGGTTGCTCACTGTGCGTGCTTCCATACGTTGCGGAGGGAGGCAGCCCGTGGTCAGCGTGCAGCAGTGGACCGGCCGAGAGGCGAGCGCACTGCGTGCTGCGCTGCGGATGAGCATGCGGGCCTTCGCCGAGCACTTGGGCGTTGCTCTTCGTACGGTGGCCAAGTGGGAGGACCTGGGCGAGACGACGCAGCCCCGCCCGGATACGCAGGCCATCCTTGACACCGCACTGGCTCGCGCTGATACGCAGTCCCAGGCTCGCTTTGAACGACTGATCTTCGGCAGAGATCAGGCGGGTGTGCGGGCAGCTGACTACGAGACATGGACCGAGGACATCGACCGCACCATCGTGTGCCTCAGTCGGCAGAACTTCACCTTCGCTTCCAGCCTGCTCAACCGCTGGCTCGGCGCCCACCACCCACGCAGCCTTGACCCTAAAGGCCAGTATCTGTACGGGCGTTCGCTCGCCCTCCTCGGTGACCTGCAGCGCGACCAGGGCGCCATCCTCGGCCCACTCTCGGCCCGCCAGTCCTACGCCAATGCCCGCGGCCTGTTCACCGAACTCGACATCCCCCGTCGCGTCGCCCAGATCGAACTGTCCCTGGCCGTCGTGAACGAGATGGCCGGCCAGCTGGATCAGTCGGCCCGCCAGTACGAACAGCTTGCGACGGACGAGCGCCTCAGCCGACGTGACCGGGCGCGTGCCCGGCTGTGGGTCGGCACCGCACTGAGTAAGGAGGGCAACCATCCGTACGCCACTACCGCCATGACGGCCGCCACCCGCGAGTTCGAGGACCTCGGCGAGCCCGAGGACTGGTTCGTCGCTCACCAGAAGCTCGCCCTTGCCCACCGAGGTGCGGGCGATCTGACCCAAGCTCTGCACTACATCGATATCGCCCGGCAGAGCGGCACTGTCGACTCCCCGATGCAACGCGTGCGCCTGGACACCGCGCACGGGCACATCCTTCTGTCCGACCCGGCAACCCGGAATGATGGGCTGTCCGTCCTCGACCAAGCAGCACAGGTGGCTCAGCAGTACGGCCTGAGCCATCAGCTGCGCAGCATCGAGGGCATTCGACAGGGTCAGCGAGGATGAGCCAGGGAGTCGCAGTGCCGGACCGCGAGCAGCGCAGCATCACCGACGAGCAGTTCCACGACGCCGAACTCATCTGGAACTACCACCAGATGGGCCACGAGCTCCGCCCCTGCTCGGCGGCGATCGGGCTGGGCAGTCACGACCTCGGAGTGGCCACCGCCTCCGCCGACCTCTACCGCGCCGGCCTCTTCCCGGTCGTCGTCTTCAGCGGCGGGAACAGCCCCACCACCCGCGCCCGTTTCCCGCGCGGCGAAGCGGTGCACTACCGCGAGCACGCCATGTCCCTCGGCGTACCGGACGAGGCGATCCTCGTCGAGGCGAACGCCGGCAACACCGGGCAGAACATCACGCTTTCCCGCGACCTGCTCCAGCAGGCCGGCATCCAGGTCGACTCCCTGATGCTGATCTCCAAGCCGTACATGGAGCGACGCTCGTACGCGACCTGCCGCAAGCTGTGGCCCGAGGCCGAGGTCATCTGCGCCTCCGAGCCACTCGAACTGGACGACTACATCAAGTCGATCGGCGACGAAAAGCTCGTCGTCGACATGCTCGTCGGCGACCTCCAGCGGATCATCGAGTACCCGAAGCAGGGCTTCGCCGTCGAGCAGGACGTACCGGAGGACGTGCATGCCGCATACGGGCGCCTCCTGCGCTCCGGCTTCGACAGCCGGCTCATCAGCTCCTGACCCCGCGACAGCCCGGATCGCGCACTCCGCACGGGTGTGCGCGATCCACCAGCCCAACCTCTTCCCGCGCCTGTCCACCCTGGCCAAGCTGTACGCGGCCGACCTGTGGATCGTCCTCGACGACGTCCAATTCGCGCGCCGGGACTACCAGCACCGCACACGCCTTGCTGCACTGGACGACCCGGCCAGGTGGCAGTGGCTGTCCCTGGCCACGCATCTGCCGCAGGGCCGATCGACCTTGATCCGGGATGCGCGCCTGGCTGATCCGGTGGGCTGCAGGCGCCGGACGGCGGGGATGATCCGGCAGCACTACGGCCGCAGCCGCCATTGGTCGGTGATCCAGGAGATCGTGGCCCCAGTCCTTGACCGCCTCGCCGTCACCGATCGGCTCTCGGATGTCGCGGAGCTCTCCACCCTGGCGCTGCTCGCAGCCGTGGGATGGAAAGGCGAGGTCCTGCGCAGCAGCGCGCTCCCTTCCCGCACCGGCCGTTCAATACGGCTGGCCGACCTCGCCCTTGCGACTGGTAGCCCCACGTACCTCTGCGGTACCGGCGGCATGAGATATCTGGACCCTGCCCCCTTCATGCGGAACGGGATCGAGGTCGTCCCATTCCGCACGCCGAGCCACACGTCTCTATGGGGCGAAGCGCGCACGGTGAGCGCGCTATGGGCGCTGGCCACAGTCGGACCAGATGCGCTAGAGACCGAGCTGGCGCGAGTGCGATGCACCGACGCTTTGCGGCCCACGCCGACCCAAGGAGCGGGAATCGGCGCAAGTTGATCGGCCCGTCCTGTGTTCACGCAGGTGGCCGTCTCTTGCTCCGGAAGCGCCCAAGGCGCAGTTGACCGAAAACCCATCACCATTCGTGATCGTCTTCTTACCTTCTGTCAGTGTCGCGTGCTCTCATGCTTCCTGCGCGGGGAGGCGTCAACGGCATGGGCCGGAGGGGGATTTGGGATGGCCACACAGGAGGCTGCGCGGATCCGGTGGGGAGTCGAGCGATGAGCCGGCGTCGTCCGGCGCGTCGGCGCAGTACCCGGCGCGCGCCGGCCAGGCGGAGCAAAGGCGAGGACCAGGCGATAGCCGTCGTCGTGGCTCTGGTGGTCGCGATCAGCCTTGTCGGCGCTCTCGTGCAGTGGCTGCTCGCCCACTGGTGGGTGCTGCTGATCATCGGCGCGGTCGCCACGGCTCTCGGTGTTCTGTGGGTCCAGCAAACGCGGCAGCGGGCGGAATGGGCTCGGGCGCGCGCGCAGGCACTTCGGCTGGGTCTGGCGGAGATCGACGGCTTGGACCACAAGGCGTTCGAGTTCGCTGTCAGGGACCTCATGCGGCGAGACGGCTGCCAGGCCGAGCGGCTCGGAGGCGCGGGGGACGACGCATGCGACGTGCGTGCGGTCGACCCGGCGGGCCGCGTCTGTGCGATCCAGTGCAAGCACCGCCGCGACGGCATCCGCGGATCAGCCGTCGGTGTCGGCGTGCTCCAGCAGGTCAACGGCACGGCCCGGCAAGTCCACGGCGCGGACATCGCGGTAGTCCTGACCAACGGCCGCTTCACCTCCAAGGCCATTCCGTGGGGGCGCGAACACCGCATCCATCTCGTCGACCGCCGTCTACTCGGCGAATGGACAGCCGGATCACGCCGCTTGTGGGACCTGCTCGACCGGATCCCGCCACCACGGCGCCCGACGGCACTGTCCTGACTCATCGAGGGGGAGTCGACGCAATGATCCTGACGCTCAACCTGGCGGTCGTACTCGCCGTCATCATCTACTTCCGCATACGCCGCCGCGTGCAGGCCCGTAGTCGCTCCGATCAATGGATGACCGTGACGATCGTGCTCGTATTCGGCCTGCTCATCGCCCCGACAGACTTCGGCCAGGGAGCCCTGGATGTCATTGGCCAACTCGTCCAAGGCTTCTCGCAGACCGATAGCCGGTGACTCGCCTGGGGACGGACAACGGCCCGGCACTGCTTCATCAGTGCCGGGCCGTTCGGAGTGAGCGCATGATCAGCGACGAGGACCTCGCGTTGCGGCGGTACTCGGCAGGGGCGCAGGTGCTGCCCCGACCTGAACCCGCTCATTTACGTACGGGCTGAGGGAGTTGGCGGCCTGAGCCCGAAGGCCGGGAACGTGCCGCTCGCCAAGCCTGCGTATGCGCCAGGTCAGGGCGGCTGCAGGGTGCCGTGCGTCGTCGAGGGCGCGCTGGCCCAATGCGTGGCCTAGGAGCACGGCCGGGTTATGGCCAGCGGCTTCGGCCTCCGCGAGCACGGCGGTCAGGGCGTCCCAGGCATCGTCGTCGAGGATGCGCTGAGTGTGATCGGGGACGAGCTGACGGATGTGGTGGGCGTACCGATGCTGGACCTGCTGCCCGGGGCTCCGGCTGGCCAGCGCTTCCAGTGCCGGGGCGGTCACCTCGCGGTGCGCAGTGGTGAGGTGAGCAAGGGCCTGCCGGGCGGCCTCTTCCTGTTGGGCGTGGTGGCGGGTGCGGTGCCAGTGCATTGCGTACGCCACCGCAACAAGGGCGGCGTCCAGCAGCATCGCCAGTCCGGAGCCCGCGTCCACAGGATGTGGATCGTGCAGGATCGCTTGGACGCTCCGGCGCAGTACGCGCGTGCTGTCGAGGTCGGCGGCGATACGAGAGCGCGTGGCGCGCTCGAAGGCGATGGCCGCCTGCTCGAGTTCGGCTCTCGCCGCTCCGGAAGCAGCGAGCGGCAGAAGGTCCAGCATGCCGCCGAGTGCGACCAACTGGCCTTGCGCCATGTGGTCATCCGTGCCGGTGAGGCGATGAGGGACGCGTTCCGTAGCTGCGGTGGCCTGGTGCCACGGGTTGCTCGGGCGGACGACGGCCGGCTCGGCACTGGTGGTGGCGAGACGCTGACGGATCTGGGGCAGGGAGAGGTCCGGGGCCAGGGTTGATCCCGCGTAGAAGACCGGCTCGCCCACGTCGTTGGTGTCGCCGGGCAGGGCGAAGTTGCAGCCGAGCGCGTCTCCGGACGGGCCGTGCTTGAGACGTACGGTCACTCCCGTGGCATCCAGGAGCGCGAAGAACTCTGACTCGTCCCGTGCGGCGGCCACCGCACGGCGCACCCGAGTACGCAGGAGCTCGCGAGAAGTGGCGTTCTGCCCCAGGCGCTTGGCCTTGAAGTGCTCCTTGCTGGTGGGTCGCTTGGCTGCAGTTCCGTCGCCGGGCTTCAACCGGCGTAGCCCGTAGTCGATTTCGATCTGCCGGGCTTCCCTCTGTACGGCGCGCTGGTCGTAATCGCGCTGAGGGCGGCGGCCGTCCTGGCGTACGAGGGTGGCGGCGATGTGGATGTGGTCGTCGGCGTGACGGACGGCTACCCAGCGGCAGGCTTCCGTGTCGCCTTCGGGTGCGATGCCGGCGGCCGCCACGATCCGGCGTGCGATCTCTGCCCACTGGTCGTCGGTGAGGATCGGGTCCTCGGGTGCGGCTCGTACGGGGCAGTGCCAGAAGGTGGTCTCCGGGGCCTTGTCGCCCAGCATCGTCACGGGCTGGTCCAGCTGCTCCGCGAGTTGCTTCTCCACCTCGTCGGAGTCGCGATGCGGGCTGCGGCCCGGGTCGGGAGCGAAGTCGTTCCATGACGCCACGAGGTGTGGGTCGACGTGTTCGTTGGCGTCACCCGGGCTGAAGAGGTAGCGGATCAGTCCACGGGTGCTCCTCGTGCCGAGGATGATCTTCGGTATCAACGGCTCACCGCGCCTCGATGACCTGGGCGATGGCGGCATCCACCTCATCGACGGAAGCCGCCACGCGAGCGAGGAGCCGATCGAGGGTGGCGGTGTGGGGCCAGCCGCCATCCCGATTCAGATGGCCGGCGAGCTGGTTGAGGTTCCCGCCGATCCTGCCGAGCTGGCCGTTGGCGGCCATCAGCGCCTGCACCATGGCGCGGTAGTCGGCGACCGCCGCGGTGGGGTCATCGGCGCGGGCGGCGGCCAGCGAGCACTCGGCGACGTAGCCGCCGACGGCCATACGGCTCTGGCCGGCGGCATTGAGTACGAGGGCGAACTCGGCGTCGTTGTAACGGGGATGCACGCGATGCTCTCGCAGCTGTTTGTCACGCAGACGGCGACGCGGTGCGCGCGGAGACGGCGCGCTCGACGACATTGCTTCGCCCTCTCCTCCGGTCGGCACCCCCGGGCCGACCGACCCCGGCGCCCCCTCGGCGCCGGATGCCTCCGCCACCACCGGGGAGGAGGCCGGGTAAGGACTCCTTACCCGACAACTTGCTGCGTCTGGGGTTGAGGTGTTGCGTGTGGGTTTGCCGTTCGGCAGGGGTTCGAGGTCGTGCAAGTGGAGTCTCCGGATCGTGGTGGGAATGAGTCCGTACGAAGTGTCGATAGGGCGGGGCCTAGTGCAGCGTGGTGCGTTGCCGGGCTACGCCGCGTTGCTGTTCGCCCTCGCGGCCGCGAGTTCTGCCGTGACCGACTTGGCGACTTCCTTGGCCCGGTCCTTCTGGATCGTGTAGCCCTGCGCCCTGACTGTGTCCTCCAGGGTGGTGCGGGGAACTACCCCGGACTCAGCTCCGATGCGGTGCGCCGTGGCGTGCAAGACGTCATCGGGAACGGTCTGGCGGTTGCCGCCCTTCTTGGGGCTCGCCTTGACGGATCGCGGCGGAGTGGCGGTGGCGGTTAGGGCCTTGGCGGATGGCGCGCCGGCGTCATCGTTTTGGCGCTTCTCTTGGCGGGGCGGACGCATGGCATCTGGCGGCAGCGGCTTCGCCGACGATCTGGCGGATGGCGGTTCGGCCGCCGTGCGGGTGGCGGTCAGATGGCGGTTGATGACGAGGTAGAGGTGCACGGCGCCCGCCAGGGCGAGCGGCGCGATGGCGGACAGGGCGCCGACGGTGGCGTTGTCGAGGACCAGGCGGGTCCTTTCGTTGAGGCGGATGGCGTGCAGGGCGTTCGCCCAGACGCTGGTGATGGTGGCGCCGCCGACGAGCGTCCACACGTATAGGCGGGAGCGCCATGGCGCAGTGCGCAGGAGCAGCAAGGCGACGACACCGATGGCGATGAAGCCGTCGATCACGAGCGGGAAGAGATAGGTGAGCAGCCAGCGGATGTGGACGGCGACTGCCATCTGGCGCAGGGCGTCGTAGGAGAGGGCGAAGCCGACGGCGCCGAGCAGGATGATGGCTCTGCGGAGGGATCGGTTTCCGGGTATCTCCGCGAAGGGTGTTGGGGCAGGCGTGGGCAAGCGGGTCTCTTCCGTGACGCGGGAGCGGGCGGGTGTGGGCGGTGCTCTATGAAGAGAGGCGCCGCAGCGGCATGGTGGCGATCTGGTGCCACAAGGCGCTGCCATCTAGGGGCCGAAGAGCGCATGCGCGGTGCCGAGAGCCGGTCCGAACTCGGCGTAGGGGGATGGTGAGCACTGCGGCGATGAGCCAGATCAGGGCTCGAGGCGCACCGGTCGGCCACTGTGCCTCGCGTGCTTCGCTGCGGGCCAGCAGTGCGCAGGCGATCATGGCGAGTTGGCCGGTGGCGAAGTATGCGCCACGTTCGATGGTGTTGTGCAAACCGAGGTAGTGGTCGGTGAATCTTCAACTGGCCTGAGCGCTCAGGGCGGTGCACGCGAGGGCGGCGATCGTAGCCACGACCGTCGGCCAGGCGAACCGACGGGTTGGCTTGGCGGATCGGTCTTGGCCCAGCAGGGGGAACGCGAGAAGCCACGTGGCCAGGAGAACCCCGTAGGCGATGAGCGCGATGGTTGAGGTGGACTCATGCGGAGGTGTCGTCAACAGGGATTTCCTTCGTGTGGGAACAGGGGTGGGAATTCAGGTGAGCTGCGGGGCGCGGGTTGGTGATCATGCGGCTTCAGTCGTCCGCGAGGCGGTCATCCTTGCGGCAAGGTCCACGCGACTCGGGTGCGGAGTCACGCGGGGCGCGTTGCCCCGCGCATGCCCGTCGAGTCCCACGCGCCGGCTACGGCACAGCTCGCCCTCGGCCGCGTGGCACCACTCGCACCGAACGCTCAGGGCGTCGGCCCGTCCCGCGGAGACGGCGGCTTCTCGGGCGGCACGCGCCGGCCGGTACGGGGCGAGCTCGGCGCGTACGTCCGGCGGTATGTAGGAGCCGATGGCAGCGAGGCGGGCGGCGACATCGGGATGCGGGCCGCCACCAGTGAGCTGGCGGTGCGACGAGGGCGCCGCTTGGCCGGTGGCCACCGCTCGACGGCGGGCGAGCAGTTCGGCTCGCCATGCGGCGGGGTCGTCGGGGTCCGCGGCCGGCGTCGGGTCGGTGTGCCGTCGCAGGCGCTCGCGGCTGAAGGCGTGCCACGCACGCGCTATGTCGACGGGCAGGATCGGATACGGCGAGGCGAGCACGTGCTCCCGTATCACTCCTCGTACGTCCCAGTCTTGGCCGACCACCAGGGGCACGTCGCTCAGCAGCTCCTGCCACTGCGCGACCCGGTCGCGTACCTCGTCGGGGTCGGCCAGCGGGGTCCGGGAGTCGAGTCGGCCGATGTAGGCGAGTGCGGCGGCAATTTCACGGCGGTCCAGGGCAGTTACTCCATTCCATCCATGCCGTTCACGGCGTCCACGAGGGCGGCCATGTACGTCTCGGTGCGGGTCATGCGGCGGGGTGTGTGCGTGGTGCCGGCATCGCCGGGCAGGACACGCAGCTGAGGGCGGTCGGCTGTGGGGGTGTGTTCGCGGGCGATCCAGGAGCGCCAGTCGGCACCCCAGGAGGCGGCGACGCGCGGCGCCCACGGCGCCCGGTACGTGCGCCACTTGTCATCGGCAGCGCGCAGGCCATCCAGTCCGAGGCGGCGGGCGTGGCCCTCACGCTCCAGCCAGGCTTCGGTGGCTTCGTCGGGCTGCCATTCGGTGGCGGGGATGAGTGCGGCAGAGCTGCTGCCCTTACCGTTCAATGACAGTTCACTACTGTTCTGGGGGCCGGAATCCGTGCCGTCAGGGGGCTGATTTCCGGCCCACCCGGGGGTCGGAGTCCGCTCCCCGGGGGTCGTTCTCCGGCCCGGTCACAATCCGACTGGCCGGGCCGGATTCCGGCCCCTCCAGAGGCGGCATCCGGCCCTCCTCGGCGGCCCGGTCTGCGAGGTATCGGGCGGCCTCCGGCAGCTGGTAGTAGGTCTCGCCACGCGGCCCCTTCCGGTGAGGCAGGCGCCGCAACTCGCCGTCCTCGGCGAGCTTGTTGAGGGCATCCCGCACGGCGGAGCGCGACGCGTTCGCGCGCTTCATCAGAGCGGGGACCGACGCGTACGCGACGCAGTGGCGATCGAGGCAGCGGTCGGCGATCAGCGCGAGGACCAGCCGTGCGTTTCCTTTGCTGTGGCTGTGATCCCAGACCCAGGTGCGGGCGTCGTGGCTCATTGGGCGGCGGCTCCTGAGGAGTGAGGAAGTGGAGATTTCGGCGTGGGTGCCTGGGGGGCCGGGCCCCCAGATCGGCAGCGCCTTTCCGGCGCTGACCAAGACAGCCACACCTGCTCGCGTAAGTCCAGGAATGCGTCGCATAAAGCGCACAGCTGACGGCGAACACTTCCCTGGAGGGGGAGTGAAACTGTAAATCCCGTTCCCCGGTTGCCGAAATCGTTCGTGAATTCGCGGGTCGAAACCGGACAATTGCCCACTCGTTGTCCGGCGGATTCGCCACCGGCTTTGGCTCGCGTCACTGCAGCTCATGCCACATGCGTCGCGTGAAGGTCTGTCGGCCGGGAGCCTCTGATGGGCTGCCATTTCGGCAACCGGGGATCCCGTGCTATGTTGCGCCGCTTTCCATCGGCGGGCAGCGAATCTGACAACAAAGCCGCGCAACATAACAGCGGATCCCCGGTTACCGAAACCGGGGATCCAGAGCTACAACAGGGCAGTGATCGATGTCGCCGCGGAAATCCCGCTGCGGCAATTCCCTGACCCGATTCCAGGCTGCCTGTTGCCTGCCCGCACCGAAGGAACCGCGCTTGACGACTCCGTCCCGCCGCCCCGCCGACAAACTCACGGTCGAGGAGTTCTGCGCCGACCTGCGCATCTCCCGCTCCACGTTCTACGACTGGCGGAAGAAGGGCCGCGCCCCGCGCTGCATACGCATCCCCAACGGCGCCCTGCGTATCCGGCGCAGCGACTACGAGAACTGGCTCACCGACTGCGAGGGCGCTGCGTGAGCCACCGGTCCTTCAAGGTCCGCTTCTACGACACGGAGGTCTACAAGGGGAAGCGCAAGACCACCTACACCGTGCGCTGGTCGGTCAACGGCCGGCGCCGCGGCCAGGGGTTCGCCACCAGCGCGCTCGCGGAGTCGTTCCGCGCGACGCTGCTGGTCGCCGCGAACAACGGTGAGCCCTTCGACATGGAGACCGGACTGCCGGTCTCCCATGCCGGGCCGGCCTCCGAGCTCACCGCGTACGAGTTCGCCCTCCAGTACGTCGACGCGAAGTGGCCCCGCATCTCGGCGAACAACCGCAAGAACACCGCCAAGGCCCTCACGAAGGCCACCCTCGCGCTCCTCCGTACCGACGTCCCGGACCGTTTCGACCCGGTCGACGTGCGCAGGGCGCTGCGCGAGTACGCCTTCAACAAAATCCGCCGCTCCGAGGCCCCGCCCGAAATCCGCACAATCCTGTCGTGGATCAGCCGCAACTCCCTTGCCGTCTCGGCCTGGGAGGACACCAAGCACGTCGACGCGGTGCTGCACGCGCTCGCCATCCGACTCGACGGCAGCCCGGCCGCCGCCAGCTCGGTCAGACGCGAGCGCCGGATCCTGAACGTCGCGATCAGGTACGCCATCCGACAGAAGATCCTCACCAACAACCTGCTGCCCAAGGGAAAGGAGGAAGGCGCGACACCGAAGGTCGCCGAGGCGGTCGACAAGCGCTCCCTGCTCAATCCCGCCCAGGTCGCGAGCCTCCTCACCTGGATCGCCGACCGCCCGCGCACGGGTTACCGCCTCCACGCGTTCTTCGCGACGCTCTACTACGCGGGCCTGCGCCCCGAGGAGGCCGTCGCCCTGCGCGTCAGTGCCACGACCCTGCCTCCCGCCGACTGGGGCCAACTCCTCGTCCACACAGCCGAACCCGAGGTCGGCAGTCAGTGGACCGACGACGGCCGGGTCCACGAGACCCGCCACCTCAAGGGCCGAGCCGAAGGCGACACCCGCGTCGTACCGGCCCACCCCGCGCTCGTCGCCGTCCTCCGCGAGCTGATCAAGCGGGATGGCCTGAAGCCAGGCGACCTCCTCTTCCCCGGCGAGAAGGGCGGCCTGCTCGCCGGCTCGGTCTTCCGCCGGGCGTGGAACAAGGCCCGTGAGGCGGTACTGCCCGAGCACGAGTACGCGTCACCGACGGGCAAGCGCGTCTACGACCTGCGCCACACCTGCCTGACCACGTGGCTCAACAGCAGGATCCCGCCAGCCCAGGTCGCGGAGTGGGCGGGCAACAGCGTCCCGATCCTGCTGGCCACGTACGCGCGGCGCATCACCGGTCAGCTTGCAGAGCTGCAGCAGCGCATTGAGGGCCCACAGCAGCTTCCTTCTCTTGGAAGTGCCGTGCGAATGCCTCTGGCCCCGGGTAGCGCTTCGCCGAGCGGACGGGCGCGCCGGGTCAGGTGATGCCGAGCAGCGCGGCGACAACGGTCGAGATTCGCGGCGCCTCGCTGACCCTCGCCGTCACCTCGCTGGTCATGATGTACCCGGCCCCTGCGAAGGCCCACTACGACGCTTGTCCCGTCGCCGGTGGTGGAGAGTTGACGGTCTCGATGTCGGCCCCTTCAACCCGCAGTGCAGGCTTCTTCACCGCTGCCTGCGCGCGGGGGCGCAGCGGGCGTCCGGCGAGGAGGCGTCGCAACGCCGAGACGATCCATCGTACTGAATCGGTTAAGTATGCTCTCCCCCAGCGTTCTCAACGTTGCTCGGCACGGCGACTGGCCCGTGCCGGAAAGGGAGGGTCATGTACGCGGCACTGGACATCGGGGGCACGAAGATCGCCGGGGCGCTCGTCGATGCCGAAGGGGGTGTGGTGCGGCGCGTTCAGCGGCCCACTCCCGCAAGCGAGTCGGCAGGGGTGTTGATGAGGGCCGTCGGTGCCGTACTGGATGAACTGGCCGGTGACCGGGCATGGAGTGCGATCCGCGGCATCGGTGTCGCCAGCGCCGGCCCGATTGATAGCGGCAAGGGAACGGTCAGCCCGGTCAACATCCCTGCCTGGCGGCGATTTCCGCTGGTGGATGAAGTGCGTGCGCACTCGATGCTGCCTGCCGGAACGCTGCCCGTGCTGGTGGGGGATGCGGTGGCGGTGGCCGCGGCCGAGCATTGGAAAGGTGCCGCGCGCGACATCGGTAACGCGCTGTGCATGGTGGTCTCCACGGGGGTCGGTGGCGGCCTGGTGCTCAATGGGCGCCTGCATCCCGGGCGTTCCGGCAACGCGGGGCACATCGGGCACATCAGCGTGGACCTCGACGGTTCTTCCTGTCCGTGCGGGGCCCGAGGTTGTGTCGAGGGGCTGGCCAGCGGGGGTGCGATCGTCAGGCAGGCGTTGGCGGCGGGCTGGGAGCCCGAGCCGGGGGTACAGGTGACGGCGGCAGCGGTCGCGGTCGCGGCAGGGCAGGGGGACGGGGCCGCGTTGGTGGCGTTCGACCGGGCCGGGCAGGCGCTCGCGGCGGCAATAGCTGCCACCGCCGCGTTGGTGGAGATCGATGTGGCGGTCATCGGGGGTGGGGTCGCGCAGGCCGGTGACGTGCTGTTCGCGCCGCTGCGGCGTCACCTCGACGCCTACGCGGCGCTGGACTTCGTCCGGGGCCTGGAAGTACGGCCTGCGGCCCTCGCGCAGGATGCGGGCCTGGTCGGAGCCGCCGCGGCCGTGCATGCGCTGCCCTTCGGCCCGACCACCTCCGGCCCTGTCCGGCTGCCCGCGTAGGGGCGTTGCGCGTGGTGCATCCAAGGGAGTTCAAGGGCTGGCTATGCAAACTTAACCGGTTCCGTGAAAAGTATTGTGCAGCCGAATCGGCGCCCCTAGTGTCGTGGCCGTCGCCGAGCGGAAGCACCGAAGCCGGCGCGCCATCCCCGTGTCCGTGCGGACCGGTCGGTGTGCCGGCGGCTCCCCGCGTACCGCTCGGACAGGCCGCCGCCCGGCGTGCGAGCCGCGTTACCCGGGCGGCGGCCGGCCTGGCGCCCAGCCGATGCGCCCGGACTGCCACGCTCCCCGCTGACGGGGGAGCGTGGCCTGCACCGCCCCTGATGACAACGCGTACCCCAGGCAGTCGATTTGGGCTGCCCGCGGTGGGCGCGTACCGATCGAACCAGGAGCAGTAGATGAGACGAACACGAGCCGCCCTCGCCTCGGCGGGCCTGCTGGCCGCCTGCACCGCACTCCTCGGCACCACGGCATCCGCCGAGGCCGCCGAAGCCCCCGGCTTCCACATCCAGGACGGTCGCCTCCTCGACGCAGGTGGCCAGGACTTCGTCATGCGCGGGGTCAATCACGCCCACACCTGGTATCCCGACCGCACCGACCAGGCTCTCGCGGACATCAAGGCCAAGGGTGCCAACTCGGTACGGGTCGTCCTGAGCACCGGCGACCAGTGGACCAGGAACGACGCCGCCGACGTGGCGCACGTGATCGACGAGTGCAAGCAGAACCGGCTCATCTGTGTCCTGGAGGCCCATGACACGACGGGCTATGGCGAGGCCGGGGCTGCGACATCGTTGTCAAAGGCGGTGGACTACTGGCTCGACATCAAGGACTCCCTCGTCGGCCAGGAGAAGTACGTCCTGGTCAACATTGGCAACGAGCCCTACGGCAACACCAACTACACCGCCTGGACCGACGACACCAAGGCCGCCATCGGCCGGCTGCGTGCAGGCGGCCTTGACCACACGCTGATGGTGGACGCTCCGAACTGGGGCCAGGACTGGTCCTTCACCATGCGCGACAACGCCGCCGGGGTGCTGGCCGCCGACCCGGACCGCAACGTTCTCTTCGGCATCCACATGTACGGGGTCTACGACACCCCGGCCGAGGTCAGTGACTACCTGGGGCGGTTCACCGCCGCGAAACTCCCTATTGTCGTGGGCGAGTTCGGCGACATGCACTCCGATGGCAACCCGGATGAGGACGCCATCATGGCGACCGCACAGTCGCGGGGCATCGGCTACATGGGCTGGTCCTGGAGCGGCAACGGCAGCGGGGTCGAGTACCTCGACCTGGCGCAGAACTTCGACGCGAGCCAACTGACCGACTGGGGTAAGCGCCTGTTCGACGGGGCCGACGGGATCAAGGCGACCGCCAAGGAAGCCGGCGTGTTCGGCGGCGGCGGGGGCACCGACCCCGTCGAGCCAGGTGATGACGGCGCCTGCACGGTCACCTACCGGCTGAGCGACTGGGGCAGCTCCTTCAATGCCGACATCACGGTCCGCAACACCTCCGCTCAGACCATGGACGGCTGGAACCTGGACTTCACCTTCACCGGTCAGCAGAAGATCAACTCGGTGTGGAACGCGAAGGCGAGCCAGGACAATGCCCGTGTCCGTATCACGCCCGAGTCCTGGACCCGCTCGATCCCTGCGGGCGGATCGGTGAGCTTCGGGCTCAACGGCTCCTCCAGCGGCACCAACACCGCACCGGCGGCCTTCGCTCTCGACGGCAACCGGTGCGCCGTGGCGTGACAGCTGTTCCTGGTGGGCCCCGCCTGCCGCTGCCCCAGATGTGATCCGCCTGCTGGCGCGGCTACGGCCTGACTGCTCGTTCAGTTGACCGGATGACCGCACCTCGGTGCCCGACGGGTAAGGTCGGCCACCGAGGTGCGGAACCGGTACAGCAGGAGGGCGCATGAAGAGGCCGACGATCGCGGACATCGCGCGCCAGGCGGGGGTCTCCAAGGTCGCGGTCTCCTACGCGCTCAACGACCAGCCCGGTGTCTCCGAGCAGACCCGGGCGCGGATCAAGGCGATCGCCGCGGAGGTGGGTTGGCGCCCGAGCAGCGCCGCGCGTGCCCTCAACGGTGCGCAGGCGCGGGCGGTGGGCCTTGCCGTGTGCCGGCCGGCTCGCACGCTTGGGGTCGAGCCGTTCTTCATGGAACTGGTCGGGGGCATCGAGTCCGAACTCGCCCCGCGCTCGATCGCGTTGATGCTGCAGATCGTCACCAGCCACGAAGCCGAGATCGAGCTGTACCGCCGCTGGTGGGGCGAGGGCCGGGTGGACGGAGTCCTCATGGTGGATCTGCATGACGACGACGCCCGCGTGGCGGCGCTGGAGACCATGGATCTGCCGGCGGTGGTTCTCGGACCGCCAGGGGCGGCCGGCGGCGTGCCCTCCGTCTGGTCCGACGACGGTGCGAGCATCCACGAAACCGTCGCCTATCTCGCCGCGCTGGGCCATCGCGCTATCGCTCGGGTGGCCGGGCTGCGGCACCTCGCGCACACGAGCGCGCGCGATACGGCGTTCGAGGACAGCTGCCGGGCGGCGGGCCTGCCCGCGCCCGTGGTGGTGCACACCGACTACTCCGGCGATCAGGGTGCTGGCGCCACACGCACGCTCCTGATTGCCCCCGAACGCCCCACGGCGATCATCTACGACAACGACATCATGGCGCTCGCGGGCCTGTCCGTCGCACAGGAGCTGAACGTTCAGGTCCCGCGGGAGTTGTCGCTGGTCGCCTGGGACGACTCGCCCTTCACCCGGGCAGTGCGTCCTCAGCTGACTGCCCTGACACGGGACATCGGCGCCTACGGGGCACACGCCGCCCGCACGCTGCTTGCCGCGGTCGCCAAGGAGCCCGTGTCACATAGCCAGGTGCCGGCCGCGCGGCTGGTGCCCCGGGCGAGCACCGGCTCGCCGCACACCCGCTGACACGCCACACGCCCGCTGGCACGGGCGCCCGCGTATCACCGTGACGCCGTGCGGGGCGGGCCGGTGGAGCCGCGGGGCGTGAGGGAGGGGGTCAGGACCGGCCGGGGCCGCGGGGTGCGGCCGGCGATGACCGTGAACAGTTCGCGGGCGACCTCGGCCCCGAATCCGTGCACGTCATGGCTCATCGCGGACAGCGCAGGATGCGTCAGCCGGCACAGCTGGGAGTCGTCCCAGGCCAGCAAGGACAGCTCGTCCGGCACCGAGACCCCCATCTCCGCGGCTACTCCGAGACCGGCGACGGCCATGATGTCGTTGTCGTAGACGATGGCGGTCGGCCGCTCGGCCCGCAGCAGCAGGGAGCGAGTCGCGCGTGCCCCTTCCTCGCCGGCGAATCCCGTGGTCACCGGAGCGCTCGCCGCAAGTCCCAACTCCAGCAGGCTGGTCTGGAAGGCCCGCTCGCGGATGGCGCTGTGCCCCAGACCTTCAGGGCCGCCCACGCGGGCGATGCGCCGGTGCCCGAGCGCGGCGAGGTAGCGCACAGCCTCGGACACCGCCGCCGCGTCGTCCGTCCATATCGATGCGATCCCCCCGGTCAGGTCCGGATGGCCGACCGCCACCGCCGGTATGCCCAGCTCTTTGAGCGGTGCGATACGGGGGTCGTCCTGGTGGAAGTCGACCAGGATCGACCCGCCGACCTGCCGTTCGCGCCACCACGTCTCCTGCAGCGCGATCTCCTCGTCCAGGGTGCTGACGAGGCGGAGCAACAGGGAGCAGGACCGCTCGGCGAGCACGCTCTCGATGCCCGAGATGAAGTCCATGTAGAACGGCTCGAGACCGAGCAGCCGCGCAGGCCGGCACAGCGCCAGGCCGATGGTGTCGGTGCGCCGGGTCGACAGACTCCGGGCGGAGGAGTTGGGTGCCCAGCCCAGCTCCTGCGCGACGGTGAAGATGCGCTGCCTCGTGGCCTCGGACAGGCCGGGCTTGTGGTTGAACGCGATCGACACCGCCCCTTTGGACACCCCTGCAGCGGCTGCTACGTCCTTGATGGTGATGCGCTGGGTGGGAGTACTCACGCCGGTTCCACACAGAACAGGGCCGCGCGGATCGCGTTCGCACCCGCGCCCGCGACCCCGTGCACTCGGATGCGGACCCGTTCGCCCGGCAGCAGGGTGATCAGGCCCCGGTCGGCCGTCGCCTGCGGGGCGATGCGGTCGGCCTGGAGCAGCAGATCGCGTACGAGCGTGTGCGCGCTCACCACCACGTCGACGGTGTCCGGATCGCCGCCCACGGTCTCCACAGCGATCTCGAAGCGCGGCACGGGGTAGCCGAACTCCTTGTCTCTTACGGGGAGATGGACGGCCCTCAGGTCATCGGCGTCGGCCACCAGGTACTCCTTCGTGGCGCCGGTGGCTGCCCGGACCTCCGGGGGCACCGGCAGACGCAGCACCTCGCGTGCCGGCACGGTCAGATGCAGGGAGAGGCGGGCGGACAGGGTGCCGTCGGTCCGCAGCAGCCGCAGGGTGACGTCGGTGGCCCACGGCTCGGCTCCCAGGTTGGACAAGGTGAGTTCGGGGCCGTCGGCGCCCGGGTGCAGGGTGAGCAGCCGGTCGGCGTAGACGCGGCGCAGTTCGTGGTGGAGCGGCTTGAGGCGGCCGTCGCCGTCGATCGCCGACCAGGAGCTGACCGGCCAGCAGTCGTTGATCTGCCAGACCACGGTGCCCGCGCAGCGCGGCCAGTGGGCGCGCCAGTGCTCGATTCCGGTGGCGACGGCGCGCGCCTGGACGACCTGGGCGAGATAGTGCCAGCGATCGAAGTCGCCCTCGGGCAGGGTGAAATGGCGGGCGATGCCACGGTTCAGCTTGCCGTTGCCGTCTTCGGCCTTCTGGTGGTGCAGCATCCCGGGAGAGTCGGGCGCGAGCTTCTCGCCGGGCAGTGCGCGGCGCAGGGTGGCCAGTGCCGGGGGTGCCTGCCAGCCGAATTCCGAGACGAAACGAGGCACGTTCGCGAGGTACTCGGTGTAGTCCTGCCGGTTCCACACCTCCCACGAGTGGTACGTGCCGTGGTCCGGGTCGTTGGGATGGTGGTCCCAGGAGCCCGACCACGGGCTGCCCGCGCTGTACGCGCGC
This sequence comes from Streptomyces sp. NPDC050418, assembly GCF_044458745.1. NCBI lineage: Bacteria > Bacillati > Actinomycetota > Actinomycetes > Kitasatosporales > Streptomycetaceae > Streptomyces > Streptomyces sp. NPDC050418. The sequence goes on from NZ_JBITIG010000008.1 coordinate 429,575, forward strand.
GTCGGGTCGAGCTCGGCGACCACCCGGGGGAGCACTCCCAGGTAGTAGCCCTCGCCCCAGGAGTCGCCGGCAAGCGGCTGCTCCCAGTCCCAGTCGCGAAAGCCCCACAGGTTCTCGTTGTTGCCGTTCCACAGCACGAGGCTGGGGTGCGGCATGAGGCGTACGACGTTCTCGCGGGCCTCGGCCTCTACCTCCCCGCGCAGCGGCTGTTCCTCGGGGTAGGCGGCGCATGCGAACAAGAAGTCCTGCCAGACCATCAGGCCGAGTTCGTCGCACGCGTCGTAGAACGCTTCGTCCTCATAGATGCCGCCACCCCAAATGCGGACAAGGTCGACGTTGGCTGCAGCCGTCTGCTCCAGTCGGTGGCGGTAGCGCTCGGGGGTGATACGGGACGGCAGCACGTCGTCGGGAATCCAGTTCACTCCACGTACGAAGATCCGCTCGCCGTTGACGACGAAGGTGAAGCCGGTGCCATGCGCATCGGTGCCGCGATCCAGCTCGATGGTGCGGAATCCCACCCGCCGCCGCCACGCGTCCAGCGGCTGTTCGCCGTCGAGCAGCGTCAACTCCACGTCGTACAAAGGCTGCTGACCGTATCCGCGCGGCCACCAAAGTCCCACGTCGGGCACATCGAGAACGACTGTGGCGTAGTCACCGCCGAGGTCCGCCCGCACGCTCGTGCCCGCAACTGTCGCGTGCACGGCCAGCGGCCGGCCTGCGCCGGCGGCGGTGCGCTCGATGTCGATGCGCAGCTCGACCCGGCCGCGGGTCGCATCGACGGTGACCAGTGGACGCACCTGTGCGATACGGGCCGTGGACCAGCGTTCAAGACGGACCGGTCGCCACATGCCCGCGGTGACCACGGTCGGACCCCAGTCCCAGCCGAAGTTGGCCGCCATCTTGCGGATGTACTGGAAGGGCTCGGGATAGACGTTGGGACGGTCACCGGTCAACCGGCGTACGGATTCGGCCTCTTCGTAGGCGGAGGTGAAGGTGACGCTCAACTCGCCGCTGCGGTCGGTGACATCGAAGCGGTAGGAGCGGTGCATGTTGCGCGTCCGGCCCAGCTCGTCACCGTCCAGCGTGATGAGTGCGGCCGTGTCCAGGCCGTCGAAGACCAGGTCGGTGCGCTCATGCCGTATCGCGCTTTGATCCTGCTCGCCGCCCAACTGGCGCGTGTAGGTCCAGGACTTGTGTCCGACCCAGGCCACGTCCCGCTCGTTCGCACCGATGAAGGGGTCGGGGATGAGGCCCGCGGCGAGCAGATCGGTGTGGACGCAGCCGGGGACGCGGGCGTCGAGCCGGGTCCCTTCGTGGCCGAGTTCCCAGCCTTCGGTCAGCTGGACGACGTCCTTCATCAGCGGCTCCTATCGGACAGGCGCAGGCCCTGGTCTGGGTGACATCGGTCAACTTAACCTCCCGTTGATTAACCGGTCCAGTCCCCAGAAGCGATCAGGGCTGAACACAAGAGTGCAGATGGAGGAGGGTGCTGGCCGATCGGCCCCGGGCTCGGCGGTAACGATTGCGTATCGCGCTGGAAATCAACACTTTACCGGTTCAGATATCGCTGACATAGTGCGGTCAGCCGCTGGGGCCTGAGCCGTAACCCTTGGAAGGAGTTGGGCACATGAGGAGGAAGCCGCTGAGCGCGGTGCTGCTTGCCACCGCGCTGCTGACCGTCGCGGGGTGTGGTGGTGGCGGAGGAGCCTCGTCCGGGGAAGCGGCCACCGCTCCCAAGGACCCGGAGAAGGTGTCGGGCACGATAACGGTGCTGACCAATCGCACCGATCTCGTGCAGGACGGCACGATGAAGAAGTATGCGGCCGAGTTCAAGAAGACCTATCCCAAGGTGACGGTGAAGTTCCAGGGCCTCACGGACTACGAGGGGGAGGTCAAGATCCGGATGAACACCGATAACTACGGGGACGTCCTGCTGATCCCCTCGGTGGTCGCCAAGGGCGACTATCCGAAGTTCTTCGCGCCGCTCGGCGACACCAAGGACATGGAGTCCAAGTACCGCTTCACCGGGAAGACCGATGTGAAGGGAAAGACGTACGGCATAGCCAACTTCGGCACCGTCAACGGTCTCGTCTACAACAAGGCGGTTTGGGAGAAGGCCGGCATCACCGACTGGCCCACCACCCCCGAGGAGTTCCTCGCCGACCTGAAGCAGATCAAGGCGGAGACCGGCGCCACGCCGTACTACACCAACTTCAAGGATGGCTGGCCGCTGAGCAGCCCCTGGACCAACAGCATCGGCTCCATCAGCTGCGACGAGGCTGCCTCGGACGAGCTCGCCGGATCCGACAAGCCGTGGGCCAAGGGGAGCGACCTCAACGTCATCGACGGCCTCCTCCACGGCATCGTCCACGGGGGCCTGTCCGAGAAGGATCCCGCCACCACCAACTGGGAGACCTCCAAGACGGACCTTGCCAAGGGGAAGATCAGCAGCATGCTGCTCGGCTCCTGGGCCGTGAACCAGATGCGCGACGCCGCCACCAAGGCCGGAGGGAACCCGGATGACATCGGCTTCATGCCCTTCCCCGCGCAGAAGGACGGCAAGTTCTGCGCGACGATGCTCTCCGACTACCAGCTCGCCGTGAACACCCACTCGGAGAACAAGCCCGCCGCACGGGCGTGGATCGACTGGTTCACCGAGAAGTCCGGGTTCGCCGAGAAGGAGGGCGGGGTCCCGGCGCTCAAGTCCATGAACCTTCCGGACGTGGTCCAGCCGTTCGAGGACAACGATGTCAGCTTCATCGAGCGCTCCGAGGCCAAGACGGAGCAGGTCAATGCCATCGACAACGCCTCCGAGATCGGCCTCGCCAAGCCGGACTACCGACAGAAGCTGATCGACATCGCCCGCGGCGCGCAGAAGGGGTCCTTGCAGGACTACTTCGACGAACTGGACAAGCGCTGGGCTGATGCGGCCGCGATCGCCGGCAGCTGAATCGGACGCCAGCGCGGGTGCCCGGCCTGCATGACGGGCCGGGCACCCGCCCGCACGACGCTCGAAGCGGATCACGAGAGGCCGTCCGACCATGACCCACACCACGTCCAAAGCACCGCCCGCGCACCCACGGCCCGTAGCCCGGATGCCCCGGCGACAGGCGCGGCGCACCACCCCGCCCACCCGATCCTGGCGTGATCACCCGCTGCGGCGGATCACGCCGTGGCTGTTCCTGCTGGCACCGCTGGCGCTGCTGATCACGTTCACGTACGTCCCCGTGGGCAACATGATCTATTACAGCTTCACGGACTGGGACGGCGTGAGCCCGGACCGGAACTTCACCGGCCTGGACAACTACACCCAACTGTTCACCCGGCCCGAGCTGTTCCGAGTGTTCTTCGTCAGCTTCTACTACCTTGCGGCGTCCGCCGTGCAGATCGTGATCGCGCTCTACTTCGCCACGGTCCTCAGCTTCGACCTGCGGTTCCGTAACTTCTTCAAGGGGATCCTCTTCTTCCCCTACCTGATCAACGGCGTCGCCATCGGTTTCGTGTTCCTGTATTTCTTCCAGGACGGCGGCACCCTCGACGCGGTACTCGGCTGGTTCGGCGTCGGCGGCGACCATGCCTGGCTCGGCGATCCGGAGTCCGCCAACAGCTCGCTCGCTGGTGTGTCCGTATGGCGCTTCACCGGGCTGAACTTCGTGCTCTTCCTCGGCGCGATCCAGTCCATCCCTGGTGAGCTCTACGAAGCGGCCCAGCTCGACGGCGCCAGCCGCTGGCAGCAGTTCAGGCACATCATCGCGCCGAGCATCCGGCCCGTACTGAGCCTCAGCGTCATCCTCGCGATCTCCGGCTCGCTGGCCGTCTTCGAGATCCCGTACATCATGACCGGCGGCGCCACCGGCACGCAGACCTTCGTCATCCAGACGGTGAAGCTCGCCTTCCAGTTCAACAAGACGGGCCTGGCTTCGGCCTGTGCCGTCGTGCTGCTCCTGATCATCCTGCTCGTCACCTGGATCCAGCGGCGGCTCGTGCCCGACGACAAGGTGGACCTCGTATGACCACGCTGACCCCTGACCGGCGCACCCGCAGCGCCCTGCGACCGCCCCGCGTGGGCAGCGTCCTGACGTATCTCTCGTTGGTCGTCGCCTCGCTCGTGGTCCTGGTCCCGCTGACCGTCGTCTTCCTCACCTCACTGAAGACGTCCGGTGAGGTGGCCGAGGGCGGGGCGTTGAGCCTGCCCGGCGACTGGCTCAACTTCTCCAACTACGTGACCGCCTTCAACGACGGCAAGATGCTCGCGGCCTTCGGGAACACGGCGTTCATCCTGCTGTTCTCGATCGCCGGCACCGTGCTGATCGGTTCGATGACGGCGTACGCGATCGACCGGTTCGACTTCCGCCTGAAGAAGACGGTCATGGCCCTGTTCCTGATCGCCACGCTGGTGCCTGGTGTGACGACGCAGGTGGCGACCTTCCAAGTGGTCAACAGCTTCGGCCTGGTGGACACGCGCTGGGCGCCGATCCTGCTCTACATGGGCACCGACATCGTGTCGATCTACATTTTCCTGCAGTTCATCCGTGGCATTCCGACGTCGCTGGACGAGGCGGCCCGGCTGGACGGCGCGAACACGTTCACCATCTACCGCAAGATCATCCTGCCGCTGCTCAAGCCGGCGATCGCCACCGTCGTCATCGTCAAGGGCATCACGACGTACAACGACTTCTACATCCCCTTCCTCTACATGCCGTCCGAGGACAAGGGGACGATTTCCACCGCGCTGTTCCGCTTCAAGGGCCCGTTCGGCGCGCACTGGGAGAACATCTCGGCCGGCGCGATCCTGGTGATCGTGCCGACCCTGCTGGTCTTCCTCTTCCTGCAGCGCTACATCTACAACGGCTTCGCCCAGGGCGCTACGAAGTAGCCGGGCGGGTCTCACCAGATGCAGGTGCGCGAGACCGATCAGGTCGCGAGGTCGGCAGTGTCCACCCACCGGGCCAGCACACTGAATGCCGCCAGTTGCTCCAGCGCCACGTTCTCGGCGAGCTCGGGCAGGCCGTCCTCGTGACTGTTCGGATTCCGGATCCCGGCGAAACAGCCCTCCGCGAAGGCAGCGGCACCGCGCTGAAGGCTTTTGAAGGTGTCACTGCCATCGTTGGGCATGAGTCGTAGACGCGGCTGTCCTGGCTTGGGGTCGTCCTTGGAGAAAGCGCTTTGGAACAAGGGCGTTTCGCTGGTGTCACGGCGGCCGACCTTGTTCTGCGTCTCCGCGTTGACCTTCTTGGCGGCAGCCGTCACGGCCTCACGGAAATGGCCGCTCTGCCACAAAGACCGGGCACCACTCCACACCCATGGATGCATGGTTGCCGCGCTGAGCTGCGGGGCGTCGTCACCGAGCCGCTCGCGAATCTCGGCGTCGCGCTGGAGTGCGGCGTCGGCACGCTGTGCGGCCTCGCGGTGCTGGCACCATCGATTGACGTCCCTGTTGCGGGCGGAAGGAACCTCCGCGCGCCACCGAGGCAGGACGCGGTCGAGGATCTTCTCCACCACGTGGGCGCTGGCATGAATCTCGGCGTCCTTGCCACGGTTGCTCAGCCTGGTGGTGAAGCTGACGACGCCGGGCGGGTCGGCCGGACGGTACAGCTCGGTCAGCTTCAGGAACTCGGCCAACTCGGCGCGGGCCCAAGGGATATCAATGCTCACGTGTCCATGGTGACGCGTGCCACTGACAACCGGCACGGCCGACAGTGTCCTGGCTGCGCTCCGGCGCATCGGGTATGGGCACGGGGGCCCGCCGTGCGCCCGAGAGAGCGCACCGAAACTTCGGGAAGTTTTCGGGAAGAACACCCGCCAAAACCCGTCTGGAACCGTGCCCAGCCGGACTCCTGCCTCGGTCGAATCCCGGTCCGTCGACCGGGCAGCCGCACGCGCATCATGCCCCTGACCAGCAAAAAGGCCCCACCGAAGCGGAGCCATTGGGTGGCGCCCCCGGCAGGACTCGAACCTGCGGCCAAGCGCTTAGAAGGCGCCTGCTCTATCCACTGAGCTACGGGGGCCGGTGTGTGGCCGGTGGCCTGGTCGGCGGACTGGGGGGTGATCCGTGACCTTGCCGGGGACAAGGATAGGGGTCGCCGCCCCTTGTCCCGCGCGCTTCGCTCCGTGGCTCGATGTGGAGTTTGAGTGAAGCGGTTTCTGATAATCGCAGGCAGGTGCGAATCGTGCAGCGCTTTTGGCACCTCACGCCCCGGGTGTTGTGCACTCGTTATGCCTGCGCCCCACACGTCACGGTGGTCCGCGCGTGCGCGAATCGTGTTGATCAGACGACCATCGGCGCGCAGAAGGGGCCATATCCTTCAGAAAAGCAACAATATTGGGCATTCTTCGCATGTGGTGACCTTGGACGTACGGCCTCAGCTGCTCGACGCACTCTCCGCCCTGCGCGACCGTGTCGCCGCCGCGCGCTTTCCGCTTCCGCTGCCAGGGGCGCCACGGGCGCGGGTGAACCGGGAGGAGCTGCTCGCGCAGCTCGACGACTATCTGGTGCCCCGTCTCAAGCAGCCCGAAGCGCCGCTGCTCGTCGTCATCGGCGGGTCCACCGGTGCCGGCAAGTCCACGCTGGTGAACTCGCTGGTGGGGCGGCAGGTGAGCGAGGCGGGGGTGTTGCGTCCCACCACGCGTACCCCGGTGCTCGTGTGCCATCCCGACGATCACCACTGGTTCGCCGGACTGCGCGTGCTGCCGGAGCTCACGCGGGTCTGGGCGGCGGAAGGTGACGGCGCCGCGGTCAGGAAGGGGGAGCGGGCGCTCCGGGTCGAGACCGCGGGCACGCTGCCGAAGGGGCTCGCGCTTCTGGACGCGCCGGACATCGATTCGCTGATCGCCGAAAACCGGGTGCTCGCGGCCGAGTTGATCAGTGCCGCCGACGTGTGGGTGATGGTGACGACCGCCGCGCGGTACGCCGACGCCGTGCCGTGGCATCTGCTGCGCACCGCCAAGGAGTACGACGCCACGCTGGTGAGCGTCCTCGATCGCGTACCGCATCAGGTCGTGGCCGAGGTGTCGCGGCAGTACGGCGCGCTGCTCGCGAAGGCCGGGCTCGGTGATGTGCCGCGGTTCACGGTGCCCGAGCTGCCCGAATCGACCGGTGGGGGCGGGCTGTTGCCGGCCACGGCCGTGGCTCCGCTGCGCGCCTGGCTCACCCATCGCGTACAGGATGAACAGGCCAGGGCCTTCGCTCTCAGCCGTACGGCGACGGGCTTGCTGGACTCGCTGAACGCGCGGATGCCCGAGCTCGCCGGGGCCGTCGCAGCGCAGCACGCGGCCGCGGTGCGGCTGACGACCGTGGTCGACGAGGCGTACGAGAACGAGCAGACGCGGGTGCGCGGGCGCCTGCAGGCCGGGGCGGTGCTGGCCGGCGGGGCGCTCGCGCGGTGGCGCGCCTATCCGCTGGACTGCACCGCGGGCGAGCTGCTCGACGCCGTGGTGGAGAGCCTGGGAACTGTCCTCGTCTGCGCCGTCTCGGCCGCCGACCGGCGCATCGACGACGGCTGGCAGCGCGAGCCGGCCGCCGCCGAACTGACCGTCCGCGCCCCCGACGGAGAGGGCGCCGAGCACCGCGTCGGGCTGTGCGTCCGCAGGTGGCGGCGGGTGCTGGAGGAGTACGTGGAGGACGAGCTGCGTGCCAACGAGAACCCGCCCGACCCCGAGGCCGTCGCCGCGCTGCTCGCGACCGCGCTGCTCGGCGGGCGGCGGGCGCGCGGCGCGGGGGAGGCGCTGGCCGAGCGGATCGGGGCGCAGGGCGCGCTCCGGCTGCGGGACCGCGGCGGCCGGCTTCTCACCTCGTACGTGGAGAAGGCGCTCAAGGCCGAACGGGACCGGCGCCTGGCCCCCCTCGACTCCCTCGACGTCCATCCGGATCCCCAGGCCGAGTTGATCGCCGCCCTGTCCGTACTGCAGAAGGAGAGGTGACCGCGATGACCGCCGTCACTGACCACACCGGCTCCGGCGGGCAGGAGCCCGCGCCCGAGTCCCCCGAGATCGACACGGCGAACGGGGCGGACGGGGCAGAAGAGGCGGAGGAGAGCGCGTGGGACGACGGGCTGATCGCGCGCCGTTTCGTGGAGGAGGAGGTGCGTACGGCGCGTGAGGAGGACTCACGCCCGCGCGGGTTGACGTACGACGCGGCGCTCAAGGCACGGCTCGACGCGTTGCGTGAACTCGTCGGGCTGTCCCGTACCCGGCTCGACGGCGGGACGCTGGCCGAGGCCGGGCGGGTGCTCGACCAGGCGGCCGCACGCCGCGGTCTCTCCGAGCGGCACACCGTGGTGGCCGTGGCCGGGGCGACCGGGAGCGGGAAGTCGACGCTGTTCAACGCGCTGGCCGGGGTGGCCATTTCGGACACGGGCGTGCGCCGCCCGACCACCGCGGCGCCGCTGGCCTGCAGCTGGTCCGACGGTGCGGCGGCCCTCCTTGACCGGCTGAGCATCCCGGGGCGGCTGCGGCGCCGGCCGCTGCAGGGCCCCGACCCCGACCCGCGCCTCGCCGGTCTCGTCCTGATCGATCTGCCCGACCACGACTCCGCCGCGCTCGAACACCGCGAGCATGTGGAGCGGATGCTGGGCCTGGTCGACGCCGTGATCTGGGTCGTGGACCCCGAGAAGTACGCGGATGCCGTGCTGCACGAGCGCTATCTGCGGCCGCTCGCGGGCCACGCGGAGGTCACCTTCGTCGTCCTCAACCAGACCGACCGGCTGCCCGGGGACAGCGCCGACCTGGTCCTCGACGACCTGCGGCGGCTGCTCGACGAGGACGGAATCGCGCTCGGCGAGCACGGGGAGCCGGGCGCCACCGTGCTCGCGCTCTCCGCGCTGACCGGCGAAGGCGTCGGTGAACTGCGCGACGCGCTCGGTCAGTTCGTCGACGAGCGCGGGGCGGCGGCCCGCCGTATCGCGGCCGATCTGGACGCGGCGGCCGCCAAGCTCAAGCCCGTGTACTCGCCGGGCCGGCGGGTCGGCCTGAGCGAGCGGGCACGCGAGGAGTTCGCGGACCGGCTGGCCGAGGCGGTCGGCGCGGGAGCCGCGGGCGAGGCGGCCGAGCGGGCCTGGCGGCGTGGCGCGAACAAGGCGTGCGGGACGCCGTGGCTGCGGTTGTGGCGCTGGTACGAGGCGCAGCGCACCGGACCCACCTCCGTACAGGCCGAATCGGCGCCCGTGGACGAGGAGGCGACCGCGCGCCAGCGCGTGGAGCAGGCGGTGCGCACGGTCGGCGACGAAGCGGTGTCCGGGCTTCCGGCGCCCTGGGCGCATGCGGTACGGGACGCCGCGGCGCGCGGCGGCGAAGGGCTGCCGGAGGCGCTCGACGAGCTCGCGGCCGACGCGGGGCAGCCTGCGCGCAAGCCCCCGCGGCCCGGCTGGTGGCCGATGGCCGTGCTCGTGCAGGCGCTGATGACACTGCTCCAAGTGGTGGGCGGACTCTGGCTGTTCGGGCAGGTCGTCGGGGTCGCCGAGCCCAACCTGATCGCTCCGGTGCTCCTGATGGTGGCGGGCATCGTGGGCGGACCCTGTGTGGAGTGGGCGTGCCGGATGGCGGCGCGCGGGCCCGCACGGCGGTACGGACAGGAGGCCGAACGGTCCCTGCGGGAGGCGGCCGCGGCGTGCGGGCGGCAGCGCGTGCTCGATCCGGTCGCGGCGGAGCTGTTGCGGTACCGGGAGGTCAGGGAGCAGTACGTGAGGGTGCTCGGCGGAGGCGTGCCGCCCATGGGGTCCGGGGCCGGATCCGGGGTGCTGGGGCCGGTGACCGGGGCGTTCGCGGTGGGCAGTGCGGCGGGCGGGTCCGTCGGCGGGTCCGCCGGTGCCGCCCTCGGGAGGGTGACGGAGTTGTCCACAACCGGTCGGTAGTCCACAGGCTCGAGCGGGCTCGTGCCGTTCGGCGGAAGCTGGGATCGCGGCGGAGCGCCACGGTCTTCGCCGCAGCCGTACGGGACGGGCCCGTCGGCATGTCGTGCGCGGACCGGCGCACAGGGGGAGGTAGATCGAGATGAACGAGACCTTGGTGACGATCGTGGGGAACGTGGCCACGGAGCCGTTGTCGCGGATCACGGCGGGCGGACCGATGGTCAGGTTCCGGCTCGCGTCGACCTCACGGCTCTACGACCGCTCGACGCAGGCGTGGCGGGACGGGCACACGAACTTCCTCACGGTGTTCGCCTGGCGCTCCCTCGCGGAGAACATCGCCTCATCGGTCGGGGTGGGTGATCCCGTCGTGGTGCACGGCAAATTGAAAGTCCGTCAGGACAACGGGACGCCAGGGAACCAGTCCTTGCTCGGCGTGGACATCGAGGCCGTCGCGCTCGGGCACGACCTGTCGCGGGGCACGGCCGCGTTCCGCCGGGTGTCGCGGGCCAACACGTCACTCGTGGAGCGTCCGGGCGGCGGCGGGGGAGCGGGGGCCGGGCAGGGCGGCCGGGGTACGGAACCGCAGTTCGAACGGGATCCGGGCGGTGAAGTCGGGGGTGCGCAGCCGGGGTTCCTGCCGGACCGTGAGCCGGAGCCCGTCTTCTGAGGCCTGCGGGGCGGAGCGGCCGGGGCGTTCACAGGACCTGCACCGGCCCTCCGCCGGACCCGTCGGCCTCTGCCTGACCGGCGATAACGATTACGCGTCAGTAGGCCGATGGGACCGCATGATCGGGATCCGTGATGGCGCGCGTCCCTAGGATGCCGGGCGTAGCTCACGGGGCTGTTGAGTTGGGTGTGCTGGCGGGACCGTCCCGCCCCACGTGGTCGTGGGGTCAGGTGTTCATGGGTTCCGCCCGGAGGGGAAGTTCGTGTTTTCTTCGTGCTCGTCGTCCGTTGTACGCGCAGCCGTACTCGGACTTGTACGCGGTCTGGCCCGTGGCAGGGGCGCCGCCCGCCTCGCGGTGACGCGGACGGCGCCGGGGCTGCTCGTCCCCGGTCTCGTCATGGCCGGCGCGCTCGCGGCCGCGGGCCCGGCGGCCGCCGATGAGGCGCCGCAGCTGCCGGGCGGTGCGGCCGCCACGCTCGGCGGTCTGGAGACCTACGGCCAGGCGGTCGTCCGCGCGGACGGTGCCGAGTGGCAGATACCGGCCGGGCTCTTCGAGATGTCCGTCGACGGCGGCGGCATGATCAAGACGTACTGCATCGACATCGACAACCCGACCCAGCAGGACGCCACGTACCGCGAGACGTCCTGGAGCGCGACCTCGTTGCACGCCAACCGGGACGCGGGGAGGATCCACTGGATCCTGCGGAACTCGTATCCGCAGGTGAACGATCTGGCGGAGCTGGCCCGCAAGGCGAACGCGAAGGGGCTGACCGAGGCGGACGCGGCGGCCGGCACACAGGTCGCGATCTGGCGGTTCTCGGACGGCGCGGACGTGTCCGCGACCGATCCGCAGGCGGAGCGGCTCGCGGACCACCTGGAGAAGGCGGCGCGGCAGGCGCGGGGCGTGGGGGAGCCGAAGGCGTCCCTGGTCCTGGACCCGCCGGCGGTCTCCGGGAAGTCCGGCGAGCGGGTCGGCCCGGTCACGGTGCGGACCGGCGCGCGCAGCGTGACGGTGAGCCCGCCGGTCGACGCGGCGGCGAGCGGAGTGAAGGTCGTCGGCGCGGACGGCAGGCCGGTCACGTCGGCGGCCGACGGCAGCGAGCTGTACTTCGACGTGCCGAAGGGTGCGGCGGGTTCGGCGGAGCTCACGGTGCAGGCGTCGACGAGCGTGCCGGTCGGCCGGGCCTTCGTCGCGGAGACGCGGAGCCAGACGCAGATCGTGGCCGGCTCGAGCGAGTCGACGGTGTCGGCGAGCGCCACGGTCAACTGGGCGGAGAAGGGCCCGATCCCGGCGCTCTTCGCCGAGCGCAACTGCGCCAAGGGCGGGGTGGACATCACCGCCCGCAACGAGGGCGACGAGGACTTCACGTTCTCGCTGATGGACTCCGAGCACACGATCGCGGCGGGCGCGCAGCGCACGGTCACGATCCCGCTGCAGGAGGACCAGGCCTACGACTTCACCGTCACGGGCACGGGCGGCTTCGAGGAGCGCTTCACGGGCGTCCTCGACTGCGCCACGAAGACCGCGGCCACCGAGGGCAATGACATAGCCCCCCAGTCCGCCCCGAGTCCCGCCACGGCCGGGGGTGCGTCGGGCACGGGCCACGATCTGGCCGAGACGGGAAGCTCCGACGCCACGCCGGTGATCGCGGGGGTCGCGGTGGGGTTCCTGGTGCTGGGCGGCCTGGTCGTGTTCCTGCTGCGCAGGAAGGGCGCGATTGAGGGGAGTGAGTGAGCGCTGCTGCGGCAGGTGATGCGTCGGACCGCTTGGGGGAGGGGTTGAACGGGTCCGTTCCGGGAGGCGTGGGCCCGCGGCCGGCGCGCGGTCGTCGGCCCGTGGGGGAGCGGACCTTGATCCCGACGGCCCGGAACCGGCCGAGTCTGCGCGGTACGCCCGCTAATTGCGGAGACTGGCCGAGGTGGCGGAGCCGGAGCCCTGGACCGCGGACGACCTCGCCATAGCCGACGATTGGCGCCGACGCACCGCCGTGGACCCTCGGACGCCCACGCCTCCCGATGCCCTGGCGGTCCTGGCGGTCCTGGCAGCCTGGGGTCGGACGAAGCGGATCCGGGGCGAGGCGGGATGGAGGCCGGCCGGGGGAGGTTGACGCTGAGGGGAAGGGGGACGGAGCCGCCGTACGGGCCCGAGCCGGTGGCACATGCCGGACCCGCCGGACGGCGCCAATCCGTTGTACCGCACCAACCCACCCCGCACACCCGGCAGTTCACGCTCCCGAGCCGTGGGCGCCGACCCGTCGAGCGCCTCGCCGAAACCCCCTGACACCGACGATCTTGGCGATTACGCTGTCGCGCAGCGTCGCGTGCCGGTGGCGGAGGAAACGTCAGGCATGGAGGCGCCGAATCGAAAGGTGGCCACGGCCATACCCGCCCCCATCGCACAGAAGCTCACGCACTACCCCGCGGATGACCGGTATCAGGGGCCACGGCCCGCCGTTCTCGTCCTGCCCGGCGGAGGGTTCAGGGAGCTCCCGCCGCACGAGGGCGAAGGCTATGCCCGCTGGCTGTCCGGCCTCGGCATCCACGCCTTCGTCCTCTCGTACCGGTTGCTGCCGGAGCGTTTTCCGGCCCCGCTCGAAGACGCCCGGGCCGCTCTCGACCACCTCCGTAAGGGCGACCACGGTCCCGGTGTCGAGATCGACACCGACCGGATCGGCGTCATCGGTTCCAGCGCCGGCGGCCAGCTTGCCGGTCTGCTGATGACCGGCCGGGTCCTGACCATCGAGGAGGGGGTCGTCGACCCGCCCCGGCCGGACTTCGCGATCCTTGCCTACGCGCTCGCCGACCTCGACCTGTTGCCGCCGCCGGTGGTGGCGAACCTGCTGGGCGATCTGCTGCCCCTCAAGGACGAGCTGTCCCCGGCCAAGCACGTGGACGCATCGGTGTGCCCGACGTTCGTGTGGGCCACCGCCCAGGATCCGCCGGGCCTGCCGAACGCCCTCGAATGGACCCGGGCCCTGGCCGCCGCCGCGGTTCCGGTGGAACTGCACATCTACCCGGGCGGCAGCCACGGCATCGGACTGGCCGACGGCGTCGAATACGGCGGCGCGGCGCACAAGTTCATCGCGCACGAGCCGCACACCGCCTCGTGGACGACCGCATGCGCCGCCTGGCTGCGCCGCGAGGGCGTCCTCAATGGGCGGGCGGACGTCGGTACCGGACAGGAGGACGTCCGTGCCGGCTGACCGAGTCACCGCGTGGGGCGCCGAGCTGCGGCGCGTACACGGCAAGCTGCGGACGGCCCTCGCGCTGGCGAGGGCCGGGCTGGACGGCGGTGCGCCCGGCGAGGCCACCACCGACCTGCTGCTGTTCTGCCACGGCTTCTGCGCGGCGCTCTCCGGCCACCACCGCGCCGAGGACGGCGCGCTGTTCCCGGAGCTGGTGCGGGCCCGCCCCGACCTGGCGCCGGTGATCGCGAAGCTGAGCGCGGACCACAACATGATCGAGCACCTCATCGGCGGTCTGCAGAAGGCCGTGACCGAGTCGACCGATCCCGAGGTGGTGCACCGCCACCTGGACGGCATCGAGGCGGTCATGGAGACCCACTTCAAGTACGAGGAGCGCGAACTGGTCGCGGTCCTCGACGCCACCGAAACCGACTTCGACCCCGAAGTGATCTTCGGTCCGATCACCTGACCCACACCCGCCGGGGCCGACACACACGGCCCCGTCGGGTGTGCCTGTCCGAGCAGCCTCAAGACCCTGTCCGGCGCACGAAGCGAAGTCATCCTCCGGGGCGACGCGGCCGGTCGCCACGTACCCGTTCACGTTCTCGCTCATGGGCACCGAGCACACCATCCCGGCCGGGGCGTCGCGCACGGTGACGACCCCACTCCAGGAGGACCAGAGGGCCGGGTCTTTGGGCGGCCTCACGCCGTGAACGAGATCCACACGTCCGGCGGGAGGTCGGGCCGGTCCGGGACCGCGTGACGGGTCTCCGCCCAGCCCTCCGCGCCCGCGATCTCCGTGGCGACGCGGCGCCAGAAGGCCACCGCGCCCGCGTTGGAGTCCTGGAAGGCGACCTTCCACGGGCCCGGGTGCCGCGCGGTGACCTCCCGCACCGCCCGCAGCCCGATCCCACGGCGCCGCGCGCCGCGTACGACGAAGAAGCTGTTCAGGACGCGGACGGGCTCGTCCAGACCGCGAACGAGGGCGAGCCCCGCGGGAGCCTCGCCGATCCGCAGCAGATACGGCGCCCACCCGGGATCCACGAAGGCCGCCCGCAACCGGTCGTCGCGGAACGTGCCGTCGGGGTGGGGCAGTTGTCCCTGGTACTGGGACATGTCATGGCGGAACATCAGCCAGAGGCGTTCCAGGGCCGGGCGGTCGTGGGCGTGGGCGAGGTGCGCGTAGGAAGGCATGAAAAAAGCCTCCGCGGCGGCGGACGGTGTCCGGGCCGGGAGGCTTGCTGTGCCGGGAGAGCTGTCCGAAGTGTAACAGGCGGTGGTGGGCTCCGTTCACACAGTGAGGGGAACCGGGTGGATCTCGTCGGCCGGGTGACCAGTGCGTTCGTGAATGCGGTTGACCGCTGCGGCCGAGGGAGCCTCGGAGAGGCAGTAGACCGTGCCGGACTCCGGGTCCGCCCAGGCCCTTTCGAAGTGGACGCCTTCTTGTCCTTCGATGGCGAGATCGGCCTTGTGGGCCTCCCTCAGCTGGTCGGCCGTGATGTCCTTCATCCCGTGGTGGACGTCCATGAACTGGGGCATGGCGTCGCACCTCCTTCCAACTTCCGCGTCCCGCTGCTGCGACTGGCAAACCCACTTGCCAGCCATCACTTCTATTCTGCGCCTGTACGGACGTGGCGGCGACCGTATGGGCTGGGACGTATCAGGCCGCAGAATCCCAGGTCAGCGGCGCTCGACCATACGGGTTTCCCCCCAGGGGTAGCCGTCAGGCAAGATGGGGTGTTACTTGCCGCGCGAGGGCATAAAACAGCCCCTCACCAGCGGGTTTAGCGCCAATGAGGGGCCGTGTCAGGCGGCTTGGGCCGTCTCTGGGCCGTCGTGGGCGTGACCGGCCGCGCGGTACATGGCGCTGATGGCCTTGCGGGTCCGGGTCTCGCTGGACGGCATGAGGTGCGTGTACACGCGGAGCGTGAACCCCGGGTCGCTGTGCCCGAGGTAGAGGCTCAGAGCCTTGATGTTCTCGCCGGCGTCGAGCAGCACCGAGGCGTAGAAGTGCCGTAGAGCATGCATCCCGTGCTCCCGAGCGGCGGCATGACGCTGCCCCTTCGTCGGCACAGGGATGATCCCGCCCAGGGCGAGCGCGGGCTTCCATACGCGGTCGTTGAAGTCATTGCTCCACAGCGCGTTGCCACCGCTGCCCGTGAAGATCAGCCGGTACGTCCTCATAGGGCCTGTCGGAGTGAGCCACGGCAAGGTCACCTCAACCGGAGGGAACCGCTTCATGTGCTCGGTCAGCGCTGCGGACACCTCGGGGTCCAGCGGTACGTCCCGGAGCTTGCCGCGCTTGGGCGGGGCGAAGACGAGCGTTCCGCGAACCTTCTTCACCTGTTGGCGGACGTAGAGCCAGCCGAGATCCCCGATGTTGTCCACGGCGAGACCGAACAGTTCGCCCTGTCGGAGGCCACAGCCGGCGCCGACATCCGCCATGGCCTGGTAGCGGTCCGGGAGCCCGGAGCGTACAGCGAAGACCTGGGCAGCCGTCCACGGGTGCACCCGCGATGGAGTGGGGCGAGGCGCCTTCACCGAGCGCGCACGACAGGGATTCGTGGCCAACAGGCGATCATCCACCGCCGCGTTGAACACCGAGGAGACCGCATCGAAGATCAGACGCCGGTACGTCGGGGACGATAGGGCTGCTTCGAGCTGCCGGTTCCACTCGCGGATGTGCTCAGGCTGGAACGAGCCGATCGGGCGCGCGCCGAGGTACGGAAGGGCGTGCAGGCGTAGTCGGCCCTCGACAGCAGCACGGCTCGTCAGGTCGGTCGTCAGCGCAGCGAGCCAGCGTTCTGCATACTCCCGGAACGTCGTACGGGCGGCTCGCGGGTCGATGTACTGCCCGCGAGTCATGTCCGCTTCGATGTTGGTCAACCAGTTCTCGGCGAGGCGCTTTTGCTTGTCAGGGAAGCTCTTGGACTTCTCGGTTCCGTCCGGAGCGATGTAGCGGGCGCGATAGCGCAGACCTACACCATGGCGATCGGACTTGACCTTGACCTGTTTCCCGTCGGGACTCGTCTCGACCTTGAACCAGCGGTCCTGGATGTGTCCGGCCATCAGGCAGCAGCCCCTTCCATGAGGGAGTCGACCCAGGCTCGTACGTCGGCGGGGTCGTAGCGCAGGTGTCGGCCGACGCGGAAGCCCTTGGGCCCGGTGCGCTTGCGGCGCCACTGGTAGACGGTTTCGATCGGTACGCCGAGGAGGTCGGCGACGTCGATCGGGGTGAGGTACCGGTCGGGCAGGGACTGGGCCATGGTCACCACTCCTCTTTGCTGTTGTGGGCTGGACGTTCTTCTCGGGCGGTTTCGCGGTTGAGGGCGATGTCGTGGGCGATGGTTGCGGCGAGGGCGGATTCGCCGGGGGTGTGGCCGTGGCCGGCGTAGGCCCAGTGGGCGAGGACGAGGGTGGTGTCAGGGTCGGGGAGGCCGAGGGTTTGGCGTTGCTGTTCGGCGCGGAAGTCTGCGCGGACGCCCCGGCGTTCGCCGAAGGTCGAGGAGTAGGCGCGGGACTTGGTGAGGAAGTGGCCCCGGAAGCCGAGGATGTGGGCCCAGAGCCAGAGCTTGCGGTCGGGGTAGAGCGGGTCGAGGTCGTGGCAGGCGCGGATCAGCCGGCGGGCGTGCTCGGGCACGTGGGCGCGGTCGAGTTCGGCGAGTTCACCGATGCGCCGGTCCAGGGTGCCGGTCGTCTCGGCTGCTTTGGTGGCGTACTTGGCGACGTAGGAGGCAACGGCGCCTTCGGTGAGGTCGCGTCCGTCGCCGAAGGCCTTGATGGGCCGGATGTCGAGCTGTGAGCCCCACCGCAGGATCCGAGTCGGCTGACCCTCCGCAGCGCGTACCGGGGTGGAGACGTACGGGTGTGCGGCGGCAGTTCGGATGCAGTCGGTGAGCAGATCGAGCGTGGCCCAGACCGGCGGAGCAGTGTCGGGGCCGTCGGGTCCGTCGATGCGGATCACGGCGTGGAAGTGGATGGCGCCGCGCTTCTGAAATTCGGCGACCTTCCCGAACGACAGCCGGGCCGTCTCGCGGAACGCAGCCTGAGTCAGTCCAGCGGCAGAGGCCAGCTCGCGGCGCAGCCGGTTGGTGAAGCGGTGCCACAACTCCCCGGCATGGTTGTTGAAGAGCACGGTCCCGGCGTAGTCGTAGGTCTCGGGGTCGAGCGGGGTGCCGAGGGCGGGGTCATCCTCGCCGTGGCGGGCACCGCAGCGGCAGCGGCCGGCGTCGGGGCGGTTGTGCACCGGGCCGAATGACGGGGCGGTGAGGGTGGCGAAGACCCTTGGGCGGTCGCGCACCTGGTCGGGGATGCCCATGCGGTCGTCACCGGTCAGCCCGGCTCGGACGAGGTGGAAGGCGTCTCCGGCGTAGAGGTAGGCGCACGGTTCGCAGCGGGAGGCGCGGCGGTTTCCGCAGGCGATGCGGAGCCGGCCGCCAGGCTGGGACCCGGTGTCGGTGTGGTGCAGCACCTGGCCCGTGGTCTTGTCCTTGACCACGGACCAGCCGGTCAGGTGGATCGGGTTGGAGCAGCCCCCGGTGCGGCGGATCTGCTCGCGCCAGGCGTCGAAGTCCGGGGCGGAGGCGACCCGCAGCACGTCCGCGAGCACGACCGGATCCAGCGTGCCCGTGTCAGCCTCAGGCATGGGCGAGCACCTCCCGGACGGAGGCGACGAGCCCAGGTGTGGGGGTCCACAGGCCGCGTGCACCCGACCAAGGCAGGGGCTCGCTCAGGGTGCGCAGGTCGGTGAACTTCCAATGCCATTGCCCGGGAGCGGACCACAGGGTGCAGTACCCGTCGCCTTCGTGGCAGTCGACGAGCCGGCCAACCGCGACGATCGCGCCCCGGGGCTGAGGGCGGTTGAGGAACGGCCGGGCGAGCGGCAGCCCGTATGCCTCGCGGTCCGTCGTCAGTCCGGCGTGGATCAGGACCCATCCCCGGTAGTCCGTGGCCCAACGCCGGTTCTCCACACGCTTGGTGCCATACGCCATGGCGGACGCCCAGGGCTGCCACAGGGTGAGCGCGCGAACCTCTGCGGGTGCGGTCATCACAGCACCTCCAGAAGGGCCGTGGCGATCCACTGGGCGACATTGGCGGGCACGGCGTTGCCTGCCTGTTTGGTCTGCTCGCCGCCGTGCCCGAGCACGGTGTAGTCGTCGGTGAAGCGCTGGGCGCGCAGGTGCTCGCGCGGGGAGAGCATCCGGAAGTAGCAGTCCTCCAACGCGATCTGCTCGGGGTCCGCGTCGGTACCGAGGACCACGCCGGCGGATGTGCGAGTGGCGATCGTGTGCAGCGGCGCGGCGGTGCTGGTCGCATCGCCCTTGCGGTATGGGATCACGAGCCCGTGGTGGTTGCCCCCGGCGGTGATCGATGCCAGCGGGTCATGGATCGCACGGGTGGTGGAGCCGCCGCCTCGGTGCTCAGTGATGAACGGAGCCAGTCCCGGCGGGACCGCGAGGCCGTCACCGATCCGGACCGTGCGGGTCGGCAGCGGAGAGGCGTGGGCGGGGAACGCGCGGCCGTCCCCGGTGTCGGAGTGGTTGACCGTGACCATGGTCGGCACCCGGTGCTTGGCCAGCCCAAGCCGAATCTTGCGCAGCGTGGATGCGGCCAGCGGGCCCCTGCCATGCGCGGGGCGGTCGCCGATCCGGATCCCTGGATCAGACCAGTTGATCACTGAGGCGGCGGGGCGGACGTAGGGCTCTACGATCTGGTGTCGGCAGGCCATGTTGGGGCAGCGGAAGTCGTACTGCTGGCGGTACTTGCCGATCGTGTGCGCCCGCTTGGTCTTCCGGTTGATGCGCCAGGACTGCACCGCTAAGACGTCCGACTCGCACTCTGTGCACCAGGCCGGCGGGCGCACGTCGAGGTCTGGGGCGCGCATCTCGCGGCGAGTGAAGACGATGAAAATCCGGTCACGCCACTGCGCGGCATGCTCGTTGCCGTCGTCGCCGATGTGGGCGGCAGTGACGGAGACGATCTGATGCCGGAAGCCAAGGATCTCCATCCCGTGCAGCCACCAGGAGAACAGCGGCCAGGCGGTCGCGAAGCGCGGCACGTTCTCACACACCACCGCATCGAAGTTGTGCACCTCGGCAGCGCGCAGGATGTCGTACGCCGTGGCACGCGTCCGCTCCCAGGCCGCATCCGCGATAGGCCCCTCTTCGAACAGATCCAACTGCCCGGCAGTGGGCGCGGCCTTGGGTCGAGCAATTCCGTCTGCGGGGCTTCCTTCGGTGCAGATCGGGGAGCCGACCAGGACCCTCGCTTTGGGCAGACGCCGCATGTCGTAGTGGTCGAGATCGACGCACAGGTGCTCAGCCTCGGGGAAGTTCGCCGCGTGCGTCTCGACCGCACGGTTCCAGTGGTTGGCACCGAGGACGACGTCGAAGCCGGCGCGGCGGAAGCCGTCGGAGTCACCACCCGCACCGCAGAACAGGTGAATGGAGGTGGGGCGTGAAGTCGCGGAGCGGCGCATCATCGGGCCACCACCTGCGCGTGGGCGGGCCCGTGATTGAGCTCCCAGTGCCGCACCAGGGCCGTCACGTTCTCTGTTCCGGTGGCCTGGTTGGTTGCTCCGCAGCCGCCACAGACGTAGTCGGCGAACGGCTCGTCATCGGGTGCGTGCAGGCCGATACGGATGCCAGGGAACTCATGCGTGGGCGTCAAGTCAGACATGGGCCACCGCCCGGGGAGCGTTGCGGCGGGTGCCGGTGCCCACGCACGTCTTGCAGTGCGCGGTGATGGTGCGCAGGTGACCGTTCCGGTCCCGTCCGCCGAGGGTGATCGCGACGGAAGCGAACCCATCGCAGTCGGAGCAGATGCGGACAGGGGCAGCGGTGTTCTCGGGCATGATGGGTGTTCCTTCCGATTCATTGGGTTGGTTGGGGCGTGGCCGTCCGGGGCGGTGAGACTTGGCGGTTGATGCCGCCCCGGGGGCCGGTCAGCGTCGCTTCGTGTCCGGTGTGGTCAGGAGCGAGCGCAGCGCGAGGACGCACACGGCGAGTGAGATGCCGGTGAGGGCGACCGCGAGGACCATGGAGACCAGGACCACGCCGATCACGAGGGCGCCGACGGTTCCGGCAGCGGCGAGTGCGATCACGGTGCCGGGGCTCATCCCGGATCGGACCGGGGCAGCCGGCGCGTGGTGCGGGTGATGGCAGGCGCAGGGAGCGGGTGCCTGGACGTGCGGCACGGTGGGTGCCTGGCCCAGGGTGGTGATGGTCGGGATGATCTCCCCGGTCGGAACCGGATTCGACGGCACGTGGGGCTTGAACATGAACTGAACTCCTTTCAGAGCAAGGTCACTTGTTGGGCTCATTGACGACTGAGGTGCCGGTCTCGGTACCGGAGTCGATGGCGGGGGCCAGGAAGGTGTCGGCCAGCAGGTAGCCGCCGAGCAGGAGCACCACGACCAGCCACAGGGGCGGGCGGAAGAGCTTCACGCCAAGCCAGCCGACGATCAGGAGGAAGAGCCACAGCGGCACGGACACGACTGGTTCCTTTCAGGCAAGTTGGGAGGCGATGGCGGCGGCCATCGGGGCGGGCACCCGAAGGCGGGCACTGAGGGTGTCCGCGTCGATCTGCTCGCCGGTCGTGGCACGGTGAGAGTCAGCGATCTTCCGGGCCTGAGCGAGCAGCGCACCCGGGACCGCCACAGCAGGCGGCAACTCCGGGACCGGGGCAGGCTCTTCGCGCACGGTCGCGGTGTCCACAGACTGTGGATCAGCCGGTCCGTCGCGCTCGATCTCCACCGCCGGGACAGGCTCGGGCTGCTCGTCGGCACCCGGGGCGTGGGCGAGCAGAGTGCCGCCGAGGAAGGCGAGCGCGGGCCAGCCGGCCACCAGGAACCGCAGCCAGGCCGGAGGCTGGTCGAGGTCGAGGAATCCGGCGGTGGCGACGTTCGCCCCGAGCGAGGCGACCAAGGCGACGAGGAACCAGGACCACGCAAGGCGCGGGGTCTGTCCGGTCCGCAGCCGACGCCACGCGGCGACCAGGAGCAGGTCGACGGAGACGGGATAGGCCCAGGCTTTCCAGCCGTCCTGCCCGGCGGCGTAGGCGATGTCGTGGAGGTGGGCGAAGGACAGGGCCCCGGCGATCACGGCCTGAACCAGGACGAAGTCGAGACGGAACGGCGTACGCATCACGGGCCTCCTTCCAGAGGGTTGGGCCGTCGCGGGGCGGGGCTCACAGGGCCTGCCGCCCGGCGACGACAGATTCAGTCGGTGGGGGCTTCACCAGTGCCGAAGCAGTTCAGGCACAAGCCGGTCTGCTCGCCGACCTCGCGGTGCTTGCGGCCGACACGGACCATCCGGGAGACCTCCCCGGTGCCCTTGCACGGCTCGCACTTCGGCGCAGCCGGCGGCTTGCGGGTGCGGGGTTTTCGGGTGGCCATGGCTCACCACCCCGTTCCTGGCTCGGGCGGAAGCCCGTACGTCGCGGCCGCGTCGTCGAGCGGGAGTGACATGGCGAGGGCGCCGCCCACGATGTCCGCGAACTGCTCGTCATGGCCCGGCTGTTCGGCGTACATCACGAGGAAGCCGAGGAGCAGCACCGTGCGGTTGAGGTCGTCGCAGTGATCGCACATCGCACTCACCGGTCCCAGGAGCGCAGTCGGTGATCGATCTCGGCTGCCCTTGACGGAGCCTCCAGGCGGGTAAGCAACACGTCGTAGCGCGTCCTCTCGTCCACCCCGTATCGCTTGGCAACAGCGAGCCTGAACGTTCCTCGGATCCGAGCGGCGGTCCTGATCAGCGAGTGCAGCATGGTGTTCCTTCCGGTTTCAGACATGGAGGGGGTAGGGACTTGGCGTGATGCGGTCACGCCGACCGTGCGGTGCAGGAGGGTGTTACGAGGTCGGAGCCGGCGCGGGTGCCTCAACGGCGACTGGGCGGAAAGGCTCCAGGACCGGGATGCTCGGGGTGAGGTGGGCGTACTTGCGGCACTCGGCCGCCGCTTCTCCGAGGGTGGTCATGGGGGTGCGGATGCGGGTCCAGCCACCCGAGGTGTCCCCGGCGATTGCGGTTCCCCGACGCTCCGGAGCGATAGCGGTGGCGGCGGGTACGGCCAGGTCGCTGATGTCTCCGAGGCCCATCTCTGCGGTCTGCTTGTCGTTGCAGCGGTGCACCACACGCCCGGTGAGCTGAGCCCGCAGCGCGGTCGCGCCCTTGCCGAGATCGGTACCAAAGCGCTGCCCGGCGATCTCCAGATAGATCCCTACCGCGCGGGAAAGCTGAGCCAGGCGCAGAAGCTGGGTGACAATCCGGTCCCGACGCGGTGCGTCCACCTTCGACGCGATCAGGAACAGTTCGGCGACCTCATCCACCAAGACCACAATCGGGATCGGACGAAGCTTGGCAGGCAGGCCCCAGATGTCCGAGGTGATGTCCTCCAGCGGGGTGCCTGGCGCGATTCCCTGGTGCAGGCAGAGAAGGTCGTAGCGGTCCTCCATTTCCTGCACGAGCGCGTCCAGCAGGCCCTCCGCCTCATCAGGATTGGTCGCCAGTGCGGACAGTCGGGGCGCGAACGGGCCCTGTTCGACACCGCGCTTGCAGTCGATCCCGACCAGTGCCGCCTCCAGGGAGGCAAGCGACTTGATCAGACAGCGCTGGTACATCGACTTACCCGAGTCGGAGGCGCCCATGGTCAACGAGTGGGGAACCTCCCGGTAGTTACGCACGAATGGTTGGCCGTCCTCGCGCAGGGCGACGATCGCGGAGAGCGGTCCAGGCACCAGCCGGCGCGGCATTCGCACGGAGCCGAGGACGTCCATGCCGGTCATCCGCAGGTCGACGACACCAGGCTTGACCTCGTTCACATGGGCGGAGTGCATGGCCCAGGCATGACGCAGCCGTTCGGCGGAGTTGACCACGTGCTCGGGTGCCAGGCCGGCGGGGAGTCGAAGCCGTAGGCGCACCCCGGTTGTGGTCGGGCGTATCGCGCGGATCCTCGGGATACCTGGGCGTGCAGTCTCCTTGCCGACAGCCTTCTTGGCGAAGACCTTCCACCACGGCGGGGACACGGTCAGCTCGCACGCCTCCATGGTCTGCCGATACGCGGCGCACACCCGGTAGAGGGCGGCGGGGAGGCCGAAGAGCGACCAGTACACGGCGGGGAACTTGGCGCGGGTCACCATAGCCAGCACCCACACAGCGAAGGCGAGAATCGCCAGCTCGGTGATCGGCATGGCGATCAGACCTTGCCGTTGGAGCCGGCGACCGTGAGGCTCTTCGCGGTGACCGCGATGGCGCGGTAGCTGATGCCGTGCCCGAAGTCGTTCTCCCACGGGCGGGCGACCAGGCCGGGGAACTCCACCGGCATGCCCGGCGCCAGGTCCGGCTGAATGCCGTCCTCGGCAACCACGACGGTCAGCGCGTCCGGGCGACCGTCCACGATCACGGCCACGTTCACATTGAACAGGGTCTTGCCCGACTGCCGGTCCGTCGCGGCCTCGCCGGTATCCCGGTTCTTGATCTTCGGCTCCGGGGCCTGGATGAGCATCACGGTCATGGCGTTGGTGTCCACAGGGATCTGACGCATCGTCTTGTCTCCTGATCTTGCGGGTAGTTGACGCCCGCCGTTGTGGCGGTGAGATCAGAAAACCGCGAGATGTAGTGGACGCATCACGGTCTGTATGGACGTTTGGGGACGTCTGAGCTACCGTCAAAACGTCCCCGGTCGTCCCAGGGAGAGGCCAGGCCATGGCGAACGAACGTCTGCGCGCGGCGATTTCAGTGAAGGGTGAGACGATCCAGTCCCTTGCCGATCACGTCGAGGTAGATCCCAAGACGGTTGAGCGCTGGATTACGACGAACCGAACTCCCCACCGTGGACACCGTTGGAAGGCTGCGACCTTCCTGGGCATGGATGAGGTCTACCTCTGGCCCTCAGCGGAGAAGCAGGCCGAGACAGCCAGCACATCCGAACTCATCACGTACTACCCGCACAGGGGTGCCGTTCCGTCGGCCCTGTGGTCCTCGCTGATCGATGGCGCCAAGAGCAACGTCGAGATCCTGGTGTACGCCGGACTGTTCCTGTTCGACAGCCACCCGGACTTGGCCGACCAGCTAGCCGACAAGGCCAAGGGCGGCGCCGAGGTCCGTGTGCTGCTCGGTGACCCCGACTCGGAGATGGTCCGACAGCGGGGTGAAGAGGAAGGCATCGGAGGCGATCTGGCCGCACGAGCCCGGATCACACGCCGCTACCTTGAGCCGGCCCTTGGGACCCCCGGGGTCGAACTCCGACTGCACGACACAATCCTCTACAACTCGATCTACCGCTTCGACGATGACGTGTTGGTCAACCCGCACGTACTCGGAGCCCCCGCCGGGCAGAACCCGGTCATGCACTTCCGGTACATCCCAGGGGCCCGCACCTTCCGCCACTACATGAAGAGCTTCGACTACGCGTGGGAGCGGGCACAGAGCGCATAGCGGCAGAAGCCGGCGAGCGTGCGAGGCTAGATGCATGGCCCGCATCGACTACTTCAACGACCCGAACGCTCCGAAGGCGAACAGCATCGTTCCGTCTGTAACGGCGGTGGCGCTGAACGACGCGGGCGAGGTCTTGCTCATCCACAAGACCGACAACGACCTGTGGGCCCTGCCGGGAGGTGGCGTCGATGTCGGCGAATCCGTCGCCAACGCGGCAGTTCGCGAGACCAAGGAAGAGACCGGGTTCGACGTCGAGGTGACGGGGTTGGTCGGCCTCTACACGAACCCCGCGCACGTCATGGCGTACGACGATGGCGAGGTCCGCCAACAGTTCTCGATCTGCTTCACGGCCCGGATCATCGGCGGTGAACTCCGGACGAGCAGCGAGAGCAAAGAGGTCGCGTTCGTCGCCCCGAGCAGGCTGGATGAACTGAACATCCACCCGTCGATGCGCATGCGGATTGATCACGGCCTGTCTGGCAGGATCGAACCCCACATCGGCTGATCACGCAGCCGAGATGCGGCTCAACGTTCGCGACACGGCCGCCTTGAGATATGGGCGAGCCTTGCTGATCGCCGTGTGGACCACGCTGCCCGACTCGTAGCGATCAAGAATCTCATCCATGCGTACGTCGAAGTCGAAGCGCTGCCCCGCCGGACCGGTGGTCATGTCGGCGTAGATCAAGGCGTCGAGCAATGGCGAATCCTCGCGCTCGTACGCCGACAACTCAGCGGAGAGGCCACGCTGCTCCGCCTCGTACACGGCGCCGGAGTGGTGGGCGACGAGCCGCACCAGTCGATCCGGAGCGCCGAGGGAAGCCAAGTGGCGAGCGCCATCGAGGGGATGGAATCCGGTGTCCCAGACCTGAGGCGCGTAGCCGAGGTCGTGCAGCCAGGCCGCAGCTACAAGGAGATCCCGTTCGTCCTCCGGCACTGCCGACGAAACCTCTTGCGCCTTCGCGGCTACGGCCTGCGTGTGCAGCCAGCGGTTCCCGAGGGGTGGCAGCAGGGTCTCAGCCAGGGCGGCAGCGCCTTGAGGCGTATCGAGTGCGGAGGGCATGAACTTCACCGTAGCTGAGCCGATCCGAGCACCGACAGCCCGAGACCAGCCCGGTCAGCCGCGCGGACAAAGTTTCCCTACATCATCAAGAGCTCGCTTCGCTCGCCGGCCCGGGACTCGTGGCCATGCCTCGGAGGCCGACACCGACCCCGCCTGAAGTGATCACACCCATGGCGACGCGTGCGCGCCGGCATCACCCCGCCGCCGCGATCCGGCCTGGGAGAGGGAAGAAGAGCGCCGGTTGATCTCGATGAGCAAAGTGCAGGCGGAACCCCAGAAACCCCAAGAACCACCAGGACTAACGAAGTAGATCCAATCCAAAGGATCAATCCAGAGGATGGAGGGCCGCGCAGAGCGCGGCGGCGCCGGTCGGTCGCCGCCGCACGGCTCCCTCCATGTCTACGCCACCGGGGCCGCGCGTCGACGCCCGCCCGCGCCCGCAAGGGGCGAAAACACATGGTCACAGGGCATGAGGGGGCGCCATACGTGCAGGTCAAAGACGCGTTGTGCTTCGACTAAGGCCGGATCGCGGCGGCGGTGCAATGTCGACGGGCCCGCTTCCATGGTCGTTGCCCATCGGCGGGGGCGGCCGGCTCCACGGCTTTACCCACCTCCCCGGTCCGGGACCCGCGTCGAGCAAGACCAGGGGGCCACTCGTGCTACCTAGGGACAGGTCCACAAACCTGCCCGAGTGGCCAACCAGCGTACGGCCCCCTGATCATGCCCGACCCCAAACCAGGCAGGACACCGGCCAAAACCGCTCCGCCGGCCTACGCTCTCTCCGGCAGCTCGGGATCACTCGAAACCTGATCACATTGCGCGTCGCCATCCCAGTCGATGTCGATGATGTGGTGAGGCTTGAAGCGGATCTTGTCTCCGTGTTCCAGGCGCGGGATGCCGAACGGCTGGTTGTGCAGCACGCCGACAAGCTTGTGTCTCTTGACTTTGACGATCTCGACCCACATGCGTTCGCCCCAGCCATCCCTCATGTCGAACATGAGCTTCACGGCGACGCCAGGCCTGAGCGCCCGCTTCTCCTGCTCGGAGGGGATCCAGAAGCTCTGCGGATACAGCCGGTTGAACTTGACACCCGAGGTCAGGTGCCAGCGATCGATGATGCGACCAGTGGCGGCCCAGACAAGACGAGGCCACAGGCCGTCGAAAACGGCAACCTCCAACTGTTCGATCACCCAGAAGGGGCGCTCGACACGAGGCACGGCGTTGAGTTCCGCTCGCAGCTCGGAGCGACGTGGATCATCCCTCTGAAAAGCGAGAACGATCAAGCGGAGGAGGGCGCCGGGCGCGAAGCCGAAAACCAGAAGTGCGGAAACAAGGAGTGGCCACGCTGTTATGGCGCCGACGAGCTCGGTGATCACTGGGCGGGCCTCCCGACAAGCGCACGAAAGCGGGCATCGCGTCGAGCATCGCTGAGGATCGCGGAGACAGCGACCTGCCCCTCCCCGGTCAACTTGTAGTAGCGACGCGGAGGCCGTTTGTCCCTGATCTCGGCCGGGTCCTCCCAGCCATCTTCAAGCCAACCGTCCTCCAACATCCGCCGGAGCATCGGGTACAGAACTCCGGAACGGACGCCAGCCTGTTTTGACAGCTCGTAACCCCAGTGCTGCCCTCCGGGGTCTTCCATCAGAGCCAGGATCACTTGGATCAAGGCGTGAGTCTTCCTCATGGCTCGTAGACTACCTATGTAGATTACGAGCCGCAAGTGACGACCCCGCGCCTGTATGGGCTCCGACTGGTCTGGAGTGGATCGAGGTCGGCGAATAAGGCCGCAACTGCAGAAACGCCTGATCGGTACCCGGATCCCGGGCCGCCCCTGGGCCGTCCGGCACCACTCAAGGGCGACCGTTGGTGACAACAAGTGACAGATCAACTGCAGCGGTGATCTAGGAATGGGCAGGTCACAGGGGCCCACCCATACCGGTTTCCGTCAGGGGATGGACGTCAGGCAAGATGGGGTGTATCTGCCCACTTCCAGTTTGCCGGACGGTTTCTCTTGGCTGAGTTCATCTACACCATGCGCAAGACGCGCAAGGCGCACGGCGACAAGGTGATCCTCGATGACGTCACCTTGAACTTCCTGCCCGGCGCGAAGATCGGTGTGGTCGGTCCCAACGGTGCGGGTAAGTCGACCGTGCTGAAGATCATGGCCGGCATCGAGCAGCCGTCCAACGGTGATGCCTTCCTGTCGCCCGGCTACAGCGTCGGCATCCTCATGCAGGAGCCCGAGCTCGACGACTCCAAGACCGTTTTGGAGAACGTGCAGGACGGCGCCGCCGAGATCATGGGCAAGCTCAAGCGCTTCAACGAGGTGGCCGAGCTCATGGCCACCGACTACAGCGATGAGCTCATGGAGGAGATGGGCAAGCTCCAGGAGGATCTGGACCACGCCAACGCGTGGGACCTGGACGCCCAGCTCGAGCAGGCCATGGACGCCCTGGGCTGCCCGCCCGGCGACTGGCCCGTCACCAACCTCTCCGGTGGTGAGAAGCGTCGCGTGGCGCTCTGCCGGCTCCTGATCGAGGCGCCGGACCTGCTGCTCCTCGACGAGCCCACCAACCACCTCGACGCCGAGTCGGTGAACTGGCTGGAGCAGCACCTCGCCCAGTACAGCGGCACCGTCGTGGCCATCACCCACGACCGGTACTTCCTGGACAACGTGGCCGAGTGGATCCTCGAGCTGGACCGCGGCCGCGCGATCCCCTACGAGGGCAACTACTCCACGTATCTGCAGCGCAAGTCCGAGCGCCTCAAGGTCGAGGGCAAGAAGGACGAGAAGCGGCAGAAGCGCCTGAAGGAGGAGTTGGAGTGGGTTCGCTCCAACGCCAAGGGCAGGCAGGCCAAGTCGAAGGCGCGTCTTGCTCGTTACGAGGAGATGGCCGCCGAGGCCGACAAGATGCGGAAGCTGGACTTCGAGGAGATCCAGATTCCGCCGGGCCCGCGCCTGGGCTCGATCGTCGTCGAGGTCAACAACCTTTCCAAGGCCTTCGGCGACAAGGTCCTCATCGACGACCTGTCCTTCACGCTGCCGCGTAACGGCATCGTCGGTGTCATCGGCCCCAACGGTGCCGGTAAGACCACGCTGTTCAAGATGATCCAGGGCCTGGAGACGCCGGACTCCGGTGAGATCAAGGTCGGCGACACGGTCAAGATCTCGTACGTGGACCAGTCCCGCGGCAACATCGACCCGAAGAAGACCCTCTGGGCGGTCGTCTCGGACGAGCTGGACTACATCAACGTCGGTCAGGTCGAGATGCCGAGCCGCGCGTACGTCAGCGCCTTCGGCTTCAAGGGCCCGGACCAGCAGAAGCCGGCCGGTGTGCTCTCCGGTGGTGAGCGCAACCGCCTCAACCTGGCGCTGACCCTCAAGCAGGGCGGCAACCTGCTGCTCCTCGACGAGCCGACCAACGACCTCGACGTCGAGACCCTGAGCTCGCTGGAGAACGCGCTGCTCGACTTCCCGGGCGCCGCGGTGGTCGTCTCCCACGACCGCTGGTTCCTGGACCGGGTGGCCACGCACATCCTCGCGTACGAGGGTGACTCCAAGTGGTTCTGGTTCGAGGGCAACTTCGAGTCGTACGAGAAGAACAAGATCGAGCGGCTCGGTCCGGACGCGGCCCGTCCGCACCGCGCCACGTACAAGAAACTGACCCGCGGCTGATGGCTCGCCACGTATACGCCTGCCCCTTGCGCTGGGCGGACATGGACGCGTACGGCCACATCAACAATGTGGTCTTCCTCCGCTATCTGGAGGAGGCGCGTATCGATTTCCTGTTCCGCCCGGACAAGGACTTCCAGCAGGGGTCGGTCGTGGCGCGCCATGAGATCGACTACAAGCGGCAGCTGGTGCACCGGCACAAGCCGGTGAGTATCGAGCTGTGGGTCACGAAGATACGAGCGGCCTCGTTCACGATCGAGTACGAGGTGAAGGACGAGGACGTCGTGTACGTGCGGGCCTCGACCGTCATCGTGCCGTTCGACTTCGAGGCGCAGCGGCCGCGGCGGATCACGGCCGAGGAGCGCGAGTTCCTCGAGGAGTACGCCGATGACGTGGCCGCGAAGGACAGTTCCGAAGAGGCCGTAGCGGCATGACCGTGGTGCCTCTGGCCGGTGAAGGGGAGGCGGCGGGTCTCGCCGCCTTCCTCCAGCGGCTGCTCAAGTACGACCGGGCGGCGGCCGTCCGGCTGCAGGCGGCGGGCCGTGCGCTCGCCGTCTTCGGCCGGGCGCCCGCGCTCGACGTCGTGGTCGTACGGGCCATCGCGCTGGCCGAGCCGGTCGACCTCGACCGTACGGTGTCGGCCGGTGAGCTCCTCGAGGCCGTCGAGGCCGAGGCGGTCACCGTCCCCGCCGCGGTCACCGGACCCTCCTGGGCCGGGCTGCTGCCGCCGCGCGGCGGCTGGCAGCAGCAGGACGGCCTGCCCGCGAGCACCGAGCTCGGGCGGGCCGTGCAGACGGCGGTCGGCGAGTTCAAGGCACGCGTCGAGGAACTGCACGAGGACAAGCGGACCCGGGCCGAGCTGGACCGGATCGGCGCCGAGATCTGGGGCCGCACGCTCGGCTCCACGCCGCTCCCGCTGCGGGCCGCGCACGCCGCGTACGTCTTCGGACTGCTGCGGCCCGACGCCCCGGCGGCGCTTTTGACCGCCGGCCCCTGGCTGCGGCTGCGCACGCCGTACGGATCCGTCGCCCTGCGCAGGGCGGGCGGATTGCCGGGGCTGGGCGTCACGCCCGTATAAGCACGGACGTACGGCTGGACACAGACGTACGGCCACAGAAGTGGACGAGGGGGGGGGGGGGGGGGGGGGGGGGGGGGGGGGGGGGGGCCCGGCCCCCCCCCCCCCCCCCCGCCCGCGGGCGCCGCCCCCACGCCCCCCGACCCCCCCCCGCCCCGCCACGGCCGCGCCGCACAGGAGAGG